>NZ_JBITLO010000004.1:0-636836 GCF_044465345.1 Nonomuraea sp. NPDC049684 | reverse complement strand
CTCGGCCCCCTACGACTGGTTCGCCGACGACTGCCCCCCCCCCCCCCCCCCCGGCCCCCCCCCCCCCCCCCCCCCCCCCCCCCCCCCCCCCCCCCCCCCCCCCCCCCCCCCCCCCCCCCCCCCCCCCCCGTCTCAGGCCGACGCGGCGGGCGCGGTCCGGGCGCCGGCCGCCTTCAGCGCGCATCCCGCGAGGACGCCCGCCAGCAGGGCGAAGCCGTGCAGGTCCAGCAGCGCGCACAGGACGACGGCGGCCACCGCGGCGACCGCGGGGAACAGCGGGGCGGGGATCCGGTCGCGGTGCGCCACGAGCTGGAAGCCGCCCCCGGCCAGGACGACCATCAGCACGACGCCGGCCGTGCCGGACGCCGACAAGGCCCAGGCCCCCGAGAGGACCGCGTAGAACGTGCCCAGCGAGCGTTCCAGGGGGTCGGAGGCAGCCACGGCGAGGCCGCCGGCCAGGCCGCAGAGGGCGACCGAGTTGCCCGCGCCGGGGTCGTTCATGAGGTAGCCGGCGGCCTCGCCCGCGACCGCGCCCGCGGCGTACAGCAGGAGCCAGCGCCCGGGGCCGAGCGCGCGCTCGGCGAGGTAGCCGAGCACCGCGAGGAACGCCAGGTTGAACAGGGTGCCGAACACGCCGCCGTCCTGGACGACGAGCGCCGTCCCCAGCCGCCACCATTCGCCGCCGGAGATCGCGGCCGGATCGCGCATCCACGCGGCCTCCAGCCCCGGGACGGCGAACTGCAGCAGGCTCGGAACCGCCGTGCCGACGAGGACGACCGCGGTGACATATGGCTTGAACACCGCCTAAGCCTCGCACTTCCTCCATGAATCGGACATGGACGGATGTACGAGGCTTGGCATGACAAATGTCCTACGCGGCGACCTTCACCGGCTCCCGCACGGCGACGGCTCCGAACACCGGCGCCTCCCGCCGGGGCAGGAACCGCGACGCCACGGCGATCAGCACGCCCAGGAGGACCGCGATGCCGAGCGCGCCGCGCAGCGAGGTGGCGTCCGACAGGAAGCCGATCACCACCGGGCCGAGCAGCAGGCCCGCGTAGCCCATGGCGCCCGCCTGGGCGATGGCCGGTCCGGGGGCGTCGGTCGCGGTGCCCGCCAGGGACAGCGTCAGCGGCGCGATCGTCGCCACGCCGAGCCCGACGAAGAACATCGCCAGCACCGCCACCAGGGCCGCCGGAGCCATCAGCACGACCGTGAAGAACCCGGCCGTGGCCACGCCGGACACGCCGAGCATGCCGCGCACCCCGAACCGGGAGCGCAGCCGGTCGCCGGTGAGCCTGGCCAGCAGCATGCCGGCCTCGAACACCGGGTAGCCGAGCGCGGCCAGCGCCTCGGGCGCCCCGAGCTCGTTGCGCATGTACAGGCCGTTCCAGTCGGCGACCACGCCCTCGACCATGAAGGCGAAGAACATGATCGCGCCGAGCAGGTAGACGATCGCCGGCATCTTGTGCCGGGCCGTGCGCGCCGCCTCCGCCACCGGGGCCTCGGGCAGGTACGTACGGCCGATCAGCAGCGCGACCGGCAGCGAGACCAGGGCGACCAGCGCCAGGTTGGCGGTGAACGACAGGCCGGCGGCGATCGACAGGCTGCCCAGGGCGCCCGCCGAGATGGCGCCCACGCACCAGCCGGCGTGCATGCCGTTCATCAGCGGGCGGCCGTACGCCTGCTCGACGGTGGAGCCCTGGGCGTTCATGGCGACGTCCACGGTGCCGAAGGCCATGCCGAAGAACGTGGCGGCCACGACCAGGAGGGGCAGGTTCGGGGCGAAGGCGACGGCCAGCAGGCCGACCGCGGTGAGTGGGGCGCCGATCCGCAGAACCGCCCTGCTGCCCGCGCGGGCCATGATCCGTCGCATGGACTGCATGGTCACGAGGGCCCCGAGGCCCCATGCGAGGAGCACCGCGCCGACCGTGGACTCGGACAGGCCGAGCTTGTCGGTCAGGGCGGGGATGCGCACGGTCATCGTGCCCACCATCAGGCCGCCGAGGACGAAGGTGAGGATCGCCCCGTAGCGGGCCGTCCTCAGGTCGCGGGTCATAAGGCACACCTCTCAGAAACTCGTTATTTCGCCACAAATCAGGCGCTCCCGTTGCGGGAGCGCCCAGAAAAATCCGGGGGGATGAACACTCGAAGGGACAAAAAACCCAACCAACCCCACGCCGCTGGCACGGCCCCAAGCGAGACCTGCACCTGGGCCAACCCGGCGGTCAGCTCCGGCTGGGGCGGGGGCAGAGCGGCTCGGCTGTTGACGGGCGGGCGGGTGTGGGCGTCGGCGGCCGACCGGCCTCGGGTCCTTGGGGGTCGAGACGGTTCGAGGGCCTTGGGTGGGTCGAGGCGCGGGTGGGCGCCGGGCGGTTGGTGTCGGTGAGCGGGGGCCGGGCGGCGCTCGTCGGGGTCAGCTCGTGCTGCTGGGTGAGCGGCCCGGGCGCTCGATCGTGGCCCGCGTCATGGCCGGGCGGTCCGCCCTGCCGGGCTGACGGCCAGGCCGGTCGGTTCCCGCTCGGCCCGCGCCCTCCGGCCTACCGTCTGCCTGACGGGGGCCTGCGCGTCCGGCCTGCCCAGCCCGTACGGACCGGTCCGACGGGGACGGCGGGCGCCGCCGAGGCGCTCGGTCTGGACGGGAGGCGGGCGGGACAGGGGTCGTGGGAGCACGGGATCGTCATCGCGACACCACCCCCCCATCCGTTCCGGTCCGTCACAGGCAACCGCGGAGACCCGCGGAAAGCTCCGTGATCGAAGCTCCGACACCTGAACCACGAGTGACCCTGGCACATTCCCGGGACCGCAGTGACTCCCGACACACCGGAGCCAGACGGTTCAGCCGGGTTTGAGCAGCGCTCTCAGCCGGGCTTCGAGGGCACGCAGGTCCGCCTCGGAGTTGAGCTGCGGGTCATGGCTGGCCACGTCCCACAACCCTTCGCACGCCAGCCGCACGATCTGCGAGGCCAGCGGGTCGGGCTCGTCGTCCAACGCCTCCCGGTGCCATCGCGACATCGCCTCACGCAGCGGCGCGAGCAGGAAGAGGTTGCCCGACGCGCCCGTCACGACCGCCCATCGTCGCAGCCGCCCCGAGCGCACGGCGATCAGCGTGGCGCCGAGGTAGCGCTCGGTGTACGTGCCGTCCGGCTGCGCGGTCATCAGGTCGTCGAACTCTTCGATCAGCCGTTCGACCATGCCCTTGATCAGGGCCTCTTTGGTGCCGAAGTGGTAAAGAAGGCCGCCCTTGCTCACCCCGGCCCGGTCGGCGACGGCGGAGAGCGTCAGCGCGGCCGACCCCTGATCGCACAGGAGGTCTTCCGCCGCGTCCAACAGCTCGTCCCTTCGCATGCGTCAACTGTACCGTCCGGACGGTACAGTGGCAAACGAGATACCCTGATCTGGTGACACGACCGTCGGCCTATCTTGATCATGCGGCGACCACGCCCATGCTGCCCGAAGCGATCGAGGCCATGACGGAGCAACTCAAACGCGTCGGCAACGCCTCATCGCTGCACGCCGCGGGCCGTCAGGTGCGCAGGGTCGTCGAGGAGTCCCGCGAGAGCATCGCCGACGCCCTGGGGGCCCGGCCGAGCGAGGTCGTGTTCACCTCGGGCGGCACCGAGGCCGACAACCTCGCCATCAAGGGCCTCTACTGGGCGCGCAGGCCCCGGCGGCGCATCCTGCTCAGCTCCGTCGAGCACCACGCCGCGCTCGACCCGGCCGCGTGGCTGGCCGAGAGCCAGGGCGCCGAGGTCGAGCTGCTCGACGTCGACGAACACGGCCGGGTCCATCCCGACACGCTGCGCGCCGCCATCGAGCGCGACCCCGACGACGTCGCCATGATCAGCGTCATGTGGGCCAACAACGAGGTGGGCACGGTCCAGCCGGTCCACGTGCTGGCGGCCGTCGCCCACGACCACGGCGTCCCGTTCCACACCGACGCGGTGCAGGCGATCGGGCAGCTCCCGGTGTCGTTCGCCGACTCCGGCGCCGACGCCCTCACGCTGACCGGCCACAAGGTCGGCGGCCCGATGGGCGTGGGCGCGCTGCTGCTGACCAGAGGGCTGACCCCGGTGTCGGTGCAGCACGGCGGAGGTCAGGAGCGCGACGTGCGCTCCGGCACGCTCGACGCGCCCGCCATCGCGGGCCTGGCCGCCGCCGTGCGGACCGCCGTGAAGGAGCAGGAGGCCCTGGGCCGCCGCCTGACGGCGCTGCGCGACGAGCTCATCCGGCGCGTCCGCCAGGCCGTCCCCGACGTCGTGCTCAACGGCGACCCGACCGGCCGGCTGCCCGGCAACGCCCACTTCTCCTTCCCCGGCTGCGAGGGCGACGCGCTGCTCATGCTGCTCGACGCCAAGGGCGTGGAGTGCTCGACCGGCTCGGCCTGCTCGGCGGGCGTGGCGCAGCCCTCGCACGTGCTGCTCGCGATGGGCGCCGACGCGGCGGCCGCGCGCGGCTCGCTCAGGTTCACCCTGGGCCACACCTCGACCGCCGCCGACGTCGACCGCCTGATCGAGGTGCTGCCCGCGGCCGTCGAGCGGGCCCGCAGGGCCGGGCTCAGCTGAGGAAGGGGGAGACCGCGGCCCAGGCGGGGTCGTGGCCCACGTCGACCCGCGGCTCTCCCTCCGCCCAGCCCGCGACCAGCTCCTCGACGCGGATCGCCGCGTCGGAGGCCGGGTCGGCGTAGACGTGGACGACCCGGTGGCCGGCGGCGCTCAGGTGCGCGGCCAGCAGGGCGTCGTCGCGCAGGTTGAGCAGGCGGGCGGCCAGGCGCTCCTCGAAGTCGCGCAACGCCTTCAGCGAATCGCCGGCGGGCAGGCCGTCGTCGTCGCGGTGGGCGTACGGAAGCGTGATCTCGATGTGCTGGTCGAGCAGCGGGTGGTCGACGGGCCGCAGCGGGAAGCGCGCGGTGGCCGCCAGCGCCGCGCCCTCGCCGGTACGCCCTTCGAGCTGCAGCCACTCCTCGCCCTCGTAGCCCGAGGCCAGGTCGGCGACCACGGCGGGCAGGTGGACGGCGGCGACCGCGTCGATCGGCTGGAACGTGGCGGCCGTGATCTCGCCCACCCACCTGGCGACGTCGTCCTCGCCCAGCAGCCGGTCGAGGGCGAGCAGCGTCGCCTCCAGCCGGGCCTCCTCGTCGAGCTCGCTGAAGATCGGATGGTGGGCGGCCACGTCGACGCGCGGCTGGTCGCGCGGCACGCGCAGCCCGAAGACCAGCTTGTCGAGGGCGAACTCGAACCCGCCCACGTCGAGCGTCAGCTCCAGCGCCTGCGGGTTGGCCTGCCGGGACGGATGGAACTCCCACAGCAGGTCGGCCGGCGGCGCGGCCCTGGCCCAGCGGTGGGCCAGCGAGCGCAGCTCGGCGTCGCCGGCCGCGGTCACCACCAGGGCGTGCGCGGCGTTCCTGCCGGGCGCCACCTCCCAGACCAGGCCGGGGTCGATCGCGGCCACCGCGGGGGCGACCAGCTCCTCGACGCCGTCGGCCGTGCCCGCGGCCACCAGCGAGTCGAGCCGTGGCCTGGCCTCCTGCCACCACGCCCAGAACGCGGCCACGCCGTCGCCGGGCCGGCCGGCCTCTTCCTCTTCGTCCTTGCGCCCGAACAGTCGCATGCGCTGAATCCTCCCAGACGGAGCCGATGGCCGCGCACTCCCCGCCGGACAGTACGCTGGAACGGTCATGGGACTGCGTGTGCTTGCCGCCATGTCGGGCGGCGTCGATTCCGCCGTGGCCGCCGCCCGGATCGCCGAGGCCGGTCACGACGTCACTGGTGTGCATCTGGCCCTGTCGGCCAACCCTCAATCCCACCGCACGGGCGCGCGGGGCTGCTGCACGGTCGAGGACTCCCGCGACGCGCGGCGGGCCGCCGACGTGATCGGCATCCCGTTCTACATCTGGGACATGGCCGAGCGGTTCCAGCGCGACGTGGTGGAGGACTTCGTGGCCGAGTACGCCGCGGGCCGCACCCCCAACCCGTGCCTGCGGTGCAACGAGAAGATCAAGTTCGAGGCGGTGCTCGACCGGGCGCTGGCCCTCGGCTTCGACGCCGTCGCCACCGGCCACCACGCCAAGCTGTCCGACGGCGTGCTGTCCAGGAGCGTCGACCAGGGCAAGGACCAGTCGTACGTGCTGGGGGTGCTCACCCGTGAGCAGCTCAGCCACGCGATCTTCCCGCTCGGCGGCTCCACCAAGGCCGAGGTGCGCGAGGAGGCCGCCCGGCGCGGCCTGACCGTCGCCGACAAGCCCGACAGCCACGACATCTGCTTCATCGCCGACGGCGACACCCGCGGCTTCCTGGCCGGCCGGCTCGGCGCCGAGGAGGGCCCGATCGTCGACCAGGAGGGCGCGGTGGTGGGCACCCACCAGGGCGCCCACGGCTTCACCGTCGGCCAGCGCAAGGGCCTGCGCATCGACCGTCCGGCCGCCGACGGCAGGCCGCGCTACGTGTTGTCGATCGAGCCGGTCTCCAACACGGTCACGGTCGGCCCGCGCTCGGCGCTGGAGGTCACCTCGATCTCCTGCGTCCGCCCGGTCTGGAACGGCCCGTCCCGCCTCGACGACCTGACCGTGCAGCTCAGGGCCCACGGCGAGGTCTACGGCTGCCGCTTCGAGGAGGAGGCGGGCGGCGGGCTGCGCATCGACCTCGACCGCCCGGCCACCGGCGTCGCGGCGGGCCAGGCGGCCGTGCTCTACTCCGGCGACACGGTCATCGGCTCGGCCACCATCGTCTCGGCCGCCTAGGGGAGCGTCACCGACTCGCCGACCTTGAGCCGGCGCATGTCGGCGCCCTGCTTCTCCGACTCCAGCTCCAGATAGGTGTCCACCAGCGACAGGCCGATGTCGTTGAGCAGGCCGTCGTGCGTGGAGAACGCGCGGGCCGGGCGCATCGTGCGCAGGTACTCGACCATCTCGCTGAGCTTCATCCAGGGGGCGTTGGTCGGCGCGAGGAGGGTGGGCACCTCGACGCCGGGCAAGGTGAGCGCGTCGCCGGGGTAGAACACCTCGTCGTCGAGCATGAAACCGACATTCTGCACGATGGGCGCATCGGGGTGGTTCTTGCTGTGCCACTCGCCGAACGCCTTCACCCGGAAACCGGCCGCGTCGAAGGCGTCGCCGTGCCGGACCACCTGGACCTTGACCGGCACGTCGGTCAGCTGGGCCGCGACGCCCTCGCACGTCCAGACCTCGATCCCGGCGGGAGCGGCCTTCAGCTTCTCGATGTCGAAGTGGTCGAAGTGCTGATGGGTGATCAGGACCGCGTCGACCCCGTCGAGCACCGGCTCCTGCGAGAAGGTGCCCGGATCGATGACCAGGACCTTGCCGTTCTTCTCAAGGCGTACGCAGGCGTGCGTGAGTTTGGTGAGCTCCATTCGGCAGAGCCTACGCTTGTGCCCATGTCTACGTGGGAAGCCACCGGGGTCGGGTCACATCCGGGTGAGGATCATCTTGAGGCGATCCGTGTCGTGTTCGGCGAGGTGCCCGGCCTGCCGTATCTGCCAGAGCTGCCGGCCCGAGGGGTCGGCGCCGACATGATCGGCAGGACGGCCGGGCTGCTGATCGACCTGCCGGCCGAGGTGCAGCCGTCCGGGTGGCGGCTGGCCGACCGGCCGGGCCGCGACCACCGGCGGGCCGTCGATCACCTGCGCCGCGACCTCGACGGGCTGGAGGAGGTCGCCCACGACTACGCCGGGCCGCTCAAGCTGCAGGTGTGCGGGCCGTGGACGCTGGCCGCGGCCCTTGAGCTGAAGTTCGGCGACAAGATGCTCTCCGACGCGGGCGCCGTGCGCGACCTGGTCGCCTCGCTGGCCCAGGGGGTCGCCGATCACTGCGCCGAGGTGCGGCGGCGGCTGCCGGGGGTCACCGAGATCGTGCTGCAGCTCGACGAGCCGGGGCTGCCGGGCGTGCTGGCGGGCACGGTCCCGACCGCGTCCGGGTTCGGGCGGCTGGCGGCGGCCGAGGAGTGGCGCGTGGAGGAGTCGCTGCGGCTGTTCCCCGACGCGGTGGTCCACTGCTGCGCGCCCGGGGTGCCCTTCGCGCTGCTGCGGCGGGCCGGGGCGCGCGCGGTGTCGGTCGACGCGTCGCTGCTGCGCCGCAGGGACGACGAGCGGCTCGGCGAGCTCTTCGAGGCCGGGGCGGGCCTGCTGCTCGGCGTCGTGCCGGGCCGGGACGTCGCGCTGCCCGACACCGGGGTGGTCGCCAGGCCCGCGGTGGAGCTGTGGCGGCGGCTCGGGTTCGCCCCCGACGGGCTGGCCGCCAAGGTCACGCTGACGCCCGCCTGCGGCCTGGCCGGAGCCTCGCCCCGCTACGCGCGGGCGGCCCTGGCGGCGTGCAGAAAGGCCGCCCAGGTGCTCAAGGACGATCCGGCAAGCGGGATGCAAGGCGGCTGAGTAGCGTCCTTGCCATGATTGCTCGCGTTCTGGCCGTCGGTGCCGCCATGCTGATCGCGTCCGCCTCGATCGCCGTCCCCGCCGGGGCCTCGGCCAACCCCGAGATCTGGAGCTGGGGGTCCATCTACTCCGCCGACCGGGCCGGGAAGGCGAAGGGCAAGGTCCTGCTCGACCGGCCGGGGTTCGTGGTCAGCGGCAGGCTGTACGACTTCCCCGGCCGTACCGGGTGCTCGTGGCTGCAACTGCGCTGGGTCAAGGACGGCGGCGGCGACGGGCACAAGACGTACCGCAACTGCTCGGGCACCAAGCCGCTGGAGTTCTCGCTCAAGACCGGCTACATGCTCTCCATCGAGGGCAGGGTCTGCCGGGGCACGGCAAGGAAGATCACCGGTAACTGCTCGGTCTGGGAAGGCGTCTGGGCCCAGGGCGGATGACCGGGGGAGTCGTTCCTGTCGGAGCCCGGCGGTAGCGTTTCCTCAGCGTGTCCGACGTGGAAGGAGACCCAGCGTGAGCGAGCGTGACACCGAGGTCGGGGGCGTGCCCGTGGCCGCGCTCAAGCGGCATGCGGAGCTGAGCGAGCTGGTCGACGACGCGCGCTGGCGCTACTACGTGCTCGACCAGCCCACGGTCAGCGACGCGCAGTTCGACGAGTGGTTTCGCGAGCTGCTGACGCTGGAGCAGGCCCATCCCGAGCTGCAGACGCCCGACTCGCCCACCCAGAAGGTGGGCGCGCCGGTCTCGGGCGACTTCGCCAAGGTCAGCCACCTCAACCGCATGGAGAGCCTCGACAACGCCTTCAACCAGGCCGACATGGCCGCCTGGATGGCCCGCGTCGAGCGGCTGGCCGAACGCGACCCGGGTCCCTACCTGTGCGAGCTGAAGATCGACGGGCTGGCCATCGCGCTCGTCTACCGCGACGGCAAGCTGGAGCGCGGCGCGACCCGCGGCGACGGCCGGGTCGGCGACGACGTCACGGCCAACGTGCGCACGATCAAGGGGGTGCCCCACCGGCTCAAGGGCGAGGGCGTGCCGAGCCTGGTCGAGGTGCGCGGCGAGGTCTACATCCCGGTCGAGGGCTTCAAGCAGCTCAACGAGCAGCTCGTGGAGCAGGGCAAGCAGCCGTTCGCCAACCCGCGCAACTCGGCGGCGGGCACGCTGCGGCAGAAGGACGCGCGCGTCACCGCCCAGCGCCCGCTGCGCATGCTCGTCCACGGCATCGGCGTCTGGGAGGGCTCGGCCGTGCCGCGCGCCCAGTCGGAGGTCTACGAGCGGCTGCGGGAGTTCGGGCTGCCGGTCAGCGACCTGTTCAAGGTGGTGCCCGGCCTCACCGAGGTCGACGAGTTCATCGAGCACTACCGGGTGCACCGGCACGACCCGGCGTACGAGATCGACGGGGTCGTGGTCAAGGTCGACGACTTCCGCACGCAGCGGGAGCTCGGGTCAACCTCGCGGGCCCCGCGCTGGGCGATCGCCTACAAGTACCCGCCGGAGGAGGTCAACACCAAGCTGCTCGACATCCAGGTGGGGGTGGGCCGCACCGGCCGGGTCACGCCGTACGCGGTGATGGAGCCCATCGTGGTCGCGGGCTCGACCGTCGAGCGGGCCACCCTGCACAACGCGGCCACGGTGATCAAGAAGGGCGTGCTGGTCGGCGACACCGTGGTGCTGCGCAAGGCGGGCGACGTCATCCCCGAGATCGTCGGCCCGGTCACGGCGTTGCGCGACGGCTCCGAGCGGGAGTTCGTCATGCCGACCCACTGCCCGGAGTGCGGCACCGAGCTGGCCTACGAGAAGGAGGGCGACGCCGACCTGCGCTGCCCCAACGCCCGCAGCTGCCCCGCCCAGATCCGCGAGCGCCTCTACTTCGCGGCCGGCCGGCGCGCGCTCGACATCGACGGGCTGGGTTACGTGGCCGCGACCGCGCTCACCCAGCCGGTGCCGCCGCAGGAGCCCGTCCTGCGCACCGAGGCCGACCTGTTCGACCTGACGATCGAGCAGCTCATGCCCATCCGGTCGGTCGTCCGCGACCAGGACACCGGCCTGCCCAAGGTCGACCCCGAGACCGGCGAGCAGAAGGTCGTCTCCCTGTTCTCCAACCTCGACGGCGGGCCCAGCCAGGCCGCCCGCACGCTGGTCGACGAGCTCGCCCGCGCCAAGTCGGCGCCGCTCGCCCAGGTGCTGGTCGCGCTGTCGATCCGGCACGTCGGGCCGCCGACGGCGCGCGACCTCGCCGACTCCATGCGGTCGATCGACGCCATCATGAACGCCTCGGAGGAGGAGCTGGCCTCGGTCAAGGGCATCGGGCCGCGGGTGGCGGCGACGATCCGCGAGTGGTTCGAGGTCGACTGGCACCGGGAGATCGTCGAGCGGTGGCGGCGGGCCGGGGTGCGGATGGACGACGGCCCCGCCCCGGAGAAGACGGAGCCCCAGATCCTGGAGGGGCTGACGTTCGTGGTCACCGGGACGCTGGAGTCCTACACCCGCGACACCGCGTCCGAGGCGCTGACCAGCCGGGGCGGGAAGGTGGCCGGATCGGTGTCGAAGAAGACGTCGTTCCTGGTGGCGGGGGAGAACGCCGGGTCGAAGTATGACAAGGCGGTCAGTCTGAAGGTGCCGATCCTCGACGAGCAGGGGTTCGAGCTGCTGCTGAAGGAGGGCCCGGAGGCCGCGGCGCGCGTGGCGGTCGTCGAGGAGACATAGCCGGGCCCGGTCCGCCCTTGCGGCGGGGCTGGTGTTCGGTGGCCCCGCGGATGCGCACCGGGCGGGCTGGGGATCACAGTCGTGTACGGACTGTCGATGGCCGCGCTACCCGTAGTGGTTTTTGGGTATATGTCGGAAAGGAGAAGTGACGGAACGTACGCGCTTGGTTTCGCGAAGTGGGGTGAAGGTCGTACCCTCCCATAGTGACCTAATGGGGGTTCTGTTACCGATGACTGACCCAACCGACACCCGTGACACCGGTCCACGCGTCGGCACGCCGCTCTGGGCGTTCCTCGCGGGCATCACCGTGATCGGCTTCACCGCGCTGATCGTGGCCATGCTCAGGCTGGATCCGTCCGCGCTGGCCGAGCTCGCCCGCACCCCGCTGTTCTGGGTGCTGGCGGTGCTGGTGATGCTGGGCGAGCTGCGGCCCGTCATGGTGTCCTCGGCGACCGCGGTCGGCGGCACCTACCCGTCGACCATGTTCACCTTCGCGGTGCTGCTGCACTTCGGGCTGTCCACCGCCGTGCTCATGCAGGCCGTCGCGATCGCCATGAACGGCGTCGTGACGCGCAAGGCGTGGCACCGGGTCATGTTCAACGTCGCCCAGTCCACCCTCGCGCTCACCGCCGCTGCCGTGGTGCTCGGGCTGTTCGGCGTCGTGCCGGGCCCGGCCGTGCCGTGGACGCCCACCGGGGCCGACCTGCCGGCGATAGCGCTGGCCGGGGTCGCCTACTTCGCCACCAGGGCCGCGCTCGTGTCCGGGGCGGTCGCCCTGCACGAGCGGCGCTCGATCGTCCGCGTGCTGCGGGTCACCGCCGGGCCGCAGGGGCTCGTCTACGCGGCGCTGCTGGGCCTCGCGCCGCTGGTCGTCGTGGTGATGGACCATTCGCCCGGCCTCGTGCCCCTCTTCGTCGCCCCCCTCGCCGCCGTCTACTTCACCGCCACGCTGTCCATGCGCCGCGACCACCAGGCCCTGCACGACGAGCTGACCGGCCTGCCCAACCGCAAGATGCTCATCGTCAGCACGGAGGAGGCGCTGGCCGAGTCCCGCCAGGACGAGCGGGTCGGGCTGTTCCTCCTCGACCTCGACCGGTTCAAGGAGGTCAACGACACGATGGGCCATCCGGTGGGCGACCGCCTGCTGCAGATGGTGGCCCACCGGCTGACCCACTCCGTGCGTCCGGGGGACGTGGTGGCCAGGCTCGGCGGCGACGAGTTCGCCGTGCTGCTGCCCTCGATCCGGGACGCCAACGCCGCCAGGGAGGTGGCCGCCAGGCTGCGGGCCGCCCTGACAGAGCCCGTACGCCTGGAGGGCATGAGCTTCGACCTCGACGGCTCGGTCGGCATCGCGCTCTTCCCCGACCACGCCCCCGACTTCGAGCTGCTGCTGCAACGCGCCGACGTGGCCATGTACCTGGCCAAGGAAGGGCGTACCGGGGTAGAGCTCTACCAGCCCGACAAAGACCGCAACTCGCCCGAACGGCTCAACCTGCTGGGCGACCTGCGCCGCGCCATCGACAACCGCGAGCTGCAACTGCACTACCAGCCCAAGGTCAGCCTGGCCGGCGGCGCGGTGACCGGGGTGGAGGCCCTGCTGCGCTGGTGCCATCCGGTGCACGGGCCGATCCCGCCGTCGGACTTCGTCCCGCTGGCCGAACAGACGTACCTGATGCGCCAGCTCACCGAGTACGTCATCGAGGCCGCGCTCGAACAGGCCGCCCGCTGGTGGCACACCGGCCTGCAGATGCAGATCTCGGTCAACATCTCCGCCCGCGACCTGCTCGACGCGGCGCTGCCCGAGCAGCTGGAGGTCGGCCTGACCCGGTACGGCCTGCCGCCCGCCGCCATCCAGCTGGAGGTCACCGAGCGCATCCTGACCGGCGACCAGGCCTACACCCAGGAGACCATCAAGGCGCTGGCCACGCTCGGCGTCCCGCTGTCCCTCGACGACTTCGGCACCGGCTACTCCTCGCTGATCAGGCTCCAGCGCCTGGCGGTCTCCGAGGTCAAGATCGACGCCTCGTTCGTCCGCCGCATCGCCGAGTCCGAGGACGACGACCGCATCGTCCGCTCGATCGTCGACCTGGTGCGCTCGCTCGGCCTGCGCTCGGTGGCCGAGGGCGTGGAGTCCGACGACGTCGCGCTGCGGCTGGCCGAGATGGGCTGCGACCTGGGCCAGGGCTGGCTGTTCTGCCAGCCCATGCCGGCCGCCGAGGCCACCGCCTGGCTCATGGGCCGCTGCGAGGTGGCGCCCGCGATCGAGGTCGGCTACCAGAGCGAGGTCACCCAGACGGCCTGAGTCGCTACAGAACTGTATTTCGTCGAAGTACACTTCGACGAAATACAGT
Source organism: Nonomuraea sp. NPDC049684 (assembly GCF_044465345.1). NCBI lineage: Bacteria > Bacillati > Actinomycetota > Actinomycetes > Streptosporangiales > Streptosporangiaceae > Nonomuraea > Nonomuraea sp. NPDC049684. The sequence goes on along the minus strand of NZ_JBITLO010000004.1, from coordinate 623,400 downwards.
TCGATGTCTAGGGCGCCTTGATCCCGAAGCCTGAACGGATCTTCGCGCGCGACTCCGAATGGGAGGCCCTGTCCGCCTTCGTCGAGCGTGTCGGGCCCCGGCCCCGGCTCGGCGTCGTCAGCGGCAGGCGCCGCCAGGGCAAGACGTTCCTGGTCGAGTCGCTCGCGCGCAAGACGGGCGGCTTCTATTTCGGCGCGACGGAGGGCACCCCGACCGAGTCGCTGAACCTGTTCGCCGCCGCTCTGGCCCGGTACGTGGGCGCTTCGGCACCGTTCCGCTTCACGACCTGGGACGAGGCGATCGGCCAGCTCTTCGCCGTCAGCGCCGAGCGCCGCGCTCTCATGGTGATCGACGAGTTCCCCTACCTCAGCAAGGCGTCGCCGGCCCTGCCCTCGATCATCCAGCAGGCCGTCGACCGGGCCGTCTTCGACGAAGTGCCGGCGTCCCTGCTGTTGTGCGGCTCGGCGATGTCCGTGATGGGCCGGCTCCTGGCGGGCAACGCGCCGTTGAGGGGGCGGGCTTCCATGGAACTCACGATCCGGCCGTTCGACTACCGCCTCGCCGCGCGGTACTGGGGGATCACTGATCCGCAGTTGGCCGTGAAGGTGCACGCGGTCGCCGGCGGGACCCCCGCGTACCTGCCCCTGGCCAACGACGACAGGCCGGAGAGCCTGGAGGACTTCGACGACTGGGTGCGGCGCACGGTGCTCTCGCCCTCGACCCCGCTCTTCAAGGAGGCCCGCTACCTTCTCGAGGAGGAGGCGGAGGTGCGGGACTCCGCCATGTACAAGTCCGTGCTGGCGGCCGTGGCCACCGGGAACGGCACCCGGGGCGGCATCGCGAGCTACGTGGGGCGCAAGGCGTCCGACATCGGCCATCACCTCAACGTGCTGGAGGACAGCAACCTGCTCCGCAGGGAGGTGGACGTCTTCCGCTCCTCGCGATCGGTCTACCGCGTGTGTGAGCCGCTCATCCACTTCTACGAGGTCGTGATGCGACCCCAGTGGGGGCCGCTGGAGAGCGGCCGGGCCGAGTTCGTGTGGCAGGACGGCCGGGCCGGTTTCCGCGACCAGGTGCTCGGCCCGCACTTCGAGGAGATGTGCCGTCAGTTCCACCTGCTGGAACCCGAGGTGCTGGGAGACTCACCGGGCGAGATCGGCGCGGGGATCGTCGTCGATCCCGTACGGCACGAGCAGATCCAGATCGACGTCGCGGTCTTCGCGCCCGCCATGCGCGGCGAGCGCAAGCGGGTGTTGTCGCTGGGCGAGGTGAAGTGGGGCAAGGTCATGGGGCCCCGGCACGTCGCCCGGCTCAGGAGGGCGCGGGACCTGCTCGACGCCAAGGGGTTCGACGTGCGGGACGCCAAACTGGTCTGCTACGGCGGAGCCGGATTCGAGGCATCGCCGGCCCAGGAGAGCGACGTGCTGACGATCGGCCTGGACCAGCTCTACGGATGAGTGTGTTTCCAGCGGGTTAAGGGTTCGGGCCTGCGGCGTCAAGCCCCCTAGGATGGCAGTGTCCCAAACTCCATCCACGAAACGGGTTCAACGACTCATGTCCGCCATAACCCGCGACGAGGTCGCGCACCTGGCCCGGTTGTCCAGGCTGGCGCTCACCGACGACGAGCTCGACCACTACGCCACCCAGCTCGATGCCATCATCGAGTCGGTCGCGAAGGTGGCCGAGGTCGCCGCCGAGGACGTGCCGCCTTCGTCGCACGCGCTTCCGCTGACCAATGTCTTCCGTGCCGACGAGGTGCGACAGTCCCTGACGCCTGAGCAGGCCCTTTCCGGCGCTCCCGCCGTCGAGGACGACCGCTTCCGTGTGCCGCGCATCCTCGGGGAGGAGGCATGAGTCTGATCCGCAAGACCGCCGCCGAGCTGGGCGCGATGATCGCCGCGGGCGACGTGTCGGCCGCCGAGGTGGCCGAGGCGCACCTCGACCGCATGGCCGAGGTGGAGCCCAAGGTCCAGGCGTTCCTGCACGTCGACCGGGAGACCACCCTTGAGCAGGCGCGGGCGGTCGACGCCCGGCTGCGTGCGGGCGAGAAGCTCGGGCCGCTGGCCGGGGTGCCGGTCGCGCACAAGGACATCTTCGCCACCCGCGACATGCCGACCACGGCCGGGTCCAAGATCCTCGAAGGCTGGCGGCCGCCGTACGACGCGACCGTGACCGCGCGCCTGCGCCAGGCCGGGCTGGTCATCCTCGGCAAGACGAATCTCGACGAGTTCGCCATGGGCTCCTCCACGGAGAACTCCGCCTACCACCCCACCCGCAACCCGTGGGACCTGGACCGGATCCCGGGCGGCTCGTCCGGCGGGTCCAGCGCGGCCGTCGCCGCGTACGAGGCGCCGCTGTCCACGGGCACCGACACCGGCGGCTCGATCCGGCAACCCGCCGCCGTCACCGGCATCGTGGGCATGAAGCCCACTTATGGCGGTTCGTCCCGGTACGGGCTGATCGCGTTCGCGAGCTCGCTCGACACGCCGGGGCCGTTCGCGCGGAACGTGCTCGACGCCGCGCTGCTGCAGGAGGCGTTCTCCGGGCACGACCCGATGGACTCCACCTCGGTCGACGCGCCGGTCCCGAGCGTCGTCGAGGCGGCCAGGAACCCCGACGTGTCCGGCATGCGCATCGGCGTGGTCAAGGAGTTCGCCGGCGAGGGCTACCAGCCGGGCGTGCTGGCCCGCTACCACGAGGTCGTCAAGCTGCTGGAGTCGCTGGGCGCCACGGTCGTCGAGGTGTCCTGCCCGTCGTTCACGACCGCGCTGCCGGCGTACTACCTGATCGCGCCGTCGGAGTGCTCGTCCAACCTGGCCCGTTTCGACGCCATGCGTTACGGCCTGCGCGTCGGCGACGACGGCACCCGCAGCGCCGAGGAGGTCATGGCGCTGACCAGGGCGGCCGGGTTCGGCCCCGAGGTCAAGCGGCGCATCATGCTGGGCACGTACGCGCTGTCCAGCGGCTACTACGACGCCTACTACGGCCAGGCGCAGAAGGTACGCACGGTCATCTCGCGCGAGTTCGAGGCGGCCTATGAGCAGGTCGACGTGCTGGTCTCGCCGACCACGCCGACGACGGCGTTCCGGCTGGGCGAGCGCACCGACGACCCGATGGCGATGTACCTCGCCGACCTGTGCACCATCCCGTCCAACCTCGCGGGCAACGCGGCCATCTCGGTGCCGTGCGGCCTGGCCGACGAGGACAACCTGCCGGTCGGCCTGCAGATCATGGCCCCGGTTCTGGCCGACGACCGTTGTTACCGCGTCGGCGCCGCCGTCGAGAAGGCCCTGGAGAGCCGCTGGGGCGGCCCGCTGCTGAAGGAGGCCCCGTCGCTATGACCATGGTCTATGACGAAGCGCTCGACAGGTTCGAGCCGGTGCTCGGGCTGGAGACGCACGTCGAGCTCGGCACCAAGTCGAAGATGTTCTGCGGCTGCAAGACCGCCTTCGGCGCCCCGGCCAACACCCAGGTCTGCCCGACCTGCCTGGCGCTGCCGGGTTCGCTGCCGGTGGCCAACGCCATGGCCATCGAGTCGACGATCCGCATCGGCCTGGCGCTGAACTGCTCGATCGCCGAATGGTGCCGCTTCGCCCGGAAGAACTACTTCTATCCGGACATGCCGAAGAACTACCAGATCTCCCAGTACGACGAGCCGCTCTGCTTCGACGGCTACGTCGACGTCGAGGTCAACGGCGAGACCGTGCGCATCGAGATCGAGCGCGTGCACCTGGAGGAGGACACCGGCAAGTCCACCCACGTGGGCGGCGCGACCGGGCGCATCCACGGGGCCGACTACTCGATCGTCGACTACAACCGCGCGGGCATCCCGCTGGTGGAGATCGTCACCAAGCCCATCCCGGGCACCGACCGGCTCGCGCCGGAGGTGGCCAGGGCGTACGTCACCGAGCTGCGCGAGATCATGCGCTCGCTCGGCGTGTCCGACGTGCGCATGGAGGAGGGCTCGCTGCGCTGCGACGTCAACGTCTCGCTCATGCCGCGCGGGGCGTCGGAGTGGGGCACCCGCACCGAGACCAAGAACGTCAACTCGCTGCGCAGCGTCGAGCGGGCGGTGCGCAGCGAGATCGAGCGCCAGGCGGGGGTCCTCGCCGAGGGCGGCAAGATCATCCAGGAGACGCGGCACTTCCACGAGGACACCGGCACCACCACGTCCGGCCGGTCCAAGGAGGAGGCCCAGGACTACCGGTACTTCCCGGAGCCCGACCTGGTGCCGATCGAGCCCGACCCGGCGTGGGTGGCCGAGCTGAAGGCGGCGCTGCCCGAGCTGCCGTCGGTCAAGCGCAAGCGGCTGCAGGCCGAGTGGGGTCTGTCCGACCTCGACATGCAGGCCATGCACAACGCCGACGCGATCGACCTGGTCGAGGCCACGGTCGCGGCCGGCGCCCCGGCGGCCGACGCGCGCAAGTGGTGGATGGGCGAGCTGGCGCGGCGCGCCAACGAGAGCGGCGTCGCGCTGGCCGAGCTGCCCATCACGCCCGGCCAGATCGCCAGGGTCACCGAGCTGGTGGCCTCGGGCGCGCTCAACGACAAGCTCGCCCGGGAGGTGCTCGAAGGCGTGCTGGCCGGTGAGGGCACGCCCGACGAGGTGGTCGAGGCGCGCGGCCTGCAGATCGTCAACGACGAGGGCGAGCTGTCGGCGATCATCGACCAGGTGCTGGCCGACAACGCGGACGCGGCCGAGAAGGTGCGGTCCGGGAAGGTCGCCGCCGCCGGTGCGCTGGTGGGCGGCGTGATGAAGGCCAGCCGCGGCAAGGCCGACGCGGCCCGCGCCCGGCAGCTCATCCTGGAGAAGCTGGGCGTCTCGGAGTAGGCGCGGTTCATCCGCGGGGCCCCTGGCGGTCCCGCGGATCCGCGCACGTGCGGCGGAGCCCTGGTGGTCCCGCCGATCCGGACATATCGGCGGGGCCACCGAGGGGCCACCGAGGGGCCACCAAGGGGCCACCGAAGGGGCGCCGAAGGGGCGCCGTGCCTTCCGCGTGTCGTGCCGGCGGAAGGCGGGTCCCAAGAACCACCGGGCGACGTTCCCGGCGGGCGGGCCGGTCAGTCCTCGCGTGACACGGGTGTGACCGCATCGACGCCCCGGCGTGCCATCAGCCGCCGCAACACCGGCGTGAGCAGCGCGAGCAGGGCCAGGGCGAGGAGCACGGCGGCGATCGGGCTGCGGACCAGCACCCCCACGTCGCCCGCGCCGATGGCGAGCGCGCGACGGAGCTGGATCTCGGCCATCGGCCCGAGGATCATGCCGATCACCGCGGGCGCGACGGGCAGGCCGAAGCGGCGCATGGAGAACCCGAGCAGGCCGAGGACGTACAGGACGAACAGGTCCACGACGGTGCCGTTCAGGGCGTAGACGCCGAGCGCGGCGAACAGCACGATCCCGGCGTACAGGTACGGCCGGGGGATGCGCAGGACGCGGGCCCACAGCGGCGCCAGCGGCAGGTTCAGCACGAGCAGCATCGTGTTGCCGACGAACAGCGAGGCGATCATCGCCCACACCAGCGCCGGGTTGTGGTCGAAGAGCTGCGGGCCGGGCTGGAGGCCGTACTGCTGGAAGGCGGCCAGCAGGATGGCGGCCGTGGCCGACGTGGGCAGGCCCAGCGTGAGCAGCGGGACCAGGGTCCCGGCGGCCGAGGCGTTGTTGGCCGCCTCCGGGCCCGCGACGCCCTCGATGGCGCCCTTGCCGTACTCCTCCTTGGCGATGCCCTTGGCCAGGCGCTTCTCGGCCGCGTACGACAGGAACGTGGGGATCTCCGCACCTCCGCCGGGCAGCGCGCCGAACGGGAACCCGAGCGCGGTCCCGCGCAGCCACGGCAGCCAGGAGCGCCGCCAGTCGGCGCGGCCCATCCACGCCCGGCCCACGGGCACCACCTCGGGGGCGGCGTGCCGCAGCCGGGAGGCCACGTACAGGGCCTCGCCGACCGCGAACAGGCCGACCGCGACGATCACCACGTCGATGCCGTCGAGCAGTTGCGGGACGCCCAGCGTGAGCCGCGCCTGACCGGTCTGCTGGTCGATGCCGATCAGCCCGATCACCAGCCCCAGCCCGAGGGAGGCCAGCCCGCGCACGACCGAGCGGGACAGCACCGACGACACGGCGGTGAAGGCCAGGATCGCCAGCGCGAAGTAGTCCTCGGGACCGAACGAGATCGCGAAGCTCACCACGGCGGGCGCGGCCACCACCAGCAGCGCGGTGGCGATCGTGCCCGCCACGAACGACCCGACCGCCGCCGTGGCCAGGGCCTGCGCCGCCCGCCCGCGCCTGGCCATCTTGTTGCCCTCCAGGGCGGTGATCATGGAGGACGACTCGCCGGGCGTGTTGAGCAGGATGGAGGTGGTCGAGCCGCCGTACATGCCGCCGTAGTAGATGCCGGCGAACATGATGAACGCGCTGGCCGGCGGCACGGTGAAGGTGATCGGCAGCAGCAGCGCCACGGTCATCGCGGGCCCGATGCCGGGCAGCACGCCGACCAGGGTGCCGAGGGTGACGCCGATCAGGGCGTACAGGAGGTTGACGGGGGTGAGGGCGGCGGCGAAGCCGTCCATGAGGAGCTGGAACGAGCCCATCTCAGATCACCCCGCCCAGCGGGCCGGCCGGCAGCGAGACGCCGAGCCCCTTGACGAACAGCAGGTACGTCGTCACGCCGAGGACCACGGCCACCACGGCGGCCCGCAGCTTGTGCTCGGCCCCGAGCACGACCGACAGGCCGAAGAACAGCAGGCTCGCGCCGATGACCCAGCCCAGCACGTCGAGGAGCGTGGCGAAGGCCAGGAAGACGCCGCTGACCAGGCCGACGCTGCGCCAGTCGGTGGGCGCGTCCGCGTCCACGTCCTCGCTCTCCTCGGGGTCGCCGGCGCCGCCGCGCAGCACGTCGATCACGTAGAACAGACCGATCAGCACCATGGCCGCGCCGACCAGCATGGGGAAGAAGCGCGGCCCGAGGCCGAGCTGGGAGGCCGCGGCCGAGACGTCGAGCGTGCCGACCATCACGAATACGCCCAGCCCGAGCACCACGACCGCCAGCCCGAGTTCGGGCCGCCACCGGCGAGCCATCAGGACACGAGCCCCATTTCGGCGATGATGCCCTTGACCTTGGTCTCCTCGGACTTCAGGTAGTCGGCGAACTGCTGCCCGGTCTGGAAGGAGTCGATCCAGCCGTTCTTGGCGACGGCGTCCTTCCAGGGCTGGGAGTCGTGCATCTTGGTGACCAGGTCGGTGAGGGACTTCCTGGCGGCGTCGTCCAGGCCGCCGGGGGCGACGAAGCCGCGCCAGTTGGCCAGCTCGACGTCAAGGCCGCCCTCCTTCAGCGTCGGCGCGTCGAGGCCGGCCACCCGCGAGCCGCTGCTGACGGCCAGCGCCCGCAGCTTGCCGGACTTCACGTGCTCGGCGAACTCGCCGACGCCCGAGATGCCCGCGCTGACCTTGCTGCCCAGCAGCGCGTTCAGCGCCTCGCCGCCGCCGGAGTGGGCGATGTAGTTGACCTGCTTGGGGTCCACGCCCGCGGCCTTGGCCATCAGCCCGGCCACGATGTGGTCGGTGCCGCCCGCCGAGCCGCCCGCGACGGAGACCTTCGCCGGGTCGGCCTTCCACGCGGCGACCAGGTCGGCCAGCGTCTTGAACGGGGAGTCGGCCGGGACCACGACGATCTCGTACTCCTCGGTCAGCTTGGCGATGGGGGTGGTCTCGGCCAGGGTGACCTTCGACTTGTTCTGCTCTATCGCGCCCACCATGACCAGGCCCATGGTCATCAGCAGGTTGCCGTTGCCCTTCTCGCCGGCGAGCTGGGCCAGGCCGATCGTGCCGCCCGCGCCCGGCACGTTGTAGACCTCGACCTTGCGCTTGGGGTCGGCCGTCTTGAGCGCCTGCTCGGCCGTGCGGGCGGTCTGGTCCCAGCCGCCGCCGGCCGCCGCGGGGGCCATGATCCGCAGGGAGCCGTCGCCGCCGGAGGCGCCGGTCTCGCCGCAGCCGGACAGGGCGGCGACGGAGAGTGCCGCCAGGGCGGCGGCGAATACGCGCAAGCGCATGATCACTCCAAGGGGGGATTCGCACAGTCGTTGGCCTGCGATGGTGATGCCCGTTCCCCGCCTGGTCGAGGCTTTGGGCGATTGCCGTCATAGTGGTCGTATTGGTCGCGACCTGGCCGTGACCTGGCTTTGTTTCCATGTGGGCGTGCGCAGGGTTACCGACGCCCCCCTCGGCACCCAGTTGTTCGTGCTCCAGATGGTGATCGTGCTGCTCGCCGTCGGCGGCACGGCAGGCGTGTGGGCGGGGCACACGAGGGAGCAGCTCGACGCGCTGCACCAGCAGCGCGCCCTGGCCATCGCCCAGTCGGTGGCCGCCCTTCCGCAGGTGCGCGACGCCTTCCGGCTGGAGAACCCGGAGTCGGTGCTGCAACCGCTGGCGCTCAGCGTCCAGCACGAGACCGGAGCCGACTACGTGGCCATCGCCAACGCCGAGCAGAAGCGCTACGCCCATCCCAACGCCGCCCTGATCGGCAAGCGGCTGTCCACCGACGGCACCGCGGTCCTGCGTACGGGCCGGAGCTGGGTCGGCACCGAGACGGGCACGATCGGCACCACGGTCCGGGGCAAGACCCCCATCCGCGACGAATACGGCAACGTCATCGGCCTGGTGTCGGTCGGCGTGCTCCAGACCACGGTCACCGGCCAGCTCGGGGGCGCGCTGCCGCCGCTGATCTGGACCGCGCTGGCCGTGCTGCTGGCCGGCCTGGCGCTGGCCGCACTGATCACCGCCCGGGTGCGCAGGCAGACGTTCGGGCTGGAGCCGCGCGAGATCGCCGCGCTGCTGGAGCAGCGCGAGGGCGTGCTGCACGGCGTGAAGGAGGGCGTGCTCGCCCTCGACCTGGCCGGACGGGTCACGCTGGTCAACGACGCGGCCCGCGACCTGCTCGGCGACCTCGGGACCGACGTGACGAGCATGCCGGTCTCCGAGCGCATGCGCGACGTGCTGACCGGCGCCGACCCGGGCGAGGACCGCGTGGTGCTGCACGGCGAGCGCGTGCTGGTGCTCAACAGGACCCCGGTCGCGGTACGCGGCCGGCACCGCGGCTGGGTCGTCACCCTGCGCGACCGCACCGAGCTGGTCCGCCTGGCCCGCGAGCTGGACGACACCAGCAGCGCCACCGAGGCCCTGCGCGCCCAGGCCCACGAGTTCGCCAACCGCATGCACACCGTCGTCGGCCTGCTGGAGCTCGGCGAGCACGAGGCCGCGATCGGCTTCATCACCCGCACCACGGCCGGCGCGTACGCCACCGGCCTGCGCGAACGCGTCCAGGACCCCACGCTGGCCGCGCTGCTGCTGGCCAAGTCGGCGGAGGCGGCCGAGCGCGGGGCGCGGCTGGTGCTGGCCGAGGACTCCGCCGTGCCGGAGGGCGCGCTCGGCGACCCGCAGGACGCCGTCCTGGTGGTCGGGAACCTGGTCGCCAACGCGATCGACGCGCTCGACGGCGCGGGCGGCACGATCGAGGTCTCGGTCGTGGCCGACGCCGAGGGCCTGCACGTCCGCGTCGGCGACTCGGGGCCCGGCATCACCCCCGAGCTGGTGGAGGAGGTCTTCAGGGAGGGGTTCACGACGAAGGCCGCCCTGTCGGGGCCGCGCGGCCTGGGCCTGGCGCTGACCCGGCAGGCGTGCCTGCGCCGCGGCGGCTGGGTCCGGGTGCGCAACGCCGGCGGCGCCGTCTTCACCGCCCTGCTGCCCGCCGAGGCCCGGGCGTGAACGACGTACGGGTCCTGGTGGTGGACGACGACTTCATGGTCGCCCGGATCCACAGCGGGTACGTCGCCCGCGTGCCCGGCTTCGAGGTCGTCGCCGTGGCGCACACCGGGGCCGACGCGCTCGCCGCCGTGGCCGAGCTCCGGCCCGACCTGGTGCTGCTCGACATCTACCTGCCCGACCTGTCCGGCCTGGAGGTGCTCAAGGCCATCGACGACGTGGACGTCCTGATGATCAGCGCCGCCCGCGACGTCGCCACGGTCAGGGAGGCCATGCGCGGCGGCGCGGTCAACTACCTGATCAAGCCGTTCACCGCCGCCGCGCTCACCGAACGCCTGCGCCAGTACGCCGACACCCGCAGGCGGCTCACCGCCATCGGCCCCCAGGCCCGCCAGGACGACGTGGACCGCCTGTTCGGCGCGCCCCAGCAGCCCGTCCCGGTGCCCAAGGGCCTGTCGCCGGCCACCTGCGCGCTGGTGGCGCAGGCGCTGCGCGAGGCCGGGCGCGACCTGTCGGCCGCCGAGACGGCCGAGCTCACGGGCCTGTCGAGGGTGAGCGCGCGGCGGTACCTGGAGCACCTGTGCGCGTCCGGCCGGGCCGAGCTCCACCCCAGGTACGGCACCGCCGGACGGCCGGAACATCGCTACCGGTGGCTAGGTTGACACACTTCCGTATTCGTTTCTGGTGACATAGTCGGATACTCGTGCCTTACTGTTGCCTGAGACTTGGCTGCGGACCGGGAGGAGATTGAGGCGTGCGAAACGCCGGACCGATCGAATCACCGACGGACCCGTTCGCCTCGGTGCCGATGCCCACGTCGGGTGTCTCCAAGAAGCCGCGGATCGAAGGATTACCTCCGGGCGTGTCCCGTGACATCTTCGGCCCGCAGGACCAGCAGGAGCCCCGGCCGGCCCCAGGACCGAGCGCGCCCGGCGGTCAGACCGGGGGCGCGCTGCCACCGAAGGCGCCGCCCGCGCAGCCGTGGCCGATGAAGGACAAGGACCCCGCCGGACCCGCCCCCGTGTTCGGGGGGAGCGGCGGCGACCGGTCGCCCGCCTTCGAGCCGGAGCCCGTCCGCCGGCGCCGCCTGCTGCCCGGGGTGCTGGTGCTGGTGCTCGTCCTGGCCACGCTGGCGTACGTGGTGCCGGCCGTGATGATGTCGGGAGCCGTGCTGCGCGGCACCCGGGTGGGCGGCGTGGAGATCGGCGGCCTGACCGTCACCCAGGCGGCCGACAAGCTGCGCACCGAGCTGGGCCCCAGGCTCAGCCGGCCGGTCACGGTGAACATCAACGGCAAGAAGGACACCGTCCAGCCCGACGAGGCCGGCCTCGAACTCGACGTGGTCGGCACCATCGGCCAGGCCCCCAGCGGCTTCCCCGGCCCGGTCGAGGTCTGGCGCGGCCTGACCGGCACGACCGACGTCCCGCCCAAGATCACCATCGACTCCTCCCAGCTCACCAGGACCGTCGAGGGCCTGGCGGAAGGCGTGGACAAGCAGGCCCGCGAGGGCAGGGTGACCTTCTCGGGGCTGGAGCCCAAGGCCCGCATGCCCGAGGAGGGCGTGCTCCTCGACCGCGACGACGCCGTGCGCCGGATCGGCGAGGCGTTCCTGCGCGGCGGCGGCGCCGTGGTGCTCTCCATGCGCCCGGCCAAGCCCGCCACCTCGGCCGAGAGCGTAGAGTCGGCCCTGGCCGCGGCCAGGAAGGCCGTCTCCGCGCCCGTCACGCTGACCCTTGCCGGCAAGCAGGCCCAGCTCACCCCCGCCATGATCGCCGCCCACCTGACCTACGTGCCGGACGGCGACGGCGGGCTCGTCCCCGAGTTCGACGCCGAGGCCGCGCTCGCGCCGGTGGAGAACAGCCTCGTGGACGCCACCCAGCAGCCGCGCGACGCGACGTACCAGATCGTCGGCGACAAGCCGGTGCTGGTGCCCGCGCGCAAGGGCCGCGGCGTGAACGCCAAGCTGCTGGCCCGCGACGTCGAGAAGCTGCTCGCCTCCACGGGCCCGCGGACCGTCGAGGTCAAGCTGGGCGTGGTCACCCCGGAGGTCACCACGAGCCAGATCCGCGGCCTCGGCATCAAGGAGAACGTCGGCACCTTCAGCACGACCTTCGACTGCTGCCCGCCGCGCGTCACCAACATCCGCCGCATGGCCCAGGAGCTCGACGGCAGGCTGGTCAAGCCGGGCGAGACGCTCTCGCTCAACGAGGTGACCGGCGAGCGCACGATCGAGGACGGCTACGTCCGGGCCGGCCAGATCGTCGGCGGCCGGATGGTGGACATCGTCGGCGGCGGCGTCTCCCAGTTCGCCACCACCATGTACAACGCGGCCTTCCTCGGCGGCTTCGACCTGGTCGAGCACGAGCCCATGGACTACTACGCGCCCTCCTACCCGGCCGGGCGCGACGTGGCGCTGCTCTACCCCGACCGCGACCTCAAGTGGCGCAACGACTCCGAGTACGGCGTGCTGATCAAGACCGCCACCACCGCCACGACGGTCAGCGTCACCCTGTGGAGCACCAAGCGGTACGACAAGGTCGAGGCGGTCGAGTCCGAGCGGCGCGACTTCAAGCCGTTCGGCCGGGCGACCAGCGCCGAGCCGGGCTGCGTGCCCGCCACCGGCCAGCAGGGCTTCACGATCGACGTCACCCGCGTGTTCCACAAGGACGGCGAGATCGTGAAGAAGGACAAGAAACTGGTCACCAAGTACCGGCCGCAGACCGCACTCACCTGTGGCACGGCCGGCTAGGCCAGTACGCCCAGGCCGGCACGCCCAGGCCGGCACGCCCAGGCCGGCACGCCCAGGCCGGCACGCCCAGGCCGGCACGCCCAGGCCGGCACGCCCAGGCCAGTGCGGCTAGGACGTGGCGACCGCCAGGATCCGGTCGTCGCCGGGGCGCGGTGAGCCGCGGCCGTCCTTGTTGCTGGTGCTCACCCACAGGCCGCCGCCGGGCGCCGCGGTGACCGCGCGCAGCCTGCCGTAGCGGCCGGCGTAGTGGGCCACGGGCGCGCCCGGCGAGCCGTCCCGGGCCAGCGGCACCTGCCACAGCCGCTGGCCGCGCAGCGTGCCCACCCACAGGGCGCCGTCCGCGTACGCCATGCCGGACGGGGACGCCTCGCCGGTGGACCAGGTGACGATGGGGTTGACGAACCTGGCGTCCTTCCCCTTGCCCTCGACCACCGGCCAGCCGTAGTTGGCGCCCGGCCGGACCAGGTTGATCTCGTCGTAGGTGTCGGCGCCGAACTCGGAGGCGTACAGGCGGCCCGCGGTGTCCCAGGCCAGGCCCTGGACGTTGCGGTGGCCGTAGCTGTAGACGAGCGTGCCGAACGGGTTGCCGGGGGCGGGGGCGCCGTCCACGGTCATGCGCAGGATCTTGCCGCCGAGCGAGTCGCGCCGCTGGGCCAGGCCGCGGTCGCCGGTCTCGCCGGTGGTGGCGTACAGGTAGCCGTCGGGGCCGACGGCGAGCCGGCCGCCGTTGTGGATGCCGCCCTTGGGGATGCCCTGCACGAGGAGCCGCTCGTCGGACAGACCGCCGGAGCCGTCGCCGCCGAGCCGGTAGCGGACGATCCGGTTGTCCTGCTCGGCGGTGTAGTACAGGAAGACCTGCCGGTCCTTGACCGCCACGCCCAGCAGGCCGCCCTCGCCGCCGGGCCGCGCGTCGGCGATCCGGGCGACCTCGGTGACCCTGCCCGCCGGGGTGACGCGCAGCAGCCTGGCGGTGTCCCGCTCGGTGACCAGGGCGTCCCCGCCGGGCAGGAACGCGATCGCCCACGGCACGGCCAGGCCGGTCGCCACGTCCTTGGGCGCGCGGGGCGCCCTGGCCGTCGGTACCGAGGCCGTCGGGGCCGCCGGGGTGGAGGCCGCCGGGGCGGGGGCCGTCGGGTCCGCGGCCGTCGGCGCCTGGCCGCCGGCCGAGCAGGCGGGGAGCGCGGCCAGGAGCACGATCGTCCAGAGCTTCCTCATGTGTTCCATACTTCCCCGCGGGTCGTAAGGTTCTCGGCATGAAGATCTGGGTTCCGTCCGAAGCGGCGGCGGATGTCCTGTCTGACATTCCAGGCGTCGAATGCACTGTCTACGATGGCTCGGCCATGCCGGACGGCGTCGAGGACGTCGAGGTCTGGATCCCGCCGCTGGTCGTGGTGCCCGACGTGCCGGGGACGCTGGCGCGGATGCGCTCGCTGCGGCTGGTGCAGACCGTCACCGCGGGGGTGGAGCCGTACCGGCCGCACCTGCCCGCAGGGGTGGTGCTGTGCAACGCCCGCGGCGTGCACGACGCCGGCACCGCCGAGTGGGCGGTCGGCGCGATGATCGCGGTGCTCAGGGAGTTCCCCGGGTTCACCGACGCCCAGCGCCGCGGCGAGTGGACCTACCACCACACCGGCGTGCTGGCCGACTCCACCGTGCTCATCGTCGGCCACGGGTCCATCGGCGCGGCGGTCGAGCGGCGGCTGAGCGGCTTCGAGGTCGAGGTCGTCCGGGTGGCCAGGAGCGCGCGCGAGGGCGTGCACGCGATGGAGGAGCTGCCCGCGCTGCTGCCGTCGGCCGACGTCGTGGTCCTGCTCGTGCCCGCCACGCCCGACACCGCGGGCATGGTCGACGCCGCCTTCCTGGCCCGCATGAAGGACGGCGCCGTCCTGGTCAACGCGGCCAGGGGCGGCGTGGTCGACACCGAAGCCCTGATCGCCGAGCTCAAAACCGGTAGGCTACGCGCCGCGCTCGACGTCACCGCGCCCGAGCCGCTGCCGGAGGGCCACCCCCTTTGGAGCGCTCCGGGCGTGCTGATCACGCCGCACATCGCGGGCAGCACCCCCGCCTCCGTGCGGCGCACGCTCCGGCTGATCCGCGAGCAGCTCGGGCGCTACCTCGCAGGTGAAGAGTTGATCAACGTCATTACCGACTCGTATTGAGAGGATCCCGGAACGTGGCTGGTCCGTGACCTTTCGTGCGTACGGTGGCGTCTGCAGGGAGTTCCTGACTCGCTGTCAAGGAACTCTTGGCGGAAATTGGTCTGTGTGGTTATCAGATCGGTGACGACATCGGCGTTGTCACCACCCGCGCATCCGCGACCGCACACACTGGCGATGTGACCGCCGGGCTTCGGCGGTCACTGGTGCAGGGTTCAAGACAGGATGGGCAACGACTGTGATCCGCTGGCGTGATCCACGGGCGCCGCTGGCCGCCGCAGGGGCGGCCGGAGTGGTGGCGTTCGCCGCCGCGCTCCTCGCGGGCGGGCCGGCCGTGCTGACCGGTGCCGTGGCGGGCGGTGTGGCGGCCCTGGTCGCCGCAGCCTCGCTGCTGGTGGCCTCGGTCAGGTCGGCCGAACACCGCTCGACGGCGATGGCCGCGCGCTGGATGGGCGGCGGCGCCGTCGTGTGGCTCGCAGGCGTGGCGCTCCGCGCGGTCGCCACCAGCTTCGTCGTCAGCTTCGCCGACCTGTTCGTCCTGCTCGGCACCGTGATCATCGCGGGCGGCGCGCTGATCGCCGCCGACCGCAGGTTCCCGGCCAAGGTCGTGTTGAGGCATCTCACGGACGCGTACCTGTGCGCGGCCTCGCTCTTCCTCATCGGCTGGGTGGTGGCGCTGCGCCACTACTACGAGGACGCCGGCGACGCGCCCACGTTCACGTTCGCCATGGTGCCGCCGATGATCGCGTTGCTCGTCACCTGCGGGGTGATCCCCTCGGTGCTCACCAGCCGGGCCGGCTCCTGGCTGCTCGGCCTGGCCGGGGTGGGCGTGCTGGCCACCATGACCGTCGGCGGCCTGTCGGCCGCCATGGCCCGCCTGGCCGGCGACGCGCCGCCCATGTGGACCGTCATGCTCGTGCCCGTCGCGCTGCTGCTGCTGGCCGCCGTGCCCTGGGGGCCGCGGGCGCGGCCGGTCGGCGGTCCGGTCGTGCGCAACGTGGTCGCGATGATGCCGCTCGCGCTCGTCGCCGTGGCCGCCTGCACGCTGCTGGCCCACCTGGCGGGATCCCGGGCCGCGCAGCCGGTGACCGGCGTCGTGGTGGTCGCGGTCTCCGTGGTGCTGCTCCTGCTCGTACGCCTGTTCGTGCTCTCGGCGGCGTCCATCCGGCTGCGCGGCCTGGTCTCGCTGGGCGAGCGGCAGCTCAGGGAGCTGGCCGAGAGCACCGGCGACGTGGTGCTGCTGTGCGACTACGAGGGCGTCGTCCACGAGATCGGCGCCGGCGTCGAGGTCACGTACGGCTACCCGCCCGAGGAGCTGGTCGGCGGCTCGATCTTCGACTACATCCACCCCGAGGACGTCCCGGGCATCCAGGCCGCGATGCGGGCCATGACCACCGACGAGGAGGGCGCCGCGCCGGGCGCCTGCATGATCGCCTGCCGGGTGCGCGCCGCCGACGGCACCTGGCGGCCCACCGAGTCCGTCGCCACCCGCCACATCGGCGGCGACGACCTCATGCTCGTCACCACCCGCGACGTCAGCGACGAGGAGGCCCTGCGCAACCAGGTCGCCCACCTGACCTTCCACGACGGCGTCACCGGGCTGCCCAACCGCGCCTACTTCGAGGAGCGCACCCGCGAGGTGCTGTCCGGCCGCACGTCCGGCAACGTCGCGGTGATCTTCCTCGACCTCGACGGGTTCACCTCCGTCAACGACTCGGTGGGGCACGCCAGCGGCGACTACCTGCTCGGCCAGGCCGCCCGGCGGCTGCGCGGGGCCGTCCGCGCCGACGACACGCTGGCCCGGTGGGGCGGCGACGAGTTCGCCGTGCTCGTGGAGACCGGCGGCGACGCCCAGATGGCCGTGGACATGGCCGAGCGCCTGGTGCGCGCGGTCTCCCAGGAGCCGTTCCGGGTGGCCGACCGCGACGTGGCGCTGACCGCGAGCGTGGGCGTGGCCTTCACCGAGGACGGCCTGCCCGCCGGCGACCTCATGCGCAACGCCGATGTGGCGATGGCGCGTTCCAAGGAGCTGGGCGGGCGGCGGGTCGAGGTGTTCGCCGCCCAGATGCACGCCGACGTGGTGCGCCGCCTGGAGCTGGCCGCCGACCTGCAGCGGGCGCTCATCGAGCAGCAGTTCGCCATCGAGTACCAGCCCGTGGTCGACCTGGCCACGTCCCGGGTGACCGCGGTCGAGGCGCTGGTGCGGTGGTGGCGCGGCTCGGTGTTCGTGCCGCCCGAGCAGTTCCTCGGCCCGGCCGAGGACACCGGGCTGATCGTGCCGCTGAGCGAGTGGATCCTGCGCGAGGCGTGCCGCGAGGTGGCGTCCTGGCGGGCCTCGTCCTGGGACATCGGCCTGTCGCTCAACCTGTCGGCCCGGCAGATCACCGCGCCCCGCTTCGTCGAGACCGTCGAGCAGGCGCTGGCCGAGAGCGGCCTGCCCGCCTCCGCGCTCACCCTTGAGGTGATCGAGGAGATGCTCGTCGAGGACGCCGAGGAGACCATCAGGCGGCTGTCGGAGCTGCGCGCGCTGGGCGTGCGGCTGGCGATCGACGACTTCGGCACCGGCTACGCCTCGCTGGCCTTCCTCCGGCAGCTCCCGGTCGACATGATCAAGATCGACCCGTCGTTCGTGTCGGGGCTCGGCCGGGACGACACGCTGACCCTGCTCACCCGTACGATCGTGCGACTGGGCCACGACCTCGGGCTCACCGTGGTGGCCGAGGGCATCGAACGGCCCGAGCAGCTTGAGCTGCTGCGCGAGATGGGCTGCACCAGGGGGCAGGGTTTCCTGGTCGCGCGTCCCATGGCGGCCCGCGGAGTGGACAGTCTGATGCGGACGAGTCTCACCGTTTGAGACTCGCGTCCCGCCAAGTTGACATCGGGGCGTTCTGAGCGGCTATGGTGTAAGCCATGCTTCGCAGTGAGATTCTCGTAGTACTTCGCCGGCGCGCAGGCCGATAGCGAAGCACTCCGACCTGCGCGCCGCCCCAGACCCACCCCCGCCGGTGGGAAGGGGCATTTTTTATGTCCTTAAGTGAGTAGCCACGCAAGGAACGAGCCGATGACCGAACGGATGACAGGTGCACAGGCCCTGGTGAGGGCGCTGGAGCACGTGGGAGTCGACACCGTGTTCGGGATCCCGGGCGGCGCGATTCTGCCCGCCTACGATCCCCTCTACGACTCGACCAAGGTCCGGCACGTGCTTGTACGGCACGAGCAGGGCGCCGGCCACGCGGCCGAGGGTTACGCGCAGGCCACCGGCAAGGTCGGGGTCTGCATGGCGACCAGCGGCCCCGGGGCCACCAACCTGGTGACGCCGATCGCCGACGCCTTCATGGACTCGGTGCCGATCGTGGCGATCACCGGCCAGGTCGCCGCGCCGATGATCGGCACGGACGCGTTCCAGGAAGCCGACATCTCCGGCATCACCATGCCGATCACGAAGCACAACTTCCTGATCACCGATCCCGCGGACATCCCGCGCACGATCATGGAGGCGTTCCACATCGCCTCGACCGGCCGTCCGGGGCCGGTGCTGGTGGACATCTCCAAGGACGCGTTGCAGGCCCAGACCACCTTCAGCTGGCCGCCCGTCATGCAGCTGCCGGGCTACCGCCCGGTCACCAGGCCGCACTCCAAGCAGATCCGCGAGGCCGCCAAGCTGATCGCCGAGTCCCAGCGGCCCGTCCTGTACGTCGGCGGCGGCGTGCACAAGGCCGGCGCGTCGGCCGAGCTGCTGCAGCTCGCCGAGCTGACCGGCATCCCGGTCGTCACCACCCTGATGGCCCGTGGCACGTTCCCGGACAGCCACCCCCAGCACATGGGCATGCCGGGCATGCACGGTAGCGTCTCGGCCGTGGGCGCGCTGCAGAGATCCGACCTGATCATCGGGCTGGGCGTGCGCTTCGACGACCGGGTGACCGGCAACCTGGCCTCGTTCGCGCCGCACGCCAAGGTCGTGCACGCCGACATCGACCCCGCCGAGATCTCCAAGAACCGGCACGCCGACGTGCCCATCGTCGGCGACTGCAAGGAGGTCATCAGCGACCTCGTCGGCGCGATCCAGGCCGCCGGCCAGAAGGGCGACTACACCGACTGGTGGACCGTCCTGAACGGCTACAAGGAGACCTACCCGCTGGGCTACGAGACCTTCGAGGACGGCACGCTGGCCCCCCAGTACGTGATGGAGCGGCTGAGCGCCATCGCCGGGCCCGACGCCTACTACGTGTCCGGGGTCGGCCAGCACCAGATGTGGGCCGCGCAGTTCATCGACTACGAGAACCCCGGGACGTTCATCAACTCCGGCGGCCTCGGCACGATGGGCTTCGCCGTCCCGGCCGCCATGGGGGCGAAGATGGGCCGGCCGGAGGCCACGGTGTGGGCCATCGACGGCGACGGCTGCTTCCAGATGACCAACCAGGAGCTGGCCACCTGCGCCCTGGAGGGCGTGCCGGTCAAGATCGCCGTCATCAACAACGGCAACCTCGGCATGGTCCGCCAGTGGCAGACGCTCTTCTACGAGGAGCGGTACTCCAACACCGACCTGCAGACCGCGCGTCGCATCCCCGACTTCGTCAAGCTGGCGGAGGCCTATGGTTGTGTGGGCCTGAGGTGCGAGCGCGCCGAGGACGTCGACGCGACCATCAGGAAGGCCATGGAGATCAACGACGTGCCGGTCGTGATCGACTTCGTCGTCCACCAGGACGCCATGGTCTGGCCCATGGTCGCCGCCGGCACCAGCAACGACGACATCAAGATCGCCCGTGACATGGCGCCGAAGTGGGAGAACGAGGATGAGTAGACACACGTTGTCCGTGCTTGTCGAGAACAAGCCGGGTGTTCTCGCGCGTGTCTCCGCACTGTTCAGCAGGCGGGGGTTCAACATCGACTCGCTCGCCGTCGGGCCCACCGAGCACGACGACATCTCGCGCATCACGATCGTGGTGAGCGTCGAGGAACTGCCCCTTGAGCAGGTCACCAAGCAGCTCAACAAGCTGGTCAACGTCCTGAAGATCGTCGAACTGGACCCCACGCAGTCGGTTCAGCGCGAGCTCATGCTGATCAAGGTCAAGGCCGACGCCGAGAACCGGTCGCACGTTCTTGAACTGGTCAACCTCTTCCGCGCCCGCTGCGTGGACGTCGCGGCGGACGCGGTGACCATCGAGGTCACCGGCACTCCCGACAAGCTTGAGGCGTTCGTCAAGGTCCTTGAGCCGTTCGGGATCAAAGAACTCGTCCAGTCGGGCATGGTGGCCATCGGCCGCGGCGCCCGTTCCATCACAGACCGGTCCCTCAGGGCACTGGACCGTACCGCCTGAAAGGTTTTATTCAAGTGACCGAGATCTACTACGACGACCAGGCCGACCTGTCGATCATCCAGGGGCGTCACGTGGCCGTGCTGGGGTACGGCAGCCAGGGCCACGCCCACGCGCTCTCCCTGCGTGACTCCGGCGTCGACGTGCGCGTCGGCCTTCCCGAGGGCTCCAAGAGCCGCGAGAAGGCGGAGAACGACGGGCTGCGGGTCGTCACCCCGGCCGAGGCGGTGGAGGAGGCCAACCTCACCATGATCCTCGCGCCGGACCACATCCAGCGCCACCTGTACGCCGAGCACGTCGCCCCCAACCTCGTCGAGGGGGACGCGCTCTTCTTCGGCCACGGCCTCAACATCCGCTACGGCCTCATCGAGGCGCCCGAGGGCGTCGACGTCTGCATGGTCGCCCCGAAGGGCCCGGGCCACCTGGTCCGCCGCCAGTTCGAGGCCGGCCGCGGCGTCCCGTGTCTCGTCGCGGTCGAGAAGGACGCCTCCGGCAAGGCCCTCGACCTGGCGCTGTCGTACGCCAAGGGCATCGGCGGCACCCGCGCCGGCGCGCTGCGCACCACCTTCACCGAGGAGACCGAGACCGACCTGTTCGGCGAGCAGGCCGTGCTGTGCGGCGGCGTCTCCGAGCTGATCAAGGCGGGCTTCGAGACCCTCATCGAGGCCGGCTACCAGCCCGAGGTCGCCTACTTCGAGTGCCTCCACGAGATGAAGCTCATCGTCGACCTCATGTACGAGGGCGGCATCTCCAAGATGTACTGGTCGGTCTCCGACACCGCCGAGTACGGCGGTTACACCCGCGGCCCGCGCGTCATCACCGACGAGACCCGTCAGGAGATGCGCCGCATCCTCGGCGAGATCCAGGACGGCACCTTCGCCCGTCAGCTCGTCGAGGAGTTCGACGGCGGCCAGAAGGAGTTCACGCGTCACCGCGAGGAGCTGGTCGAGAACCCGATCGAGAAGACGGGTGCGAAGCTGCGTCCGATGATGAGCTGGCTGAAGGGCTGACCTTTCGCCGTACGTCGCCCGTCCGCTGCACGGTCAGCGGGCGGGCGATGCTTTTCGCCCGTTTTCGGGGGGTTCTCCGGCGAGGCGATGGCATGATGCCAGGATGCCTTTCGATCACAACGATCACTACCACCCGGCGATGGCGCGGCTCGTGCCCGACGGGGCCCGGACGGCGCTCGACGTCGGCTGCGGCACCGGCCGGTTCGCGCGGCGGCTGGCGGGCCTCGGGATCGAGGTCGACGCGGTCGATCCGGCGCCCGAGGTGATCGAGGCCGCCTCGTCGGCGCCGGTGAGCGGGGTCCGGTTCCTGTGCGCCGACGTCACGCGCATGGAGCTGCCCGCGGGGCGCTACGACTACATCTCCTGCCTGGCCAGCCTGCACCACATGCCGTTCGGGACCGTGGCCGCCTTCCGGGACGCGCTGGCGCCCGGCGGGGTGCTGGCCGTCCTCGGCTGCTACGCCGAGCGGACGGCCGCCGACTTCGCGTGGAGCCTGGCCGCCATACCGGTGAACGCGGCGGCCCGGGTGGTGGTGGCGGCGGGGGAGCGCGCGGGCGGGGCGCGTGCCGGGTCCGTGCCCGCGCCGGTGCGGCCGCCGGACATGTCCTTCGAAGAGGTACGGCGGGAAGCGGCGTCCCTGCTGCCCGGCTTCTCCCTACGCAGGCTGCTCTTCTGGCGCTACCTCCTCACCTACCGCAAACCCACCGACCCATCGGGCTGACATGCCTGAAGGTGCGCCGCCTGGGGTTCCTGGGCTGAGCTGTCTCAAGGCGTGCCGTTCCTGGGCTGAGCTGCCGAGGCGTGCTGCCTGGGGGCTGACCTGTCGCAAGGCGCGCCCTGTCCGGGGTGCGGTGCTGGGTTGCCGCAGGAGGGCCGCCTCCCCGCTACCGGGGCGGCCCGCCGTTGGGGGGCGATTCTGTGCGGTGGGTCGTGGTGAGGGCCCAGGCGGCGGTGGCCGCCGCGACCGTGGCCGGGGCGATGAACGGGGTGACGGCGGCGTGCACGCGCAGCGCCGCGGCCGCGGCGACGGCGCCAGAGGCCACGCAGAGCACCACCCCCAGCGGGCGCAGCATCCCCGAGCGCGGGCCGACCGCCCGGCCCGCCAGGCTGGTCAGCGTGCCCGTGACGTAGGTCGTGGACAGCCCGGGACCGCCCGCCCAGCGCGTGACCGCGCTCTGCAGGCCCATCGCCGTTCCCGAGGCGGCGATCAGCGCCGGATGCGGCAGCACGCGCGCCGTCCATCCGGCCGCCACCATCACCAGCAGCGCCAACTCCGCCAGCAGCACCACCAGCGGACGCACAGGCACCCCCACCGGCGCCCCCACCGGCCCCGCCGCAGGATCCCGGCCCTGCGCCTCCGCGTGTTCCCCGTCGGGTCCCTCCGCGGGCTCGCGGGCCTGCGCCTCCGCGCGTCCCCGGTCCGGCCCTTCCGCCGGTTCCCTGCTCCGGGCCCTCGCGGGCTCCTGCGCCCGGTCGTTGTCCGGGGCCGTCGCGGGTTCCTGAGCCTGGGGCTGCGCCAGGTCCGGGGGCGGCGTGGGCTCGTGGGGCTGGGGGTTTGCCGGGGCGCGGGCGGGTGGGGTGGTGGTTTGTGGGGATGGGGGAGCGCGGCCTGCGGGGGTGGTGCCGCGTAGCAGGATGAAGCCGATCGCCAGGCCGAGGCAGAACGTGGTCAGGGCGATTCCCGAGCGGATGACGTGCGAGGTGTCGCCGGTGCCGAGCGCCAGGCCGAGCAGGACGACGTTGCCGGTCATGTTCGCGGTGAACACCTGTCCGAGCGCGAGAAAGCTCAGCGCGTCGACGGCCCCAGCCGCGAGCGCCAGAGCGAGCATGGAGAACCGTCCGAAACGCATACTCTGAGCACTATAACGATTACTCTGGGTGATTAGTCAACCGGCCGGCGGGATGGCTGCGAGCTCCCGGGAAGCGTGATAATAATACCGGTATAGTTATCGCGCCGAAGGCTGGGAGGCCGCTGTGATCACGCTCAAGACCGCCGGGGAGATCGACGCCATGCGGGAGGCCGGCCGCGTCGTGGCCAACGTGCACGCCGCCGTCCGGGAGCGGGCCGCCGCCGGGGTGTCGCTGCTGCAGCTCGACGAGGTGGCCCGCGAGGTCATGCACGAGGCCGGGGCGCGGTCGTCGTTCCTCGGCTACCACCCGTCGTTCGGGGCGATGCCGTACCCGGGGGTGGTGTGCACGTCCGTGAACGGGGTCATGCTGCACGGGTTGCCGACGCCGTACCGGCTGCGCGAGGGCGACGTGCTGAGCGTGGACTTCGGCGCGCACATCGACGGCTGGCACGCCGACGGCGCGGTCACCTTCACCGTCGGTCCCGGCCGGGCCGACGACCTCAAGCTCATCCGGGTGGCCGAGGAGACGCTGGCGGCGGGCATCGCGGCCGCCGTGCCGGGGGGCCGGATGGGCGACATCGGCCACGCGATGTCGCTGGTCGGCCGCGGCGCCGGCTACGGCATGCAGAACGACTTCGGCGGTCACGGCATCGGCCGGGCCATGCACGAGTCGCCGTTCGTGCCCAACGAGGCCCGTCCCGGTCGCGGCCTGCGACTTCGCCCCGGACTGGTGATCGCCATCGAGCCGAGCCTGATGGCGGGCGGCGACGACGAGTACGTCATGGCCGAGGACGGCTGGTCGGTGTGCTCGGCCGACGGCAGCAGGAGCGCCCACGTCGAGCACACGGTGGCCATCACCGCTGACGGTCCGGTGGTTCTCACCCTTCCCTGACGCCTCCCGTCAGTGCGCGGTCACGGCTGGCCCGGATATTCCTCTGCCGCGTACACCGATCGGTCAAGAACGGCGCGCTGTGTCACCCCTTCGCTCAAGCGGCGTATTTTCGCTGGTAAAGACAGAAATACCGGCGTTTGTTGAAAGAGGGCCTAGGGCAAATCTCCTCCCGATAGCTACGGAGAGTAGTCGATAGGTATCAAGGAGAATCGATATGTTCAGACAAGGGCTCATCCTGGCCGGGCTCGTCGGCGGGATGGTCATGGTCGGCGGCTCCGCTCTAGCGGCGACCCCTCACATGGCCTTCGTCCCTCACTCCGACGAGGACCCGGGCCGGGTTCTCTTCGTCTGCGGTGACGAGAACATCTTCGCCCGTGGCGAGGTCGACAACAGCACCAGCGGCGTGCTCGTCCTCGAGACCGGCGACATCCTGAGCCAGATCCTCGGCATCAAGAGCAAAGACACGAAGTGCGCCGTCAGCTGAAGTCATTCCTCAGCGGCTGAACTGCGCGACTAAGGGGCCTGCCCACTGGGGCAGGCCCCTTTGTCGTGTCTTTTCGGGTCCCGCAAAAAAAAGGGGGGCGGGCCCGGCCGCGGTCCGGTGTGCGGGGGGACGTGCGGCGCGGGCCCGCCGGGAGGGGAGCGTGCCGGGCCTGTGGTGGGACGACCGGCTTGGGGGTGGGGCCGGCGACGGCCCGGTGCTCCCGGGATCAGGGGTTCGCCACGGCGTTGAATCCGAATTCTGGCGCGCCCATGTCGGCTATGTAGTGAAAATGCGAACTATATCTGGAGCTCCAGGTGATCGGATCGTGATGACCATCCTGTCGAGCCGGGTGAACCGCGGCGGCCCTCCGGGCGCCCGGAGGCCGCCGCGCGTCGGAGGGGCATGGCTGCCCAGGAGCGCAGAGGCCGCCGGGGTCGTCCACCGGTCCGCTAGCACTGGGCCGGCTTCAGCCACGAGCACTCCAGGTCGCCCGCCGGGCCCTGGTCGGCGGCCTTGAGCTGGGCGGTGACGTCGGTCGCCGTCGCCCGCGAGAACTGGGCGAGCCGTACGGCGATCTTGTCCTCGATGTCCTTCGGCGAGCCGGACAGGTACTGGTTCAGCATGATCGAGAAGACCAGCGGCTCGCCCTCGGCGCTGGTCACGTAGCCGGACAGCGAGGTCACCCCGGTCAGCGAGCCCGTCTTGGCGTGCACGTTGTTCGCCGCGGGTGTGTTCCGCATCCGGCTGCGCAGCGTGCCGCCGGTGAGACGGTCGGCGTTGCCGGCGATGGGCAGGGCCTCGTACCAGGTGCCGAACCACGGCTTGGTCCGTACGGCGGTCAGGAGCCGGACGATCGAGTCCGGCGAGAAGCCGTCGCGGCGCGACAGGCCCGACCCGTCCCGCATGTTGATCACCTGGACGCCGTTGGCCTTCGCGAAGTCCGTGGCGACCTTCAGCCCGGCCGACCAGGTGCCCTGGTTCGCGGCCTTACGGCCCATGGCCTTGGTGAGGATCTCGGCGTGCATGTTGTTGCTCAGCTTCAGGAACGGCACCAGCAGCTCGCTCAGGGGCATCGAGTCGTGCCTGGCCAGCTCGGCCGCCCCGGCGGGAGCCGCGCCCGTCGCCGTCGGGCCGAGCACGCGTACGCCGTGCGCGGCCAGCGCCTTGCGGAACAGCGAGGACACGTACGCCGTGGGGTCGTCCACCGCGACCCACTCCTGGTACGGGTCGGCGACCGTGCCGGTGATCACGACCGTCCGCGTGCCGTGCTGCCGCTCGATGAGGACGTCGGTCTCGGCGCCCACGGTCGCCTTGTTGACGATCTTCAGGTAGTCGGTCGCGGGGGTCGTCGAGACCTTGACCTGGCCGCCGTCGGCCGCGACCGAGACGATCACCGAGCCGGCGTCGTAGTCGCGGTCGGGGGAGGCGGTCAGCGCGGAGATCGGGGCCGCGTAGTAGGCGGTCTCGTCGTCCCAGGCCCAGTCGGTGCCGAGCCGCTGGCCGTCGAACCAGGTGTCGTCGGCGATCAGCTTGCCCGTGACGACCTTGACGCCGGCCGCCGCGACCTTGGCCGCCAGCGCGTCGTAGTCCTCGGCGAGCATGGTCGGGTCGCCGGTGCCGCGCAGCACGAGGTCGCCGGTGAGCACCGAGCCGACCTTGCGGCCGGCGTTCAGCACGGTGGTCGGGAAGCGGTAGTCCAGGCCGAGCGTCTCCACCGCCGCCGCCGAGGTGAACAGCTTGGTGTTGGACGCCGGGGTCAGCAGCTTGCCGGCGTCGGTGGCGTAGAGCTGCTCGCCGTTCGCGGCGCTCTTCACGACGACGCCCGCCCTGGCGATCGTGAGCCGGGAGTCGCCGAGGATCTGATTGATGTCCTGGGTCAGGTCGGCCACGCCGGGCGAGGGGTCGAGGGCGACCGCCGGTGTGGAGGGGCCGGACGCCCACGCGAGTGCCGCGACGAGCGTGCCCGCGAGGAGGGAGGCTGAGGTGCGCCGCATGTGGTCTCCAAGGGACTGGGGGATCGCATGTGAGCATGAATCAGCGCAGTCGCCGTGTAATCCGCAAATATCCGTATTTCTGGAGTCGGCTCGGCGGGACGCGGGGGCCGGCCAGGGGGTCAGGAGGAGGGGTGGCCCGAGGCGAGGAGGAAGCCGCAGTCGCCGAAGGAGATCTCGTCGCCCGACTTGACCCGGACGGGCCCCACCAGCCGCCACCCGTTGAGCCGGGTGCCGTTGAGCGAGCCGAGATCGACCAGCAGCCAGCCGCCGTCGCCCTCCCGCCGCAGCTCGGCGTGCACGCGCGACACCGTCAGGTCCGACAGGACGAGGTCGCAGGCCGACCCCCGGCCCACGACGTAACGCAGCCGGTCGTCGTCCGGCAGCGCCAGCCGGGGCAGCCGGGGCCGCCGCCAGGCCGCCTGCAACCGGGTGGTGAGTTCCGACACTGACGAGACGGCGTCCGTCAGCCGCTGCCTGATCGTGGGCCGGCGCGGCAGGTCGGCGACCAGCTCGTCGAGCTCGTGCTGGTTGCGCGCCCGCAGCGCCTGGTCGACCCGGCCGACGAAGGTGTCGTGAGAGATCCGGCCCTCCACGGCCCGGTGCTTGAGCTCGTCGATCGCGCGGTCGCGTTCCCCGTCGGAGGCGCGGAACGGCGGTTGGGTGGAGCTCATGTCCCGAGTATCGGCCTGAACGGCGTTCCGTGTCCAGAATACGCGGATCAGTTGCGGCGGCCATACTCAGTATGCATACTCAGTATCCATGTCGATCAGACACGGACTGCTCGCCCTGCTGAGCAGTGCACCGCGCTACGGCTATCAGCTCCGGGTGGAGTTCGAGGCGTCGACGGGGGCGACCTGGCCGCTCAACATCGGCCAGGTCTACACGACGCTCGCCCGCCTGGAACGTGACGGCCTGGTGGCGCCGGGCGGAGCCGACGAGCAGGGCAGAGCCGTCTACACGATCACCGAGGCCGGTCGGGAGGAACTGGAGCGATGGTTCAGCACCCCCGTCGACCACTCCGACCGGCCTCGGGACGAACTCGCCATCAAGATCGCGATGGCCGTCGCCGCCACCGACGTGGACGTGGGCGCGGTCATCCTGGCCCAGCGAATGGCGACCATGCGCACGCTCCAGGACCTGACCAGGGCCAAGAGGGCCGCCGGTGACGGCCTCGCCCAGCGGCTCGTCCTGGAATCAATGATCTTCAAGGCCGAGGCCGAGCAGCGCTGGCTCGACCACTGCGAGGCCGTTGTCAAGGAGAAGAACCGATGACTGTGGTGGAGCTGCGGGACGTGACCCGCGAGCACGGCCAGGTGCACGCCCTGCGCGGCGTGAGCCTGGAGGTGGCACAAGGAGAGCTCGTCGCGGTCATGGGCCCGTCGGGCTCGGGCAAGTCGACGCTGCTCAACCTGGCCGGCGGCCTCGACCGGCCCACGTCGGGCACGGTCCGGATCGAGGGCCGCGACCTGGCCGGGGTCCGCGACCTGGCCGCGCTGCGCCGCGGCAGCGTCGGGTACGTCTTCCAGGACCTCAACCTGATCCCGTCCCTGACGGCCGCCGAGAACGTGATGCTGCCCAGGGAGCTGGACGGCGTCCGCGCCGGGCAGGCCCGCCGGGAGGCGCTGGCCGTCCTGGCCGACGTGGGCGTCGACCAGATCGCCGACCGGTTCCCCGAGGAGATGTCCGGCGGCCAGCGCCAGCGCGTGGCCATCGCCAGGGCGCTGGTCGGCGAGCGGCGGCTGCTGCTGGCCGACGAGCCGACCGGCGCGCTCGACACGGCCACCGGCGACGAGATCCTGCACCTGCTGCGCAACCGCTGCGACGAGGGCGCGGCGGTGCTGCTGGTCACCCACGAGCCGCGCTACGCCGCCTGGGCGGACCGGGTGGTCTACCTGCGGGACGGCCTGGTCGCCGAGGCGTCGGCGGTGCGGATGGAGAGCTCGCGATGAGCGCCTTCCTCGCCGCCCTGCGGATCTCCCGCAGGGACGCGCTGCGCTTCAAGGGCCGCAGCGCCCTGATCATGGTGATGATCGGCCTGCCCGTGCTGGTGATCACGGCGGTGCTCACCGGCGCCGCCACGACCAGCGTCACTCCGAAGGAGCGGGCGGTCACGCGGTTAGGAGCGGCCGACGCTCGCCTGCTCACCTTCGCGTACCGCACCCCGGTCCGGCAGGACGACACCGGCGACTCCGCGTACCAGCCGAAGAGCGGCGGCGCGCAGCGGCCGTGGACGCCCGCGGAGATCAACACGCTGCTCCCCGGCCGCCTGCTGCGCTACCAGACGGGCCTGGCCAGCGTCCGGCTGCCCGACGGCTTCAACCAGGCGGACGTCGTGGAGGTCGATCTGCGCGACCCCATGACGGCCGGGATGCGCACCCTGGAGCAGGGCCGCTACGCCGCCGCGCCCGGCGAGGTGACCATCTCGCCGAAGATGGCCGGCCTGGGCGTCCGGGTGGGCGACACGCTCACCGTGCGGCGGCCGGACCGGACCGCGAAGGTGGTCGGCGTCGCCGAGCACCCCAACCGGCCCGGCAACCTGGAGCTGACCGCCCTGCCCGAGGGTCTGCTCAACCACCAGAACGACGGCAACAGCAGCGGCTGGCTGGTCGACACCGCCGGTCCGGTCCTGCGGTCGAAGATTTCGCGGCTCAATGAGGCGGGCCTCGGCGTCACCTCCCGCGCGGTGCTCGACGCCCAGAAGGACGAATCCCGCGGGAACCCGACCAACACCCGCGACCTGGTCCAGCTCGGCGTGATCATCGTGCTCGTCGTCATGGAGACCGTGCTGCTGGCCGGGCCGGCGTTCGCCGTGGGGCTGCGGCGGCGGCGCAGGGAGCTGGCGGTGATCTCGGCGCAGGGCGGCTCGCCCTGGCACCTGCGCCTGATCGTGCTGGCCGACGGCCTGGTGCTCGGCGGCGCGGCGGCCGTGCTCGGGGGCGCCCTGGGCATCGGCCCCGGCCTGCTCGTCGAGTCGATCGCGGCCAGGGAACTGGACTGGTCGCACGGGCCGGCCGACGTGCCGTGGCTGCCGGTGCTCGGCGTGGCGGCGCTCGGCCTGGTCAGCGGGCTGATCGCGGCGATCGTGCCGGCGGTGCAGGCGAGCCGGCAGAACACCGCGCAGGTCCTGGCCGGCCGGGCCGCGCAGGTCCGGGGGCGGGCCCGGCGTCCGGTGCTCGGGATCGTGCTGGTGGCGGCCGGGCTTGGCGCGATCGGCTACGCCATGACCAGGGGCACGGTGACGATGATCGCGGCCTTCGTGCCGTTCGTGTTCGGCATGGTGGCGTTGATGCCCTGGCTGGTCCAGGCCACCTCGCGGATCGCCGCCCGGCTGCCGCTCCCGCTGCGCCTGTCCGTGCGCGACGCCGCGCGCCACCGCGTCCGTACGGCCTCGGCCACGGCCGCGGTCATGGCGGCGACCATGGGGGCGGTCGCACTCGGCATCGGCAGCAGCAGCGCGTACGCCCAGCAGGAGGAGCAGAGCGTCACGGTGTTCCCGCTGGGCACCACGGTGATCGGCGGCGCCACGTGGATGGACGGCCAGACGTGGGCCAGGCTGAAGGACGCCGTCCGCGCCCGCTTCCCCGGCACCGACGTCGTCGCCGGTCAGGAGGCGACGGACGCCAAGGGCAGAACCCTCTGGTTGACCGTGCCGCGGACGTGCGAGCCGGCATGCGCGCAGCGGTTCTACGACCGCCCCCCGATCGGCGGCGCGGACCTGCTCGCCTTCCTCCAGAAGCGCCGCGACCCGCAGGCGGCCGCCGCGCTGGCGGCGGGCAAGGCCGTGGCGTTCAGCGCGGACGTGGTGAGCGACGGCGTGATCGAGCTGACCGTGAGCGACTGGGACTCCGACACCATCAAGGAGCGCAAGCGGATCCGGATCCCGGCCGTGGTGTCCAGCGGCGCCGACCCCCGGCAGACAGGCGCCGTGATCCCGCCGCAGGCGCTGGCCAAGGCCGGGCTCGGCACAGTCGAGCGGGTGCTCTACACCGCGTCCCTGCCGCAGGACGACCGGCGCATGGAGGCCGACCTGCGGGGTGAGGTGAACGGCAACCTGTTCCTGAACGTCGAGCGGGGGAGGGCGGAGGACCGCGCCGTCACCCTGCTGGTGCTGCTCGGCGCGGCGCTGGTCCTGGTGCTCGGGGGCACGTTCGCGGCCACCGGGCTGGCGGCGGCGGACATGCGTCCCGACCTGAACAACCTGTCGGCGGTCGGCGCGGCGCCCCGGGTACGCAGGCTGGTGGTGGCCGCCCAGGCCGCCTACATCGCGGGCCTGGGCGCGGCGGCCGGCCTCGTCGCCGGCGCGGTGGCCGGTGTCGCGCTGACCTGGCCGATGACCAGGATGGGCGCCGGCGGCATGCGCACGCTGCTGGATGGGCCGGGCACGATCGACGTCCCCTGGTCGTTCCTGGCCGCGGTCGTGCTGGGGCTGCCGCTGGTGGCGGCCGTGGTGGCCGGGCTGCTCACTCGGACGCGACTGGTGCTGGCCCGCCGGGTGGCCTGAGCCGGTACCGCAGCGTCACAAGCACGGACAGGAAGATGATCAGC
Source organism: Nonomuraea sp. NPDC049684 (assembly GCF_044465345.1). Lineage (NCBI taxonomy): Bacteria > Bacillati > Actinomycetota > Actinomycetes > Streptosporangiales > Streptosporangiaceae > Nonomuraea > Nonomuraea sp. NPDC049684. Next base: position 592,654 of record NZ_JBITLO010000004.1, on the reverse strand, counting down.
GCCGGGACCGCGGTCTGCCCGATGAGGACCGCGGTCACGGCGCTGTCCGGCTGCCGGACGGGCGTGCTCGCGTCGGACTCGACGAACCCGCCGATCGACAGGATGACCCCGAAGATCAGCGCCCCGAACGAGCTGACCCCGCTCTCGATGGCCGTCCACAGCCCGGTCAGCACGCCGGCCCGCCGCTTGCCCGACTCGGCGGCGTCCTGGGCGACCACGTCGGCCAGCATCGAGAACAGCATGAGCTCGACCCCGGCGATGCCGATGCCGACGAGCAGGATGGTCAGGTGGGCGTACAGGGGGCCGAACAGCGGGGTCGCCATGGCCGCCGCCGTGCCGCCGCCGAACAGCAGCGCGGCCAGGATCATCGCGCCGCGCTTGTCGAAGCGCCGGGCCAGCCACACCCACAGCGGCATGGTCAGCAGCATCGGCCCGACCAGCGCGGCGAAGAGCGTCTGCGTGCTCTTCGGCGACCCCAGCGTGTACGACGCGAAGTACGGCGCCGCGGCCAGCATCATGCTGACGGCGAGCATCTGCAGGCAGGCCATGACGGTCAGCCACAGGAACGCCCGGTTGCCCCTGATCGCCGCGAACTGCTCGCGCCACCCGCCGTGGTCGGCCTCCGGCGCGCCGGTCATGGGGGCGCGGGCGGTGCCGAAGAACGAGCCGAGCATCGAGGCCAGCAGGATGAGGGCGATCGTCAGGCCCATCAGCCGGTAGCTGCCGAGCGTGCCCTCGTCGCCCTGGCCGGTGGCGATCATCGGGGCCAGCACGCCGCTGATCGCGGTGGCCGCGCCGATGAAGACCATCCGCCACTGCAGCAGCGAGGTGCGCTCGTGGTAGTCGTCGGTCATCTCGCCGGGCATGGCCTTGTACGGCACCTCGTACAGCGCGTACGCGGTCGCCGTCGCCATGAAGCACAGCCCGACGTACAGGGCGGCCGGGACCCCGGTCAGCGGCGGCCCGGCGAAGACGAGGAAGAACGCGACGGGCAGCGTCAGCGCCCCGGCCAGCAGCCAGGGGCGGCGCGGCCCCATCCGCGAGACGGTCCGGTCCGACCAGCGGCCGACCAGCGGGTTGATGATCAGGTCCCAGACCTTGGGCGCGGTGACCACCACGCCGGCCAGCCACGCGGGCACGGCCAGGAAGTTGGTCATGTAGTACAGCAGCAGCAGGCCGGGCACGGCGCTGACCGTGGCCGTGCAGAAGGAGCCCACGCCGTAGCCGAGGCGCACGCCCCTGGAGACCGTGGGCGCGCTCACCGGCGATGTGATCATGAGGCCCATTCAAGCCGAGCGAGGGCTTGTTCGGTAGGGCCCAGTTTCCCGGGCCCTGCCGATACGTCCCGCGCGACGGCTACTCGCGCACGTTGGCGCAGACCACGTGCGCGCCGATCTCGATCATGCGGCGTTCGCTGCGCGCGTCGGCGACCCTGGCCATGAGGATCGGCGCGCCGCTGGCCGCGAACTGCGGCAGGCGGGCGCGCACCAGGCGGTGCAGGTCGCGGACGACGTCCTCGGCGGCCGACATGTGCACCTTGACGTGCAGCATGATCCCGGTCGCCCCGGACGCGGTGCCGGCCTCGGAGATCCACACGTGGTGCACGAGCGGGAAGTCGCCCAGCAGTTGCGCGATGGCCTGCCGCAGCGCCGGCAGGATCGGGTGCGTGCACCGGCGGTAGCCGGGGTCCACCTGCTGCATCGGCCCCGACAGGTGGGGCCGGGGCGCGGGGACCCACGGCAGCGCGGGCGCCTGCGGGGCGGGCGGGGCCACCTGCGCCAGCGCGGGCACCCGCGAGACGGTGGCCATGGCGCCGGTCGCGTAGGCGGCGGGCGCCGCCCCCGACAGCACGGGTGTGGACCCCGAACGCGTGCCGGTGAGGAAGCGCTGGAGATCGTCGATGGGCACGGCCGCGGCTGCGGGGCCCGCGGCGTCGATCACGATCTCCGGCACGCCGGTGACGCGCTGGATGTCCAGGATGGTGTCGGCGTCGCACGCCGAGAGGGAATGGCTGCCGCGGTGCCTGGCGTAGGTAGCAGGGCTGGTGTACCCGAGCAGAACCCGGTCACCCGCCTGGGTCGTCCCGAGGACGACCGATCGATCTGGTCGCACTGCCACCAGGACTCCACCGTCGGCGAGGGCCGCCAGCAGGCGATGGGGCGTGCCATGCTGTGCGAGCACGTCGGCAAGCGCAGGATTCCCGATGCTCATATGACGAACCATAGGTAGTCGGCCACGGCTTATCAGGCTAATGGCCAATAAATCCCCCGATCAAGACAAAGATGTGTGCAGAGTGGATGACTTTGCCGCCGCCTGGGTACCGGAGCCGCGTCCAGGGCGTCGCGACGCCGAGCGGGCGTCTCAAATCGTGGGTCCCTCGTGAACGCGTTCACAAGCGCGGATAGACTCTGAGGGATCCGAGGGGCCCAGCGACGTGTCCCTCCAGCCCGCCGCATGCCCCTAAGGATCCACGCCTGTGAACAAGCCCGTCGTTCTGGTCGCAGAGGAGCTGTCCGAGGCCGGCCTCGCCGTGCTCGGCGCCGATTTCGAGGTCCGCCACACCGACGGAGCGGACCGTTCCCAGCTTCTGCCCGCCCTCGCCGACGTTGACGCCCTGATCGTGCGCTCCGCCACGCAGGTCGACGCCGAGGCCATCGCCGCCGCGCCGAAGCTGCGCGTGGTCGCCCGCGCCGGCGTCGGCCTCGACAACGTCGACGTCGAGGCGGCCACCAAGGCCGGTGTCATGGTCGTCAACGCGCCGACCTCCAACATCACCAGCGCCGCCGAGCAGACCATCGCGCTCATCCTGGCCAGCGCCCGCAACACCGCCCAGGCCCACGCCGCGCTGAAGAACGGCGAGTGGAAGCGCTCCAAGTACACCGGCGTCGAGCTGGACGAGAAGGTCGTCGGCATCCTCGGCCTCGGCAAGATCGGCCAGCTCGTGGCCCAGCGGCTCCAGCCGTTCGGCGTCGAGCTGATCGCCTACGACCCCTACCTGCCGCCGGCCCGCGCCGCGCAGATGGGCGTCAAGCTGCTCAGCCTCGAAGAGGTGCTCAAGCAGGCCGACTTCATCACCGTGCACCTGCCGAAGTCCAAGGAGACCCTCGGGCTCATCGGCGACAAGGAGCTGCACGAGGTCAAGCCGTCCGTGCGGATCATCAACGTGGCCCGCGGCGGCATCGTGGACGAGGCCGCGCTCTACTCGGCGATCAAGGAGGGCCGCGTCGCGGGCGCCGGCCTCGACGTGTTCGCCAAGGAGCCGTGCACCGACAGCCCCCTGTTCGAGCTGGACCAGGTCGTCGCCACGCCGCACCTCGGCGCCTCCACGCACGAGGCCCAGGAGAAGGCCGGCACGCAGGTCGCGCGGAGCGTGAAGCTGGCGCTGGCGGGCGAGTTCGTGCCCGACGCGGTCAACGTCCAGGGCGGCGCGGTGGCCGAGGACGTCAAGCCGGGCCTGCCGCTGGCCGAGAAGCTGGGCCGGGTGTTCACCGCCCTGGCCGGCGAGGTCGCCACCAAGCTCGACGTCGAGGTCCGCGGCGAGATCGCCTCCCAGGACGTGCGGGTCATCGAGCTGGCCGCGCTCAAGGGCGTGTTCGCCGACGTGATCGAGGAGCAGGTCACGTACGTCAACGCGCCGCTGCTGGCCAAGGAGCGGGGCATCAACGTGGAGCTGGTGACCAGCTCCGAGAGCCCCGACTGGCGCAACGTGGTGACCGTGCGCGGCGTGCTCGCCGACGGCCGCCAGATCTCGGTCTCCGGCACGCTGTCCGGCCCCCGGCAGATCACGAAGATCGTCGAGGTCAACGGCTACGAGATGGAGATCGAGCCGACGGCCCACCTGTCGTTCTTCGCCTACACCGACCGTCCCGGCGTCGTCGGCGTGGTCGGGCGGCTGCTCGGCGAGGCGGGCGTGAACATCGCCTCCATGCAGGTGGCCCGCGACGTCAAGGGCGGCAAGGCGCTCATCGCGCTGACCGTCGACTCGGCCATCCCGGCCGCCGTGATCGACCAGATCGCGGCCGAGATCGGCGCCGAGAGCGGCCGTTCGGTCGACCTGGAGGACTGACCTCGCGATCTGAGGACTGAGCCCCCGATGCGGGGGAAGGCCGTCACCTGGACCGTTCCGGGTGGCGGCCTTTTCTTGTCTCAGAATGCGAGATAGTAGGACATCCAACGAGACAGCGAAACAGTCGCCGGGTACCGTGGGTGGAAATGCGCCAGGTTCTCGTACTCATTACCTGCCGCGGCGGGGCCTGTTAGGGCAGGCCGACGACCCGCCGCGGTGAGTGGTGATGCCGTCGGCCGGTCAGTCCCTTCCCTTCGCCCGGTCCGTGACCCGGACCCGCGAGAGCAGGCCCGGTCGGATTCGCGACCGGGGTCCGACGCCCCCTTTTCTGGAACGCGCCAGCGAAACGAGATGAGCGACATGTACGAGATGTACGCCTGGAACCGTACCGAAGAGACCGAGAACGAGGCCGCCGAGGCCCTGCAGACCGCCCTCGACCGCAGGGACAACGGCGGCGCCCCCCAGAACTCCGCCCGGTAGCGCCGCCCTCAGGCCCGCGCCGCGGCGTGGGCCAGGGCGAGCGCGCCGAGCAGCGGCGCGTCGTCCGTGAACCGGCCGGGCCGGATCTCCGGCGGGAACGGCACGGCGCGCCGCACCTCCCCGGCCAGCCTGGGCACGATCAGTTCGGCCGCGCCCATCATGCCGCCGCCCACGACCAGCACCTCGGGGTCGAGGGTGACGCACAGGTTCGCCACGGTCATGGTCAGCACCGACAATGCCTGCGCCACCAGCTCCGCCAGCGGCCCGGAACGTGCGGCGAGCACCTCCTCCGCCGTGGTCGGGCGGCCGAGCAGCGCGCCGCCCCTGGCCGCCAGCCCCGCGCCGGAGACCAGCTCCTCCAGCGGCGCCCGCCCGTCGGCGAAGGCCGCCTGCCCCGGCGTGACCTGGAGGTAGCCGATCTCGCCCGCCGCGCCGTGCGCGCCCGGCACCACCCGGCCGCCGACCACCAGGGCCGCCGCCAGGCCGGTGCCGAGGTTGAGATAGACGCCCGTGGAGACGCCGCGCAGCGCACCCCACCGCAGCTCGGCCGCCGCCGCCGCGTTCACGTCGTTGTCGATGGCCACCGGCGTCGCGCCGAACTCCTCGCCCAGCAGCCTGGGCAGCTCCAGCCCCTCCCAGCCGGGGACGTTCGGCGCCAGGCGCACCACGCCGTCCCTGATCACCCCGCAGGTGGAGAAGCCGACCGCGGCCGGCCGCGCGTCCAGGGCGCGGGCGGCGGCCAGGGCCCGGACGAGCGTGTCCGGGCCGGTCTCCAGCCGGGTGCGCCCGGCGACCACGGGCCCGTCGGAGCCCGAGACCCCGATCGCGACCTTGGTCCCGCCGACGTCGATGCCCAGGACCCGGCTCACCGGGCGGCGCCCCTGCGGGCCAGCGAGTCGATCGCCACCGCCAGGGCCAGCACGCCGGCCGTCACCATGAACCGGACGGAGGAGTCCACGCTCAGCAGGTACATGCCGTTGGTGATCGACTGGATGACCAGCACTCCGAGCAGCGCGGCGTAGGCCCGTCCCCGTCCGCCGAACAGGGACGTGCCGCCGATGACCGCCGTGGCGATGGCCATGAGCAGGATGTCGCTGCCGCCCGACCCCTGGTTGACCGCCGACAGCCGGCTGGCGGCCAGCACGCCGCCCGCCGCCGCCAGCGTCGAGGCCAGCACGAACGCCAGGATCCTGATCCTGGTCACGTTGATGCCCGCGCGCCTGGCGGCCTCGGCGTTGCCGCCGACGGCGTACAGGTGACGGCCGAACGCCGTGTGCCGCAGGACCAGGTCGAGCAGCACCACCAGCGCGCCGAAGAGCACCAGCAGCAGCGGCACCCCGCGGTCGGCCGACATGACCGCCACCGCCGCGCCGAGCACGACCGCCAGCCCGCCCGCCGTCACGGGGACCTGCCAGGCCGGCGCCACGGGCAGCCCGGCGGCCAGCCGCGCCCGCCTGGCCAGCGTGGCGATCCCGGCGTGGCCGCCCGCCAGCACGATCACCAGCGCCCAGGACAGCCACCCCGGCAGCCAGGTGTCGCTCAGCCCCGAGATGAACCCGTTGAACGGCAGGTTGATCGTCCCGCCCTGGCGCAGCAGGTAGAGCAGCAGCCCGAGCCAGCCCATCAGCCCGGCCAGCGTGACCACGAACGACGGCATCCGCAGCTTGGTCAGCATGAGCCCGTGCAGCAGCCCGATCGCGGCGCCGGCCGCCAGCGCCAGCAGGATGGCGAGCAGGGCGTTCCAGCCCTGCTTGACGTGGGCGATCGTCATGATCGTGGCGCACAGGCCGCTGACCGAGCCGGCCGACAGGTCGATCTCGCCGAGCAGCAGCACCATGATGACGCCGAGCGCGATCGTGCCCGTGGCGGCCATCTGGAGTGCCAGGTTGGTGAGGTTCTCGGGTGACAGGAACCGCTCGTTGAGCGTGCTGAACACGATCGTGATCGCCACCAGGCCGCCGACCACCGGCCAGGCGCCGGCCTCTCCCTGGCGCAGCCGTCCGGTCACCGTGATCGGCATCGCCGTCATTCGCCCGCTCCTGTGATCGCGGCCACGATCTCCTCGCGGGAGGCCTCGGCCGTACGGAACTCACCGGCGTTGCGTCCGAGACGCAGCACCACCACCCGGTCGCTCACCTCGTGCACGTCGGCGAGGTTGTGCGAGATGACCAGCACCGCGAGCCCGCGCTCGCGCAACCGCCGGATCAGCGCCAGCACCTGGGCCGTCTGCTCGACGCCGAGCGCGGCGGTCGGCTCGTCCAGGATGACCAGGCGGGGCTCGCCGAGCAGCGCCCTGGCGATGGCCACCGACTGCCGCTGGCCGCCCGACAGCGTCGAGACCGGCACCCTGATGTCGCCGATGCGCACGTCGAGCTGGGCGAGCAGGTCGCGGGTCGCGCGTTCCATGCTCAGGTGGCGCAGCACCGACCAGCGGCGGCGTTCGGCGCCGAGGAACAGGTTGGCCACGACGTCGAGGTTCTCGCAGAGCGCGAGGTCCTGGTAGACGGTCGAGATGCCGAGCGCCTGCGCGTCGTGCGGGGTGGCGACGCGCACCGGCACGCCGTCGGCCGTGATCTGGCCCGCGTCCGGCACGACCGCGCCGGAGATGGTCTTGACCAGCGTCGACTTGCCCGCGCCGTTGTCGCCCATGAGCGCCACCACCTCGCCGGGACGCAGCTCCAGCCCTGCCCCGTCGAGCGCCTGCACCGCTCCGTACCGTTTGGAGATCCCGGTCGCCGCGATCATCTACTCGATGCCCGCCTTCGCGCAGGCGGCCTTGACCTCGGCCGTGCAGATCTGGTCGGCCTTGTAGAACCCGTCCTTCACGATGGTGTCCTTGATCTTGTCGGCGGTGACCGCGATGGGGTCGAGGAGGAAGGCCGGGATGTCGGCCGTGCCGTTGTTCACCTTGGAGGTGGCGGCGGGCTGCTCGCCCCTGGTCAGGGCGACGGCCAGCTCGGCGGCCTTCTCCGCCTCCCGCCTGATGTCCAGGTAGATGGTCATGTACTGCTCGCCGGTGAGGATGCGCTGCACGGCGGCCAGCTCGGCGTCCTGGCCGGTGATGGGCGGCAGCTCCTTGTAGCCGGCGCGCTTCATGGCCGCGATGGCGCCGCCCGCCATGCCGTCGTTGGCCGACAGCACGCCGACGATCTGGTCCCGGCCGATGGCGGTGATCGCCTGCTCCATCTGCTGCTGCGCCTTGTCGGGGCTCCAGTCGGGGGTGTCGAACTCCCTGCCCACCTTGACCTTGCCGTCCAGGACGCTCTTGGCGCCCTTCTTGTAGTCGGCCGAGCTGGGGTCGGTGGGCGAGCCGTGGATCATCACGATCTGGCCCTTGGCCGTGGTGCCCTTGGCGTTCATGGCGTCGAGCAGCGCCTGACCCTGCATCTCGCCCACCCGTACGTTGTTGAACGAGACGTAGTAGGCGTAGTCGATCCCCGAGATCAGCCGGTCGTAGGCGACCACCGGGACCTTCTTCTGCCGGGCCTGGTTGACCAGGGGCGCCACCGCGTTGGCGTCCACGGCGTCCAGGACGAGCACGTCGGCGTCCTGGGTGAGCGCGGCCTCGACCTGTTGTTGCTGTTTGGCGGCGTCCTGCTCGGCGTTGCCGTAGATCACCTTGCAGTCGGGGCACAACGCCTTGACCTTGGCCTCGAACAGGGGGCGGTCGAAGGCTTCGTACCGGGTGGTCTTGGATTCGGGGAGGAACAGGGCGATCGTCCCGCCCTTGCGCGCTCCTTCGGCCTGAGTGGTGGTCGTGGTCGTGCCGGTGGTGCTGTTCCCGCAGGCGGCGGCCAGCAGGACCGCCGCCGCGGGGATGAGTCGCCAAGCTCGGTGCATCGCACTTCGTCCTCTCAGAAGATGCCCGCCCCCGCTTGGTAAGAAAGGTAGTTTACTATCAGGCGTGTTGGCTAGAGTGCACCTCGGAGGGAGGCCGGACATGCGACGCGACCTGGCGAATCCACGGCTGCTGCGGGTGCTCAACGAGCGCCGTCTGCTCGACCAGCTGCACGAGCACGGCCCCGCCTCGCGCGCCGACCTGGCCAAGAGCACCGGCCTGTCCAAGCCCACGGTCTCGGCCGCCCTGGCGGGGCTGGCCGAGGACGGCCTGGTCCACCTGGTGGGCGAGGTGTCCGGACGGCCCGGCCCGGTCTCCTCGCTCTACGACGTGAACGCCGCCTCGACCCACGTCGCCGGGATCGACATCGGCCGCGACTGGATCAGGGTGGCCGTGGCCGACCTGCGCGGCGCGTTCGCAGGGCGTACCGACGGCCGCAACACGGCCCGCACCTCCGCCGAGCTGGCCGCGCTGGTCGGCGAGCTGGCCGGGGCGGCGGCCCGCGAGGCCGAGGTCGAGTGGCGCTCGATCACCTGCGCGGTGGTCGGCTCGCCCGGTGTGTACGACCCCGTGCGCGGCGGCCTCGACTTCGCCCCCAACCTGCCCGGCCCGCCCGACCTGGCCGACCGGTTGCACGCCGCCCTGGGCGTCGACCTCGTCATCGAGAACGACATCAACCTGGCCGCCGTCGGCGAGCACGCCCACGGGGCCGGGCGGGGCAAGGCCAACTTCGCCCTGGTGTCCATCGGCACCGGCGTCGGCATGGGCATCGTGATCAACGGCGAGCTCTACGTCGGGGCGCGGGGGGCGGCGGGCGAGGTCTCCTACATCCCGGCCGCCGACGACCCCCTCACCGGCCCTCCCGCGCAGGACGCCGACCCCTTCACGCACGGGGCCACCGAGGCGGCCACCTCCGCGCCCGGTGTGGTGCGCGCCGCCCGGGCGGCGGGGCTGGAACTGGAGACGGCGAGGGAGGTCTTCGCCGCCGCCGCCGAGGGGAACGAGGCGGCCAGGTCGGTGGTGGAGGCCGAGGGCCGGCGCATCGGCGGGTTGCTGGTGGCCGTGGCCGCCGTGCTCGATCCCGAGGTGATCGTGCTGAGCGGGGGAGTGGGGCGCAACCTCGACCTGCTGGGCGCGTCCGTGGAGCGCCGCATCGCCGAGCTCGGGCCGCTGCGCCCGCGGGTGGTGGCCAGCGCGCTGGGCGACAGCGGCGTCCTGCTGGGGGCGGTCGCGCACGCCAAGTCCCGCGCCTGGGACCTCATCTTCGACGCCCGCAAGCACTGACCCCCGCAGGCCGGTGGCTCCGGAGCGCGCCTGCGGGCGGGGTTCGGGGCGGTGCGGGGAGGAGGGGGCGCGCCTACGATGAGGGGGTGGCCGGCCTCCTTCGTTCCGTGTGGCGCGAGCCTCGTCCTCCCGGCCCGCCGGTGCGGGTGTGGCGCGACTGGGCGCTCGTCGCGGTGCTCGTTCCGGCCGCGGTGATCGAGGGCGTGCTGCGGCCCGACCTGAGCTGGCCGGTGGTCTCGACGGCGGTCACCGTCGCGCTGATCCCCACGTTGCTGTGGCGCAGGGCCAGGCCGCTGCTCATGGTCGCGATCGTGTTCGGCGCCACCACCCTGGCCCCGCTGCTGACCGGCGGCGAGCCGGTGGAGACGTACACGCTGGCGTTCGTCACGATCGTGCTCTACGCGCTGTTCCGGTGGGGATCGGGGCGCGAGGCCGTGATCGGGATGGCGGCCGGGCTGGTCGCGGTCGGCCTGTCGCTGCTCTCCGGACGCATGGCGCCCGGCGACGTCGTCCCGGCGCTCGGAGTGCTGGTCGCGACCGTCGGGCTGGGCGGCGCCTTCCGCTACCGGGCCGGGGCGCGGCTGCGCGAGCTCGACCAGGTCAAACTGCTCGAACGCGAACAGCTCGCCCGCGACCTGCACGACACCGTCGCCCACCACGTCTCGGCCATGGCCATCCGCGCCCAGGCGGGCCTGGCCACCGCCGCCTCCGAGCCGGGCGCGGCCACCGACGCGCTGCGGGTGATCGAGGCCGAGGCGTCGCGCACGCTCGCCGAGATGCGGGCCATGGTCCGGGTGCTGCGCAGGAACGAGCCGGCGGAGCTGACCCCGGGCCGCCACCTCGACGACCTGCGGCGGCTCGCCGGACGCCCGCGCGTCGGCCCGGCCGTCGAGGTGGAGATCGCCGACGGGCTCGGCGACCTGCCGCCCTCGGCCGGCGCGGCGCTCTACCGCATCGCCCAGGAGTCGATCACCAACGCCCGGCGGCACGCCCGCCACGCCACCCACATCACCGTCCGGGTCACCGCCGACGACGCCGCCGTACGCCTGACCGTGAGCGACGACGGCGACCGCGCCGGCGGGGTCGCCGCGCCCGGCTACGGCCTGATCGGCATGATCGAACGCGCCGCCCTGCTCGGCGGCACCTGCGAGGCGGGCCCCAACCCCAACCGGGGCTGGACGGTCACCGCCGTCCTGCCGAAGGAGACCGCATGAACGCCCGGCAGGAGGCCGTGGGAGTCGCCCCGGAGGGGGTGGCGGCCATCCGGGTGCTGGTCGCCGACGACCAGGAGATCGCCCGCACCGGGCTCAGGATGATCCTCGACGCCCAGCCCGGCATCGAGGTCGTCGGCGAGGCCGGCGACGGCAGGCGGGCCGTCGAGCTGGCCCGCCGCCTGCGCCCCGACGTGTGCCTGTTCGACATCCGCATGCCCGGTCTCGACGGCATCGCGGCCACCCGCGAGCTGGCCGGTCCCGACGTCGCCGACCCCATGGCGGTGGTCGTGATCACCACGTTCGACCTCGACGAGTACGTCTACGCCGCCCTGCGCGCCGGGGCCAGGGGCTTCCTGCTCAAGGACGCCGGCCCGGCGCTGCTGGCCCAGGCGGTGACCGCGGCGGCCGGCGGCGAGGCGCTCATCGCCCCGAGCGTGACCGCGCGCCTGCTGGCCGCGTTCGCCGGAGCCGGGCGTACGGAGGCGCCCGCGCAGCCGGTCGAGGCGCTCACCGGCCGCGAGGAGGACATTCTGCGCGCCGTGGCCCGAGGGCGGACCAACAGCGAGATCGCCCGCGAGCTGCACATCTCGCTCAGCACGGTCAAGAGCCACGTCGCGAGCCTGATGACCAAGCTCGGCGTGCGCAACCGCGTCGAGATCGCCATGTGGGCCTACGAGACCGACCGCGTACGCACCTGACCTCCGCCACCGCCAGGGCCTCCGCGACCCCCAGGGCCTCTGCGACCCTCAGGGCCTCCGCGACCGCCAGGGCCTCCGCGACCGCCACGGACGCGCCGGGGTCCGCGCCCCCGGCGGACGGCCCACTCGGCCACCGCCAGGTTGATCACCCAGCCCGCGCCGACGAGCAGCGCCCGGCCGAGCTCGCCGGGCGGCCCGAAGGCGGCCAGCCCGAACGCCAGGGTGAACGCCTGCGTGCCCGCGCCGAGCCCGATCGCGTACCCGCGGGTCATCCACGCGCGATGCCGGGCCACGTCGCGCCGCCGGATCGCGGCCAGGCCGAGCAGCAGGCAGGCGGCCATGGCCGTCCCGAACAGCAGGCGGAAGGCGGCCAGCAGCGTCCCGTCGCCGGCGGGCAGGTCGGAGAAGAGCGTCAGCCACAAGCCCGACAGCGCCGCGACCAGCCCGCACGCCACCAGCACCCGCCCCGCCGCGCGGTGCCACCCCGGCCGCCGGGCCCGGAACCGGGCCTGAAACTGGAACGCGCCGAGGACGCAGAACACCAGGGACGCCGGGATGTGCAGCAACACCGGCGCCGGCATGGCGAAGAAGCGCGCGTTGTCCGCCGTGACGGGGGCGCCCGCGGCCAGTTCGGTCAGCCGGAGCGCGCCGGCGACCAGGGGGACGACGCTGAGCGCGAGCAGCCCGGCGGGTGCGATCCATCTCATGCCTGAGAGCGTGCCGCCCGCGCCCGCACCCGGTCATCGCGCGGACGGCCGGTCCTGATTCGCACCATCGGCGGGAGGGCGGTCGTACTTTCGGCCATCGAGCCGTCGCCTTTCGACCGTTGAGCGTCCGCGCAGGTCGCGCCCACACTGGCGGCACATCGGCGGCAGCACAAGGGAGAAAAGCGATGAAGGCGTACGTCCTGCGCTCGTTCGGCTCGCCCGACCAGCTCGTCCTGACCGACGTCGAGCGGCCCGTGCCGCGCGACGACGAGGTGCTGGTCCGGGTGCGGGCCACGTCCGTGCAGCCCTACGACTGGCACTACATGCGGGGAGAGCCGTACCTGGCCCGGGTCATGGGCGGCGGGGTCGGGCTGCGCCGGCCTCGCATCGCCGTCCTCGGGGCCGACGTGGCGGGGGAGGTGGAGGCGGCTGGGAAGGACGTCACGCTGTTCCGTCCCGGCGACGAGGTGTACGCGATGTCGCTCGGGGGCGGTTTCGGCGAGTACGTCTGCCTGCGGCAGGGCGAGGTGGCGGCCAAACCGGCGGGCCTGTCGTTCGAGCAGGCGGCGGCGGTGCCGATGGCGGCCAACACCGCGCTGATCGCGCTGCGCGACGAGGGACGCCTCCAGCCGGGCCAGAAAGTGCTGGTCAACGGCGCGTCCGGCGGCGTGGGCACGTTCGCCGTGCAGCTCGCCAAGGCGCTGGGGGCGCACGTCACGGGCGTGTGCAGCGGGCGGAACGCGGACCTGGTGCGCTCGCTCGGCGCGGACGACGTCATCGACCACACCAAGGAGGACTTCGCGGCGTCGGGGCGGCGCTTCGACCTGCTGCTCGACGTGGCGGGCGGACGCCGGCCGGCCGACTGCCGCCGCGTGCTGACCAGGAAGGGCACGTACGTGCTGGTCGGCGGGCCGGCCGGCCGCTGGGTGCAGCCGGCCGGCCACATGTTCGCCGCGCTCGCGTCGGGGCCCTTCGTCCCGCAGCGGATCGTCAGGGCGGACGTCGTCCGCTGCGGGAGCAACAGGGCGAACCTGCTGACGCTGACCGGGCTGATCGAGCGGGGCGCGGTCACCCCGGTCATCGACAGGACCTTCCCCTTCGGCGAGCTCCCGGCGGCCGTCCGCTACCAGGAGGAGGGGCACGCCCCGGGGAAGGTCGTCGTCACAGGGTCGCGGTGAGCATGGCGGGGGCGGGGGCCTTCTGGAGCTGCTTGTAGGCGGCCCAGCGCTTGACGCCCTTGGGGTCGGGGCGTACCGCGCCGACGAAGGCCTGCCTGCGCCATTGCGACAGGCGTTCCTCCTTCACCACGTCGCCGGTGTGGGGGGAGTGGACCATGTAGCCGGGCTTGGAGATCATGCCGACGTGGCCGAGGCCGCTGAAGAACACCAGGTCGCCTGGCTTGAGGTCCTTCCAGGAGATCTTCCTGGAGAAGGCGCCGTACTGCTCCGCGGCGGTTCTGGGGAGCTCGATGCCGGCGTCCTCGTAGGCCCGGAGCATGAGGCCCGAGCAGTCGTAGCCCCGTTCGCTGGCGCCGCCCCACACATACGGGGTGCCGCGCTTGTCCATGGCGTATTCGAGGGCGACCTTCCAGGCCGGTTTCGGCACGTGCCGTTGCTGGACCTGTTTCACCTGGGGGCCGGTGAGGGTGACGGAGGGGGTGGGGGCGGCCGCAGCGGCGGGAGCCGCGGGGGCGGCGGGAGCGACGGGAGCCGCGGGGGCGGCAGGCGCGAGACCTGCGGCGCCCGCTGCCACCGCCACAAGGATGGCGATGCTAGACAGGGGACTGTCCTTCCACGTGGCCGGCCGGGTTAGCTGACGGGCTCGGGCCTGGAAGTAGCCCTACGGCGGTGCTCCTCGGGGGGAGGCGCGGCCGATTCGCCCCGGGGGGAAAGGTGGGTCCCCGGCTCCACGCAGCGGCTGCGTGGATTAGGCTCGTCGGACTCTAACGAAACGGTCAAAAGGTCGCAATCCCCCCAAAACGGATTGTCCGGTTGTTGAGATGATGTGTTCGTCAGCCGAGACGAGCCGGTAAGGTACCGCCCATGGAGTCGCGTAACATCCGCCTGGCCGTCATCCCCGGGGATGGCATCGGCGCCGAGGTCGTAGCCGAAGGGCTCAAGGTCCTGGAGGCCGTGGGCACGAAGATCGAGCCCACCCACTACGACCTGGGCGCAGCCCGCTACCACCGCACCGGCGAGACGCTGCCCGACGCGGTGCTCGAAGAGCTGCGCGGCTACGACGCGATCCTGCTCGGCGCCGTGGGCGACCCCAGCGTGCCGCCCGGCATCCTGGAGCGCGACCTGCTGCTCAAGCTCCGGTTCGAGTTCGACCACTACGTCAACCTGCGGCCGGTCAAGCTGTTCCCCGGCGTCGAGACCGCGCTGGCCGGCGCCACCGCCGAGCACATCGACATGGTCGTCGTCCGCGAGGGCACCGAGGGCCTCTACGCGGGCACCGGCGGCGTCATGCGCCGCGGCACGCCGCACGAGATCGCCACCCAGGAGTCGCTGAACACCGCCCACGGCGTCGAGCGCGTCGTGCGGTACGCCTTCCAGAAGGCTCAGTCGCGGCCCCGCAAGAAGCTCACGCTCGTCCACAAGACGAACGTGCTCACCTTCGCCGGCGACCTCTGGCAGCGCACGGTCAACCGCGTGGCCGCGGAGTTCCCCGACGTCACCACCGACTACAGCCACATCGACGCGGCCTCGATGTTCTTCGTCACCCAGCCCGAGCGCTTCGACGTGATCGTCACCGACAACCTGTTCGGCGACATCATCACCGACCTCGGCGCCGCGATCGCCGGCGGCATCGGCCTGGCGGCCAGCGGCAACATCAACCCCGAGCGCACCTCGCCGAGCATGTTCGAGCCGGTGCACGGCAGCGCGCCCGACATCGCCGGTCAGGGCAAGGCCGACCCGACCGCCACCATCCTGTCCGTGGGCATGCTCCTCGACCACCTCGGCCTGCACGCCGAGGCCGCCAAGGTCGAGCAGGCCGTGGCCGCCGACATCGCCGAGCGGGTGAGCGGCCGCGCCGGCCGCTCGACCAGCGAGATCGGCGACGACATCGCCGCGCGAGTAGCCGGCTAGGACCGCCTAGCCCCGCACGCGCCTGGCGGTCCGAACGCGGACTGCCAGGCGCTTTTTCGCGTTCGCGGAAGGCGCCTCCCGGCGATCACCAGGGGCGTTCTCTCGCGATCATCGGATCGAACCACCCCAACTGCCTCTTGCTATCCCAAATCGCGAGACACTAGGAAGTACGAATACTGCTCGCGGGCAGTAGCTACCAGAATCAGCTTTCGAAGTCGCAGATTCGTAGAGAGAAGGACCGCCGTCATGACCATCGCTCAGAAGCTCAGCTTCGACGTGCAGCATTCCGACCACGCTCGCACCGCGGCCGAGCGGGAGCAGGTACTGGCGAACCCCGGGTTCGGGCAGGTCTTCACCGACCACATGATCTCGATCGACTACACCGACGGCCAGGGCTGGCACGACGCCAGGCTCATGCCGTACGGGCCGCTCTCGCTCGACCCCGCGACCTCGGTCTTCCACTATGCGCAGGAGCTGTTCGAGGGCCTGAAGGCGTACCGGCAGATCTCCGGCTCGATCGCGACCTTCCGCCCGTACGCGAACGCCGCCCGCTTCAACCGCTCGGCCGAGCGCATGGCGATGCCCGAACTGCCGGAGGAGGCGTTCGTGGAGTCGCTGGAGCTGCTGGTCTCGGCCGACAAGGAGTGGGTGCCGACCACCGAGGGCCACAGCCTCTACCTGCGCCCGTTCATGTTCGCCACGCAGGCCGGGCTCGGCGTCAACTACCCGTCGAAGACCTACAAGTACATGGTGATCGCCTCGCCGGCGGCCTCGTACTTCAGCGGCGGCATCAAGCCCGTCTCGGTCTGGCTGTCCACCGAGTACACGCGCGCCGCGCCCGGCGGCACCGGCTTCGCCAAGTGCGGCGGCAACTACGCCGCCGCCTTCGTCGCCCAGCGCCAGGCCGTCGACAACGGCTGCGACCAGGTCGTCTGGCTCGACGCCCACAAGCACGAGTACGTCGAGGAGATGGGCGGGATGAACCTGTTCTTCGTCTTCGGCAACAAGCTCGTCACCCCGGCGCTCACCGGCACCCTGCTGCCCGGCATCACCCGGGAGTCGATCCTGGAGATGGCCGGCGACCTCGGCCTGGAGACCGAGGAGCGGCTGATCTCGGTGGACGAGTGGGAGTCCGCCTGCGCCTCCGGCGAGCTGACCGAGGTGTTCGCGTGCGGCACCGCCGCCGTGGTCACGCCGGTGGGCTCGGTCAGGGGCGACGACCGCTCCTGGACCATCGCCGACGGCACCCCCGGCCCGGTGACGATGCGGGTGCGCGAGGAGCTCGTCGGCATCCAGTACGGCGCCCGTCCCGACACCCGCAACTGGATCCACAAGATCGGCTAGAGCCGCGCGGACGGCCGGCGTTCAGGCGCCGGCCTCCGTCAGGGCCGCGGTGTCGACGTGCAGGTTCCACGGGTCGGGCAGGAACACCGGCTCGCCCAGGGAGACGACGCTCTCGCTGCGGTAGCGCCGCCCGCCCGGCCCGCCGAACAGCGTCACCAGCCGCTGGAACGGGTCGATCACCAGGTAGAGCGGCACCCCGCCGCGCGCGTAACCGCCCGTCTTGACGAAGTGCACGTCGTAGGTCGTGGCCACCGAGACGACGTCCACGAGCAGGATCGTCGAGGCGCCGTGGACGGCGTGCTCCTCGTGCAGCCGCGGCCGGCGCGGGACCACGGCCAGGTCGGGCACGTAGAGATCGTGGCCGGGGCCCAGGTAGACGGTGATGTTCGGCCAGATCTCCCAGCCCCGGACCGCCGCCGCGGCGGCGAGCTGGAACAACGTCCGGGACAGGATCGTGTTGTGCTGCCAGGTGCCCGGCTCGTTCACCACGATCCGGCCCTGGACCGTCTCGATGCGGAACTCGGGGAACAGTTCGCGCACGGTGCGGTAGCGCTCTTCCAGGGGCCTGACCATGCCGCCGTCCTCATGCTTTCCCGGGGGGTTTCCAAAGGATCACTCAGAGTAACGGCGGCGGCGTCCCGCGATCTAGTGGTTCTTCCTGATCATCGTGATCCCGTCGGCGACCGGCAGCATGACCACGCTCACCCGCGGGTCCTCGATCACCAGGTCGTTGAACTCGCGGATCTGCACCGTCGTCGGCTCGGAGTGCGCCGGGTCGGCCACGTGCCCGCTGCGCAGCGTGTTGTCGGCCAGCAGCAGGCCGCCCGGCCGCAGCCGCTCGACCAGCAACTCGTAGTAACCGGGGTAGTTGCCCTTGTCGGCGTCGAGGAAGGCCAGGTCGATGCGCTCGTCGAAGGCGGCCAGCGTCTCCAGGGCGGGCCCGATCGTCAGCGAGACGCGGTCGCTCACGCCCGCCCGCTCCCAGTAGCGCCGGGCGATCGACGTAGCGCCGGGCGATCGACGTCCACTCCTCGCTCACGTCGAAGCAGTGCAGCCGCCCGCCGGACAATCCCCGCGCGATGCACACCGACGAGTAGCCGGTGAACGTGCCCACCTCGACCGCCACGGCCGGGGCCGCGAGCTGGGTCAGCATGGTCAGGAACCGGCCCTGGTCGGCGGAGATCTGCATCCTGGCGGCGTCGCCCGTCGCCTCGGCGGTCTCCCGTGCCAGCTCGTCGAGCAGGGGGTCGGGCGGGGTGGAGTGGTCGAGGATGTACCGGCCCACCGCGGGGTCGAGGAGGTTCGCCTTCATGAAGGTCATTCTCCCCTCACGGCGTTCTCCCATCGTCATCAGGTACCAATGAGGGAGCCGCGCCGGTCCTGTTCAGGGTGGCCGTCCGGAGAGTGGTTCTGTCGTTGGTAGGGTCTGCGCGATCGGTGAGCGGGAAGTGGGCGGATGATGAAGCGGTTGGTTGCGGTCGCGGTCGCGTGTGCGGCGCTGGTGATGCTGGGTGTGCTGGCCTTCTCGGAGCCGGGTGAGACGGCCGGGTCGGTACGCCTGACCAGGCAGCTCGACGGTTCGATGGTGCTGGCCGACAGGTCCAGCGACGCGCCCGTGCTCGACGTGTACGAAGACTTCGACTGCCCGATCTGCAAGGAGATGCACTCCAAGGTCGACGGCACGATCCAGAAGCTGGCCAGGGAGGGCAGGCTCAAGGTCGTCTTCCACCCCGTGACGATCTTCCAGGACGAGCCCATGCGCTCCAACTCCATCAGGGCCGCGGCCGCCGCCCGATGCGTGCCGGAGGAGAACTGGCTGGCCTTCAGGGACGAGCTCTACGCCATGCAGCCCGCCCCGCACGGCTCGGCCTCGGGCTTCACCGTGCAGGAGCTGGTGGCCGCCGCCAGGAAGGCCGGCGCCTCGGTGGACGAGTGCGTGACCTCGCAGTCGTACGCCAAGACCCACCTGGCGGAGACCTCGAAGATCCACATCCAGGGCACGCCGACCGTCCTGCTCGACGGGCAGCAGCTCGGCAACGAGGTGTTCGACCCGGCGGCGCTCGAACGCGCAGTCACCGGCGGCGCCGGCGTGCAAGTGTAAAGGTCGTGTCCACAACTTGAGACCGATGTGCCAGATGGTGAATCCCTGTGGCAGACTGACAGGCACCATGTTCTACGGTCTGCTCATTATCGGCAGGCGCGCTGGCTGACACAGGGACACCGCCAGCGCGCAGACCTCTCACGTCCGTGAGGGGTCTTTTTGTTTTCCAGAACACGGATCCGAAAGAAGAGACTTCATGGCCGACGACCGCTTCCACGTCTACGACACGACCCTGCGCGACGGCGCGCAGCAGGAAGGACTCAACCTCACCGTCGTCGACAAGCTCGCCATCGCACGGCAGCTGGACAGCCTGGGCGTCGGTTTCATCGAGGGGGGCTGGCCGGGCGCCAACCCCAAGGACACAGAGTTCTTCAGGCGCGCTCGAACAGAGCTCGACCTGAAGCACGCGCAGCTCGCCGCGTTCGGCGCGACCCGCCGGGCCGGTGTGAAGGCCGCCGACGACCCATTGGTAGCCGCATTGCGCGAATCCGGCGCGCCGGTCGTGACCCTTGTCGCCAAGAGCCACGACCGGCACGTGGAGCTGGCCCTCCGCACGACTCTCCAGGAGAACCTCGCGATGATCCGCGACACGGTTTCTCACCTTCGTGCGGAGGGACAGCGAGTCTTCCTCGACGCCGAGCACTTCTTCGACGGCTACACGTCCAACCCAGCCTACGCGCTCGAAGTGCTGCGGACCGCGGCCGAAGCCGGGGCCGACGTCATCGCCCTGTGCGACACGAACGGCGGCATGCTGCCCGACGAGCTGGCCGAGACCGTGCACGCGGCCGTCCAGACCGGGGCCCGCGTCGGCATCCACTGCCACGACGACACCGGCTGCGCCGTCGCCAACACCCTCGCCGCGGTCAAGGCGGGCGCCACGCACGTCCAGGGCTGCGCCAACGGCTACGGCGAGCGCTCGGGCAACGCCAACCTCTTCACCGTCGTCGCCAACCTCCAGCTCAAGCGCGGCTTCGACCTCGTGCCGCGGGAGGCGCTGGCCGACATGACCCGCATCGCCCACGCGATCACCGAGGTCACCAACGTCACCCCCAACTCGCACGCCCCCTACGTCGGCATGTCGGCCTTCGCCCACAAGGCCGGCCTGCACGCCAGCGCCATCAAGGTCGACCCCAACCTCTACCAGCACATCGACCCGGCCGCCGTGGGCAACGACATGCGCATGCTCGTCTCCGACATGGCCGGCCGCGCCTCCGTCGAGCTCAAGGGCCGCGAGCTGGGCTACGAGCTGACCCCCGAGCACACCAAGACGCTCGTCGAGCGCGTCAAGGACCTGGAGTCGCAGGGCTTCACCTTCGAGGCCGCCGACGCGTCGTTCGAGCTGCTGCTGCGCGACACCGTCCAGGGGGCGCGGCGGCGGCACTTCGAGGTGGAGTCGTGGCGGGTGATCGTCGAGCGGACGAAGGGCGGCGAGCTGGTCAGCGAGGCCACCGTCAAGCTGCACGCCAAGGGCGAGCGCATCGTCGCCACCGGCGAGGGCAACGGCCCCGTGAACGCCCTGGACAAGGCCGTACGGCAGGGGCTTGAGCAGCTCTACCCCGAGCTGGCTCGGCTGGAGCTGGTGGACTACAAGGTCCGCATCCTCGAAGGCACCCACGGCACGGACGCCGTCACCCGCGTCCTCATCACCTCCAGCGACGACACCGCCGAGTGGGCGACGGTGGGGGTGGCCGAGAACATCATCGACGCCTCGTGGCAGGCGCTGGAGCAGGCGGTCACGTACGGCCTGCTGCGCGCGGGCCGCGACTGCGGCTGACCCTGGAGGCGGAGCCCGCTCCGAGCGGGCTGCGGAGGCGTCCATGGTGACCAGGATGCGCGGTGCCGTGGGGGCCGGTCCGATCACGGCGGCGAAGCTTCCGGACGCTTCGGTGGCGGTCATCACCTTCATGGAAGCGGATCATCCGATCGACGGGATGTCGTCCGCAGGGTCGCCGGGGCGGACGAGGCCCGATTCGTAGGCGTGGCGGACCATCTGGGCGCGGTCGCGGAGGGCGAGTTTGGTCAGCAGGCGGTTGATGTGGGTGCTGACGGTCGCCTCCGTGATGGACAGCGTGCCGGCGATCTCGGTGTTGGACAGGCCCCGCGCCACCAGCCGCAGCACCTCCTCCTCCCGGGCGGTCACCCCCGTGGCCGCCGGCGACGGGGCGGGGGCCGTACGCCGGTAGGCCGCCACGACGCGGCCGGTCACCGCCGGGTCGAGCAGGACGTCGCCCCGCGCGGCGCTGCGGATGGCGGCGAACAGGTGCTCGGGCGGCGACACCTTGAGCAGGAACCCGCTGACCCCGGCGTGCAGGGCGAGGTCGAGGTTCTCGTCGGTGTCGTAGGTGGTCAGCATGATCACCCGTGGGGGCGCCGGGGTCGCCAGGATGCGGCGGGCGGCCTCCAGGCCGTTCAGGCGGGGCATCGCGATGTCGAGCAGCACGACGTCGGGGCGCAGGCCGCGGGCCAGCTCCACGGCCCGCTCGCCGTCGGCCGCCTCGCCCAGCACGGACAGGTCCGGCTGGGTGCCGATCATCAGGCGCAGCCCGGCCCTGATCATCGCCTGGTCGTCGGCGATCAGCACGCCGATCCTCCCGCCGCCCGGCTCGTCGGGGGTGGAGGGGGCGTTCGGGGAGGAGGGGGTCACAGGGGGAGCTCCGCTCGTACCGTGAAGCCGCCTTCAGGCAGAGGGGCGGCCGTCAGCGTGCCCTCGAAGAGGGCGGCCCGCTCGCGCATGCCGATCAAACCGTGGCCGCCGCCCCCGGCCGACGGCGGCCGGGGGCCGCGCGGCCCCCGGTCCGTGATCTCCAGCCGGAGCTCCGCCGGCAGGTACGAGACGCTCACCGCCGCCCGCGTCGGCCCCGCGTGCTTGAGCGTGTTGGTCAGCGCCTCCTGGACGATCCGGTACGCCGACAGATCCAGCCCGGCCGACAACGGCGCCCGCTCGCCCGCCACCGCCAGCGTGACGTCGAGCCCCGCCGACCTGAACTGCTCCAGCAGCTCCTCCAGCCGGTCGAGGCCGGCCTGCGGGAGCAGATCGCCGGCCTGCGTGCCGCGCAGCAGCCCGAGCATGCGCCGCAGCTCCTCCATGGCCTCCCGGCCGGCCGCCTCCACCGTGGTGAGCGCCTGCCGCTCGGGCTCCTGGTCCTCGCGCAGCAGCAGCCGTACGGTCCCGGTGTGCATGGTCATCACGCTGACGCTGTGCGCGACGATGTCGTGCAGCTCGCGGGCGATGCGGGCCCGTTCCTCCTGCACCGACTCGCGGGCCAGCAGCGCGCCGCGCTCTGCCGCCTGCACGGCCAGCACGCGGTGGCGGCGTACGGCCAGACCGGCTCCGGCGGCGATGGCGCACATCACCAGCGCCACGGCGACGTCCCCCCAGCCCGACGGAGGGGAGGTCCTGGACAGCATGGCGGCCACGAACACGCCCGTCGCGGTCAGCCCGGCCACGGCCCGCGCGCTGTCGGGCCGCACCTCGGCCAGCAGCGTGCACAGCAGGACGAGCTGGGTGTAGAACTGCCAGGCCGCGGGGGAGCCGGGCGCCAGCGCGAACGTCGCGATGTTGGCGGCCGAGTAGCCGGCCAGGATCGCGAACGGCGCGCGCGTCCTGAACAGCACCGCGACGGCGGTGACCAGCCCGGCGGCGATCCACAGCAGCAGGTAGGAGCGCGGAGAGGCCATCGAGCGCACGCTGACCTCCTCCGCGACCGCGAACAGGGCCACGACCGCCGCCACGAGCCAGTCGACGGGGGAGGGGGAACGGCGGTGGAGCATGAGGCGAGAGTAGCCCGCCCGGAATGTCGCAATGTGCAGCGGAATCACCCGTAAGGGGGACGCCGAGTCCAAGCCTGCCTTGACGACGGGCCCGGCGGGCGACGCCTACCGTGCCCGGCATGTTCACCGACGCACTCTCCATCCGCCGCTTCCTGGCCGGCGCGAGCCTCGTCCTGGCCCCGGTCTGCCTGATCCTCGGCATGATCACCGACCCGTCCGAGCCCGGGGTCGAGGACCCGCTGGTCTACGCGCACAACCCGGGCGCCGTGGGCGTCAGCGCGACGCTCCTGCACTACACCTGGGTGCTGTTCGTGCCCGGGGTGATCGGCATGGTCCTGCTCGTCCGGGGCAAGGGCAGGGCGCTGGCCACCGTCGCGGGCGCGCTCGCGGTGCCCGGCCTGATCAACTTCTCGTCGCTGATGATCTCGGACTTCTTCGACATCGTGCTCTTCGACGCCCTGCCCGCCGCGCAGGCCGAGAAGCTCATGCAGGACGCCGCGCAGCCCGCCCTCATCGCCGCCTGGCAGCTGCCCGGCATGATCGGGTCCTTCCTGGGCCTGGTACTCGTCGCGGTCGCGTACGCGCGGGCGGGGCTGGCGGGCTGGTGGTTCCCGGCGGGCGTGCTGGCGGGCATCGTGGTGTGGCTGTTCGGCGCGAGCGCGTGGAACCTGGTCCTCGGGATCGGCGGC
Organism: Nonomuraea sp. NPDC049684; assembly: GCF_044465345.1. Taxonomy (NCBI): domain Bacteria; kingdom Bacillati; phylum Actinomycetota; class Actinomycetes; order Streptosporangiales; family Streptosporangiaceae; genus Nonomuraea; species Nonomuraea sp. NPDC049684. Next base: position 569,373 of record NZ_JBITLO010000004.1, on the reverse strand, counting down.
CCGGTCATCCTGCTGGCCGCGTTCGGCGCCGTGGGCGTGTCGATCATGCGCACGCCGGAACGGGCGGCCTAGAGCCGGTCGGGGCCGCCGTCCTCGTCCAGCCAGGCCACCACGTGGGCGGTGAAGCTGTCCACGAGGGTCAGGGGCTCGCCGGCCAGCACGAGGAGGGCGACGAGCTGATTGACGCCGAACGCGCGCTCCCACGTGACCGCCCGCCGATAGGTGCCGGCGTCGACGGCGTCGCGCAGGTGCTCCCAGCCGTGCCAGCCCATGAAGGCCGCGTCGATCGCCGGGTCGAACAGGTGGGCCCGGTCCCAGTCGAGGACGCCGACCAGCTTGCCGTTCGCGTCCCAGTGGACGTTGTCGCCGACGAGGTCGCCGTGGACCAGCGAGTCGGGGACCTGCTCCAGGGCCAGGGCGTCGTCGAGGCGCCTGCGTCCCTCCTCCCGCCACCTGGCCGGGAAGCGCGGGACGACCTCTTCGGCGAGGATCGTGCTCCAGCTCGCGGGCCCGGCGTACGAGCGCGGGGCGGGCAGCAGGGCGCGCAGCTCCGGGGTGACGGGCAGCTCGCGGAGGGCGCCCAGCAGCTCGCCGATCAGGGCCGGGTCGCCCTGCCCCGCGCCGAGCCCGGCGCCGTCCAGCCAGGAGACGGCCACGGCGGCGCGCTCCCCGAACGTCGTCACCGGCGTCAGCGGCTCGGGCACCGCGAACGGCAGCCCGGCGGCCGCGATCGCGCGCAGCAGCTCGGTCCGCCGCGGCAGCGCCGCGCTCACGCTCGGCCGCCGCCCGACCCGCACGGCCGCCACCCCGGGAAGCAGCACGACGTCGTGCATCCCGCCGGGGGCGAGCCGCGCGCTGCCGAGGGGAGCGCCGGGCACGAGCGCGTCGGCGATCTCCAGCAGGTCAGGGGGCACAGGCTCGCTCATCGGCTCATCTCTTCCGGGGGGACGGGTGTTCGCGTAGAGCCTACGCGGGTCCCGACCGGCGCCCGGCCTCCATACGATGGTGACCCATGAGCTTCAGTGTGCTCGGCGTGCACGCCCACCCGGACGACGAGGCGATCTGGACCGGCGGCACCCTCGCCAAATACGCCGACGAGGGCGCCACGACCGCCGTCGTCACCTGCACCTGGGCCGAGGGCACCCAGCGGGCGCAGGAGCTGGAACGCGCCCTCGACATCCTCGGCGCGGGCAAGCCCCGGCTGCTCGGCCTCGCCGACGCGGGCAAGCCCGAGTCCGCCCCCGGCCGCCCGCGCTTCCTCGACGTGCCCTTCGACGAGGCGGTGGGCCTGCTGGTCGAGCACATCAGAGCCGTCCGGCCCGACGTCGTGCTCACCTTCGACGGCTTCGGCGGCTACGGCCACCCCGACCACGTGCACGTGCACCGGGTCACCCTGGCCGCGGTCGAGGCGGCCGGCTACGACCAGCTCTACCCCGGCACGGGCGACCCCTGGCGGCCGCACGCGCTCTACCTGGCGACCGTCCCGCGCTCGGTCGTGACGGCCCACTGGCGGGCGGTCTTCGGCGCCGATCCGGAGCCCGGCCAGGCGCTGCCCGGGGTCCCCGACCACCAGGTCTCGGCCGCGATCGACGTGTCGCGCTGGTCGGAGCGCAAGTGGGCGGCCATGCTCGCCCACGAGTCCGAGGTGGAGCGCGGCGCGTCGATGACCATGCTGACCGGGCTGCCGGAGCGGGCCCGCGCCCAGATGCTCGCCAACGAGTGGTACCGCCGGATCGCCTTCTAGACCGGCTAGAGCAGGCCCGCCGACAGGGTCTCGCCCTCGACCTTGAGCTTGCCGCCCGAGCACGACACCTTGGGCGAGTCGGTGCCCGGCACGATCACCGTCAGCAGCGACTTCGCCGCCGGCGACACCACCACGTTCGTCGCGTCCTTGGCCAGGTAGGTGGGCGACACCCAGCCCAGCCTGCCGCCGCGCTCCACCTTCTGGCCGCCGACCCGCTCGCACGCGGAGAACTGCATCAGCGTCACCTTGAAGGCGCCGTCGGCCAGCACCACCTTGCCGCCGCTGTTCGAGACGACCTTGTACGAGGGCGCGAACCGCCACAGGTTGCTGACCTTCTTGCCCCCGGAGGCCGTGTCGAGCACCGCCATCAGGTCCTGGCCGTGGTTCACCAGCACCGAACGCGTCCGGCTCACGCCGTAGGCCTTGTCCGTGAGGCGGAAGGCCTGCCGGTCCTTGCCGTAGGAGGTCTTGGTCAGCCGGGACGAGGTGCGCGGCCGGAACCGGGCCCCCTCGACCGCCGGCACGTTGTGTGCCTCGGGGGAGAGCGTCCAGTAGCGGTAGGCGCTCTTCTCGTAGGAGTGGAAGCCGCCGTCCATGAGGATGTCGCGGCCCTGCGCGTAGTACGTCACGCCCAGGTGGTCCTCGTGCCCGTGGAACTTCATGCCGGGCCCGAACCTGATCGAGTAGTACGACGAGTCCGGCTTGCCCCAGGCCGTCCGGCCGTAGACGTAACCGGCCTTGTAGACCTTGACCTTCTGCTTCGGGGTGCCGGTCTCCATCTTCGGCTCGGTCTCGGCGCTGCCGTCGCCGATGGGGACCATGTAGCCGTTGGGCATCGTGGAGTGGGCGATGAAGTCCTTCAGCGCCTCGGCCCGCCGGCTGATCTCGGCCGGCACCTTGCGGTCGCACGCCTTCATGTTGGTGATGGCGACCTGGAGGCGGCCGTACACGTAGACGGCGTAGCGGGGGGCCTGCTCCATGAGCGCGCCCTGGGAGTCGACGTCGAGCTTGACCGTGCCGGTGAGCCGCCTGGAGGCCAGGTTCGACCAGTCGGAGCGGCCGTACCGGCAGCCGATGCCCATGAGGGCGATGTCCTGGTCGATGCCGTGGTTGTGGCCCTTCTTGTACAGCCGCGCGTCCGACAGCAGCCTGGCGTGGTCGGCCAGGCTGTCCTTCAGCCAGCTCTCCTTGACGTGCATGCTCAGGCACAGCAGCGGCTGCGTGCGCAGCGAGACCGGGTGGTCCTTCCACACGTACGGCTTGGTGGCGGCGGCCCCGCGCCGGTTGCTCGCCACCCAGTCCTTGGTGATCTCGGTGGCACGATCCAGGTAACGCCGCTCGCCGGTGTTCTCGTAGGCCACGACCAGCGTGCCCATCCAGCGCAACGACTGGAAGACGAACTCCCACGACCGGTTCCGGTACGGGCTCGCCCCCCAGTCGATGTCCTTGCCCAGCTTGTACGCCGGCAGCCCGACCAGCGAGATCTCGCCCTTCATGACGTCCTCGGCCGTCGGCGTGCCCGGCAGCCAGTCGCCTTGGCACTGTGCGGTACGGGTCACCTTGTCGGCGGCCATCGCCGGGCTCGTCAGCCCGCCGAGCGCGAGCGTGAGGGCAAGAGGTATCGCGAGCCGGCGCACGCCAGGGTTCCTTCCGGACAAGAAAGTGAGGGCGGGACATGCTTTCGGAATCACGATCAACCGGTCAAGTCGCGTACCGGATCGTTAACGGCCCGATGCCCGCCGGTGCCTGCGACGCACCGGATGTCATGCTGGAGCCGTGAGATTCGACGACATCGTGCTGCCCGACACGCCCGCCTGCCGCGGTGCGCTGGAGGTGGCCACCCGCTACCAGTCACCCTCGCTGCTCAACCACTCGATCCGCGCGTACCTCTGGGCCGCCGCGTACGCGCAGAACAGGGCGATCGACTTCGACGCCGAGCTGCTCTACGTGTCGTCCATGCTGCACGACATCGGCCTGGTCGCCGAGTTCGACAGCCAGACGGTGCCGTTCGAGGAGGCCGGCGGGCACGTGGCCTGGGCCTTCTGCGCGGGTGCCGGCTGGTCGCCCGAGCGCCGGCTGCGCGCCTCCGAGGTGATCATCCGGCACATGTGGGAGGAGGTGCCGGTGGAGGAGGACCCGGAGGGCCACCTGCTGGAGCTCTCCACCGGCATGGACATCTCCGGCCGGCGCACCGAGGACATCCCCGACGGCGTGCGGCACGAGGTGCTGGAGCGCTACCCGCGGCTGGAGATCGCCAAGGAGTTCGCCGCCTGCATCGCCGACCAGGGCGCGCGCAAGCCGTCGAGCTACGCCGGCCGGTTCGTGCGCGGCGGGATCGCCGACCGCATCGCCGCCAACCCCCTCGACGCCTAGCCCTTGGGCCCGGCGCTCTGCACGACGTCGAAGCTCCACACCTGGGAGTCCGTCGCCGCCGGGCCCTGCCCGTGACCGTGGCCCTGGCCCTGACCCGCGGCGGCCTGGGCGTGGCCGCGCTGGAACGCCTGGCCCTGCTGCCAGGTCCGGAAGTCCTCCTCGCTGCGCCAGCGCGTGTAGACGAGGTACTGGTCGGTGCCCTCGACCGGCCGCAGCAGCTCGAACCACTCGAACCCGTCGGCCGACTCCACCATCCCGGCCCGGCCGGAGAACCGCCGCTCCAGCTCCTCCCGCATCTCGGCGGGCACGGTCAGGACGTTGATCTTCACGATGGACAACGGAGGACCCCTCTCGGCGAAGCCTTAGCGCACGACCCGCTGCGTCGCAGGTGAGGGCTCCAGGCTAACGCGGGCCACCGCCGGTACGTGATCCCTGTCCAGCGCGTCCCGCAGGTTCGGCAGGGTGACCCGGGACAGGTGCTCGCTCAGCTCGCTCATCGGGGCCGCCTCGTCGGCGGCCACGCGCAGCCGCACCTCCGGGTGGCCGCGCGGGCCGACCAGGTCGGCGTCGGCGTTCAGGACGGCGGGGCTGGCCTCGACGTCGGCGGCGACCGCGTGGGCCATGCCGCCCGCCGCGATCTCGGTGACGCCGTCCGGCCCGGCCTCCAGGCGCAGCCGGGTACGGGCGTCCCTGCGGCCCTGGGCGACCAGCCAGCGCAGGGCCAGCAGCGCGACCAGGACCGACACGGCGGCCACGGCCCACCACACGGCCGGGCTGTTACGGGTGAAGAACCCGCGGACGCCCGCGTCCACGATCGGCGTGGACGGCCCCAGCAGCCCGCGGGCCAGCGTCAGCCCGCCGAGCCCGGCCAGCACCAGCCCGACCAGGGCCAGCCCCCACCGGTTGCCGCGGCCGGTCTTCCTGTTCATCGGCGCTCCTTGACGTTGACCGCCACCCGGTACGGCTCCACCGGGTCCAGCCCGGCGAGCCTGGTGAGGACGGCGTCGCGCACGGCCCGGCCGAAGCCCTCGTCGTCCCAGCCGGACGTGGCCGGGGTGACGGCGACCGTACGGCCGCGCAGGCTGGCGTGCGCCGAGCGCACCCCGGGCACCTCCTCGGCGGCGTGCTCCAGGGCCCTGGTGAAGCTCTTGGGACGCACGCCGATGATCAGGTCGGGGTCGCCGGTCCGCACGGGGACCATCCGCGGCCGTCCCGGCACCAGGGCGGTGACCAGCAGCGCCAGCCCGGCCAGCGCCACGATCGCGGCCCCGGTCAGGACCAGCGGGTCCGACCACGGCGTCGTGGCCGCCCACGCCAGCATCCGGTCGTGGGGCAGCCACCGCAACGGGCTGCCGAGCAGCGCGGACACCGTCTCGGCGGCCACCAGCAGCCCCAGCAGCGTGAGCAGGACGGCGACCACGATGGCGGGCACCCGGCGCTGCGGCCGGAACGCGCGCACCGCGGCCCGGTCGGCGTCCTTGTCCCGCGGCGGCGCCGCCCCCGGCTCGCCCCGATGCGCCCCCGCCGCGCCCGGCGGGACGGCCTCCCGCCTCTCCTCTGGCTCCTCGGACGGGAGCGGGCGGGTCATGCCGGTCCTCCCGCCAGATCGGTCATGATCACGTCGAGGCGGGTGACGTCCAGGCCGGTCTGCATGGCCACCCGGTTGCGCACGTGCTCCCGCAGCCGCGCGGCCACGGCGTGCAGCGGGGCCGGGTAGGCGACGGTCACGTCCAGCTTCAGGGTGGCCCGCTCGCCGCGCACCTCGGCGCTGGACGAGTGGGTCCACGGCGCCCCGCCCAGCCGCACGTCGAGCACCTCGGGCACCTCCCGCGCCGCGCAGCAGGCGATCTTGGCGACCACCCGGTCGGAGATCTCGGTACGGCCCCGCCGCTCGGGTTCGGCCGACGGCGCGAGCCGCTGCCGGGGAACCGTGACGTGGGCAGTGGTGGTCATCGCCGCCTCGCGGTCAGCCCCGACAGGTTCAGCTCGCCGGTCTCGGCGACCTTGCCGACCAGGAAGCCGACCGCGCCGAGCACGAGGACGAGCAGGAACGCGCCGAGGCCGCCGAAGGCCCCCGCGAGTCCGAGGATGATGCCGACCGCCATGCCGATGACCGGCAGCCAAGGGACGTTGCTCATGATTCCTCCACCACGTCGATCACGTCGTCGATGCGTACGTTGACGGGACGCCCGCCGCCCGGCTGCCACACCGCCTGGCGGACGTCCTCGGCGGTCTCGGGCAGCGGCCGTTCCAGGGTCGCCACGATGGCGATCTCCACCGTGTCCCCGTCGGCCGAGACGCCCATGACCCGCGTCCCGGGCAGGTACGTCGCCACCGTCCCGAACGGGCCGCCGGAGAGCCCCGCCACCCCCGGGCAGGCCCGGACGAGCTCGGCCAGCGTCTCGGCCTCCGCCTTGGCGTCCGCGTCGGCGTCGGCCCGCGTGTAGGCGGTGGCGCCGGGCCCGGTCATTGGACCCGTGGCTCCGGCTGCTCGATGACGTCGCGGCGACCGTCGCCCCTGTCCTTGTCGCGGTCCTGGCCGGGCAGGTGCACGTCGTCGACCCTGATGTTGACCTCGGTCACCTCCAGGCCGCACATGCGCTCGACCGCCGCGATGACGTTCCTGCGCACGGCCGCGGCCAGGTCGGGGATGGCGGTGCCGTATTCGGCGACCAGGTCCATGTCCACGGCCGCCTGGCGCTCGCCGACCTCGACCGAGACGCCCTGGGCGACGCTGCGCTCCCCGCCGACCATCCCGCGCACGTTGCCGAGCGCCCTGGCCGCGCCGCCGCCCATGGCGTGCACGCCGGATACCTCGCGTGCGGCCAGTCCGGCGATCTTGGCGACGACGACGTCGTCGATGCTCGTCGTGCCCTTGTCGGTGACCAGCGATGTCGCCGGCCCGCCCTCCTGCGTTCTGGCCCGCGGTACGGCAGAAGTCTGGTTGACCATCGTGTCCGGCACGTTCCGTCACCCCCTAGAAGTCTCTGATAAGCAGAGATATCCCCTTAACCACCACCGATGCCCCACAAAACGGACTCTGGGGGCATTTATGGAGAGTTCCTGACTTTTTTGGCGGTGGGCGGACCCCTCCGGCGGCGGCGATAGCCTTGTCAGGTGCGTATAGCGAGGTTCTCCACAGGCGAAGGCGTGTCGTTCGGCGTGGTCGAAGGCGGCCCTGGAGAGGAGTTCGTCTCCACGGTCTCCGGCCATCCGTTCGGCCAGGTGCAGTTCACCGGCGAGCGCTTCCCGCTGTCCCAGGTGAAGCTGCTGGCCCCGATGCTGCCGAGCAAGGTCGTCGCCATCGGCAGGAACTACGCCGAGCACGCCCGCGAGATGGGCAACGAGGTGCCCGACGAGCCGCTCATCTTCATGAAGCCGTCCACGTCGGTGATCGGCCACGGCGAGGCCATCGCCTACCCGACCTCGCTGTCCGACCGGGTCGACTACGAGGGCGAGCTGGCCGTGGTGATCGGCAGGCTCTGCCGCGACGTGCCCGTCGACCGGGTCAAGGACGTCATCTTCGGCTACACCTGCGCCAACGACGTCACCGCCCGCGACCTGCAGAAGAAGGACGTGCAGTTCACCCGGGCCAAGAGTTTCGACACGTTCTGCCCGCTCGGGCCCTGGATCCAGACCGATCTCGACGCGAGCGACCTCGCGCTGACCACCACGGTCAACGGCGAGATCCGGCAGAGCGGCCGCACCAGCCAGCTCATCAACGACATCCCCGCGCTGGTCGCCTACGTCAGCGCGGTCATGACGCTGATCCCCGGCGACGTCATCCTGACCGGCACCCCGGCGGGCATCGGCCCGCTGGAGATCGGCGACGAGGTCAGCGTCGGCATCGAAGGCATCGGCACTCTCACGAACAAGGTGGTCTCCCGTGACTGATCTACGGGTGCGTTTCGCCCCGTCCCCGACCGGCATGTTCCACGTCGGCGGCGCCCGCACGGCGCTGTTCAACTGGGCCCTCGCCGAACAGTCCGGCGGCCGCTTCGTCCTGCGCGTCGAGGACACCGACGCCACGCGCAACCGTCCGGAGTGGACCGAGGGCATCATCTCGGCCCTCGACTGGATCGGCATCAACGGCACCAACCCGGTGTTCGAGGGCCCCTACTTCCAGTCGGCCTACGAGCCGCAGCACCGCGAGGCCGTGGCCAAGCTGCTGGCCGACGGCAAGGCGTACCACTGCGACTGCACCCGCGAGACGCTGGTGGCCCGCACCGGCTCCGAGCACAAGGGCTACGACGGGTTCTGCCGCGAGCGCGGCCTGACCGAGGGCGCGGTGCGCTTCCGCACCCCCGACGAGGGCGTCACCCTCGTCGAAGACCTGATCAGGGGCAACGTCGAGTTCCCCAACGAGGCCCAGGAAGACTTCGTGATCGCCCGCACCGACGGCTCGCCGCTCTACGTGCTGGCCAACGCCGTCGACGACATCACCCAGGGCATCACGCACGTCGTGCGCGGCGAGGAGCACCTCGGCAACGCCGCCAAGCAGATGCTGCTGTGGCCGGCGCTCGGCTCCACCCCGCCGGTCTGGGCCCACCTGCCGGTGATCGTCAACGAGCAGCGCAAGAAGCTGTCCAAGCGCCGCGACAAGGTGGCCCTGGAGGACTACCGCGACGAGGGCTACCTCGCCGAGGCCATGGTCAACTACCTCATGCTGCTCGGCTGGGGCCCCGGCGAAGACCGCGAGATCATGCCGTGGGCGGAGATGGTCCCGCTGTTCAGGCTGGAGGACGTCAACTCCGCCAGCGCCTTCTTCGACGAGAAGAAGCTGCGGGCCTTCAACGGCGAGTACATCAGGGCCCTGCCGCTGGAGACCTTCGAGGAGCGCTGCTCGCCCTACCTCGACCCCGCCTGGGACCGCGAGCTGTTCAGCAAGGTCGCGGCGCTGGCCCAGACCCGCATCGGCGTGCTGTCGGAGATCCGGCAGAACGTCGACTTCCTCTTCCTCGACGAGCCCGTCTTCGACCAGCCGTCCTGGGACAAGGCGATGAAGAACTCCCCGGTGGAGATCCTCGGCGGCTACCTCGACCGCCTCCAGACGGTCGCCTGGGACCCTGACTCGCTCAAGGAGGCCCTGGAGGAGGTCGGCGCGCCGCTCGGGCTCAAGCTGGGCAAGACCCAGGCCCCCGTACGCGTGGCGATCACCGGCCGGACGGTGGGCCTGCCGCTGTTCGAGTCGATCGAGGTGCTCGGGCGCGAGCGCTCCATGGAGCGGATCCGAGCGGCGCTAGCGCGCCTGCGAGGCTGAGCGACGACCCGACGGCCATCGACAGCCACACCCCCGTGACGCCGAGCCACGAGCTCAGCAGATAGGCGAGGGGCAGCTGCACCGCGAAGCCCGCCAGCGTGGCGGCGAGCAGGCGGCTGCCCCTTCCGCTCGCCTGGAGCACCCCGCCGACGGCGATCAGCCCGCCGAACGGCACCAGGTAGAGCGCCATCCAGCGCAGGAAGCCCACGGCCACCGCCGGGTCGTCGGTGAACAGCCCGGCCGCGGGCGCGGCCACCAGGTTGACCACGACCGCGACCACCGCCCCCGTCACCAGCCCGAGCCGCAGCGGTGACCCGACCGGCTCCGACCGCGCGGTGCGGATCATCGCCGCCTGGCGCAGCGCGTAGAAGACCATGACCCCGGCCAGCATGATCTTCTGGCCGATGCCGTACCCGGCGACCTCGGCCGTGCCGAACCCGGCCACGATCTCCACCAGCGCCATGCCCACCAGGGAGCGGGCCAGGAAGTCGCCCGACATGGGCAGGCCGGTGCGCAGCACCTCGCCGGCCAGCAGGCCGTCGCCGCCGGCGGCGCGGAGCCGTACGAGGGAGGTCAGCGCCACCCCGAGCGTGACCAGCCGGGCCGCCACGGTGGCCAGCGCGGCCCCCTGGACGCCCAGGTCGAGGCCGTAGATGAGCAACGGGTCCAGGACGATCACCAGGGCGTTGCAGATCAGCGCGTTCCGCATGGGAGTCTTCGTGTTGCCCAGGCCCTTGAGGATGCCGTCCACGACGGTCTGGGCGAAGAACACCGGCAGCCCGGCCAGCGAGACCAGGAAGAAGCCGGCCGTCAGCCCCGGGTCGTCGGTGAACAGGGCCGCCAGCGGCTCGCGCAGCAACACGCCGGGGACGGCGACGGCGACCGAGAACGCGGCCCACAACAGCCAGCCCGTCCTGATCACGGGCCCGATCGGCGCGCGCCCGTCACGCCGCCCGATGAGCACGGTCATCCCCGTCGGGACGGCCAGGAACAGCCCGTAGGCCAGGTACTCGGCCGTGGTGCCCACGGTGACCGCCGCGATGGCGCCCTCCCCGAGCCCCGAGACCCACAGCAGGTCGATCACCCCCACCGCCACCACGGCCGTGAGCAACTCCACGTAAATGGGGAGGGCCAGCCTGAACATGCATACCTCGTTTCGTTGTATCTCGTTTAGAGGTATAGCGTTACGATGCACGACATGGCAAGCGGCGGGGATCTGTCCCTCACCATCCTGGGATTCCTGAACGAGCGTCCGATGCACGGCTACGAGCTCAAGGCGCGCCTGGCCGCGCTCACCGGCCATCTCCGCCCGGTCAGCGACGGCGCCCTCTATCCCGCCATATCGAGACTGGAGAGCAAGGGCCTGGTCGAGCGGCACGAGGAGGCGGGCGCGGCGGCGGCCCGCAGGCAGGTGCTCACGCTCACCGGCAAGGGCCGCGAGGAGCTGCTGCGGCGGCTGCGCGAGCCGAGCGAGCTCGACGTCAGCGACCAGACGCGCTTCTTCGCCCTGCTGACCTTCCTGTCGGCGCTGCCCGACCCCGCCGACCGGTCACGGGTGCTGCGCCGCCGGCTGGCCTTCCTGGAGGCCCCGGCGAGCTTCTTCTACGAGGACGGCCGGCCGGTCCGGATCAAGGACGAGCCCGACCCGTACCGGCGGGGGATGCTGGAGATCGCCCGCGCGTCGAGCCGGGCGGAGAAGGAATGGCTCCGGCAGCGCATCGAGGAGCTGCCGGAGCCGTAGGGAAAGCCTCGCCGGGGGAGGCGGGGGAGGCGGGGAGCCGGGAGAAGCGGGGGAGCGGCGGTCAGTCGAGGCCGCGGCGGGCCAGCAGCGGCCCGATGCCCGCCTCGCGCCCGCGGAAGTTGCGGAAGGCGGTCAGCGGGTCGATGCTGCCGCCCCTGGAGAGCAGCTCGCGGCGGAAGTGGTCGCCGTTCGCCCTGGTCAGGCCGCCGTTCTCCTTGAACCACTCCACGCTCTCGGCGTCGAGCACCTCGCTCCAGATGTAGGAGTAGTAGCCGGCGCTGTAGCCGCCCGAGAAGATGTGGGCGAAGTAGTTGGTCCGGTAACGCGGGCGCACCAGCCGCACGTCGATCCCGGCCGCCTCCAGCGCCCGCTGCTCGAACGCCTGCGCGTCGGTCACCTGCTCGCCGGGCGCCAGCCGGTGCCAGGCCCAGTCGAGCAGCGTGGCCGCCAGGTACTCCACCGTCGCGAAGCCCTGGTTGAACTTCTCGGCCGCGTTGAGCTTCTCCACCAGCTCGGCGGGCATCGGCTCGCCCGTCTCGTGGTGCTTGGCGTAGTTGGCCAGGATCTCCGGCCAGGTCACCCACATCTCGTTGACCTGCGAGGGGTACTCGACGAAGTCGCGCGGCACGCTGGTGCCCGACACGCGCGGGTAGCGCACCTGGGAGAACAGCCCGTGCAGCGCGTGGCCGAACTCGTGGAAGGCGGTGTTGACCTCGTCGTACGTCAGCAGCGTGGGCCCCGAGGCCGGCTTGGTGATGTTGAGGTTGTTCATGACCACCGGCAGCTCGCCGAACAGGTGCGACTGGTCGACCAGGTTGTTCATCCACGCCCCGCCGCGCTTGTTCGCCCTGGCGTAGGGGTCGAGCAGGAACAGGCCGAGCGCGCCGCCGTCCTCGTCGAACACCTCGAAGACGGTCACGTCGGGGTGGTAGCCGCGCAGGTCGGGCCGTTCGGTGAAGGTGATGCCGTAGAGCTTGGTGGCGGCGAAGAACACGCCGTCCCTGATGACCCGGTTCAGCTCGAAGTAGGGGCGCATGGCGTCGGCGTCGAAGTCGTAGCGGGCCAGCCGCACCTTCTCCGAGTAGTACGACCAGTCCCACGGCTCGATCTCGAACCCGGCCTGCTCGGTCAGCGCCTCGGCCTCCTTGCCGGCGTTGCGCACCGCCGGGCCGACGAGCTGGCCGAGCATCTCCTCGACCGCCTCGACGGTCTTGGCCGTCTGGTCGGCCACCGAGTAGGCGGCGTGGTCGGGGAAGCCGAGCAGCGCGGCCCGCTCGGCCCGCAGCGCGGCCATCCTGGCGGCCCGGTCGAAGTTGGCCGGGGCGCGGCCGACGCTGCGCTCGTACAGGCGGCGGCGCACGTCGCGGTCGGTGAGCTGGGCCAGGCCGGGCTGGTTGGTGAAGTTCAGCAGCGGCAGGACGTACGTGCCGTCGTCCTTGCGCAGGGACTCGATCCTGGCCTCGTCGAAGCCGTCGAGCTCCTTGGGGTCCGTGAGGACCAGGGCCTCCTCGGTGGACGCCTTGAGCAGGGTCTGCGCGAACTCGGTCGACAGCTTCGACAGCTCGCCGTTGAGCTCGCGCAGCCGGTCCTGCTCCGGCTCCGACAGGTCGGCCCCGGCCCGGACGAAGTCCTCCCGGTACTTCTCCAGCAGCCACGCCTCCTCGGCGTCGGACGTGCCGACCTGCTTGATCCGCGCCCACAGCGCCCGGTTGAGGCGGATGGCGTCGTTGTGCGCGGTCAGCTTCGGGGAGATCTCCTTCTCGATCTCCATGATCCCGTCGCTGGAGTTGGACGCGGCCATGCTGAAGAAGACCGTGGCCGTGCGGTCGAGGATGCGCCCCGAACGCTCCAGGGCCGCGATCGTGTTGTCGAAGGTGGGCGGCTCGGTGCTGTTCGCGATCGCGTCGACCTCGGCCAGGTGCTCGGCCATGCCGCGCTCGAACGCGGGCAGGTAGTGCTCCTCGCGGACGTCCGCGAACGGCGGCAGCTGGTACGGCAGGCTACTAGGGGCGAAGAACGGGTTCTCGGCCAACGCTTGGGCTCCTCCACGTGGTGTTTTGTCCTCTTCAGCTTGGCACGTCGGAGCCTGTGCCGTAGGCGGCCGGACGCCGCTTCGGCAATCGTTTTGGTCTTACCCCCCGAGCTGGGCTATTCTTTCGGACGTCGCCAAGCGCGCTCCGAGAAGGAGTTCGCAGCGGTGGGGTATGGTGTAATTGGCAGCACGACTGATTCTGGTTCAGTTAGTCTAGGTTCGAGTCCTGGTACCCCAGCAAGTTTCCGAAACGGATGTCTCCCTGAGAGACATCCGTTTTTTCGTTTCCCACGGCGTCGCCACGTTCGCTCCCTCAAGGCGCGCTGAGCACACTGATGCCACCAGGGCGGCCCTGACCCTGTCGTACGCGGACGAAGACGCCATTCTCGACACCCGCGTGACGCCGGGCGCGGTTTCGTCCCGCAGGAGGCTGTTGAGGGCTTCGAGGCTGAAGTCCTGCGCCGACGGGCCTGCCCCGCCATGGGCGCCGAACCCGCATGGACGGCCTGGCCGCGATCAGGAAGCCGGGCCCCGGGGCCGTGGCCGAGGGCTTCCGCCGCGGGCCGCCCGCCGGGTAGCCTCCCTCGCCTTATGGACGAACCTCGCCTCCAGGACGAATTCCGCATGCGGGAGGGCGGCCTCGCCCGCTTCGTCGCCCCGTTCGCCGCGCCGCTGGCGCTCTTCTTCGCCGTCTGCCTGCTGCTCGGGGCCGTCCTCACCGGCAGCTCGGCGCTGGGGGTCGTGATCGGCGCGCTCGCCACGGCGGCGCTGACCGGCGTGCTCGTCATCAGGCACCGTCGTCTGGTCGCGGGCACGGTGGTGCGCTTCTCGCCGGAGGGCGTGGAGCTGGCCGACGCCCGCGGCTTCCGGGTGCGCCTGCGCTGGCCCGACATCACCGCGATCGGCGTGGTGGACACCCGGCCGGCCGACCCCAGGCCCCTGGGCCGGCCCGGCGGCCTCCGCGTGCGCGTCCCGGCGCTGCGCTCGGCGGGGCTGGTCGGGTGGGGTGAGCGCACGCTCCCGCCGCGGACGCCGCGGTGGATGCGCGAGCGCCTGGCCCGGGTGCCCGCCGACCCCGTCACCGGACTGCCCGAGGTCGCGATCCCGCTCGGCGAGATCGACCCGCTGTGGGAACGGGGGCCGATGGGCGACTGGGTCCGCCGCCACAGGCCCGATCTCATGCGCTGATAAGCGGTTTGGTTGTGGTCTGCGGGGTGCGGTAGAGTTACCTGCGTCGCCGGGGAGGCCCGGCACACCAGCTTGTGGACAAGGTCCCGTCGTCTAGTGGCCCAGGACGCCGCCCTCTCAAGGCGGTAGCGCCGGTTCGAATCCGGTCGGGACTACCACGATCACAAGCTGTGCGAAGGTCCCGTCGTCTAGTGGCCCAGGACGCCGCCCTCTCAAGGCGGTAGCGCCGGTTCGAATCCGGTCGGGACTACGTTCACCCAAAACGCTCCGGTGCGTCAAGCACCGGGGCGTTTTTCGCGTTCTCCGGGGCGCTCGGGAACAGGAACGGCGTCCCGCGCGGATTGATTGGAAACGCGAACAGCGTCCCGCGCGGATCGATCAGGAACGGAACAGGGCCCCGCGCGGATCGCGCGGGGCCCTGGCCGTGGTGGGATCAGGCCGAGGAGCGGGCCTTGAACAGGGCGCGGCGGGCCGCCTTGGCGATCTGCTTGTCGGGGTGGACCTGCGAGATCAGGTCCAGCAGCTCCTCCACGTGCGCGTGCGGGATCTTCCAGATCACCTCAAGGAGACCGTTGACCATGTCCGGGCCGATGTCCCGCAGGCTGCTGACGAACTCCGAACGCCCCAGCCCGGCCGAGATCGTCCACATGTCGAGGATCAGCCAGTGGGTGTCGTCCTGGGTGGGCTCGGGCGCCCCCTCGACCCCGAGCTGGCTCAGGTGCGTCGCCGCGTACGGCCGCAGGGACGGCTGCTTGAGCGCCGCCTGCCAGGCCGGGACGGCGGCCTCGCCCAGCGTGCCGACCACGCTGGCCGCCTGCACCCGGATCAGGGCGTCGCTCTCGTCCTCGGCCGCCGCGTCGAGCAGCTCCTCGGCGGCCTTGGCCGGCTCCCTGAGCCGCATCCAGGCGGCGAACTCGGCGTCGGCCTCGTCCTCGGGCAGCTCGGCGCTCAGCGCGAGCAGCTCGTGGGCGCTCATCGACTCGATCGCGGGCCGGGCGTCGACCTCGATGTCGGCGTCGTCCACCAGGTGGACGACGCCCTCGGTGCCCAGCGGGGTGAGGCGCACGGTCGTGCCCTCGACCTCGACCATGCCATAGCCGGTCAGCCAGTCGATGGCGGGGGCCAGCGGGTCGCCGGCCGCCTCCCAGGCGTCGCCGCCCAGCTCGTCGAGGTCGGCGGCGGCCTCGGCCAGCTCGCGGGCCAGGTCGTCGCGCTCGCGCGAGCCGCCGGCCAGCAGCAGCCTGACCAGCAGGCCCCGGGTCAGGCCGGCCAGCGCCATCGTCAGGTCGTCGTCGTCGAGCTCAGGGTCGCCGTAGTCGACCGAGTGCAGGCCGAGCATCCAGGCGTCGAGGACGTCCTCGTCGTCGTCGAACGGCCACTCGGAGGTGTCGTCCTGGACGGCCACGGTGTTGCCCTCGCCCGGTTCGAGGAACTCCAGGTCGACGGCGAGGTTCCAGATGTTCCAGAGCTGCGGGACCGCCTCGGCCACCGGGCCGTCGGTCTCCGGCCTGGGCAGGCCGACGGCGGCCAGCGCCTCCTCCACCTCGGCGTCGGTGAGCAGGGTGTCCTCGCCGACGCGGCGGCCGGAGCCGACCCACAGCGCCAGATCGCGGGCCTTGGCGACCAGCGGGGCCTGGCGGGCGGCCGCGGCCAGCTCGGAGTCGGGGCGCAGCCTGATCGTGTCGAGCTCGGCCAGCTCGTCGGCGAACGCCTCGAAGTCGCCCAGGTCGCCCGTCTCCTCCTCGTCGTCGTCACCCGCGCCGTCGTCGTCGAGCAGGTCTTCCATGAGCTCCACGAACTCGTCCTCGACGTCGTCGAGCTCGGCCTGCAGGTCGGCGAGGGAGTCCGAGCCCTTGGCGAGCCTGCCGGTCTGGGAGAGGAACGTCAGGTACGCGTCGACGGCGGGCAGCATGCCGTCGGCGGCGGCGTCGGGATCCTCCACGACCTTCGGCATGCGGTCGAGCAGCAGGTTGCGCAGGTCGGCACGCTTCCACGTGCCGAGGTCCTGCGAGAAGGCGAGACGGTGCCAGAGTGCGGCAGGCCCCACGAGCTCGGGGTCGCTTCCGGGCGCGTTGGAACGCGCCCACATGATGAACTCTTCGAGCAGGGGTCGCAGCTCAGTGGCGGCTACCTCGATGCGATCTGTCACGCACTCAGGCTAGTGCGCCCGCGAGGCAGTCGGCCCCCGAAATACGAGCTTTCGCCGATCATGACGTGCGGCGCATGGCCTCGGTGATCCGTTCGGCGGCCGCCATGACGGGCACGGCGTGCAACCGGCCGGGCGCCCGGGTGAGCCGCTCGATGGGCCCGGAGACCGAGACGGACGCGATCACCTTGCCCCCGCTGCCCCTTATGGGAGCCGACACGCTGGCCACCCCCTGCTCGCGCTCACCGACGCTGTGGGCCCACCCGCGGCGGCGCACGGAGGCGAGGGTGGCCGCGGTGAACTTGGCGCCGCGCAGGCCCCTGTGCAGCCGGTCGGGCTCCTCCCAGGCCAGCAGGATCTGGGCCGCCGAGCCCGCCGTCATCGGCAGCGCCGACCCCACCGGGACGGTGTCGCGCAGGCCGCTGGCCCGCTCGGCCGCCGCCACGCAGACCCGCTCGTCGCCCTGGCGCCGGTAGAGTTGCGCGCTCTCGCCGGTCAGGTCGCGCAGCTGCATCAGCACGGGCGAGGCCACCGCGAGCAGCCGGTCCTCGCCGGCCGCCGTGGACAACTCCGAGAGCCGCGGCCCGAGCACGAATCTGCCCTGGGTGTCGCGGCTCACGATGCGGTGGTGCTCAAGTGCGACGGCCAGCCGGTGGGCCGTCGGGCGGGCCAGGCCGGTGGCCTGGACGAGCTGAGCCAGGGAAGCGGGACCCGCTTCGAGGGCATTGAGTACAAGAACGGCCTTGTCGAGTACTCCGACTCCGCTAGAGTTGTCCATACACCGATACTGCCGTCTCGACATATGAGAAAGCAAGTCGGAGGCAATCTCAAGGAGGAGATCATGGGCCGCACACTGGCCGAGAAGGTCTGGGAGCAGCACGTCGTCCGCCGTGCGGAGGGCGAACCCGACCTGCTCTACATCGACCTGCACCTCATTCACGAGGTGACCAGTCCGCAGGCGTTCGACGGGCTCCGTCTCGCCGGGCGGAAGGTGCGTCGGCCCGATCTCACCATCGCCACCGAGGACCACAACGTCCCGACCGTGCTCGGCCCGATCTCCGACCCCGTCTCCAAGGCCCAGGTCGAGACGCTGCGCAAGAACGCCGCCGAGTTCGGCATCAGGCTGCACCCGATGGGCGACGCCGGCCAGGGCGTGGTGCACATCATCGGCCCGCAGTTCGGCCTGACCCAGCCGGGCATGACGATCGTGTGCGGCGACTCCCACACCTCCACCCACGGCGCCTTCGGCGGCATCGCGTTCGGCATCGGCACCTCCGAGGTCGAGCACGTGCTGGCCACCCAGACGCTGCCCGCCTACCGGCCGAAGACGATGGCCATCGAGGTCTCGGGCGAGCTGCCCGCCGGCGTCACCGCCAAAGACCTGATCCTGGCGATCATCGCCAAGATCGGCACCGGCGGCGGCCAGGGCTACATCGTCGAGTACCGCGGCGAGGCCGTGCGCAAGCTCTCCATGGAGGGCCGCATGACCGTCTGCAACATGTCCATCGAGGCGGGCGCCCGCGCCGGCGTGATCGCCCCGGACGAGACCACCTTCGCCTACCTCAAGGGCCGCCCGCACGCCCCCGAGGGCGAGCTGTGGGACCAGGCCGTCGAGTACTGGAAGTCGCTGCGCACCGACGACGACGCCGTGTTCGACAAGGTCGTGGAGATCGACGCCTCGACGCTGACCCCGTACGTCACGTGGGGCACCAACCCCGGCCAGGGCCTGCCGCTGGGCGAGTCCGTGCCGAGCCCCGACAGCTTCGCCGACCCGGTCGCGCGCTCGGCCGCCGAGCGCGCGCTGGAGTACATGGGCCTGACCGCGGGCACGCCGCTGCGCGAGATCGAGGTCGATACCGTGTTCGTCGGCTCGTGCACCAACGGCCGCATCGAGGACCTGCGCTCGGCCGCCGAGATCCTGCGCGGCCGCCAGGTCCGCACCCGCACGCTGATCGTGCCCGGGTCGATGCTGGTCAAGCTCCAGGCCGAGCAGGAGGGCCTGCACGAGGTGTTCAAGGCCGCCGGCGCCGAGTGGCGCGAGGCCGGCTGCTCGATGTGCCTGGGCATGAACCCCGACACGCTCAAGCCCGGCGAGCGCAGCGCCTCCACCTCCAACCGCAACTTCGAGGGCCGCCAGGGCAAGGGCGGCCGCACCCACCTGGTGTCGCCGCAGGTCGCCGCCGCGACCGCGGTCACCGGCCGCCTGACCGCCCCCGCCGACCTGTAAGGAGAACCAGACCGATGGACGCCTTCACCACCCACACCGGTACGGCGGTGCCGCTGCGCCGCAGCAACGTCGACACCGACCAGATCATCCCGGCCGTCTGGCTCAAGCAGGTCAGCCGCACCGGCTTCGAGAAGGGCCTGTTCGCCGCCTGGCGCGAGGACCCGACGTTCGTCCTGAACGACCCCTCCTACGAGGGCGGCTCGATCCTGGTCTCCGGCCCCGACTTCGGCACCGGCTCCTCCCGCGAGCACGCCGTGTGGGCCCTGCAGCAGTACGGGTTCCGCGCCGTGATCGCCGCCCGGTTCGGCGACATCTTCCGCAACAACTCCACCAAGATGGGGCTGCTGCCGGTCGTCCTGCCGGCCGAGAAGGTCGAGGCCCTGCAGGCCGCCGTCGAGGCCGACCCGAAGCTCCAGGTGACCGTCGACCTGCTGGAGCGCCAGGTCCGCTGGGCCGGCGAGGTGGTGCCGTTCGAGATCGACGACTACACCCGCTGGCGTCTCACCGAGGGCCTGGACGACATCGGCCTGACCCTGCGTCACGCCGACGACGTGGCCGCGTACGAGAATGGTCGGCAGCCATGGCTGCCGACGACCGTCTAGAAGACGACGAACTGGCGCGGCGGTTGCGCGAGGCGCACCGCCGCGTCCGCATGCTCCCCGCCGCCGACAAGGAACGGGCGGCCCGCCGTTACCTGTCCATCTGCGATCTCGCCAAGCGCGATCCGGAAAGGGCGGCCGTCCGTCTCGACGCCTTTCTGGGCGCTCTCGACACGCCACGCGAGGGGGAAAACACGCAGGGTGATTGAGTTCCCCCGCGATCCCGCCTACTTTCGAGCGCGTAAGGGGTTTCTACGTCGAACTCGAGAGCTGGAACCCCGAGCCGTCACTGGGGGAGCAGGACTTTCATGAACAAGCGAGAGCTCGTCGACGCCATCACCGATCGGGTGGGCGACAAAAGGACGGCCACCGAGGCCGTCAACGCGGTCATCGAGGCCATCCAGAAGGCCGTGGCGAGCGGGGACAAGGTCTCCATCACGGGCTTCGGCGCGTTCGAGATGGTGAACAAGCCCGCCCGCACTGCCAGGAACCCGTCGACCGGCGCCGAGATCAAGGTCGCCGAGAGCTGGGCGCCCAAGTTCCGTCCCGGCTCTGAATTCAAGGACCTGGTGAACGAGGGCGGCAAGCAGGTCGGCAAGAAGAAATAGTCTCAGCGGACATCACGCCCGGGCGGCCCACGCCCGGGCGTTCGCTGTTTTCCGGGGCCGCGGCGTCATTCGGGCGCGGGAACGGGGAACGTCGACAGCGTGATGTAGGTGATCTGCCCGCCGTCGGTCGCCAGGTTCACCCGCTGCCCCGTGCGCAGCAGCCGCAGCGGCCCCGCGTCGAAGGCGCGCGTGCCGAACTCCAGCACCGTCCCGTCGTCGAGGAAGACCGAGCCGGAACGGGTGACCTCGTCGAAGCTGCGTACCGTCGCCTGCACGCCGTCCAGCCTAAGCCGACGGCCGTCCGGCGGGCGAGAGGCGGCCCGGAGGGTCACGCCCCCGGCCACAGGTCGGCGACCACCGCCGCCGTGTGCCGCCCCAGGCCCAGAGCCAGGGCCGCGCGCAGGTCGTCGGGGGTGTCCACGTCCCGCCGGAGCGAGTCGATCCCCGGCACGCACAGCTCCTTCGCGCCGCCGGCCAGGTGCTTGGCCCGCGACTCGCCGCCGAACCGCGGCGTGAACGGCCGCCCGGCGAGCACGCCGTAGAACGTCGTGCCGACCTCCTGGGCGTCCGGCACGAACGACTGGTCGAACTCGGCCGCCGCCGCCAGCGCCGTCGCCAGCTCGGCCGGTCGCAGGGCCGGCAGGTCGGCCTGGAGGGCGCCCACCGCCTCACCGGGCGCGACGCGTACGGCATGGGCCGCGCCCGTGCGCAACGCGGTGTTGAGCCCGCGGTCGGGGTCGTGCACCACCTCCGCGCCCAGCGCCCCCAGCGGCCCCGCCGCGGCCGGATCGGCGGTCACCACGATCACCCGCGCCACCGCCGGGCAGGCCAGCGCCGCGGCCACGGTGTCGCAGGCCACGGCCACGGCCAGCCGCGTACGGTGGGGACCCGTCGCGGCCGCCAGCCGCGTCTTCGCCGCGACCAGCGTCTTCACCGGAATGACCAGAGACCAGCGGTTGCTCATAGGCTTAAGCATCTCGCCTCGACATCCCACGCGGCCAACCGGGAGACTTGGGGCGCAAACCGTACGGGTTGGAGGAGACCATGAGCCGCCCCACGCGACCTTCGCGTTTCTGGGAGTCATTCGCCGTAGCGGTGGTGAAGCCGCTGTCGTGGCTCCTGGTCAAGAAGGACTGGCGCAACGGCGAGCGCCTTCCGCGCACCGGCGGCATCATCATCGCGGCCAACCACCTGTCCTGGAGCGATCCCGTCCTGCTGTCGCACTTCCTGTTCAACAACGGCCGCTGGCCGGTCATCCTGGCCAAGGCGGCGCTGTTCAAGGTGCCCTTCCTGGGCCGGGCGCTCAACGGCCTGCTGGTCATCCCGGTCGAGCGGGGCAGCAGCGAGGCGGCCAGGTCGCTCAGCTTCTCGGCCCAGCGGCTGCGCGACGGCGCGGCCATCCTGTTCTACCCCGAGGGCACCTGCACCCGCGATCCCGAGCTGTGGCCCATGGTGGGCAAGACCGGCGCCGCCCGGCTGGCGCTGGAGAGCGGCGCGCAGGTCATCCCCATCGCCCACTGGGGCGCCCACGAGCTGCTCCCGTACGGCGCCAAGAAGCCCAGGCTGTTCCCGCGCAAGACCTTCCACGTCACCGTCGGCCCGCCGGTCGACCTGTCCAAGTACGAGGGGCAGCCCCTGCGCGCGAGCGTGCTGCGCGAGGCGACCGCCGACATCATGGCGGCCATCACCGAGCAGCTGACCGAGCTGCGCGGCGAGAAGGCCCCGGAAACTCCCTACGATCCCGCCAGGCGGTGATGGCATGACAAAGGCAGCCGTTCTCGGCACGGGCTCGTGGGGCACCACGTTCGCCATGGTCCTCGCCGAGGCGGGCAACGAGGTCACGCTGTGGGGGCGCCGGCCGGAACTGGTCGAGGCGATCGACAAGGACCACGCCAACCCCGACTACCTGCCCGGCGTGACGCTGCCCGAGTCGCTGCGCGCCACCACCGACCCCGTGCGCGCGCTCGACGGCGCCGACTTCGTGGTGCTGGCCGTGCCCTCGCAGATGCTGCGGCCCAACCTGACCGCCTGGCGCGAGCATATCCCGCCGAACGCGGTCCTGGTCAGCCTCATGAAGGGCGTCGAGCTGGGCACGACCAAGCGCATGAGCGAGGTGATCCGCGAGGTCGCCGAGGTGCCCGAGGAGCGGGTCGCGGTGGTGTCCGGGCCCAACCTGGCCAAGGAGATCGCCCACCGCCAGCCCGCCGCCACGGTCGTCGCCTGCACCGACGAGTCGGTCGCCGAACGCCTCCAGGCCGCCTGCCACCTGCCGCCGTGGTTCCGGCCGTACACCAACACCGACGTGGTCGGGGTCGAGCTGGGCGGCGCGGTGAAGAACGTGATCGCGCTGGCCGTGGGCGTCTCGGCGGGCATGGGCATGGGCGACAACGTCAGCGCCATGCTCATCACCAGGGGCCTGGCCGAGATCTCCCGCCTGGGCGCCGCGCTCGGCGCCGACCCCCACACCTTCGCCGGGCTGGCCGGCATGGGCGACCTGGTGGCCACCTGCACCTCGCCGCTGTCGCGCAACCGCACCTTCGGCGAGAACCTGGGCCGCGGCATGACCCTCGCCGAGGTCGTCGCCGCCACCAAGCAGACCGCCGAGGGCGTGAAGTCCTGCGAGTCCGTCCTTGAGCTGGCCAGGAAGCACGACGTCGAGATGCCGATCACCGAGGTGGTCGTCGGGGTCGTGCACGACGGCATGTCGCCGTCGGAGGCGGGCATGCTGCTCATGTCCCGCTCGCCCAAACCCGAACGGTACGGCGTGTGAATCCGGACGCCACCGCGTGCTCGACTCGCTGTCAGGGGGACACCCCGGTAGATTCGGACGTCATGAGCAAGCCACGCGTCGCCGTCGTTTTCGGAGGTCGCAATTCTGAGCATGCCGTGTCCCTCATGGGCGCGGGCAGCGTGCTGGATGTGATCGACAGGAGTAAGTACGAGGTGATCCCGGTCGGGATCGCCCAGGACGGCAGGTGGGTGCTCGCCGCGTCCGACCAGCGGTTCGCCATCGAGGGCGGGGAACTGCCCGCGGTCGACACCTCGGGAGCCGCGCTCGCGCTGCCCAGCGGGGGCGCCGGGCTGGTGGCCTACGACCCCGGGAGCATCCCCGTCGAGCTCGGCGCGGTCGACGTCGTCTTCCCCGTCATGCACGGTCCGTTCGCCGAGGACGGCACCATCCAGGGCCTGCTGGAGATGGCCGGCGTCCGCTACGTCGGCTCCGGTGTGCTGGCCAGCGCCGTCGGCATGGACAAGGCGCACATGAAGACCGTGATGGCCGCCGCCGGGCTGCCGATCGGCCGTTACGTCGTCGTCCGCGACCGCGACTGGCGGCTCAACCGCGAGTGCGTGCTGAAGGAGGCCGAGGAGCTCGGCTTCCCGGTGTTCGTCAAGCCCGCCAGGGCCGGCTCCTCGCAGGGCATCTCCAAGGCCCACGACCGCGCCGAGCTGGAGGCGGCCGTCGAGTCCGCCCGGCGGCACGACCCCAAGGTGCTGATCGAGGCCGCGATCGAGGGCCGCGAGATCGAGTGCGCGGTGCTGGAGTCGCTCGGCGACGAGCCCGCCGCCGCGTCGATCCCGGGCGAGGTCAGGGTCGAGGGCGGCCAGGAGTTCTTCGACTTCGAGGCCAAGTACTACCCCGACCAGATGTCGCTCACGGTGCCCGCCGACATCCCGGCCGAGACCGCGGAGGAGCTGCGCGCGATGGCCGTACGGGCGTTCGAGGCGCTCGACTGCGAGGGCCTGTCCAGGGTCGACTTCTTCTACACGCCCGACGGCCGGCTGATCTTCAACGAGATCAACACGATGCCCGGGTTCACCTCGTTGTCGGTCGCGCCGCAGCTCTGGGCGGCCTCGGGGCTGTCCTACCCGCAACTGGTCGACCGGCTGATCCAGCTCGCGCTGTCGCGCTCACCCGGACTGCGTTGACACGGCCCGCCCGATCGGCCCCGACAGCTCGGCCAGCACGTCGGGCGCCGCGTGGTCGCCGCCGACCGTGACCTCCACGTACGTGGGCGCGGCCACCGCGGTGAACAGGATGGGCTTGTCCGGATCGGCGAACCAGCCCACCCCGTCGATCTCCCGGAGCTGGTCGGTCGGCGCCATCCGGGCAGGCCGCGGCACGCCGCAGCGCAACGCGATGGACGCCTCCCCCCAGACCGCCACGTACGGCGAGGCCGGCTCCGACGTGCCGCGCTCGGCGCCGTCGAGCGTCTTGGGCAGCAGGGGCGCGAGCCTGTCACAGGCCGCCGCCGCCTCCCCCGAAGGCTTGGGCGGATCGACCTGTACCACGCCGCCGCAGCCGGCGAGTGCCAGAACAAGGAGCAGGACGGCGGCGGCGCGCATGGAACCCGGACCTCTTACGTGTCAGATATGAACGATCGGACACGTAAGAGTACGCGTGATCCCCTCCACCGCCTGAATCTGCGCCACGACCAGCTTGCCGAGCTCGTCGACGTTGCGCGCCTCGGCGCGGACGATCACGTCGTAGGGCCCCGTCACGTCTTCCGCCTGGGTGACCCCCGGAATACCGGAGATCTCCTCGGCAACGGCGGCGGCCTTGCCGACCTCGGTCTGAATAAGGATGTAGGCCTGCACCATCACGTCCTCCCGGGCGATTGGATCACGCCGAAGGGCCACCGTACCCTGTGAGCGTCAGGAGGTGCGTCATCACAGTCGGAGATCTCGGCGAATTCGGTGTCGTCAATCGTATTGCCGGACGCCTGCCCCAGGGAGAGGGGGTCATGCTCGGCCCGGGTGACGACGCCGCCATGGTCGCCGCGCCCGACGGGCGGGTGGTCGTCTCGACCGATCTGCTGGTCGAGCGCAGGCACTTCCGGCTCGACTGGTCCGGCGGGCGCGACGTGGGCCGCAAGGCCGCCGCCCAGAACCTGGCCGACATCGCCGCCATGGGGGCCGTGCCGACGTCCATCGTGGTGGGGCTCGGCATCCCCGCCGAGCTGCCGGTGGCCTGGCTCGACGCCCTGACCGACGGGTTCCGCGAGGAGTGCGCGGTGGTCGGCGCGAGCGTGGTCGGCGGCGACATCACCCGGTCCGACCTGGTGGTCATCGGGGTGACCGCGCTGGGCGACCTGCGCGGGCGGGCGCCGGTGACGCGGTCCGGGGCGCGGCCGGGGCACGTGGTGGCCGTGGCCGGGCGGCTGGGCTACGCCGCCGCCGGGCTGGCGCTGCTGGGCGCCGGGGTCGCCGCGGGTTCCGGCGTGCTGGCCGAGGCGGTGACCGCGCACCGGCGGCCCTGCCCGCCGTACGAGGAGGGGCCGCGGGCGGCCGCGCTGGGCGCGAGCGCCATGCTCGACGTCAGCGACGGCCTGGTGCAGGACCTCGGGCACGTGGCCGCGGCCAGCGGCGTACGCGTCGAGCTCGATCCCGGGTCGTTCGCCGTGGGGGAGCCGGTGGCGGCGGCGGCCGAGGAGCTGGGGCAGGATCCGCTCGAATGGGTGCTCACGGGTGGTGAGGATCACGCGCTCGCCGCGGTCTTCCCCGCCGACGTGCGGCTGCCGCCGTCGTGGCAGGTCGTGGGCCGGGTGGTCGAGGGCGAGGGCGTCCTGGTGCACGGCCGCCAGGTGGGACAGGGCGGCTGGGATCACTTTCGGTGATGACTTGTCCCGGTTTAAGTGAAATTTTCCGGGTTTGGGGTGGCACTAGCGGGATTGTTGTGACAAGGACGTAGTAAAGGTGTTATGAAGATTGGCGGCCACTGTAACCGCGAGAAAGGGCAGCCATGGGCCGCCACGGCACCGGTGGATCCGACGACGGGGATGAACGGGGGAACGGCAGCGCTTTCTGGGGTCCCGACGACCCGGCCGAGGCGCCGGGCTGGCCGGCGTTGCCGGACCAGGTCGAGGTGACGGGGCAGTGGGCCCCGATGCCGCGCCGCGAGGACGGCCCGCCGCAGCGCGGCAGGCAGCCCGAGCCGTTCGAGACCACGGGGGCCTTCGCCGTGCCCGTCGACGCCGCCCCGGGGTTCCCGCCGTCCGACGCCCCCTCCGGCCCCTTCCCGCCGCCGAACGGCCCCCAGTTCTCCGGGTCCCCCTACCCCGAGCCGAACGGGGCCGGGCCGTTCGAGGTGACGGGCGCGTTCGCCCGCCCGGCCGACTGGGACGCCGTCGGCCCCTCCGCGCAGCCCGACGCCACGTCCGCCTTCGGGCCGCCGCCGAGCTTCGACGCCTCCGGCCGCACCACGGGCCCCTTCGACGCCCCTCGGCGGAACACCGGCCCGTTCGACGCGCAGGGCCCTGACAGCGGCCCGTTCGACCGGCAGGGCAGGAACACCGGCCCCTTCGACGCCCCCGAGCCGGGCGGCACGGCCAGGTTCGACGTGCCGGGACCCGGCGGCACCGCCAGGTTCGACGTGCCGGAGTCGGGAAGCACCGCCAGGTTCGACGTGCCCGGCGGGGCCGACACCGCTTTCCCGGGCAGGCCGCCGGAGCCCGGTGACGTGAAGGTGGCCGGGGAGCCGACCGCCGCGCACACCCCGGCCTGGGCGGAGGCCGAGACCGGCTTCCTGCGCTCGGGCTGGTCCTCCGACCAGGACCTCGACGATCTGGACGAGCCCGACGAGTCCCGTGGCCGTCGCCGCGGCGGCCGGCGCAAGTCGTCCAGGGGCGGCGGCGGTGGCGACGACGACGGCCTGAACCCGGCCGCCGGCGGCGGCGGCGGCAAGGGCAGGGGCCGCATGGCGCTGCTGTCGGTCGCCGCCGTGGCCGTCGTGCTCGGCGGCACGGTCGCCGGGGTGAAGCTCATGAGCTCCTCCGACGACCCGGGCAAGTGCGCGGGCGCGAGCTGCGCCGCCGTCCACACCAGCACCAGCCCCTCGACCGCCGTGGTCTCCGACCCCAGCACCGAGGAGGAGGAGCCCTCCGAGGAGCCGACGGAGGACGAGGAGTCGAGCACGCCCTCAGACGCCCCGACGACCGCCGCCCCCACGGTCGGCAACCGCGTCCCGCGCCGCAGCACGGCCCCCACCCCCACACCCACCAGGACGCGGACGAAGGCCTCGGCCAAGCCGACGCGGCAGCCGGAGCCGCCGGCCGAGGAGACGATCTCCGAGGCCCCGACTGACGACGGCACGCCCCTCGGCAACTCCGACACCGGCGTCGTCCCCACGGTGGGCAGCAGCCCCGCGCCCGCGGCCACCGCCACGTCCGGGTACGGCGGCAGCGGCGGCTCGGTCAACGTGCGGCAGACGGTCAAGCAGCGGCTCACCTCGTACTCGGCCACGCTGCGCGTCACCAACCAGTCGGCGGCCCCGCTGGCGAACGCCACCTTCTCCGTCCCGGTCGAGGGCCGCGTCATGGACGTGAACGGCGGCTCCTGGACCCAGGACGGCGACCTGCTGATCATCGACCTGTCGGGCTCGCTGGCCGCCGGGGACTCGGCGAGCGTCACGTACTCGGCGACGGGGAAGGCGCAGGAGCCCGGCTCGTGCGGGCTGGTCGGCGGGGAGTGCGCGATCGGCTGAGTGCCTGGTAAGTACCAGTCGAGTGGTTGGATGGGGTTCATGACGACCCCTCCACGTGTGCTGACCGTCGCGGGCTCCGACTCGGGAGGCGGCGCGGGCATCCAGGCCGACCTGAAGACCATGATGGCGATGGGCGTGCACGGCATGAGCGTGATCGCCGCCGTCACGGCCCAGAACTCGCTGGGCGTCCAGGGCTACTGGGAGCTGCCGCCCGAGGCCGTGCGCGCGCAGCTCGACTCCGTGCTGGGCGACATCGGGGCGCAGGCGATCAAGACCGGCATGCTGGCCTCGCCGGTGCTGGTGGAGACGGTGGCCGAGGTGCTGGGGGCCTATGACGCGCCGGTGGTGGTCGATCCCGTCGGGGTGTCCAAGCACGGCGACTCGCTGCTCGCCCCCGAGGCCGTCGACACGCTCAGGACGCGCCTGCTGCCCGTGGCCACGGTCGTGACGCCGAACCTGTGGGAGGTGGAGCAGCTCACCTCCGTCAAGGTCGAGGACGAGGGAGACCTGCGCCGGGCCGCCGACGCCGTGCTCGCGCTGGGCCCGTCCTGGGCCCTGATCAAGGGCGGCCATCTGCCCGGCGCCCCCGTC
The DNA here is from genome assembly GCF_044465345.1 of Nonomuraea sp. NPDC049684. Lineage (NCBI taxonomy): Bacteria > Bacillati > Actinomycetota > Actinomycetes > Streptosporangiales > Streptosporangiaceae > Nonomuraea > Nonomuraea sp. NPDC049684. The sequence continues at coordinate 541,384 of NZ_JBITLO010000004.1, read as the reverse complement.
GACCTGCTGACCGACGGCACGACCGAGTACCGCTTCGCCGCCGAACGCCTGGACAACCGGCACACCCACGGCACGGGCTGCACCCTCGCCTCGGCCCTGGCCTCCCGGCTCGCGCTCGGCGACGACGTCCCGGCGGCGGTGGAGAGGGCCAAGGAGTACGTGACGGGCGCGATCGCCCGCGGCTTCCCCCTGGGCTCCGGCATCGGCCCGGTGGACCACGCCTGGCGCTGGCGCTGACCCCGTCCCCCCGAGCCTGCCCCTGGCGGGGCGGGCCGGGACGGCGGGCACGACGAAAGCCCGCCGCTCCAATGATCAGGAGCGACGGGCTTCGCGAAAGACGAGAACTAGCGGGTGACCTTGCCCGCCTTGATGCACGAGGTGCACACGTTCAGCTTCTTCGGCGTGCCGCCGACGACCGCGCGGACCGTCTGGATGTTGGGGTTCCAACGGCGACGGGTACGGCGGTGCGAGTGGGACACGTTGTTGCCGAAGGTCGGCCCCTTGCGGCAGACATCGCAGACGGAAGCCACGGTATCGCTCCTTATAACAGTCGATGTAGCCCTGTCCGCTGATGCTTTCCGGGCGGAGGGCATGCCGGGACAACCGGCCAGCCAGACGAGAATATCTGATCCACACCATTGGGCGCGAACCAGAGCACTGGACGGTGGCCGGTGCGGGGATATTCTCCTCCAACAAGGTAGCGCATGCGGGGAGGTCGAAGGAGCGCAGATGAAGGCCCTCGACCCGCCCGCGGTGCGCCGCTGGGCCCGCCTGGCCGCCGACGCCCTCGGCCGGGCGAGACCGGAGATCGACGCACTCAACGTGTTCCCCGTGGCCGACGGCGACACCGGCACCAACCTGCACCTCACCATGCTGTCGGCGGCCGAGGCCGTCGAGTCCCTGCCCGACGACGTCGACGCGGCCGTGGTGTGGCAGACGCTCGCCTACGGGGCGCTGGTCGGGGCGCACGGCAACTCGGGGGTCATCGTCAGCCAGGCGCTGCGCGGGCTGGCCGAGGTGCTCAAGGACGGCTCCGACCTGCGGGCCGGCCTGCTCAGGGCGGCCACGCTGGCCAGGGAGGCCGTGGCCAGGCCGGTCGAGGGCACGGTGCTGACCGTCCTGGAGTCGGCCGCCCGGGCCGCCCAGGACGCCGACGGCGACGCGTGCGAGGTGGCGCGGCAGGCGGCGCGGGAGGCGCGGGCCGCGGTGCGCCGTACGCCGGGGCAGCTCGACGTGCTGGCCCGCAGCGGGGTCGTGGACGCGGGCGGCGCGGGGGCGGCGATCGTGCTGGAGACCCTGGCCGCCGTGCTCACCGACTCCTACAGCGACCACTACGACGTGCCGGCGCCGACCGGGCGGGTCACGCCGATGACCGAGGTGGGCGCCGGCTACGAGGTGATGTACCTGCTGGACGCCGACGAGCGCGCGGTGGCCGCGCTGCGCGACGAGCTCGACGCCATGGGCGAGTCGCTGGTCGTGGTGGGCGGCGAGGGCCTGTGGAACGTGCACGTGCACGTGGCCGACGCGGGGGCGGCCGTGGAGGCGGGGCTGCGGGCGGGGCGTCCGCACCGGGTGAGGATCACGTACCTGGCCGAGCGCACGCACCGGGGCGGGCCGGGCAGGGGTGTGGTGGCGGTGGCGGCCGGCGACGGGATCGCGGCGCTGTTCGAGGAGAGCGGCGCGGTCGTGGTGCGCCGCGCGCCCGGCACCCGGCCCGCGCTGCCCGAGCTGCTGGCCGCGATCAGGCAGGCGGGGGCCGAGGTGGCCGTGCTGCCGAACGACGAGGGCGTCCTCGCGGTCGCCGTCGCGGCGGCGGAGATCGCCCGCGAGGACGGCGTGGCCGTCAGCGTCCTGCCGACCAGGGCGACCGTGCAGGGGTTGTCGGCGCTGGCCGTGCACGACCCGCTGCGCCGGTTCGACGACGACGTGGTGGCCATGACGGACGCCGCCGGCCACACCAGGTACGGACATCTGGCGGTGGCGGACAGGGAGGCGTTCACCAGCGCGGGCGTGTGCCGGCCGGGCGACGTGCTGGGCCTGATCGACGGGGACGTGGCGGTGATCGGCGGCGACCTGGAGCGCGTGGCGAAGCTGATCATCGACAGGATGGTGGCCGGCGGCGGCGAGCTGGTGACCCTGGTCACCGGCTCCGACCTGCCCGAACGGCTGGCCGTCCGGCTGGAGGACCACCTGCGGCGCACCCGCCCGGACGTCGACCTGGTCGTCTACGACGGCGAGCAGGGCGGCTACCCGCTGCTGATCGGCGTCGAGTAGCGACGCGGCCCCCTCCCGCGGGCGACCCCCAGGCCGGGCGCGAAGCCCTCCGGGCGCGACCTCCAGGCCCGGCGCGGACCCCTTCCGCGGGCGACTCCGGGGCCCGGTGCGGGATTCCTGTCGGCCGCAGGCGGTAGAACTGGATCCCGTGAGCCGTTTCGACGAGCCCCTGACCAAAGCGCTCGACCCGAAGACCGCCAAGCTGCTGCACAGCGTGCTCGGCCTGGAGACGGTCGGCGACCTGCTGCGCCACTACCCGCGCCGCTACGCCGAGCGCGGCGAGCTGACCTCGCTCGACGCGCTGGAGGTCGACGAGCACGTCACCGTGGTCGGCGAGGTGACCAGGCTGATGCGCAAGCCCATGCGCAACCGCGGCGGCACGTGGCTGGAGGCCGAGGTCGTCGACGGCAACGGCAACCGCATCTACCTGGCGTTCTTCGGCAAGGGCTCCCACGTGGCCGAGTCCCGGCTCAAGCCGGGGCGGCGCGGCATGTTCGCCGGCAAGGTGGGGCTGTTCGGTGCGCGGTCCAAGCCGCGCTGGCAGCTCTCGCACCCCGAGTTCGAGCTGTTCGAGGAGGAGGCCGAGGCGAGCGCCGAGGAGTTCGCGTCCGCGCCGGTGCCGATCTACCCGGCGGGCAAGGACGTCACGCCGTGGGCGATCCGCCGGGCGGTCGGCGTGGTGCTCGACACGCTGGGCCCGCTCGACGACCCGCTGCCCGCCGACCTGCGGGCCAGGCACGGCCTCCAGCCGCTCGCCGACGCGCTGGTGGCCATCCACCGGCCGAAGGACCTCGCCGACGTGGGCCGGGCGCGCAAGCGGCTGAAGTTCGACGAGGCGTTCGTGCTGCAGGCGGTGCTGCTCCAGCGCCGCCAGGCGGCCACTGCGTGGCCGGCCAGGCCGCGTCCGAGGCGTGCCGACGGCATGCTGGCCGACTTCGACGGGCGGCTGCCGTTCTCGCTCACCGAGGGGCAGGCGCAGGTGGGGGAGGAGATCGCGGCCGACCTGGCGCTGGAGCACCCGATGCACCGGCTGCTGCAGGGCGAGGTGGGCGCGGGCAAGACGGTCGTGGCGCTGCGCGCGATGCTCCAGGTGGTCGACGCGGGCGGCCAGGCCGCGCTGCTGGCCCCGACGGAGGTGCTGGCCCAGCAGCACCACCGCTCGATCACGAACATGCTGGGCGAGCTGGCCCAGGGCGGCATGTTCGGCGGCACGGCGGTCACGCTGCTGACGGGCTCGATGGGCGCGGCGGCGCGGCGCGCGGCGCTGCTCGACGCGGCCTCGGGCACGGCGGGCATCGTGGTCGGCACGCACGCCCTGCTCCAGGAGCACGTGCAGTTCGCCGACCTGGGCCTGGTGGTGGTCGACGAGCAGCACCGCTTCGGCGTGGAGCAGCGTGACGCGTTGCGCGAGAAGGCGGGCGGGGGCCGTCCGCACGTGCTGGTGATGACCGCGACCCCGATCCCGCGCACGGTCGCCATGACGGTCTTCGGCGACCTGGAGGTCTCGACGCTGTCGCAGCTCCCGTCGGGGCGCGCGCCGATCACCACGCACGTCGTGCCGGCCGCCGAGAAGCCCCACTATCTCGAACGCACCTGGCAGCGGGTGCGCGAGGAGGTCGAGCTGGGCAGGCAGGCGTACATCGTGTGCCCGCGCATCGGCGACCTGGAGGGCGACGAGGGCGACCTGGCGGCGGGGGGCGACGACGACCGCCGTCCGCCGCTGGCCGTGCTGGAGGTCGCCGAGCTGCTCACCCAGGGCCCGTTCCAGGACCTGCGGGTCGGCACCCTGCACGGCAAGCTCCCGCCGGAGGAGAAGGACGCGATCATGCGCGCCTTCACCAGGGGCGAGCTCGACGTGCTGATCGCCACCACCGTCATCGAGGTGGGCGTCGACGTGCCCAACTCCTCGGTCATGATCATCATGGACGCCGACCGCTTCGGCGTCTCCCAGCTCCACCAGCTACGCGGCCGGGTGGGCCGGGGCGGCCTGCCCGGCCTGTGCCTGCTGGTCTCCGACTTCCCCGAGGGCACCCCGGCCCGCGCCCGCCTCGACGCGGTGGCCGCCACGCTCGACGGCTTCGAGCTGTCCCGCGTCGACCTGGAGCAGCGCCGCGAGGGCGACGTCCTGGGGGCGGCCCAGTCAGGCAAGCGCAGCTCCCTGAAGCTCCTCCAACTCCTGAGAGACGAAGACGTCATCACGACAGCGAGGGACGAAGCCGCAAAGCTCCTCTCGGACGACCCCGAACTGGCCCACCACGAGGGCCTGCGCGCCGAGATTGCCCGCCTCCTGGAGGACGAGAAGGCCGAGTACCTGGAGAAGACGTGAGAGGCCCAGAGAACCACGGAACAGGTCAACGAAGGCTCGCGTGACGGCGGTGAGCCGGTGACGGGTCAGAGGCCGTCACGTGGAGGGCCATCAGCCGAAGTAAGGCGAGTGGGAGAACCACGCGAAGCCGTAAAAGAAGAAGATGTTAAGGCCCAGCCGCGGGGACGGCCTCCCCCCGAATGCCGTCCCCGGCTGGGCCCACCCTCGGGTCAGGTGCCGAGGGAACCGGCGTGCGGAAGGGCTCACGATCACGCCGGTCGGCCTTCATGTGGGTCACCTTGAAGGCCGCAGACTCATCATGCGGGCCGATCCGCCCGATGTGAATCACCCTTGCGCAGTCGAGGCCGACACTTGTCCACTCTTGACCTGGGCGAACATGCGGAACAATGGGCCTTATGACTCGGATCATCGCGGGGAGCGCGGGTGGGCGGCGGTTGGCCGTGCCGCCGGGGCGGGGCACGAGGCCGACCAGCGACAGGGCCAGGGAAGGCATCTTCTTGACCCTCGACTCCCTGTACGGCCTGCGCGAGGCCCGCGTGCTCGACCTGTACGCCGGTTCCGGCGCCGTCGGCCTGGAGTCGCTGTCCAGGGGCGCGGCCCACGCGCTGCTCGTCGAGTCCGACGCCAAGGCGGTCCGGACGATCAGGGCCAACATCCAGTCGCTCGGCCTGGACGGCGCCGAGCTGGTGGCCGACAAGGTCGAGCGGGTCCTGGCCAGGCCGCCGGAGGAGCCGTACGACATCGTCTTCGCCGATCCGCCGTACGCGCTGGGTGACGGCGAGGTCACGCGGGTCCTGGAGCTGCTGCGCGACAACGGCTGGCTGATGGACGAGGGACTGGTGGCATTCGAGCGGGAAACGAGGGGAAAGTCCTTGATGTGGCCGGAAGGTTATGTTGAGGAGAGGGTCCGTAGATACGGCGAAGCATCCGTTTGGTACGGTCGCGCCGCCGGGAACCCGTAGACCTGGGAGGCGTCTTGCGCCGCGTTGTCTGCCCGGGGTCGTTCGACCCCATCACCAATGGCCACCTCGACATCATCGGCCGGTCGGCCCGCCTGTACGACGAGGTGGTCGTGGCGGTCCTCATCAACATCGAGAAGAGCAGCCTGTTCACGGTCGACGAACGGATCGAGATCCTTCAGACCGTGACGAAGGAGTACCCCAACGTCAAGGTGCAGAAGTTCCACGGCCTGCTGGTGGACTTCTGCAAGCACAATGACATCCCCGCCATCGTCAAGGGCATCAGGGTCGTCAGCGACTTCGACTACGAGCTGCAGATGGCCCAGCTCAACTACCGTCTGTCGGGCGTCGAGACGCTCTTCATGCCCACCAATCCCGAGTACTCCTTCCTGTCCTCCAGCCGGGTCAAGGAGATCGCGCGGTATGGTGGCGACGTGTCCGGCCTGGTCCCTGACCTGGTGCACAAGCTGCTCATAGAGCGTCTCAGGGGCTGACCGCGACCTGGTATCCTTTCATTTCGGCCTTGTACGACGGCGAGCGTCTTCGCCATGCCTAGCGAGAGCAGGATGACTCAGCACCTCGACCCCCGCTCCCCTTGGGTGCTCTCCACTCATGATCTGGGGAAGCGACCGGGCACGATGCGGCAGATGACCCTGTCCCTTCCGGCACCGGCTAACCTCGGCGTCGACATGATCGGCGTCCCCAAAGACGCCGAAGTCGAGCTGGACCTCCGGCTCGAAGCAGTGATGGAAGGCGTGCTCGTCTCGGGCACGGCGCACGCCCCGCTCGCCGGGGAGTGCGCGCGGTGCCTTGACCCGATCACCTCGGACATCGAGGTCGATCTGCAGGAGCTGTTCTTCTACTCCGACGAGGACGCCTCGGAGGACGACTCACTGCTCGACGGAGAGCTGCTCGACCTCGAGCCGACGTTCCGTGACGCGGTGGTGCTCGCACTGCCGCTGAGCCCCGTGTGCCGCGAGGACTGCGAGGGGCTCTGCACGGAGTGCGGGATCAAGCTGGCCGAGGCCGGCGCCGATCACCGGCACGAGAAGATCGATGCCCGCTGGGCGTCGTTGCAAGGTCTGGTTTCCGAGAACGATAACGATCAGGAGAAGTGACGTGGCCGTCCCGAAGCGAAAGATGTCGCGGAGCAACACCCGCGCCCGTCGCTCCCAGTGGAAGACGACTGCTGTCGCCCTGGTGAGCTGCCCGCAGTGCCGTTCGCCCAAGCAGCCGCACATCGCGTGCCCCACCTGCGGCACCTACAACCGTCGTCAGGTCATCGAGCCGTCCGCCTGATCACACTGACAGCAGGCCCGCCCGCCGTTGTTCTGGGCGGGTTTCACCGTCAGCAGTTGACGTGATGCCGACCGGGTGCCATTGTGCCTCGGTCGGCGTTAACGTCTGTAGATGCGTACGGCGGCGGTTCGCCCGCGGCCGTGGTGGACGCCGGGGCTACACGTTACCCCGACGCCCACCACGTTTTCGGGCATCTTCCGCGGCCGCCTTGTGAAGATGTCCGAGGAGGAAACACGTGGGCGCAGGTCCTAAGCCGGTGGCCGTGGAGGTCGCCAGGGAAGAGCTGCAGCGGGTCCTGGTCGTCGGCCTCGACCCCGACATCCTCGAGCGGGCGCTGACGCACCGCTCCTACGCGTACGAGAACGGCGGCCTGCCCACCAACGAGCGCCTGGAGTTCCTCGGCGACTCGGTGCTGGGTCTCGTGGTCACCGACACCCTCTACCGCAACCACCCCGACCTGCCCGAGGGGCAGCTCGCCAAACTGCGCGCCGCCGTGGTCAACATGCGCGCGCTGGCCGACGTCGCCCGCAACCTGGGCCTCGGCCGGTTCCTGCGGCTCGGCAGGGGCGAGGAGGGCACCGGCGGGCGCGACAAGTCCTCGATCCTGGCCGACACGCTGGAGGCGCTGATCGGCGCGATCTACGTGGACAAGGGCCTCGACGAGGCGTTCCGGGTCGTCCACCTGCTGTTCGACCCGCTGATCGTGCGCTCGGCCTCGCTGGGCGCGGGGCTCGACTGGAAGACGTCCCTGCAGGAGCTCACCGCCTCCGAGGCGCTCGGCGTGCCCGAGTACCACGTCGAGGAGAGCGGCCCCGACCACGCCAAGTCGTTCACGGCCATGGTGCGCGTGGGCGGCGAGTCCTACGGCTCGGGCACCGGGCGCAGCAAGAAGGAGGCCGAGCAGCAGGCGGCCGAGGCGGCCTGGACGCGCATCCGGGCCCGCCGCGAGCAGCGCGAGAGCCAGCCCGCGAGCTGACCCCGCGGCGAGCAGCGCGAGAGCCGGCCCGCGAGCTGACCCCGCGGCGAGCAGCGCGAGAGCCGGCCCGCGAGCTGACCCCGGCGCACGGGAAGCCCCGGCCCGCGTCCGGCGTTGTGACTGCGGATCCGCCGCGGCACGCCCCGCGGCCGGGGAAGTCGAGAGGACGGTTGGTGCACGGTGCCTGAGCTGCCCGAGGTCGAGGTCGTCAGGCGCGGCCTGGCGCAATGGGTCGTCGGCCGCGAGATCGCCGCCGCGGAGGTGCTCCACCCGCGCGCGATCCGGCGGCACGTCCCCGGGGCCGACGAGTTCACCGCCCGCCTGAAGGGCCGTACGGTGTTGTCGGCCGAGCGCCGCGGCAAATACCTGTGGCTGCCCCTGTCGGGCGGCGAGGAGGCCCTCCTGGCCCATCTGGGCATGAGCGGCCAGCTGCTCGTCGTCGATCCGCAGACGCCGCCCGAGAAGCACCTGCGCGTCCGCCTCCGCTTCGAGGACGGCGGCCCCGACCTGCGCTTCGTCGACCAGCGCACGTTCGGCCACGTCATGCTGACCCCGCTCGTCGGCGGCGTGCCCGCGCCGATCGCGCACATCGCGCCCGACCCGTTCGAGGCGTCGTTCGACGAGGCGGCGTTCACCCGCCGGCTCAGGGCCAGGCGCACCGAGATCAAGCGGGCGCTGCTGGACCAGTCGCTGATCAGCGGCGTCGGCAACATCTACGCCGACGAGGCGTTGTGGATCGCCCGGCTCCACTGGGCCCGTCCCACCGAGACGCTCACCCGTCCGAAGATCGCCGAGCTGCTGGCAGGCGTGCGCACGGTGATGGGCGCCGCCCTCCAGCAGGGCGGCACCTCCTTCGACAGCCTCTACGTCAACGTCAACGGCGAGAGCGGCTACTTCGACCGTTCGCTGGAGGTCTACGGCCGCCGCGACCTGCCGTGCTCGCGCTGCGGCACGCCCATCAGGCGGGAGGCGTTCATGAACCGGTCGTCGTACTCCTGCCCCAAATGCCAGCGAAAGCCGCGGTGAGCAGGGCGAGCGCGGCGCCCAGCCACATCACCGACGAGATCGACACGCCGTCCACCACCCGGCCGCCGACGAACGAGCCGAGCGCGATCGAGACGTTGAACGCCCCCACGAACAGCGCGGTGCCCAGCTCACCCCCGCCCGAGCGCATGATCCACAGTTGCAGCGCCACGCCGACGCCGCCGTAGCCGAGGCCCCACACGACGAGCATCACCAGGGGCAGCCCGACCAGCGCCAGCGCCGCGGTGGAGGCGGCGATGAGCAGGGCCAGGACGATCAGCACCGGCTTGGGGTTGCGGGCCGCCCTGGCGCCCGCCACGAAGTTGCCGACGACGCCGGCCGCGCCGTACACCAGCAGGGCGACGCTGACCAGGCCGGGGCCTGCGTCGGCGACCTGCTCCAGGAACGGCCGGACGTAGGTGTAGGCCGCGAAGTGCCCGGTGATGATCAGCACGGTCGCCGCCAGCACGACCCGCAGCGCCCCCGGCAGCGGCGCCCGGGAGCCGCCCGAGGCGGCCTCGCCCGGCATCGGCGGCAGCACGGCGGCCAGCAGCCCGAGCAGCACCAGCGCCAGCCCGCCCATGACCGCGAACGACGTGCGCCACCCCGCCGCCGAGGCGATGAGCGTGCCCGCCGGCACGCCGAGCACCGAGGCCACCGACACGCCGCCGAGGATCACCGACGTGGCCCTGCCCACCGAGCGCTCGGGCACCAGCCGCAGGCCCAGCCCGGCGGCGAAGGCCCAGAACCCGCCGATGCTGATCCCGGTCAGCACCCGCGCGCCGAGCATCACGGGGAGGCTCGTCGCGAACGCCGCCGCCAGGTTGGCCACCGCCAGCAACGCCATCAGGCCGAGCAAGGGGACGCGCCGGTCCAGCCGCCGGGTGGCCACGGCCAGCACGGGGGCCGAGACGGCCGCGACCAGCCCCGGCAGCGACACCATCAGCCCGGCGGTGCCGTCGGACACCCCCAAGCTCGCGGCGATCGAGGTCAACAGGCCGACGGGCAACATCTCGCTGGTCACGATGGTGAAGGTGCCCACCGCGACCGCGAGGACGGCGAGCCAGCGGGCCCGCGCGACAGTGGAGGTCTCAAGAGTCGTCATGCCGTTCAGCCTCGTCATCGGCCGGGGGCGGAACAATGACGAAGCTCGAAGCCTTGCTTTAGGCAGGCTAAGCGATCGCGTCCGGGGAGTGGCATGGAGTTCAGGGAACTGGAGTGCTTCGTCGTGCTGAGCGAGGAGCTGCACTTCGCGCGTACGGCCGAGCGCCTGTATCTGTCGCCCGGCCGGGTGAGCCAGCTCATCGGGTCGCTGGAGACCCGGATCGGCGGCCGCCTGTTCGACCGCACCAGCAGGCGGGTGCGCCTGACGCCGCTCGGCCGGCGCTTCCTGGCCGACCTGCGGCCCGCCTACGACGGCATGGCGGCGGCCGTGTCGCGGGCGACGGCCTCGGCGCGGGAGGTGACGGGCCTGCTGCGGGTGGGGTTCCTGGCCACGCCGACCGAGATCGTCACCGGCAGCGTGGCGGCGTTCGAGCGGCGGTATCCCGGCTGCATGGTCGAGCTGGTCGAGGTGCCGCTCTCCGACCCGTTCAGCAAGCTGCGCGAGGGGCGGGTGGACCTGACGTTCACGCTGCTGCCGCTGGAGGAGCCCGACCTGGAGGGCGGCGCCGAGCTGAACCACTGCCCGGTCGAGCTCGGCCTGTCGGTACGCCATCCGCTGGCCGCCCGCGCCCGCCTCGACGCCGAGGAGCTGGCCTCGGTCGCCCTGTTCGGCCTCGACGACCCCGCGCCGCGCCGCTGGCAGGAGCACATCGCCCCCACCCTCACCCCTTCCGGACGGCCGATCGCGCGGGCCGGCTCGGTGGCCACCACCCAGGAGGGCCTGACGCAGGTCGCGCTGAACCGCGGCGGCATGCTCTTCTGCAAGCCGAGCGCCGACCACCATCGCCGTCCCGACATCGCGTTCGTGCCGGTGGACGGCCTGCCTCCGTCGATCCTGGGCCTGTCCTGGCTGCGCGCCGGACGTACGGCCTCGATCCTGGCCTTCAACGAGTTGGCCATGGAAGTCGTACGGCGGCATGAGACGGTGGCGGCATGACGGATACGAAGAGTAATGGCGACAAAGGTTCGGAAAACGTCCGAGTAACCGCCTGGGTGCGGGGGAGGGTCCAGGGGGTGGGCTTCCGGTGGTGGACGCGCGCGAGGGCGTTGGAGCTCGGCCTGACCGGCTGGGCGCGGAACACCGACGACGGCCGGGTCGAGGTCGTCGCCGAGGGGCCGCGGGAGGCGTGCGTCAAGCTGTTGGAGCTGCTCAAAGGTTGCGACACGCCGGGAAGGGTCGATGGAGTAGTGGAACGATGGAGTGAACCCCGAGGTAGTTTGGGCGGTTTTGTAGAGCGGTAGTCGCTTTTGCTAACCGGCCCAAATAGGGTATAGTTGTATGTCGGGAGTGCCTATCAGTAGGGCGTTGCGGTTGGATCGACTTGACCGCCCACACTGCCGGTGCGACTCTTGTTAAGTACCACGCGCACCCCTCCCGCGGAACAGAAGTGCGCGAACCAGTCTGGTCACTCAGCGTGGAGGACCCTTTACCATGGCGAAGGCTCTACTCGGCCACGTCGGCGGTCCTGACCCTCGGATGGTCTCGGAGATGCGCCGCTTGCAGCAGCGTATCCGGGATCTGGAGGCAGAACTCATCCGACTTCAGGCCACGAATGACGCTCTTGCGGCGCAAACCCGCGACGAAGCGCTCAGTCGCTTGCAGGAGCGCGAGCCGGCACTCACCTGAGAGTGATCGGAGCGCAAGACCCAGGGACGTCTCGAAGAGGCGTCCCTTGTTATTTTCCCTGGTGAGAAAGCGCTGGTCATCGACATGCCCACGACGGGCGGCCGAGACCAGTAGGCTTTTCCGAAGCCCGTTCAGCCGAGGCCGGGGAGGAGGGTCGGCGTTTGTACCTGAAGACCCTCACCCTGCGCGGCTTCAAGTCCTTCGCCTCCGCGACCGCCCTGCGCCTCGAACCCGGCATCACGTGCGTCGTCGGCCCCAACGGCTCGGGCAAGTCCAACGTCGTCGACGCCCTGGCCTGGGTCATGGGCGAGCACAGCGCCAAGTCGCTGCGCGGCGGCAAGATGGAGGACGTCATCTTCGCCGGCACCTCCTCCAGGCCGCCCCTCGGCCGGGCCGAGGTGACGCTGACCATCGACAACTCCGACGGCGCGCTGCCGATCGACTACACCGAGGTCACGATCAGCCGGCTGATGTTCCGGTCGGGGCAGAGCGAATACGCCATCAACGGCGACACCTGCCGCCTGCTCGACATCCAGGAGCTGCTGTCCGACTCGGGCATCGGCCGCGAGATGCACGTCATCGTCGGCCAGGGCCAGCTCGACGCCGTGCTGCACGCCGGGCCCGAAGACCGCCGCGCCTTCATCGAAGAGGCCGCGGGCGTGCTCAAACACCGCAAGCGCAAGGAAAAGGCGCTGCGCAAGCTCGACTCCATGCAGGCCAACCTCACCCGGGTGCAGGACCTCGCCACCGAGCTGCGCCGTCAGCTCAAGCCGCTCGGCCGCCAGGCGGAGATCGCCCGCAAGGCCGCCGTCATCCAGGCCGACCTGCGCGACGCCCGGCTGCGGCTGCTCGCCGACGACCTGTGCATCCTGCGCGCCACGCTCGAACGCGAGGCCGCCGACGAGGCCGCCGTCACCGCCCGGCGCAACCAGGTCGAGGCCGAGCTGGCCGAGGGCCAGCAGCGCGAGGCCGCCCTGGAGGCCGCCGAGGCCGAGACCCAGCCCCGGCTGAGCGCCGCCCAGGAGACCTTCTTCAGGCTCTCCTCCCTGCGCGAGCGCATCACCGGCCTGGAACAGCTCGCCGCCGAACGCCACCGCCACGCCCTCGACGCCGCCGCCATCGAACGCCGCGGCCGCGACCCCGAAGACCTCGAACGCGAGGCGGGCGAGGCGCGCGAGCAGGAACACATCCTGCGGGCCGAGCTCGAACACGCCCAGGAGCTGCTGGCCGAGGCCGTCGAGCGGCGGGCCGCGGCCGAGGCCGAGCTGGGCGCGGAGGAGCGGCGCCTGGCGATGGCCGCCCGCGCCGCCGCCGACCGCCGCGAGGGCCTGGCCAGGCTGCGCGGCCAGGTCGACTCCGTGCGCAGCAGGGCGCGCGCGGCCGAGGAGGAGATCGGGCGGCTGGAGAAGGCCGTGGCCGACGCCGCCGAGCGCGAACGGCAGGCCCTGACCGACCTGGAGAACCAGCGGGCCGAGGAGCCGGCGGCCGATCCGGCGCTCGCCGCGGAGCTGGCCACCGCGCAGGCCGCGGTCGAGGAGGCCAGGGCGGCCGCTGACGAGGCCCGCGTGGCCGCCGACGAGGCCAAGGCCGGTCTCGGCGCGCCGCGGGCCGCCGTCCAGGCCGCCAAGGCGGGGGTCGCCACGGCCCGCGCCGCCGACCAGGAGGCCCAGCGCTCGGTGGCCGCGCTGCGGGCCCGCCGCGACGCCCTGGAGCTGGGCCTGGCCAAGGGCGACGGCGGCGCCGCGCTGCTCGACGCCGACCTGGCCGGGGTGCTGGGCCCGCTGGCCGCCTCGATGCAGGTCACGCCGGGCGCGGAGCTGGCCGTCGCGGCCGTGCTCGGGGCGGTCGCCGAGTCCGTCGCGGTCAAGACGCTCGACACCGCCGTCGAGGCGCTCGGACTGCTGCGCGGCGCCGACGCGGGGCAGGTCACGCTGCTGGTGGCCGAGACCGGAGTTTCGGACACCGCGCACCACTCCCAGGTTGCGCGATCCCGGCCCGCCGCGCCGGAGGGCGGGCGGTGGGCCGCCGATCTGGTCACCGTGCCCGACGAGCTGAGGCCGGCGCTCGACCACGTCCTGGCGAAGGTCGTCGTGGTCGCCGACCTCGACGCGGCCCGCGAGCTGGTGGGGCGGCGTCCCGAGCTGCGGGTGGTGACCGAGGGCGGCGACGTGCTCGGGGCCCATCTGGCCGCCGGCGGGTCGGCCGGCGGCACCTCCGTCCTGCAGGTGCGGGCGGCGCTCGACGAGGCCGTCCACGACCTGCGGGTGGCCGAGGCCACGGCGGAGGCCACGGCCGAGGCGCTCGACCAGGCGATCGAGGCCGAGCAGGCGGCCCAGACGGCCGTCGAGGCGGCCCAGGCGCACGTCAACGAGGCCCAGAGCGCGGTGACGGCGGCCCAGGCCGGGGTGAGCGCCGCTCAGGGCGTCCTCGACCAGGTCAGGGGCCGCCAGCGGGAGGCCGACCAGCGCAACGCGGCGGCGGCCAGGCGGCTGGCCCAGTTGGAGGCCGCCGCGCACGCCGCGCACGCCGAGGCCGAACGCCTGGCCGGCAGCGTCACCGCGGCCCAGGACTCCCGTACCGAGGGGCTGGAGGAGCTGGCCGAGCTGGAGATCCGGCTGGCCGAGGCCGAATACGCCCAGGAGCTGGAGACCGAGCCCACCACCGACCTGCGCGACGACCTGGCCGCCACGTGCGAGACGGCCCGGCAGCGCGAGATGGACACCCGGCTGCAGGTGCGCACCGCCGAGGAGCGCGTCAAGGGCATCGAGGGGCGCGCCGACGGCCTGCTGCGGGCCGCCCAGCGCGAGCGCCAGGAACGCGCCCAGGCCGCCGCTCAGCGGGCCAGGCGCAAGAGGCAGGCTCTGCTGGCCGAGGCGGTGAGCAAGGGCGCCAGGCAGGTGCTCGGGGCGCTCGCCTCCTCGATCCGGCTCGCCTCCCGCGAGCGCGACGACGCCGACCTCGCCCGCGTCGCCGTCGACGCCGAGCTGAAGCAGGTCCGCGTGCGCGTGCGTGAGCTGGGCCAGGAGCTCGACAAGCTGGTCAACCGGGTCCACGGGAGCGAGGTGGCCCGCACCGAGCAGCGTCTGCGGCTGGAGCAGCTCCAGGAGCGGGCGATGGAGGAGTTCGGCGTCGAGGTCGAGGCGCTGGTCTCCGAGTACGGCCCCGACGCGCTCGTCCCCGGCGACCCGCCGGTCCCGTACGTCCGGGAGGAGCAGGAGAAGCGGGCCAGGGCCGCCGAGCGGCAGATGACCCAGCTCGGCAAGGTCAACCCGCTGGCGCTGGAGGAGTTCGCCGCGCTGGAGGAGCGCCACGCCTTCCTGACCTCGCAGCTCGAAGACCTCAAGAAAACCCGGCGCGACCTGCTGACCGTGGTCAAGGAGGTCGACGACCGCGTCGAGCAGATGTTCGCCTCGGCCTACGAGGACGTCGCCCGCGAGTTCGAGCAGATCTTCACCCGGGTCTTCCCCGGCGGCGACGGGCGGCTCGTGCTCACCGACCCCACCGACATGCTCACCACGGGCATCGAGGTCGAGGCCAGGCCGCCGGGCAAGAAGGTCAAGCGGCTGTCCCTGCTGTCGGGCGGCGAGCGCTCGCTGACCGCGGTGGCGTTCCTGATCTCCATCTTCAAGGCGCGGCCCTCGCCCTTCTACGTGATGGACGAGGTCGAGGCAGCCCTCGACGACACCAACACCCAACGGCTGCTGACCCTGTTCGAGGAGTTGCGGCAGAGTTCGCAGCTCATCGTCATCACCCACAACAAGCGCACGATGGAGATCGCCGACGCCCTCTACGGCGTGTCGATGCGCGGCGACGGCGTGACTCAGGTGGTCAGCCAGCGCCTGCGGGAGCGCGAATCCGCCTGATCCGGCCTGTCATCATCCGTGTGCCTTGGGCATGACCATGCCGGTCGATCTGGAAAACTGACATCTTGTGGATGGTTACCTCGGCGTCATAGTGATCGTGGCCGTCGTCGCCCTGCTGGCGGCCGGCGGCCTCTTCCTGCTGTTCAGGCCGGGTGGCAAGGCGGCGCCGCCCGTGCCGCCGCCGGAGGCGCCGCCGCTTCCCGAGGAGGAGAAGCGGCCCGCCGGCCCGGTCGAGGAGGCCGACGGCGCGGTCACCACGGTGCCGCCGCCGGTCGCGCCGGCCGAGCCGATGGTCATCGCCCCCGAGGTCGAGGTGCCGCCGCCGTCCGCCGGGCGGATGGTGCGGCTGCGCTCGCGTCTGGCGCGTTCGCAGAGCGCGCTCGGCCGCGGCCTGCTGGAGCTGCTGTCCCGCGACCGGCTCGACGACGAGGTCTGGGACGAGATCGAGGAGAGCCTGATCACCGCCGACGTGGGCGTCGCCCCGACCCGCGCGATGGTCGAGGAGCTGCGCACCAAGGTCAAGGTGCTGGGCAGCCGCACTCCCGCGGAGGTCAGGGGCCTGCTGCGCGAGCAGCTTCTCGCCCAGGTCAACCCCGACCTCGACCGCAGCCTGCACGTGCAGAAGCACGGCGAGCGGCCGGCCGTGGTCCTGGTCGTGGGCGTCAACGGCACGGGCAAGACCACCACCACCGGCAAGCTCGCCCGCTCGCTCATCGGCGACGGCAAGAAGGTCGTGCTCGGCGCGGCCGACACCTTCCGCGCGGCGGCGGCCGACCAGCTCCAGACGTGGGGCGAGCGGGTCGGCGCCGAGACCGTGCGCGGGCCGGAGGGCGGCGACCCCGCCTCGGTGGCCTTCGAGGCCACGGCCAAGGGCATCGAGGAGAAGGTCGACGTCGTGATCGTCGACACCGCGGGCCGCCTGCACACCAAGACCGGCCTGATGGACGAGCTTGGCAAGGTCAAGCGGGTCATCGAGAAGAAGGCCACGGTCGACGAGGTGCTGCTCGTCCTCGACGCCACCACCGGCCAGAACGGCATGCGCCAGGCCCAGGTGTTCGCCGAGGTGGTCAACATCACGGGCATCGCGCTCACCAAGCTCGACGGCACCGCCAAGGGCGGCATCGTGATCTCCGTGCAGCGCGAGCTGGGCGTGCCGGTGAAGCTGGTGGGGCTCGGCGAGGGGCCCGACGATCTGGCGCCTTTCGACCCGGATGTCTTCGTGGACGCGATCCTGGGCGACTGACCCGTTTATCGGCCATGTCCTAATTCATGCCGAAATGGCCCTTACCAGAAAAGTCTTGAGTCGTTAGTTAGCTTTGTGCTGACATGTTCGGGTTATCCGCGATCACGTAAGGGATGCCCATGAAGAAGATCGTCGTCCATCGTCCCGGGACTGTCAGGCCTTCCACGCTCGCCTCGCCGCGACACAGTCTTTGACCTGTCTCTGGGTCGGCGTTTCCGCGCGGGAACGCCGACCGCTGGGAAGAGGGCGGTCGTGAGGACGATCGCCCTGGACGCCGACCGCCGGGCAGCCGGGCCGTACACGCTGGCCGCCGCGCTGCTCGACCTTCTGGTCCCCGAGGCGCTCGACCGGCGGCCCGACCTGGTGGCCGCCCACGACGTGGAGCTCCGGGTCGCCGCCCCCCGCCTGCGGCCGCTCGTGCCGGTGCGCAGACGCTCGCTGGCCGACGACCTGCCGAGGGGGCAGCGCATCCTCGTCCCGGGGGCGCGGCGCAGCCTCAGGATCGCCAACGGGCTGGCCGAGTTCGCCGGCGAGCTGCTGGCCGTCACGGGGCCGCTCACGCTCGTCGTGGCGAACCTGGGCGAGGCCGACCACACCGACCGCGAGCTGGTCGAGGTGCTGCGCCGCCGCCTCGACCCCGGGCTGCTGCGCGTCGAGGAGGGCCCGTCGTCGCCCGGCGAGGGCCCGCTGTGCGCCGACTTCGACCGCTACCGCGACGAGGGCTTCCATCACGCGATGGCCGAGTCGGGCACGGAGGCGCTGCGCGGCATGGCGTACGAGGACGACCCCGAGGGGTGGCAGACCCTGGTGCAGCGCGTCGCCGGGGCCCTGGAGGCGGTGGAGCGCGAGGAGGAGGCCCGCGAGCTCTACGACCGGGCCAGGCGCCTCAGCACCGATCCCAGGCACCGGGCCACCATCGCCTACGCCACCGCGATGCTCCTGGTACGCCACCACGACCCCGCCCGCCGCGACCCCGGCGAGGCGATGGCGTGGATCAACGAGGCCGTCACGATCACGTCGTTGCTGCCCGACCCCCGTGAACGCGCCTTCCACCTGGGCTTCGACCTCAACGGCAAGGCCCTGGTCGAGCTGCGCGCCGGCCGTCCGGACGCCGCGCTGCGGCTGGTCGAGCAGGCCATCGCCCTGGCCGACGAGCACCTGGCGGGCGAGCACCCGATCCACCGGCTCGTGCTGCGCGCCAACAGGGCCCAGCTGCTGGCCGGGGCCGGCCGGCACGAGGAGGCGCTGGCCGACTACACGGCGGCGATCGACGCCGACCCCGGCTACCCGGACTACTACCTCGACCGGGGCAACCTGCTGGCAAAACTGGGCAGACCGGACGAGGCCCTGGCCGACTACGAGGCCGTCATGCGGCTCAGCCCGCCCTTCCCCGAGGCGTACTACAACCGCTCGGAGCTGCGGTTCGCGGCCGGCGACCTGGACGGCGCCCGCGCCGACCTCGACCGCACGCTGGAGCTCGACCCCGACTTCGCCCCCGCGTACGTGAACAGGTGCGGCCTGCTCGCCCTCCACGGCGAGTACGAGCAGGCCAGGCGGGACGTGGCGCGCGGCCTCGCGCTCCGGCCGCGCGACGCCCACCTGCTCTGCGTGCTCGGCCAGGTGGAGACGGCCCAGGGCCGCCACCCGGAGGCGTACGCGGCCTTCGACGCCGCGCTGGAGATCGATCCCGACCTGGCCGCCGCGTGGGGGAACCGGGCCGTGCTCGCCTTCGAACGCGGCGACCCCGACGGCGCGCTGGCCGACCTGACCCGCGCGCTGAAGCTGACCGAGACGGCCGAGTTGCTGTTCAACCGGGCGATGGTCCACCGGGAGCTGGGACGGGCGAAGGAGGCCAGGCAGGACCTGCTCAGAGCCGCCGAGCTGGCCCCCGGCGATCCGGACGTCGGGCGGGCGCTGGCCGAGGGGTGACAGCAGGGGCCGGCGGGCGTGGCGGTGCCGCCGGGTCAGCCTCGCGCGGCGGCGAGCGGCCCGATCGGCACCACGAGCGGGGTCCCCGCGACCGGATCCTCGATGACCTTCGCGTCCAGCTCGAACACCTCGCGCAGCAGCTCCTCGGTCAGCACCTCGTGCGGCGCGCCGGCGGCCACGACCTTGCCGGCGCGCATGGCCACCAGCCGGTCGGCGTAGCGCGCGGCCAGGTTGAGGTCGTGCAGGACCATGACGACCGTGCGGCCGGCCTGCTCGTGCAGGTGCCGGACGAGTTCCAGCACCTCCACCTGGTGGGCCAGGTCGAGGAACGTGGTGGGCTCGTCGAGCAGCAGCAGGTCGGTGCCCTGGGCCAGGGCCATGGAGATCCACGCCCGCTGCCGCTGGCCGCCCGACAGCTCGTCGAGCGGACGTTCGGCGAGGTCGGCGAGGCCGGTCATGGTCAGCGCCGCGGCGACGGCCGACTCGTCGTCGGAGGACCACTGCCGGTACCACGTCTGGTGCGGATGGCGGCCCCTGGCGACCAGGTCGGCCACGGTGAGCCCTTCGGGGGCGGAGGGCGCCTGCGGCAGCACGCCGAGGATCTTGGCCACCTCGCGGGTGGGGATGGCGTCGATGCGCTTGCCGTCCAGCAGCACCTGGCCGCCCTGGGGCTTGAGCAGGCGGCCGAGCGCGCGCAGGAGGGTGGACTTGCCGCAGCCGTTCGGGCCGATGATGGTGGTCACCGTGCCCGCCTCGACGCCCAGGTCGAGGCCGTCCACGATGGTCCGGTCGCCGTAGCCGAGCTTGACGCCCGCGGCCTGCAGCCTCATTTGCGTGCCCTCCAGATCAGGTGGATCAGGTACGGTGCGCCCAGCACGGCCGTGACGATGCCGACGGGCAGCTCGATCGGGGAGAAGACGGTCCGGGCGATCAGGTCGGCGCCCGCGGTGAGCACGGCCCCGGTGACCGCCGAGCACAGCAGCGGCGGCCGGGTCGAGCGGGCCAGCCGCAGCGCGATCTGCGGCGAGGCCAGGGCCACGAACGCGATCGGCCCGGCCGAGGCGGTGGCCACCGCGGCCAGCAGCACGGCGGCCAGGATCAGCAGGGCGCGGGCCGCGTTCACGCGCACGCCGAGTGCGGTGACCACGTCGTCGCCGAAGCGCAGCGCGTCGAGCGAGCGGGTGCCGAGCAGGGTGGCCGGGACGAGCACCGCCAGCGCGAGCGCCACCGGCACGACGTGCTCCCAGCCGCGGCCGTTGAGCGAGCCGCTGATCCAGACCATGGCCCGGCCGGTGTCGTTGACGTCGCCGACGGTCAGCAGCCAGAACTTCACGTTGGTGAACACGGCGGCCACGCCGATCCCGACCAGGACCAGGCGGTAGCCGTCCAGGCCGCGCCGCCAGGCCAGGCCGTAGACGACGGACGCGCCGAGCAGGCCGCCGAGCAGGGCGAGCGCTGGAATGCCCAGGTCGGCCAGCAGGCCGCTGGCGCCGCCGTAGACGCTGCCGCTGGCCACCACGCCGGCCACGACGGTGACCGAGGCGCCGGTCGTGACGCCGAGGATCTCGGGGCTGGCCAGCGGGTTGCGGGCGATGGACTGGATGATCGCGCCGGACAGCGCGAGCGCGGCGCCGACCAGGGCGCCGGTCAGGGCGCGCGGCAGGCGCAGCTCCATGATGACGAAGTGGGCCGGGCTGTCGACGTCGAAGGTGCCCTGGAACACCTCCGGCAGGCTCATCGGCAGGTCGCCGATGCGCATGTTCAGCGCCATGAGCACGACCAGGAGCGCCAGGCCGGTCAGGCCGACGGCGACGGCGCGCAGGCGCAGCCGCCAGGACAGGGAGCCGAGGCGCAGGGGGAGGGCGGTCATAGCCGTACCGGCTTTCTGCGGCGGACCAGGGCGACGAAGAAGGGCGCGCCGATCAGCGCGAGGACCACGCCGACCTCCAGCTCGCCCGGAGGGGCGACCACGCGGCCGATCACGTCGGCGACCAGCAGCAACGCCGCCCCGACCAGCCCCGAGTACGGCAGCAGCCACCGGTGGTCGGTGCCCGACAGCGCCCGGGCCAGGTGCGGCACGATGAGGCCCACGAACGCCAGCGAGCCGCAGGCCGCCACCGCCGCGCCCGACAGCAGGGTGACGGCGGCGACGCCGACCGTCCTGGTCAGGGCGATGTTCTGGCCGAGCGAGCGGGCGACGTCCTCGCCGAGCGACAGGGCGTTCAGGCCCAGGGCGTTGACCGCGGCGAGCAGCAGGCCGGCGAGGATGAACGGGAGCACCTGCCAGACCACGTCCGGGCCCCGGGCGGCGATGGAGCCGGACTGCCAGAAGCGGAAGACGTCCATGGCCTGCTCGTCGAGGAGCACGATGGCCGAGGTCATGGCGTACAGCAGGGCGCTGACCGCGGTGCCGGCCAGCGCCAGCGTGACCGGGGTGGGGCCGCCCCTGCCGCCCGTCATGCCGAGCGCGAACACCGCCACGCTGGCCACCAGCGCGCCCGCCAGGCCGAACCAGATGTAGGCGAGCAGGCTGGAGGCGCCGAGCAGGATGATCGAGGCCACCATGGCGAACGCCGCGCCCTGCGTGACGCCCAGCAGGCCGGGGTCGGCCAGCGGGTTGCGCGTGTGGCCCTGCATGAGGGCGCCCGCGACGCCGAGCGCGATCCCGGCCAGCACCCCGAGCACGGTACGCGGCACGCGCAGCGAGCGGATGATGATGTCGTTCTCGCTGCCCGTGGGCGCGGTGAGAGCCTGCCAGGCGTCGCCCGGCGGTACGGACTTCGAGCCGACCGTGATGCTCAGCACCACCCCTGCCGCGACGGCGGCGAGGAGGAGGAGCAGGAGGACGAGCCGCCGGCGCCGGATGCCGTGGAGGCGGGGCGCGAGCGCGGTCACCAGTTTCCTCCCCTTGTTTGCCCGAACGTGGTGAAGTATGCCAGGTTAGGCAGGGCTAACCTAATTTAGGTTCGCCTTACTTCCAGAAAGGGTTCCGATGAGAGCGTGGCGGGTGCTGGCCGGTGTACTGCTGGTGGCGGGGGTGGCCGCGTGCGGCTCGACGGAGCCGGCGGCCACGCCGTCGGCCGACCCTGCGGCCGACCCGGCGGCCAGGACGATCGAGCACGCGATGGGCTCGACCAAGATCTCCGGGCAGCCCAAGCGGGTCGTCGCGCTCGACCAGAGCTTCGTGGACGCGGTGCTCACGCTGGAGACCCCCGTGATCGGCTACACCACCTACCGGTCGATCGACAGCAAGCTGCCCGACTACCTCGGCCCGCTCGTCGACCGGTACGGCAAGGAGGCGACCCCGGTCGGCACCCTGGAGCAGCCCAGCCTGGAGAAGATCGCCGCGCTCAAGCCCGACCTGATCGTCTCGGCCAAGGTCCGGCACGAGGCCCTGTACGACAAGCTCTCGAAGATCGCGCCGACCGTCTTCAGCGAGACGACCGGCGCCATCTGGAAGGAGAACCTGCGGCTCATGGGCCGCGCCCTGGGCAAGGAGGACCTGGCCGACGCCCGGATCAAGGCGTTCGAGGAGCGCGCCGGCACGATCGGGGCAGCGATCAAGGAGAAGGCGGGCGGGAAGCTGCCGACCGTCTCGATCGTGCGCTTCGCCGGTGAGCCCACCGTCCGGCTCTACGTCGAGAAGTCGTACTCCGGGGTGGTGCTGAAGGACGTCGGCTTCCCCCGTCCCGAGGGCCAGCCTGCCAAGGACGACGCCATCGCCGTGGACGTCAGCCAGGAGCGCATCGCCGACCTGGACGCCGACCACATCTTCGTCGCCACCTACCCCGACCCGGCCAGCGACGGGCCCAAGGAGAAGTTCGTCGGCAACCCGCTGTGGGGCCGGCTCAAGGGGGACAAGCACGAGGTCAGCGACCTGACCTGGATGAGCGCCGTGGGCATCCAGGGCGCCCACGCCATCCTGGACGACCTGGCCAAGACCTTCTCCGTGGACCCGGCCAAGGCCGCCTAGCGGCGCTCAGCGCGGCAGGAACGCCCGCAGGCCGGCCAGGTGGGGTTCGAGGTCGAGCCCCTGGCCGGCCAGCCACTCCGGGTTGTCGTAGGTGCCCTTGTAGCGGTCGCCGCGGTCGCAGATCAGGGTGACGACGCTGCCCTGGACGCCCGATTCGCGCATCTCCCTGACGAGTTCGACGCACGCCGCCATGTTCGTCCCCGTGGAGCCGCCGACGTCCAGGCCGGTGACCTCGCGGGTCCAGTGCATGGCGGCGATCGAGCGGGCGTCCGGGACGGCGATCATGCGGTCGATCACGCTGGGCAGGAACGACGGCTCCACCCGGGGACGCCCGATGCCCTCGATCCGCGACCCCGAGGCCGTCACCGCGGGATCGCCGGAGACCCAGCCCGGGTAGAACGCCGAGCCCTCCGGGTCCACCACGGCCAGGCGGGTGGGGTGGCGGCGGTAGCGGATGTAGCGGCCGATCGTGGACGACGTGCCGCCGGTGCCGGCGCCCACGACGATCCAGGCGGGCTCGGGATGTGGCTCCATGGACATCTGGGAGTAGATCGACTCGGCGATGTTGTTGTTGCCCCGCCAGTCGGTCGCGCGTTCGGCGTAGGTGAACTGGTCCATGAAGTGGCCCCCGGTCTCGGCGGCCAGGCGGTGAGATTCGTCATAGATCGCCCCGGGGTCGGCGACGAGGTGACATTTCCCGCCGTAGAACTCGATGAGGTGACACTTCTCGGGCGACGTGGACGCGGGCATGACGGCGATGAACGGCAGGCCGAGCAGCCGGGCGAAATACGCCTCGCTGACCGCGGTCGAGCCGCTGGACGCCTCCACGATCGTGGTGGCCGGGCCGATCCAGCCGTTGGCGAGGCCGTACAGGAACAGGGACCGCGCGAGCCGGTGCTTGAGTGAACCGGTCGGGTGCACCGATTCGTCTTTCAGATAGAGGTTTACGCCCCAGTCCGAGGGAAGCGGAAAGACGTGCAGGTGAGTGTCACAACTTCGGTTGGCGTCGGCCTCCACCTTGCGGATGGCCTCCGCCACCCACCGACGTGTCCCCGTGTCGTGACGGTCCACAGATTCCATGTCCATACGCTATCCCCTGTGACTCTGACCACTATTCCTACGAAATTGGGTGGGTAGTGTTATGATAATGAGACTTGTCCGGCCGTGGACGTGACCACGCACGCCGCGAGCAGATGGACTACAAACCCCTTCTGACCTATGCGGACTCTCCTAACGCGTCCCTTACCTGGGAGTTGCGAGGATGAGGAACGCTGTCAGGCGGCTTGTGCCGAACGGGGGATAGCGCAAGGGGGAATGAATTGATCACTATGACCGATGAGCAGCGTCAGGACTGGTTCGAGCGCGATGTCGTGCCCGTGACGTCGCAGCTGTTCGCTTCCGCCATGCGCCTGACCCGTAACGCAGCCGACGCCGAGGACCTGGTGCAGGAGACGGTCGCCAAGGCGTACACGTCCTATCACCAGTTCCGTGAGGGCACGAACCTCAAGGCGTGGCTGCACCGCATCCTCACCAACAACTTCATCAACGACTACCGCAAGAAGCAGCGCTCGCCGAAGCTGTCGGCCGCCGAGGAGATCGAGGACTGGCAGCTGCACGCCGCCGAGTCCCACACCTCGACGGGCCTACGCTCGGCCGAGACCGAGGCGCTCGACCGGCTGCCCGACAGCGTCGTGATGAACGCCCTGCGCTCCCTGCCCGAGGACTTCCGCGTGGCCGTCTACCTGGCCGACGTCGAGGGGTTCGCGTACAAGGAGATCGCCGAGCGCATGGGGACGCCCATCGGCACCGTGATGTCCCGCCTGCACCGTGGCCGCCGCCAGCTCCGCGGCATGCTGGAGGACTACGCGCGGGAGGAGGGCGCCGTGCGCCTTCCCGCCCCCCGCGCCGCCGCCTAGGAAAGAGCCGCTAGGGAGAGTCCAGGGACAGACGAAGGCGGACGCGTAACACGCCGCCTTCGTCGCGCAGTTGCACCCGGTCGCAGAGCTGCCGGCTGATCCAGAGCCCGTACCCCCGCGGGGACTCGGGCTCCGGCGGTATGTAGCCCGGCAGGGGGTCGTCCAGCGTCCCGCCGGGATCGGCGATCTCGCAGACGAGGTCGCGCTCCTCCACCCACATCGTGATCGTGCCGAACCCGGCGCCGTGCTCGACGCAGTTCGCGGCGATCTCCGAGACGCTGAGCACCAGCGAGGAGATGAGGTTGCGGTCCATGCCGGCCGTCCTGGCGTAGTCGCCGACGGTCTGGCGCAGGCGCTTGAGCTCGCGGGCCGTGAACCGCACCAGGCAGGCCCCGGGGCCCGGCTCGGGGAAGGGCGCGTCGTCGCCGTCGAGCACCAGCTCGTGGGGCTGCACGAAGCGCCCGCTGGCCGCCTCGCCCCCCGACCCCAGCACCAGGGGATGGACGACCGGGGTGAGCTCGCGGACCGGTTCGGGGACGTGGCGCAGGTCGTACAGGCACAGCATGACCGACGGGGCCGCGGCCAGGGCGGCGTTGACCACCGAGTCGTAGCGGATGAGGTCCTGGATGCGCGGCTCGCTCAGCTCGCTCCAGACGGGCTCGCCGACCACCAGGGTGGGCCGGCCGCGCGTGTACTCGTGGTACGCGGCCAGCATCCGGTGGGGGTGGCCGTACCAGGCGCCGGCCGGGCGGCTGTCGATGCGCCGCGCGTCGCCGTCGAGGGCCTCCGCCAGCAGCGCCAGCCGGTCGGGGCGGTTGACGACCAGCACGCGCCGATCTTCGTCCAGCGCGGTTCGCACGCGCGGCACGACGAGGTCGAGGAAGGCCCGATCGGAGTCGTACGGTACCGCGACGTGCTTCAGCGACTGTGCCCGCTCACGGCGCACGGCCGAAACGTAACAAGGGCGGCCCGGCCGCGCAACGGCGGAAGTCCACCGATAACGTCGAACGGCCTGCGCGTGACTCCCCGGAGTTTCATGATTACTCCATGTCTTGGACACCTGATGCCCGTTGCTGGGTACATCTGTTGTGTACGGAAACGTCGGCAGGGGGTGGCGTGTGACCGAAGCCCGCGCGGCGGCGGAGAAACTCCAGGCGGAGCTGCACGGGCTGGGAGTCACCAGCGCGTACGAGGTGGGGGACGGAGCGACCATCTCGGTCTGGATAGGTCTCGTCGTGCACTACAGGGACGGTTTTTACCGTTGGCAGGAAGGTCCGGTTAAACGTCGTCATCTGGGTACGGATCCGGTTGGATGTGCCATGCGCGTGGCGCGCCGCTACAAGGAGCTGCACGCGGACATCCCACTCTGGTGGGACGACCTGGCCAGGGAACTACGGGGGAGACCGGTCCAGGACTATCCGTAAGGCCCCCGCGTGCGGTGTTTCGGGGGAAAACATGCGCATTTGGGCTTTGCCATTCGTCCTGATCGTTCTCGTGGGCTGCGCGGCCCAGCCGGTGCCGCGCCGGCATTCCGCCTTGATCCGGCCGCAGGTCAGTCCTGAGGTCCTGGCCAAGCGGCTGATCGCGCAGCAGGCCGACTGGCCGCGCAGCCGCAAGTTCGACTGCGGCAAGATCAAGTGTGTGGCCCTGACCTTCGACGACGGTCCAGGGCCCTACACCGGCAAGTTGCTCGACCTGTTGCGCCAGCGCCACGTCAGGGCCACGTTCTTCGTGCTGGGGGAGATGGTGGCCGCCGACAGCGGCGGCCGGATCACCCGCCGCATCGTGGACGAGGGCCACGAGATCGGCAACCACTCCTGGTCCCACCCGTCGCTGACCGGCCTGTCCCGCGAGGGGGTGCGCAACGAGCTGGGGCACACCGACGAGCTCGTCCACCGGCTGACCGGGGTCAAGATGCGGGTGATGCGGCCGCCGTACGGCAGCACCGACGACGCCGTCGCCGCCGAGACCCGCCGCGAGGGCCTGGCCCAGATCCTGTGGGACGTCGACACCCTCGACTGGCTGCACCGCGAGCCCGGCGCCGTGGTCAGGCGGGCCGACACCGCCAAGGCCGGGTCAATCGTGCTCATGCACGACATCCACCCCACCACGGTCGAGGCCGTGCCGAAGGTGATCGACACCCTCGCCAGGAAGGGCTACACGTTCGTCACGATCTCCGAACTGTACGGCCGCCCGCCCACGCCGGGCCGCACGTACACCGCACGGTGAGCGGCATGGCACGCTTGGGCCATGGCTTTCACCGGCTTTCCCGACGAGGCGTTCATCTTCTACGAGGGCCTTGAGGCGGACAACTCCAAGACCTACTTCACCCGCCACAAGCACCTCTACGAGGACGCGGTCCGGGCGCCCATGGCGGAGCTCACCGACGAGCTGGCCGCCGAGTTCGGCCCGGCCCAGCTCTTCCGGCCCTACCGCGACGTGCGCTTCTCCAAGGACAAGACGCCGTACAAGACCCATCAGGGCGCCTTCGTCGATCTGATGCCCGGCATCGGCTACTACGTCGAGATCAGCGCCGCCGGCCTGTACGTCGCCGGCGGCCGCTACACCCAGGCCCCCGACCAGATCGCCCGCTACCGCGCGGCCGTGGACGAGGACGTCACCGGCAAGCCGCTGGAGTCGATCACGGCCCGGCTCGCCGAGGCCGGCTACACGATCGGCGGCGACCGGCTGAAGACCAGGCCGCGCGGCTTCGACGAGGACCACCCGCGCATCGAGCTGCTGCGCCACAGGTCCCTGTTCGCGGGCGTCCGCCACGAGCCGGAGCCGTGGGTGCACACGGCCGAGGTGCGCGGGCGGGTCGAGCGGGCCTGGCGCGACTTCGCCGCGCTGATCGACTGGCAGTGCGCGCACGTCAGGGGCAGCGAGCTGCCGCGCCGCTGAGCCTCACCGCTGGCTCGTCGTGACCTGGTCGCCCTTCAGGATGCGGTCGACCGTCTGCCCGGCCGCCGAGCTGGCCGCCGTCGTGCCCACGGCCAGCGCCAGGGCCAGGGTCGGCGCGGCCAGGCTGCGCACGCTGCGCAGGTTGCGCACCCTGGCCCACGGCTCGCCGGCCAGGTGCATGATCCGCCACTCCCAGAACAGCCCGAGCCCGACGCAGACCATCATCACCTGGCCCACCACGATGGCCACGACCTGCGCCTTGTCGAGGGGGCCGATGTCCGGCTCGACCAGCGTCGACAGGTAGCCGGCCAGGCTGGTCAGCAGGGCCGCGACGGCCAGGTGCAGCGCCTTGGTCATCGGCTGGGTGCCTCTGACGCACGGGTAGAAGTAGCCGAACAGGAAGCCGAACGCGGGCAGGGTGAGCAGGTAGCGGCCGTCGAAGAGGAAGCTGGTCAGGTCCGCGCCCTCGGGCCGGCCGTAGACCAGCGCGAACGGCAGGCTCAGCAGCAGGCTGACGGTGAACGCCGACACGCCGTTGTGCCAGGGCGTGCAGCCGGCCGCCGTGGCGAAGGCGGTCTCGGGATGGCGGCCGTGCTCGCGCAGCGCCGACTCCAGGGCCTGCCGCCGCTGGTCGAACTCGGCCATCGACATGTCGGCGGCCAGCCGGGTCCGTCCCGCGCGGTACAGCTCCTGCTCGGCGAGCAGCAGCAGGCGCCGGTGCAGGGCCGCGCGGACGAACTGCCGGTGCTCCTCCTGCGTGTCCGGCTCCACGACGGACGCCGGCGGCCCGGCGAGCAGCCAGCGCGCGGTCAGCCAGGCCACGATCGAGGTGATGGCCAGCAGCGGCAGGGGCACGTCGATGTCGGCCAGCGTCGTGCTGCCGCCGGGCGTGATGTAGAGCACCATCAGCACGACGACCATCGTCGACTCGGCGGCCGGGTCGCGCACGGCCGCCACCTGGGAGCCCAGCCGCCACAGCCGCAGCACCAGCATCGCGAACCCGAGCAGCAGCAGCCCGAGCACCCCGCGGACCAGCGGGTCCAGCGGCAGGCTGCCGATCGTCGGGACGGCGGCCCGGGGCACGGCCAGGCTCCACGACCCCGCGTCCAGCCATTCCGTGGGCCAGCCCTGCACGAGCAGGCTCACCACGACCGCGCCCACCACCGCCCCCCGGCTCCACCGCCTGGTCGCCACGGTCACCGCCGCCACGGGGATCATCGCCCAGCTCAGCGCCAGCAGCAGCCGGACGCTGTCGGGCGGGTACACGCCGTCCAGCAGCGCCCGCAGCCACAGGGCCAGCGCCAGCAGCCCGACCGCGGCCTCGGCCCACAGCGCGGCCAGGCGGACGACCACCGGCCGGACCCCGAGGTCCACGCTGAAGCCGACCGCCGCGCCCGCCGCCGCCAGGGCCGCGACGGCTCCGCCGGTCAGCAGGACGCGTCCGGGGAGCTGGCCGTGCAGCCACGACCAGCTCAGCATGCCGAGCCCGACCAGCAGGCCGAGCCCGGTCACCGTGAGCAGGTCGCGGCCGGTCCAGGGCGGGCTGGTGGGCAGCACCCGTCCGGCGTGCCGCAGGGCCATCACCGGCACGGCGACGAACAGGATCACGTACCCGACGGGCGACCACTCCGCGGCGACCAGCGGGATCAGCAGGGCCGGCGCGGCGATGGCCAGGCCGACGACCAGCTCCCTGTTGGGCACCCGCTGCCACCACCGCCGGCCGAGCGAGCGCACCAGGAACACCGCCAGCGCGCACGCCGTGAGCACGCCGAGCGCGGTGGCCCAGGAGAAGTCGTCCTCCTCGGCGACGTCGGGGAAGCCGTAGGAGCCGGGGGCCAGCGTCAGGCTCACCGGGTAGGCGCCGACGGAGAACCGCAGCAGGCCGCGCTCCTGCCGTTCCGGCTGGATGCCCTCGACGCGCAGCACGGTCCACTCGCCGGGCAGCACGGTGACCGCGCGCACCACGACGATCAGCGGGAGCGCCGTCGGCGAGGTGAAGTCGAGCCGGAGCAGCCCCTCGACCTTGACCTGGCGCAGCAGCGTCACCGTGAACTCGGCCGTGACGTGCCCCGGCGAGGAGACGATGAGCGGCGCGAGCCGGGTGGTGGGCGCCAGGCTCTGGCCGTCCACCTTGAGTGCGCCGAACCCGGAGTCGGTCACCTGCGGCAGCGTGCCCGGGAAGCCGCCGCCCTGTCGCAGCGCCTCGGCCAGCGGGTCGTCGGGACGCATGTCCAGCCGGTGCCTGACGGTGATCCTGACCTGGCGCTGCCGGGGATCGATCCGCCCCTCGGGGACGGCGTCGAGGTCGGCGGCGCGGGCCGGGGCGACCGAGACCTCGGTGGCGGCCGTACGGGCCCATCCGGTCGCCGGGTCGGCGCGGGCGGCGGCGGCCGCCCACGGATTGGTCACGACGGTGCTCTTGGGCCTGTCGGACCCGGTCACGGGCCTGGCTGCGATGGTGCACCAAACAATCGCCCCGAACGACACCAGAGCCAGCCCGAATGACATTGCCATCCGGAGCTTTCCCACAATTGGGATGATTCTCCGGCATGCCGAAATGTTCTATGGCATAGGGTCACGGTGTTATCACAGATGGTCTCATGACCATGTTTCTTTACACCGTGACCCGGGAGAGGCGTTCCATCGCGCGTGCTCGGGCCGCCGGTTGACAGGCCCTTCTGACACGGAAACCGCGTGCCACCGGAAAAGGTGACACGCGGCCGCGGTGCGGAGAGAAACGAATCAGGCGCGCTTGGCGCGGGCGGCGGCGCGGCCGCGGGCGGCGGCGTCGAGCACGACCTTGCGGATGCGGACCGCGTCGGGCGTGATCTCCACGCACTCGTCCTCGCGGATGAACTCCAGCGCCTGCTCCAGCGACAGCGTCCGCGGCGGGATGACCTTCTCGGTCTCCTCGCTGGTGGACGAGCGCATGTTCGTGAGCTTCTTCTCCTTGGTGATGTTCACGTCCATGTCGTCGGAACGCGAGTTCTCACCGATGATCATGCCCTCGTAGACCTCGGTGGTCGGCGAGACGAACAGCGTGCCGCGCTCCTGGAGGTTGAGCATGGCGAACGCGGTCACCGGGCCCGACCGGTCGGCCACCAGCGAGCCGTTGTTGCGGGTGCGCAGCTCGCCGAACCACGGCTCGTAGGAGTCGAAGACGTGGTGGACCAGGCCGGTGCCGCGGGTCTCGGTCAGGAACTCGGTGCGGAAGCCGATCAGGCCGCGGGCCGGGACCACGAACTCCATGCGGATCCAGCCGGTGCCGTGGTTGGTCATGTGCTCCATGCGGCCCTTGCGGACGGCCAGGAGCTGGGTGACCGCGCCGAGGTACTCCTCCGGGCAGTCGACCGTCAGGCGCTCGACCGGCTCGTGCACCTTGCCGTCGATCTCCTTGGTGACCACCTGCGGCTTGCCGACGGTCAGCTCGTAACCCTCGCGGCGCATCTGCTCGACGAGGATGGCCAGCGCCAGCTCACCGCGGCCCTGCACCTCCCAGGCGTCGGGACGGTCGGTGGGCAGCACGCGCAGCGACACGTTGCCGACCAGCTCCTTGTCGAGCCGGTCCTTGACCATGCGGGCGGTGACCTTCGAGCCCTTGACCTTGCCGACCAGCGGCGAGGTGTTGGTGCCGATCGTCATCGAGATCGCCGGCTCGTCGACCGTGATCAGCGGCAGCGGGCGCGGGTCCTCCGGGTCGGCCAGCGTCTCGCCGATCATGATCTCGGGGATGCCGGCGATGGCGATGATGTCGCCGGGGCCGGCCTCCTCGGCCGGCTTGCGCTCCAGCGCCTCGGTCATCAGCAGCTCGGTGATCTTCACCTTCTGGATCGTGCCGTCGGTACGGCACCAGGCGACCTGCTGGCCCTTGCGCATGACGCCCTGGTGGATCCGGCACAGCGCGATACGGCCGAGGTAGGAGGAGGCGTCGAGGTTGGTGACGTGCGCTTGCAGCGGGGCGCTGGGGTCGTACGTGGGCGCCGGGATCGTCGACTTGATGATGTCGAACAGCGGCTCCAGGTCCTCCGAGTCGGGCATGCCGCCGTCGTCGGGACGGTTCAGGGAGGCGCGGCCGGCCTTGGCCGAGGCGTAGACGATCGGGAAGTCGATCTGCTCCTCGGTGGCGTCGAGGTCCATGAAGAGCTCGTAGACCTCGTCGACGACCTCCTTGATGCGGGCGTCGGGACGGTCGACCTTGTTGATGCACAGGATGACCGGCATCTTGGCGGCGAACGCCTTGCGCAGCACGAACCGGGTCTGCGGCAGCGGGCCCTCGGAGGCGTCGACCAGCAGCACCACGCCGTCGACCATGGACAGGCCGCGCTCGACCTCGCCGCCGAAGTCGGCGTGGCCGGGGGTGTCGATGATGTTCAGGGTCATGCCGCCGTGCTGGACGGCGGTGTTCTTGGCGAGAATGGTGATGCCCTTCTCGCGCTCCAGGTCGTTGGAGTCCATGACCCGGTCGTCGACGTCCTGGTTCGCGCGGAAGGCCCCGGACTGCCAGAGCATGGCGTCGACCAGTGTGGTCTTGCCATGGTCGACGTGCGCGATGATCGCGATGTTCCGCAGGTCGTCGCGGCTGTTCAAAGGCATGATGACTTCTCGCTCTGTGTCGTGGGGGCGGCCGCGCGAAGTCGCGACCCACCAAGTCTAGTTGATCCCCTCTCGTGACAAGAGCGGGACAAGGCGTCTGCGGCGCTGTAGGGGTGAACGCGCCGGCCGGCGCGTCTGATTCCCGGCGTCCGGCATGGATCACGGGCGGCAGGGCAGGGAGCGACCGTGAGGGACGAAGGACTGGTGCTGCTCCTCGCGTGGGGGCAGTTCGCGGTGCTGCTCGGGCTGCTGGCCTACTTCCTGCTGCGGGGCCGTACGTGAGGCGGGTGGCGGCCCTGCTCGTGCTGCTCGTGGCCGCGGCCGGCTGCGTGAGCCCCGCGTGGGACGACCACGACTACGCGCTCAAGGCCGAGCAGTCGGACGAGAGCGTCTCCTCCACCATCCGGATCGTCCGCCTGGCCGTCCAGAACTCCCACCGGCTGACCAGGCCGTACCTCAAGGTCGTGCTGACCGACGCGGCCGGCGAGCTCGACGCGGTCGGCGACCAGTTCGGCGGGGTCCAGCCGCCCTCCGAGCGCTCCGACGAGCTGCGCGACCGGCTGCTCGACCGGATCCAGCGGGCCGAGGAAGTGGTGGACGACCTGCTCATCCAGGTACGCCGGGACCGGATCAAGGACCCCGCCCAGGCGGTGCGGGAGCTGGAGGCGCTGGGGTGAAGAAGCTCTTCGCCGTCACGCTCGGCATCCTCAGCGCCGTCGGCGGCTTCGTGGACATCGGCGACCTCGTGGCCAACTCGCTGGTCGGAGCCCGGTTCGGGATGTCGCTGGCGTGGGTCGTGGTGGCCGGCGTGGTGGGCATCTGCCTGTTCGCCGAGATGTCCGGCAGGATCGCCGCGGTCTCCGGCCGGCCGGTCTTCGACCTCGTCCGCGAGCGGCTCGGACCGCGGGCGGGGCTGCTCAACCTGGGGGCGTCGTTCTTCATCAACCTGCTCACGCTGGCCGCGGAGATCGGCGGCGCGTCGCTCGCCCTGGAGCTGGCCACCGGCGTCAACTACCTGCTGTGGGTGCCGGGGGTGGCGCTGGTCGCCTGGCTGGTGATGTGGCGGGTCAGATTCGAGACCATGGAACGGGTGTTCGGGCTGGCCGGGCTCGCGCTGGTGGTGTTCGGGGTGGCGGCGTGGCAGCTCGGCCCCGACTGGGGGCAGCTGGGCGGCCAGCTCGCCTCGCCGCCGCAGGCCGAGGGGGCGGCGACCTACTGGTACTACGCGGTCGCGCTGCTCGGCGGCGCGATGACCCCGTACGAGGTGTTCTTCTTCTCCTCCGGCGGCGTCGAGGAGCGGTGGACGCGCAAGGACCTGGTGACCGCCCGCGCCAACGTGTTCATCGGCTTCCCGCTCGGCGGCATGCTGTCGCTGACCATCATGGTCTGCGCCGCCGCGGTGTTCCTGCCGGCGCAGGCCCAGGTGGAGTCGCTGGCGCAGATGGTGCTGCCCGTGGGCGTCGGGCTGGGCAAGGTCGGGCTGGCGATGGCGATCATCGGGGTGTTCGCGGCCACGTTCGGCGCGACGCTGGAGACCGCGCTGTCGTCGGGGTACACGCTCAGCCAGTACTTCGGCTGGCGGTGGGGCAAGCGGGTGCGGCCGAGGGACGCCGCCAGGTTCCACGTCGTGGTGCTGGTCGCGGTCGTGCTGGCCGCGGCGCTCATCCTGACGACCGTCGACCCGGTCATGGTGACGGAGTACTCGCTGGTGTTCTCGGCCGCCGCGCTGCCATTGACGTACCTGCCCGTGCTGATGATCGCCAACGATCCCGACTACATGGACGACCGGGTCAACAGCCGGTTCACCAACGCCGTCGGGACCGCGTACATGATCCTGCTGTCGGTGGTCGCGGTGGCGGCGATCCCGCTGCTGATCGCCACGAAGGCGGGCCAATGAGGGCCCGGGAGCTCCACGCCGACCTGCACCTGCTCGACCGGCAGGTGGTCGGCGCGGACGACGGCGAGCCCGTGTGCAAGGTGGACGACCTGGAGCTGGCCGGCGACCCGCCGTACGTGGCGGCCGTCCTCGCCGGGCCGCTCGCGCTCGCCCCCCGCGTCGGCGGACTGCCCGGCTGGCTGATCAGCTCGGTGACCACGCTGTTCCGGCCCGAGGAGCACCCGCAGCCCCGGCGCGTCCCCATGCACCTGGTCACCGAGATCGGCAGCGCGATCAAGGTGAGCGGCGAGCTCGCCGAGCCCGCACTCGAACGCTGGGCGCGCGAGAACGTGATCGCCCGGATCCCCGGCAGCGGCGGCGAGCGCCGGCCCGGGGGAGAGGTCGTGCACGCCGCCGGCCTCGCCCCGCGGATCAGCTGGTTCAAGGGCCGCACCGTGACCGACGCGGCCGGCGAGGTGGTCGGCAGGGTCGCCGACGTGCGGCTGCGCCAGGACGGCCCGCTGCTCATGGGCGTGCAGAACGCGTTCCGGGTCAGCGACCTCATCGTCGTGCCGCGCCGCACCGGCAAGCTCTTCGGGTACGAGCGCGGCCCTGGCGGCCGGGCCCCCTGGCTGGTCCAGGCTGTGA
Source organism: Nonomuraea sp. NPDC049684 (assembly GCF_044465345.1). Lineage (NCBI taxonomy): Bacteria > Bacillati > Actinomycetota > Actinomycetes > Streptosporangiales > Streptosporangiaceae > Nonomuraea > Nonomuraea sp. NPDC049684. The sequence continues at coordinate 506,794 of NZ_JBITLO010000004.1, read as the reverse complement.
TCAGGCACCGGCTCAAGGGCAGCAGGCTGGTGGCCTGGGAGCAGCTCGCCTGGGAGGGCGGCTCCTGGTCGGAGGAGCCCGGCGCCGGCCTGCGCCTGAACGTGCCCGCCGACCGGCTCGCCCCCCTCACCGAGCTGTACGAGCGCGAGCCGGGACGTACATAGCAGGTTGCACATTTGTGTGCATGGCAGGAGCCCTCGCGGTCCCTACATTGTCGTCATGACGTGGACAGAGCTGGTTATGGGCTCGGCACCGAGCAAGGGCGACCAGCCGGCGGTGAGCGACGTCAGGACCGGCGAGGTGCTGTCGTACGCGCAGTTCGCCAGGCGGGTCACCCGCGCGGCGGGCGGGCTGCGCCGCGACGGGCTGGCCTTCGGCGACCGCGTCCTCATCGACCTGCCGCTCGGCGCGTCGCTGGCGGTGGCGGTCCACGCGGTGGCCTGGGCGGGCGGCGTCGCCGTGCTGGGCGGCCCTGGTCCGGTCCGCATGGTGATCACCCGCGGCGCCCGCGAGCCCGGCGGCGCCGCCGCGGACCGGGTCGCGGACCGGGTCTACGCCTTCCGCCCCTCGCCCGGCGCGCTGCCGTTCGCCGGGCTGCTCAACGCGAGCCCGGTGGAGTTCGGCCCGCTGGCGGGCGCGGCGCTGGAGCCGGGCGGCGGCCGCGTGCTCGACCACGGGGAGCTCGCCGCCGACCTGCGCAACCTGGCCGCCCGCCTGGTGGTCGGCAAGGACGACGTCGTCGTCAACGCGGCCGGCGACCTGCTCAAGGGGCTGCGGGTGCTCGATCTGGCCCTGATGTCCGGCGCCCACGTGGTGATCGCCGCCAACGAGCCGACCGTCATCGGCTGCCGGGTGCTGGCCGCCGAGCGCAGGGCCACCATGGTCGTGGCGCCCTACGACGTCGCCAGGCGGCTGCTGGGAAACCCCATTCTGCGCGTTGTGGACGAAAGGGCGATCGTCAGCTCGCTTGGCCTGTGAAAAGTGCGACACTGTGGAAGAGTGTGATCCTTCGGCGACGCAGGGTGAACACATGCCAGAGGCCCCCCGGCACAATCTTCCAGCAGAGCCCAATCGGTTCGTGGGCCGCGAACGCGACCTCGACGACCTGCGCGGGCTGTTCGGCGAGACGCGCGTGGTCACGTTGTGCGGCGTCGGCGGCATCGGCAAGACCCGGCTGGCCCTGCGAGTGGCCGCCGGGCTCGTGGGCGGCTATCCGGGCGGGGTGTGGCTGGTCGAGCTGGCCCGGGTCAGCCGTCCTGAGCAGATCGTCCAGGAGATCGCCCGGGTGCTGCGGGTGCGCGAGGAGAGCGGGCGTCCGCTGCTCGACACCGTCACCGCCCGGCTGCGCGAGCTGCGCTGCCTGCTGCTGCTCGACAACTGCGAGCACCTGGTCGACGGGTGCGCCGAGCTGGCCGCCGAGCTGGTCGCCTGCTGCCCCCGGCTGAGCATCCTGGCCACCAGCCGGGAGCCGCTGCGCATCGCCAGCGAGCTGATCTGGCGGGTGCCGCCGCTCGACCTGCCCGAGATGGGGTACGCCGACGCCGAGTCGGTGCAGCTGTTCATGGACCGGGCCGCCGCCGCCGGCACCCGGCTCGGCCCCGACAGCCTGCCCGACGTGGTCCGCCTGTGCCAGGCGCTCGACGGGCTGCCCCTGGCCCTGGAGCTGGCGGCGGCCCGTACGAGCCTGCTCAGCCCCGGGCAGATCGCCGACCGGCTCGACGACCGGTTCTCGCTGCTGACCACGGGCGGCCGTACGGCCCCCGCGCGGCAGCGCACGCTGCTGGCCACCGTCGACTGGAGCTACGACCTGCTGTCGGCCAAGGAGCAGGTGCTGCTGCGCCGGCTGTCGGTCTTCGCCCGCGACTTCGACCTCGACCTGGCCGAGCAGGTCTGCGCCGAGCGGCCCATCGCCCGGGACGAGATCGTCGACCTCCTCGGCGGCCTGGTCGACAAGTCCCTCGTGCTGTGCGACGAGGAGCGCAGGCGCTACCGCATGCTGGAGACGATCAAGCGGTACGCGATGAAGCGGCTGGAGCGGGCCGGCGAGCGCGAGGACGTCCGCGAGCGGCACCTCACCGTCCTGTGCGACCTCCAGGAACGCCACTTCACCACCGAGATGGTCCGGCCGGGCGTGCCCTGGCCGGAGCGGCTGGAGTGCCTGACGGCCAGCAAACAGCTCCTCGACGACCAGCGGGCCGCCCTCGACTGGGCCGCCGAGTCCGGCAACGCGCGGCTGGGCCTGCGCCTGTGCGCGGCCAGCACCGCCCTGCTGCCCATCTCCGGCAACCTGACCGAGATCGTCGGCTGGATCGAGCGGCTGCTCTCGCTCGACCTCGAACCCGTGCCCGAAGAGCAGGTCGCGCAGGGCAAGGCGTACCTCGCCTACGGGCTGGAGGCCCGCGACGAGCTCAGCCGGTCGCTGGAGGTGGCCACGCAGAGCCTGGCGGGCCTGGGCGAGGAGAACAGGTTCACCCGCTGCGTCATGCACAGCCTGGTGGTCGTCGTCCTGCTCCGCATGGGCCGCATCGACGAGGCGCTGCACCACGCCGAGCGGGGCCTGGCCGAGGCCACCGAGTCGGGTGACGCCTGGAACCAGGCGGCGGGGCTGGCCGGGCTGTCGGCGGTGGCGCTGACCAGGGGCCGGCTGCGCGAGGCCCAGCGGCTGGGCGACGAGGCCCTGGCGCGGGCGCGCGAGCACGGCCACCGCTGGCTCATGGCCAGGATGGCCGCCCAGCTCGGCGCCGTGGCCGAGGCCCGCGGCGACCTGGAGACCGCCAAGTCCCGCTACGAGCTGGCCGTCCCGTGGCTGTGCGAGCTGGGCAGCGACTCCGACCTGGCGCGCTGCCTGGCCAGGGTGGGCCGGGTGGCGGCCATGCTGGGCGAGTTCGCCGCGGCCAGGGAGCGGCTGGCCGGCAGCCTCGCGCTGAGCCGGCAGACCGGCCAGCGGCAGGGGGTGGCCCGGTGCCTGGCCGGCCTGTCGGTGCTGGCCGAGCACGAGGGCGACCTCGACGGCGCGGTGCTGGCCGCCGCCGCCGCGGCCACGCTGCGCGAGTCGATCGGCCAGCACTCGGCCACGATCCGGATCGAGGAGCTGCTCTCGCGCGCCCGCGCCAAGCTCGGCGAGGGCCGTACGGCCTCCCTGTGGTCGCGCGGCCGGGCGATGAGCCCCGACGCCGCCGCCCGCCAGGTGCTGGCGGGGGAGCGGCCCGCGGCGCCGCCGCCCGTGCCGGCCGAGCCGGTCAGGCACTCGCTGCTGACCGTGCGCGAGCTGGAGATCGCCGGCCTGCTCACCCGCGGCCTGTCCAACCGGGCCATCGCCGAGGAGCTGGTGATCAGCCCGGCCACGGTCGCCCGGCACATCGCCAACATCATGGAGAAGCTGGGGTACACCTCGCGCGCGCAGATCGCGGTGTGGGCCGCCGAGCACCCCAGCGCTTCTGCATAGGGATCTGCATATTCCGCCCCATGTAGGCACGTGACCCCCCTCCCTACCGTGGACGCCATGGATGAGCACATCGTCATGGTGGACTCCGGCACGGGTGTGGAGTTCACCGAGAAGCAACTGGACGAGCGGTCGGCGATCGCGACCGCCCAGTTGCGGCGCAGAGGGGTGCGCGCGGGCGACACGGTGCTCGTCTGCCTGCCCGTGGGGCCCGACCTGCTGGTGGCGGCGGACGCGGTGATCGCGGCGGGCGGCGTCGTCTGGCCGGTGCCCGCCGACCTCGGCCGCGCCGGGCTGGGCGAGCGCATCCGGGCCAGCGGCGCGCGGGTGATGATCTCGGACGTGCCGGAGGCGCTGGAGGCGGCCGAGGAGTCGCGGGTGCGGATCGTGATGAGCGTGGCCGAGCTGGGCGGACGGCATCCGTATCCGCTCGGTCGCGGACAGTCCACGGAAAGTGATCGCACGAGGTCGGCCGGGGGTGGAGACTGAGCGGACCTGTGATCCTCCGCTGACCCTGGGCACCGACATGACTCCGCCAGTTCCGCACAACCTGCCCGCAGAGCCCAACCGTTTCGTCGGCCGCGGGCGCGACCTGACCGAGCTGAGCACGCTGGTCCACGACGAACGCGTGGTCACGTTGAGCGGCGTCGGCGGCATCGGCAAGACCCGCCTGTCGCTGCGGGTGGCGGCCAGGGCCGCGCCGGGGTTCGCCGACGGCGTCTGGCTGGTCGAGCTGGCCCGGCTCGCCGACCCCGCCCTGATCGTCAACGAGATGGCCGGGGTGCTCGGCGTCCGCGACGAGGCGCCGGGGCGGCTGCTCGACGGCCTGCGCGTACGGCTGCGCGAGGCCAGGGCGCTGATCGTGCTGGACAACTGCGAGCATCTGGTCGACCGCTGCGCCGAGCTGGTCGCCGGCCTGATCGCCGACTGCCCCGAGCTACGTTTCCTGCTCACCAGCCGCGAGCCGCTGCGCATCCCCGGCGAGCTGGTCTGGCGGGTGCCGCCGCTGGAGCTGCCCGACGACCACCATCCCGACGCCGAGTCCGTGCTGCTGTTCGTCGAGCGGGCGCTGGCGGCGGGGGCCCGGTCGGTGACCGGCAGCATGGACGACGTCGTGCGCCTGTGCCGGGCGCTCGACGGCCTGCCGCTGGCGCTGGAGCTGGCCGCGGCCCGTACGAGCCTGATGAGCCCGGGCCGCATCGCCGACCGCATCGGCGACCGGTTCACGCTGCTGACCAGGGGCGACCGTACCGCGCCCGCCCGTCAGCGCACCCTGCTGGCCACCGTCGAGTGGAGCCACGACCTGCTGCGGCCCAAGGAGCGCGTGCTGCTGCGCCGGCTGTCGGTCTTCGCCGGGCTGTTCGACCTGACGGTGGCCGAACGGGTGTGCGCCGACGGCGGCATCGTGCCCAGGGCCGAGCTGCTCGACCTGCTCAACGGCCTGGTCGACAAGTCGCTGGTGCTCCACCACGACGGGCGCTACCGCCTGCTGGAGACCATCAGGCAGTACGCCGCCGAGCGGCTGGCCGAGGCCGGCGAGCTGACCCGGCTGCGCGACCGGCACCTGCGGGTGATCTGCGAGGAGATGGAGCACTGCTACCAGGCCGGCACGCTCGACCCGCGCATGCCCTGGTCCGCCCGCGTCCCGCACTTCGCCAGGGGCCGCGCGCTGATGGACGACTGCCGGGCGGCGGTGGAGCGGGCGGTGGAGTCGGCCGACCCGGTGCTCGGGCTGCGCCTGGCCCGCGCCGCCCTGGCCATCCTGGCCGTGCGCGGTGAGCTGGGCGAGACCGTCGGCTGGCACCAGCGGCTGCTCGCCCTCGACCTGTCCCGGGTGCCCTCCGACGTGGTCGCCGTGGCCAAGGGCGGCCTGGCGTACGGGCTGGAGATCTGCGACGAGCTGGCCCGCGCCGAGGAGCTGGTCGTGCAGGGGGTGGAGGAGCAGAAGAGGCACCCGTACACCCACTGGCTGGGCGTCACCTACAGCGTGGCGCTGGCCGTGTTCTTCCGCACCGGCCAGAGCGAGAAGGCACTGCGTTACCTGGAGGAGCTGGAGGCGGCGGCCACCGCCCACGACGACCTGTTCAACCTGGCCACGGTCCGCATCGCCCAGCTCAACCTGGCGCTGTTCCGCGGCCAGCTCCGCCAGGCCCGCCGGCGCGGCGAGCAGGCGCTGGCCCTGGCCAGGGAGGCCGGCCACCACTGGACGCTGGCCAGGGCGCTGACCCACCTGGGCGCGGTGGCCGAGGCGGCGGGCGACCTGGAGGCCGCCATGACCTGCCACACCTCGGCCCTGCCGCTGCTGGAGGACATGGGCAACCGGGTCGAGCTGGCCCGCTGCCAGGCCAAGCTGGGCCGGGTGGCGGCCCGGATGCACGACTACCCGGCCGCCCGCCTGCACCTGGCCGCCAGCCTGGCCCTGAGCACCCGCACCGGCCAGCGCAGGGGCGTGGTGCGGGCGCTGACGTCCATGTCGGCGCTGGCGGCCGAGCAGGGCGACCTGGAGGGCGCGGTGCTGGCCGCCGCCGCCGCGACCGCGCTGCGCGAGGCCATCGGCCAGTACGGCGTCCCCGGCCCGGTCCAGGAGCTGCTCACGCGGGCCAGGGCCGGGCTCGGCGAGGGCCGGGTGTCGCTGCTGTGGGCCAAGGGGGCCGGGCGGTCGCCGGACGAGGTCGCCAGGCGGGTGCTCGATCCCGGCCGGGCCGTCGCGGCGGGGCCGTCAGGGCCGCCGCCGGGGGGCTGGCAGGGCGGGCTGACCGGCCGGGAGCTGGAGATCGCCGCGCTGCTCACGGGCGGGCTGAGCAACCGGGCCGTCGCGCTGAAGCTGGTGATCAGCCCGGCCACGGTGGCCCGGCACGTCGCCAACATCATGGAGAAGCTCGGCTTCGCCTCCCGGGCCCAGATCGCGGTGTGGGCCACCGAGCACGGCCTGGAAACGGACCACGAATAAGCTGGTGTTCATGCCTTTCGCGCCCCATTTCCCGGTGATGCTCAGGACCGAGGACGGTGTCCGCATCGACGCCGCCCACACCCCCTCGGCGGCCGGGGACGTCGGGATCGTCATGGCGCACGGCTTCACCGGATCCTGGCGCGAGCGCACCGTCCGCCGCATCGCGCACGTGCTCAGCGGCTACGGCGGCGTGCTCGCCTTCGACTTCCGCGGCCACGGGCGCTCGGGCGGCGAGACGACGGTCGGCGACCTGGAGATCCTCGACGTGGAGGCCGCCGTCCGGCATGCCCGCGTGGTCGGCTACCGGCGGATCGCGGTCGTGGGCTTCTCCATGGGCGCGGCGGTGGCCGTCCGGCACGCGGCGCTGCGCCGGGGCGTGGACGCGGTGGCGGCGGTCAGCGGCCCGGCGCGCTGGTACTACCGGGGCACCAAGCCCATGCGCCAGGTTCACTGGGCCATCGAGCAGCCGTTCGGCAGGTTCGCCGCCCGGGTGGCCAAGCGCACCAGGATCGCCGGCGGCCAGTGGGACCCGATCCCGATGCCGCCGTACGAGGCCGCCGCCCTGGTCTCGCCCGCCCCGCTGCTGGTCGTGCACGGCGACGCCGACGCCTTCTTCCCGCTGGAGCACGCCCACCAGCTCTACGACGGCGCCCGCGAGCCCAAGGAGCTGTGGATCGAGCCGGGCTACGGGCACGCGGAGTCGGCCGCCAGCCCCGAACTCATCCGGCGTATCGGTAAATGGATCTCCTCGAACCTTTCGTGAGTAATACCCGTCTACCTAAGACGGATGGAAAGGATCCGCCAGGAGAAAAGTCCTCGGGGAAGGAAACCGCCTTCGCGGTGGCCTTGGGACATACTTCAGTAGCCGGGCAGTCGCCGACTGTAGGCGGCGGATCCGGCGCCTAGCGTCGCGGGGGCACGCTGGGCGCCTTCCCCGGCCCGCGAGAGGGGCCCCGCGGCGCGCGGGGCCCCTCTTCGCCCGCCGCTAGCCCAGCCGGGCGATCGTCTTGTACTCCAGGTAGCCGTTCAGGCCCTCGGGGCCGAGCTCGCGGCCGATGCCGCTGGCCTTGAAGCCGCCGAAGGGCGCGTTCGACTCCAGCATGAAGCAGTTGACGCCGTAGGTGCCGGTGCGCACCTGGCGGGCGACGTTCATGCCGCGCTCGGCGTCGGCCGTCCAGACCGTGCCGGCCAGGCCGTAGTCGCTGTCGTTGGCGATGCGCAGGGCGTCGGCCTCGTCCTCGTACGGGATCACCGCCAGGACCGGGCCGAAGATCTCCTCGCGGGCGATGCGCATGTCGTTGCTGACGTTGGCGAAGACCGTGGGCGCGACGTACCAGCCGCGGTCGCGGGGACGGTCGAGGCCGCCGACGACGACCTTGGCGCCCTCGTCCATGCCGATCTTGATGTAGCCCTCGACGCGCTCCTGCTGGCGCTTGGCCACCAGCGGGCCGATGCCGGTCGCCGGGTCGGCCGGGTCGCCGACGGGCTGGGAGTTGACCATGTTCGCCACGGCGTCCACGACCTCGTCGTACCGGCTGCGGGAGGCCAGGATGCGGGTCTGGGCGACGCACGCCTGGCCGTTGTTCATCAGCGTGGCCATGGCCAGGAAGCCCATGCTCGCCTGCAGGTCGGCGTCGTCCAGGATGATCGCGGCGGACTTGCCGCCGAGCTCCAGGCTGACCCGCTTGAGCTGCTCGCCGCAGATGGAGGCGATGCGGCGGCCGGCGGCGGTGGAGCCGGTGAAGGCCACCTTGTCGACGCCGGGGTGGGAGATCAGGTGCTCGCTCACCTCGCGCCCGGCGGGCACGATGTTGAGCACGCCCGCCGGGATCCCGGCCTCGGCCGCCCACTCGGCCAGCAGGTACGCGTCCAGCGGCGTCTCGGGCGCGGGCTTGAGCACGATCGTGCACCCGGCCAGCAGCGCGGGCGCGACCTTGGTCATGGTCACGAACTGGGGCACGTTCCACGGGACGACGGCCGCGACGACGCCGACCGGCTCGCGCCGCACGGTGATCGGCCCGAACAGCCCGGGACGCTCCTCCTCCTGGGCGAACTCCTTGCCCAGCCCGGCGTAGAACTGCAGCATGCCGAGCGGCTGCGGGGCCTGCGCGAGGTTGGAGAAGGTGATCGGCGAGCCCATCTCCTCGGTGATCAGGGCGGCCATCTCGCCCTGGCGCTCGTTGTAGATCGCGGCCAGCCGCTCGATCACGGCGGCCCGCTCGGCGAACGTCATGCGCGGCCACGGCCCGTGGTCGAACGCCTGGCGGGCGGCGGCCACCGCGCGTTCCACGTCCTCGGCGGCGCCGTCGGGGACGCGGCCCACGACCTCCTCGGTGTGGGGGGAGATGACGTCGATCGTCCCGGTGCCCGCGGGGGTCACCCATTCGCCCCCGATGAACAGCTTGTCGTGCTGGCGCATGTCGTGAGCCTCCTGCTTGACCGAATGCTTGCTTGCTGCGCGTACGCCTCAAGGCGACCGAACCATGTTCTGTCCGTGCACGCAAGAGGGGCGCGGCAGCGGTGTGCCGCGCCCCTCCGGGCGTCGCTAGCGGGGGTCGCCCAGCAGGTGCCGCATCGACCGCTTGACCAGGTCCGTACGCGTGGCCTGGCCGGTCAGGCTCTCCACGCCGAAGCCCAGATAGACGGTGTCCGCGGTGACGATGCCGCCGCCCTCCTCGAAGACCTGGTCGGTGCGGAACCAGTTGTTGATCGACGGGGCCGAGCCGGCCGGCGGCGCGGCGACGGCCCAGCCGCCGAGGTCGGACTCGAAGGAGGTGTCACCGGCCGCCGCGCCGTCCAGGGTGACCTTGGCGTCGTCGAGGAAGACGCCCGCGCCCTGGGTGGACCAGTCGCTGACGTAGGAGATCGACAGCTCGACCCGCTTGCCCGCGTACGGGGTCAGGTCCACCTTCCACTGCTGCCAGCCGCCGGAGTTGCCCGAGGCGGCGTGCCAGGCGCCGGAGGACCCGGTCGGCTCGCAGGCCGCGCCCTGGTAGTGCCGGGTGAACGGATGGATCACCCGCCAGCCGCCGCTGTTCTCGGCCTTGCAGCTCTCGCCGGTGCTCTGCGAGGTGTGGCCGTTGACGTCGGGGAGGGTGGTCCAGTCGTCGGCGCCCGCGGTGTGCGCCTCGACCGTCAGGAAGTCCCAGTCGGCCTCGGTGTCGTAGGAGGTCCAGAACGACAGGTCGCCGGAGCTCCTGCCGGTCAGGTCCACGGTCGTGGTCAGCCGCTTCCAGGAGACGTCGGCGATGCCGCTGTAGACGTCCCAGGAGCCGGTGTGGGGGTCGAACGGGCCGCCCGGGCGTACCCACTTGACCTGGGCCGAGCTGGCGAACAGCGGGAACTGCGCCGGGGGCAGGATGGCCGAGGTGGCCACGAACGAGTTGGTGTGGCTCGGCTCCAGCGTGCCGGCGAAGCCCTCGAACGCGCCGCCGTTGCCCTTCAGCGCGAACGGCTGCCCGCTCGCCCGGTCGGCGCCGCCGTCGTCGAAGAAGACGTAGGCGCCCAGCCAGTACTGCTGGAAGTCGTTGAACACCTGGATGCACGGCGGGTCGTCGGGGACCGTGCACTCGGGGTGGCCGGGCTGGTCGGGCTCGTAGTAGTAGGCGCCGTTGTTGTTGGCCGCGTACGAGGGGTACTTGCCGGCGTGCAGCAGCTTGCCGCCCTCGTTCAGGTAGTCGCGCACCGCCAGCTCGGTGTCCACGCCGCCCTTCGACGTGGTGCCGGCGACCTGCCCGGGGGAGCGGGGGATGACGTCGTCGCCGGTCTCCCAGACCACCGCCTTGTAGTGGCTGAGCACGCCGAGCGGGTGCGGGGCCCTGCGGCCCATCTTGTCCATGTCGTAGACGTCGGTCGTGTAGCCGGCGTCCTGGAGCGCCTTGACGTAGTCGGCGGCGTACTTGGCCTCGGTGCCGCCCTGGGCCGGGCTCAGGCCCGTGACGTCCTCGGTGGCCAGCACGAGCACCTTGCCGCCGATGTCGTCCTGCACGGTGTAGGTGAACTCGCCGCTCTTCCTGCCGATCGCGCTGAACCAGACCTTGACCTTGTCGCCCGGCCGGGTGCCGGTGATCCTGCCGCGCAGCCGGTGGTAGTAGCGGTCGTAGCCCTTGCCGTACCGCTCGCCGCCCTTCCACTCGCCGGTCGGCGCGATCCTCGTCCGGCCGCCGTTGACCTGGTAGTTGAGCAGGACGGGCCCGATCTTCCTCTTGGCGGTGACCTGGACGGCCTGGTCGGTGCCGTAGCTGAACTCGAACGGGTCGAGCACGAAGTCGGGCGTCCTGTTGCCCAGGTGGCTGACCGGATCGGCCGGGTCCGTCGCGGACCTGGCGACGTCGAGCGCGAAGGGCAAATTCTTCTCGAACTCCGCCTGCACGGCCGCCTCGTCGTCGGGGAAGACGAACCCGCAGCCGTCGCAGCCCTCGTCGAGCTCCGGCGTCCAGGACAGGGTGCCGTACCTGGCGTGGGCGTGGTCGTTGGTGTCGCCGTTCGTGGTGTAGAGCTCGGCGCCGAGGTCGGGGTCGAACCCGGGGACGGCCGGGGCGTCGTCGTCGCCGGTCAGGGCCTCGTAGATCGGGTTGTCCGCGGTCTTCGTGGCGATCTGGAACCCGCTCGGGTAGAGCAGCAGCGGGCCGAAGGAGTGGTAGTTCAGGTTCATCTCGAACCTGACCCGGTTGAGCAGGCCGTCCATGGCCCTGGTCTCCGGCTCGCTGGCCGGGCCGGTCCCGCGGAAGGTCTCGCTGCTCGGGATGCTCGACGAGCCCTCCTCGTCGTAGCGGAAGTTGGTGGGGAAGTTGCGGTTCGGGTCCACGCCGTCGCCGTTGGTGATCTTCCCGTCGCCGTCGTTGTCGCGCAGGTTCTTGCGCCACAGGCGGTTGCCCTCGGTGAAGGTGAAGTCGTAGCCGTCGGGGTTGGCCACCGGCACGAACCACAGCTCGGTCCGGTTGAGCAGGTCCCGCAGCGCCGACCTGTTGGCGATCACGTACTTCAGCAGCCGCAGGTCCACCTCGGCGGCGATCCACTCGCGGGCGTGCTGGGTGGCCGAGTACAGCGTGGCGGGCTTGAGCCCGTCGGGCAGCAGCCGGGCGCCCGTGGAGACCTTGACGGCGAGGATGTCCCGGCCCTTGAGCGTCCTGCCGATGGACTGCAGCTTGACGATGTCCCTGTTGGCGTCGGCGATCGCCCTGAGCTGGTCGGCGATGCCGCCCCGCTCGGAGTACGACCGCCACACGGTGTAGCCGCCGGCCGCCTGGGCCTTGGCGGCCTGGAGGTTGCTCTGCCCCTGCGCGTTGCGCACGGGCTCGGGGCGCAGGCCGAGCTTGGCCAGCCCGGCCAGGTCGGCCTGGGCCGCGGTCAGCTCGACGTGCTCCTTGTCGCCGCCGTTCTCGTGCTGGACGACGTCGAAGCCCTTCTCCCGCAGGAACTGGGCGGTGCCCGGCTTGCCGTCCACCTGGTAGAGGTCGATGCGGTCGCCGGGCGGCAGCGGATCGACCGACGCCTCGGCGGTGAGGGGGACGAGGGAGGCGCCCAGGCCGAGAAGCGCGGCCGCGGCGATGGTCATGATTCGAGACACGATCTGCCCCTTCGCAGAGACGAGTTCGATCGCCATCTCAGACCGGGATCAAGCCCTCCACAAGGCCCAAACTTTTAGATCTTCCTTATTTCCGACAAAGGACCATGTACCTCGCCAAAGGTGCGTCACTTGGCTGGTTCGGATGACAGCCATCAAGATCATCTTCTATAGTTTCGGTCCGTCTATGCGAGGAGGGGACGGGTGTGAGGATCTGGCGGCTCGCCGCGGTCTTCGTCGTCCTCTCCGGGCTGCTCGGGCTCGCCTCCCCGCAGCCGGCGTCGGCCGATCCCAACATCGACGAGCTGCGCAGACTCACCAAGCAGGCGTCCCGGCTGAACGACCTCTACCGCGGCCAGATCCAGAGCCTGGAGGAGATCAGGATCCAGGCCAAGAACGCCACCGACACCTCCGGCGACCTGGCGGCGCGCCTGGCCGCGGCCCAGGCCGGCGTGGCTGAGATCGCGCGCCAGACGTACGTCACCGGCCCCCTCGACGGCATGCAGCTGTTCGGCCTCACCGCCGACCCGGCCATCGCGCTCGGGCAGGCCGCGAACATGTCGTACATGGCCACCGAGCGGACCGAGCGCGTCCGGAGCATCCAGAAGCTCATCGCGAAGTCCAAAGAGGCCAAGCTCAACGCCAACGACAAGATCGACAAGCTGAAGAAGGAGATCAGGACCCTTCAGGGCAAGCGGCGCGAGATCGAGCGCCTGCTCGCCAAATACGGCTTCCAGCAGCCCGGCGGTGCCGAGGGCCTGACCCAGCGCATGATCACGGTACGCGCCGAGATCATGCAGAACTTCCCGATGAAGTACGGCGTGGGCTGCCTGCGCCCCGGCGACCCCGGTGAGCACGGCAAGGGCCGGGCCTGCGACTTCATGATGTCCCGCGGCGGCACCATGGCCTCGGGGGCCGACGCCGACCGCGGGGACGCCCTGGCCGAATGGCTCATCAAGAACGGCTCGCGGATCGGCGTCATGTACATCATCTGGAAGCAGCGCTACTACGACATCCGGTCAGGCGGCGGCTGGGACCCCATGTCCGACCGGGGCGGCGTGACCGCCAACCACTACGACCACGTTCACGTGTCGGTGTTCTGAGCGATCCGCTCCCGGTACCACGCGTAGGACGCCTTGGGGGTGCGGCGGCCCGTGGCGAAGTCCACGTGCACCAGGCCGAAGCGCTGGTGGTAGCCCTCGGCCCACTCGAAGTTGTCCAGCAGCGACCAGACGAAGTAGCCGTCCACGTCCACGCCCTCGGCGCGGGCGGCCATGACGGCGTCGATGTGGCCGCGCAGGTAGTCGATGCGGGCCTGGTCCTCGACCGTCCCCTGCGGGGTGAGCTCGTCGGGCTGGGAGCAGCCGTTCTCGGTGACGTGGATCGGCGGGAGCGCGCCGCCGTACCGGGCCTTGAGGCCGGTCAGCAGCTCGCGCAGGCCGTCGGGGACGACCGGCCAGCCGAACGCGGTGGTGGGATACCCGGTGACGCCGGTGTCGGTGAACGGGAGCGCCTCGCCGGGCGGCGGGGCGGCGATGCGGGTGGGGTTGTAGTAGTTGATGCCGAGGGCGTCCAGGGGGGCCGAGATGGTCTCCAGGTCGCCGTCGCGGACGAAGTCCAGGGCGGCTGTGTAGGCCGAGAGATCGGGGTACTTCCCGAGCAGCACCGGGTCGTTGAACAGCCGGTTGTGCAGGACGTCGTAGGCTTCGGCGGCCTTCACGTCCGCCTCCTGTTCCGAGGCGGGCCAGACCGGCGTGCAGTTGTTGGTGATGGCCACCTGCCGCGCGCCCGCCGCCCGCAGCGCCCCGGCCGCCAGGCCGTGGCCGAGGAGCTGGTGGTGGGCGACGGGGAGGGCGTCGAACAGCAGGGCCTGGCCGGGGGCGTGGATGCCCATGGCGTGGCCGAAGGCCATGTGCACGAACGGCTCGTTCAGGGTGATCCACAGCGGGATGCGGTCGGCCAGGCGCTCGGCGACGATCGCGGCGTAGTCGGCGAAGCGGCCGGCCGTGTCGCGCTCGGTCCAGCCGCCGCGGTCCTGGAGGGCTTGGGGCAGGTCCCAGTGGAAGAGCGTCGGCACGGGCTGGATGCCGGCCGCCAGCAGGCCGTCAGTGAGGCGTTCGTAGAAGTCGAGGCCCGCGGGGTTGACCTCGCCGGAGCCGAGCGGCTGCACCCGCGGCCAGGCGATGGAGAAGCGGTAGGCGTTCACGCCGAGGCCGGACATGAGGGCGATGTCCTCGCGCCAGCGGTGGTAGTGGTCGCAGGCCACGTCCCCGGTGTGGCCGTCCCTGGTCCGGCCGGGCTCGTGGGCGAAGGTGTCCCAGATGGACGCGCCCCGGCCGTCCTCGGCCACCGCGCCCTCGATCTGGTAGGCGGCGGTCGCCGTACCCCATAAGAACATCTCGGCTCCTTTATGCGAGTATGGCTCATGTTAACGGACGGCAAAGTGGCCGGTCTGTACCTGCTGGTAATAAGCCAGGATGGGGAGCATGACGAGTACCTTGCGCCGCCGTCCCGCCCAGCGCCGGAGCGTGGAGCGGGTGGAGCGGATGCTCGACGAGTGCGCGCTCCTGCTCGACGAGGTGGGCTACGAGGCGTTGACCACGAAGGAGGTCGCGCGCCGCGCCGAGGTCCCCATCGGCACCTTCTACCAGTTCTTCCACGACAAGCAGGGCCTGGTGCGCGCCCTCGCGCTGCGCAACCTGGAGGCGTTCCTCCAGCGGGTCACCCAGTGCATCGCCGAGGCCGACCTCGGCCACTGGACCGACCTGGTCGACCTGGCCATCGACGAGTTCGTCGACATGAAACGCACCACCCCCGGGTTCGCGGTGGTCGACTTCGGCGAGGTCCTGCCCACCCCGGGCGGGCCGCCGCTGGAGGGCACCAAGCGCACGCTCGACAGCGCCCTCGACAACAACGTCATCGTGGCCGACCGGTTGCGCGCCCTCACCCTCGCCCTGCTCGACGCGCCCGCGGGCCCCGGGCTCGACCGGGCGCTCGTGGTCGCCGTCGAGGCCACCGACGCCGTGCTCAAGCTCGCCTTCCGGGCCGATCCCGACGGCGACGCCGACCTGATCGCCGAGTGCAAGCAGCTCGTCCGCCGCTACCTCGCCGACCACCTGCCCTGATCCCCTAGGCGGCGGCGTTCAGGCGGGCGCGCAGCTCGGCGTCCAGCTTGACGTCCGCCGCGCCGACGACCTCGTCGAGCTGGGCCGTCGTGGACACGCCGACCACGGGCACGTGACCGTCGGCCATCAGCCACGCCAGCACCACCTGGTTGGGCGTCGCGCACAGCTCGCCGGCGACCTCGCCCAGCACGGCCAGGCGGCGGGCGGTGCCCGGGTGGTCGTAGACCTCAGGCATGGGCCGGTCGGACCGCGTGTAGGCCCCCGCCATCAGCGTGTTGTAGGCCCACAGCGTCACGTCCGGCTCGGCGGCGACGTAGTCGAGGGCATCGTCCGAGGCCAGCGTGTGGCCGCCCTCCGGCAGCCGGGTGAAGGGCCGCGGGCGCAGGTAGGTGTGGCGGAGCTGGAGGTGGCCGTACGGCAGCCAGCCGCGCGCGCCCGCCAGGTTCCTGGCCCGCTCCAGCCGCCAGGCGGCGATGTTGCTCGCTCCCAGCGCGCGGACCTTGCCCTGCTCGGCCAGCGTGTTCAAAGCGCCGAGCGTCTCGTGCAGCGGCACCGAACGGTCCTCGATGTGCGACCAGTACAGGTCGACGTAGTCGGTCCGCAGCCGGCGCAGGCTGCCCTCGGCGGCCCGCGCGACGGCCGCCGCCGACAGGCCCTCGGCCGAGTCGAGCGTGCGGTCGCCGGGCACGCTCGGCCGCGCCCCGCCCTTGGTGCCGATGAACATCCGGTCCCGGTTGCCGCGCGCGGCCAGCCAGGCGCCGATGGCCTCCTCGCTCTCGTCGCCGGTGCGGCCCTCGTTCCAGAAGGGGTAGTTGTTGGCCGTGTCCAGCATGGTGCCGCCGGCGTCCTGGAAGCGGTCGAGGATGGCGAAGGTCTCCCGCAGGCCGACGCCGGTGCCGAACGGGATGGTGCCGAGTGCGATGTTCATGGGGCAGAACCCTCGGACCTGGAGCGCACTCCATGTCAAGCCGTTGACCTGGAGCGCGCTCCAGGTGGAAGACTGGGAGCGTGAGCGTGTACACCCCCGCCGAGGTCGTCGAGGAGACCGGCTTCAGCCTCGACACCCTCCGCTACTACGAGAAGATCGGCCTGCTGGAGCGCGTGGAGCGCAACGCGGCCGGTCAGCGCAGGTTCAGCGAGGAGGACGTCGGCTGGCTCGGCATGATCCGCTGCCTGCGCGACACCGGCATGCCCATCGCCATGCTGCTGCGCTTCGCCGAGCTCGTCCGCGGCGGCGACGACACGATCCCCGACCGCATCAGGCTGCTGGAGGAGCACGACCGGCAGGTCCAGGCCCAGATCGCCAACCTGGCCGAGCGCCAGAACTACATCCACCGCAAGATTTCCTACTACCGCAGCGTCCTGTAGCCCTGCCTTGGTGGTCCGGTTGTTAGACCAAGGACCATGGCGGGAACCAGGGCGAAGCAGATCGACGTCCCGCTGGGCCGCATGGCCGTGCTCTGCTCGGTCCTGCTGTTCGTCCTGCTGGCCCACCTCACGGTCGTCCAGGGGTTCGGGACGCGGGCACTCAACGCCGACCGCCGCAACGAGCGCTCGCTCATCGCCCGCTTCGCCCGTCCGCGCGGCGACATCCTGACCTACGACGGCGCGACCGTGGCCAGGAGCCGCCCGACGCCCGGCGGCGGCCCGTACCGGTTCCAGCGGGTCTACACCGACGGCGAGCTCTACGCCCCCGTGACCGGCTACATGTCCCTCTACCGGTCCACGGGCGTGGAGGAGGCCGAGGACGGCGTCCTGTCCGGCGACGACGCCAAGGTCAAGGTGCGCTCGATGGTCAGCGACGGCGACGTGGCCGGCGCCGACGTGCGGCTGACCATCGGCCAGCGCACCCAGTGGACCGCCTACCACGCCCTGGAGGCCGCCGGCGTGCCCGGCGCGGTCGTGGCCATCGATCCGGCCACCGGCGCGATCCTCGCCCTGGCCAGCTACCCGTCCTACGACCCCAACACGCTGGCCACCTTCGACCCCGCCCGGCTCGACGGCGCCCTCGACCGGCTGCGCGAGGCCCCCGGCCGGCCCCTGCTGAACCGGGCGCTGGACCAGGTCTATCCGCCGGGGGCCACGTTCAAGGTGGTGACCACGGCCGCGGCGCTGGCCTCGGGCGAGTACACGCCCACGGCCCCCGTGGACGCCGCCGTCCGCCCGCGGCTGCCCGCCGCGCTCGCCGGTTCGTGCGGCAGGCCCCGGCCCACGCTGCTGCGCGCCTTCCAGACCTCGTGCGACACCGCGTTCGCGGGCATCGGGGTGCAGCTCGGCCAGGACATCCTCAGGGACCAGGCCGAGGCGTTCGGGTTCGGCGACGGCGACCTGCGCGTGCCGATGGCCCCGGCGCGCAGCACGTACCCGCAGGGCATGGACCGGGCGCGGACCGCCCTGTCGGCCGTCGGCCGGGACCAGGACCGGGCGACGCCGCTGATGGTGGCGATGTTGTCGGCGGCCGTGGCCAACAACGGCGTGCTGATGCGGCCGTACCTGGTGGAGGAGGTCAGCCTGCCGGACGGCTCGCTGCTCGGCCAGGCGGGGCCGCAGCCGTACCGCACCACCATGACCACCGTCCAGGCCCGCTACCTGGCCGCGATGATGACCGCGGGGACGCACGCGGGCGGGCCGGGCGCGGCCGTCGCCGTCCCCGGCGTCGAGGTGGCCGCCAAGATCGCCGCGAACGGCGGCGAGCACGCGCTGGCCACGGCGTTCGCCCCGGCGACCGCCCCGGAGGTGGCGGTCGGCGTGGTGCTGGAGCACCCCGGCCCCCGGGCCGGCGCGGTGGCGCAGGTGGCCCGCGCGGTGCTGGAGGCCGCGCTGGCCTGACCGCGGGCCGCCGAGTTCTCCACCGATTGAGTCTGGGCGCGAACGGTAGTTGATGCCACACTCACAGTGATGCTGCGAACCGCCGATTTCCGCAACCTGCCGGCCGAGCCCAACCTGTTCGTGGGCCGGGAGTCCGACCTCGATGAGCTGGCCCATCTCGGCCGCGTCTCGCGTGTGGTGACGCTGTGCGGCGCGGGGGGCATCGGCAAGACGCGCCTGGCCCTGCGCCTGGCCGCCAGGGTCGCCGCCGAGCACCCCGACGGCGTGTGGCTGGTCGAGCTGGCCGACGTGGAGAAGGGCGAGCTGCGGGAGCGGGTCCGCGCCGCGCTCGGCGTCGCCGAGGACCTGGCGGAGACCATCGGCGGCCGCCGCGTGCTGCTCGTCCTGGACAACTGCGAGCCGGTGGTCGGCGAGTGCGCCGAGCTCTGCCGCGACCTGCTCGGCGCCTGCCCGCGGCTCACCGTGCTGGCCACCAGCCGCGAGCCGCTGCGGGTGCCGGGCGAGACGGTCTGGCGGGTGCCGCCGCTCTCGCTCGTCGGCGAGGAGAGCGAGGCCGTGCGCCTGTTCGTGACCAGGGCCAGCGCCGCGCGTCCCGGCTTCGAGCTGACCGAGGAGACGCTGCCGCTGGCGATCGAGCTGTGCCAGGCGCTCGACGGGCTGCCGCTGGCGATCGAGCTGGCCGCCGCCATGGTGCGGGTGCTGTCGGTCAGGCAGCTCGTCGAGCGGCTCGACGACCGGTTCAGGGTGCTGGCGGGCGGCGCCCGTACGGCCCACGCCAGGCATCGCACGCTGCGTGCCGCCGTCGACTGGAGCTACCGGCTGCTCAGCCCCCAGGAACGCCTGCTGCTGCGCCGCGTGGCGGCCTTCCGCTCCTGCTGGACGCTCGACCTGGCCGAGACGGTGTGCGCCGGCTCCGGCCTGCCCGAGGAGGACGTGCTGCCGCGCCTGTGCGACCTGGTGGACAAGTCGCTGGTCGTGCTCGACGGCGAGGTCGCCGGCCAGGCCCGCTACCGGCTGCTGGAGACCGTCCGCGAATACGCGCTGGAGCGGCTGGCGGAGTCCGGCGAGGAGGCGGCGCTGCGCCGCGCCCACCTGGCCGCGCTCGCCGGGCTGGCCGGGCGGTTCAAGGACGTCCTCGCGCCCGGCACGCGCACGTCGTGGCCCGTGGTCGAGCGCTTCGTCAACCTGTTCGACGGGCTCAAGGCCGAGGTGGGCGCGGCCTGCGACTGGGCCGTGGCGAGCGGGACGCCGCAGACCGCCCTGCAACTGCTGACCGACGTGCGCTACCTGCTCATGGCCAGCGGGCGGCGGCTGGACATCGCCGAGCGGCTCGACCGGCTGCTCGCGCTCGACGCCCCCGACGTGCCCGAGGGCTTACGTGGGCAGGCGATGATCCTGCGCGGTGAGCTGGCGCTCGCGGCCGGTGAGACGGGGCTCGCGGCGCGGTGCGTACAGATCGGGCTGGCGCTGTGCGTCGACGCCCACGACGCCTACGGCGAGGCCGTGGGCCTGATCATGCTGGCCCAGGCGACCGGCGACCAGGAGTCGCTGGCCCCGGCCCTGGAGGCGGCGCGGCGGCGCGGCGACCCGATCCTGGAGTCGCTGGCCCAGGGCACCCGGGCCGACTTCGGCCTGCGGGCCGGCCGCCTGCACGAGGCCCGGCGCGCGTTCGAGGAGGTCCTGTCGCTGAGCGAGCGGCTGGACAACCACCTCGGCCAGTCCTACGGGCACGTCGGCCTGGCCCAGATCGCCCGGCGCACCGGCGACCGTCCGGCCGCCCGGCGGCACTACGAGGCCGGCCTGCGCCTGCTGCGGCACATCGACGCCCGGCAGCAGATCGTGAGCTGCCTGGCCGGGCTCGGCCGCGTCGCGCTGGACGAGGGCGACCTGGCGCAGGCCCGCGCGCGGCTCACCGAGGCGCTGGTGCTCAGCCGCGACGCGGGCCTGCGCGACAGCATCGCCCGGCGGCTGGCGGCCTGGGCGCGCCTGGTGGCGGCCGAGGGCGACGACCGGCGCGCGGTCCTGCTGGCCGCCGCCTCGCTGGGGCTGCGCGACCGCCGTCCCGACGCCCGCACCGAGGAGCTGCTGGCCCCCGCCCGCGAACGGCTCGGCGAGGCCCTGGTGGCGCTGCTGTGGGCCGAGGGCCTGGCGATGACGGCCGACCAGGCGGTCTCGTGCGCGCTCGGCGGCCCGTTGCCCGAGCTGCCCGCCGCGCCGGTCGCCCCGGCCGCCCAGGACAGCAGGCTGACGGCCAGGGAACGCGAGATCGCCGAGCTGGTGGCCCGCGGGCTGAGCAACCGGGCCATCGCCGACGAACTGGTGATCAGCCCGGCCACCGCCGCGCGGCACGTCGCCAACATCCTCGGCAAGCTGGGCTTCTCCACACGTACACAGATTGCCGCATGGGTGATCGGCGGACGCTGATCCCGGCGGGTTCTCTACACATCGTCGCCGCCCGGCGCTTACATCGTCGAATGGCCATGTCAGCGCATGTGCCGCCCCGGCCGGAACGCCTACCGTTCTCGTGTGATCGACCGCGCCCCGCGCTCCCCGTCCTCGCGCCGGGGGCCGCGGCGGCCGATCGACCGAGGGACGTCACGCGTCCCGACGGAGCCGGGCCTTCTCGGAGGGGTGGGGGCCCGGTTCCGGGGCGCGTGACAGCGGGCTCGAGTCGCGCAGGGCTCGGGCCCGCCCACCTCGGCCCTGGGCTGGGGAAATGCACACCGCTCTACATAGATCGGTGGATGCGGCCGGCGCGCGGGCGACCGTACGTTGACGGTCATGACGCCGTCCGCCTCGTCCTCCGGCACCGTGATCCACGAGGTGTTCTGCCGGGCGTACGAGCGGGGCGAGCGGCCGGCGCTCATCGATCTGCGCGGCGGCCACGTCTACGGCTACCGCAGCCTGGTGACCGAGGTGACCAGGGCGGCGTCCGGGCTGGTGCGCAGGGGAGCGCGCCGCGACCAGGTGGTGGGCGTGCACGTCTCCACGACCGGCCCCCAGACCGTGGCCCTGCACACCGTGCTGGCGGCGGGCGGGGTGGCCGCGCCGATCGGTCCAGGGCTCGGCGTCGAGGAGGTGGCGGCGCTGCTGCGCGAGTGCGACGCCCGCATGCTGATCACCACCCCCGACCTGGCGGAGACGGCGATCGCGGCGGCCGACGGCTCCCGCGTGCGCCAGGTGGTCTCGCTCGGCCCGGCGCTCGACACGATCGACTTCCGCGGCCTGCTCGTGCTGGAGCCCACCGCGCTGCCCGCCCTCGACGCCAAGCGCCAGGACGCGCTGGCGCTGCCCGGCGGCGCCCGGCTCACCCATGCCGACCTGCTGGCCAGGATGGCCGAGCTCGACGTGCCGATCGGCCTGACGGAGTCCGACGTCGTGCTGTGCACGTGGCCGCCCGGCGCCGGCGCCGACCTGCCCGCCTTGGTCGGCCTGGCCGTCTCCAGGGGCGCGCTCGTCGTCGCCGCGGGCCGCGGTGACCTGCCCGGATCCGGCTACGACGCGGGCGTCACCGTGCTCACCGGGCCCGCCGGCACGCTGGAGCGCGTGGGCTGAGTATGCGGACCTGTTACCTGCTCCGCCCTTGACGTCGGCGCGCGCGAAGTGGGTTGATAGCCGTTGTTGACAACGTTGTCAAAGGTCACCAACTTCGGGGGATCGCGAAGGGAATGGTGTGCGATGCGACGGTGGTTAGCGGCCGTCTCGATCACGATGGCGGGCGTTCTGGGCCTGGCGGGCTGCGGCGGAGGCAGCGGCGGCCAGACAGCCGAGCCGGGCTCCTCCAGCGGCGGCAAGCAGCAGGTGGAGGTCTTCTCCTGGTGGACGGGCCCCGGCGAGGCCGACGGTCTCAAGGCGATGAAGAAGATATTCGAAGACAAGAACCCGAACTACACGTTCTTCGACGCCGCCGTGGCGGGCGGCTCTGGTGACAAGGCCAAGGCGTTGTTGCAGTCGAAGTTGCAGGCCGGCACGCCGCCCGACACCTTCCAGGGGCACGCCGGCGCCGAGTTGCAGGGCTACATCAAGGCGGGCAACCTGGAGGACCTGACGTTCCTGTACGACGAGCTGAAGCTCAAGGACGTCTTCCCCGCCCAGCTCGTCGACCAGATCAGCGTCGAGGGCAAGATCTACTCGGTGCCGGTCAACATCCACCGGTCCAACGTCCTGTGGTTCAACCCCAAGGTGCTCAAGGACGCCGGCATCGCGGCCGCGCCCAAGACGATCGAGGAGTTCATCGCCGACCTGGAGAAGGTCAAGGCCAAGGGCAAGATCCCGATCTCCATCGGCTCGGAGTGGACCGCCACCCACCTGCTGGAGAACGTGCTGCTCGGCTCGCTCGGCACCGACGCCTACAACGCGCTGTTCAAGCCGGGCGCCGACTGGAGCGGCCCGCAGATGACGAAGGCGCTGGAGAACTACGCCAAGATCATGTCGTACGCGGGCGACCCGCAGGACGACTGGCAGCCCGCCGCCAAGCAGGTGGCCGACGGCGAGGCGGCGTTCAACATCATGGGCGACTGGGCCTACGGCTTCTTCCACAACCCGCCGGAGGGCGGCCTCGGCAAGACGTCCAAGACGGACTTCGACTGGGCACCCGCGCCCGGCACCGAGGGCACCTACATGTGGCTGTCGGACAGCTTCACGCTGCCCAAGGGCGCCAAGAACCGGGACGGGGCCATCGCCTGGCTGAAGGTCGCGGCGAGCAAGGAGGGCCAGGACGCCTTCAACCCCAAGAAGGGCTCCATCCCCGCCCGCAAGGACGCCGACCAGTCGCTCTACACCGACTACCTGGCCGACGCGCTGAAGGACTGGTCGGGGAACAAGCTGGCCGGTTCCATCCAGCACGGCGTCTCGGTGAGCCAGCCGTGGCTGGCCTCGATCAACGAGGCGGTCGGGCTGTTCATCGGCAGCAAGGACGTCAAGGGCCTGCAGCAGGGCCTGGCCGACGCGGCCAAGGCCAACGCTCAGTGACGCATGCGGGTACGGCGGGAGGCTCCCGCCGTACCCGCGCGAAGGGAAACGGTTGTGAGGCGGGCACGCACCTGGCTGCCCGGACTCCTCCTCGTCGCGCCGTCGATCGTGGCGATCGGCGTGTTCGTGTACGGCATGCTGGGCTGGAACTTCCGCCTGGCCATGACGGACCAGCACGATGAGGTGTCCGAAGGCACGTTCGTGGGGCTGAAGAACTTCGTCGACATCTGGGAGCAGGCGCGCTGGCGGCTGTCGGTCGACCACGCGATCGTGTTCACGATCACGTTCGTGGCGGGGGCGCTGGTGCTGGGCTGGTTCCTGGCGTTCCTCATGGAGAAGGGGATCTGGGGGGAGGGCACGTTCCGGGCGATCTACCTGTTCCCGATGGCTGTGTCGTTCGTCGCGACCGGCATCGTGTGGCGGTGGCTGATGAACTCGGGGACGGGTGAGCGGGCGGTCGGCCTGAACCGGCTGTTCGACGCGATCGGGCTGCCGCAGTGGCAGTGGTTCAGGGATCCGGACTGGGGGATGGCCGCGATGGCGCTCCCAGCGATCTGGCAGATGTCCGGATATGTCATGGCGTTGTTCCTGGCGGGCTTCCGCGGCGTCCCCGAGGAACTGCGCGAGGCCGCGCGGGTGGACGGCGCCGGCGAGTGGGGCGTCTACCGGCACGTGGTGCTGCCCATGCTCAGGCCGGTCACCCTGTCGGCGCTGATCATCCTGGGACACATCTCGCTCAAGGTCTTCGACCTCATCGTGGCGGTGTCCGGCAAGCAGATCATCACCGACGTGCCCGCGGTGTTCATGTGGGTGGCGGTCTACGACTCGCACGACCCGGCGAAGGGGGCCACGATCGCCTCGTACATCGTGCTCAGCGTGGCGGTCTTCGTGATCCCGTACCTGATCTGGTCGGTGCGAAGGGAGCGCAGGTCATGACGGCCGTCGCGGCCCGGCGCAGGACCGGGTTCGGGATCGTGCGGTTCTGCCTGCTGCTCGCCCTGGTGGTCGTCGTCCTCGTCCCGATCTACGTGCTGCTGGCCACCAGCTTCAAGCCGCTCACCGAGGCCGACCCCGGCCAGGCGTGGAACCTGCCCAGGACGTGGACCACCGAGGCGTGGCGGGTGGCCTGGGAGAAACTGGCCCCCGGCCTGTGGAACAGCGTGCTGCTGGCCGTCCCCGGCTCGCTGCTGTCGTGCGCGTTCGGGTCGATGAACGGCTACGTGCTGTCCAAATGGCGCTTCCCCGGCGCGGACGTGCTGTTCACGCTGTTCCTGTTCGGCATGTTCATCCCCTACCAGGGCGTGATGATCCCGCTGGTCAAGCTCATGGTCTGGCTGAACGAGCAGACCGGGCTGCCGGGCGTCTTCTACGGCGGCATCCCGGGCCTGGTGCTCGCGCACGTCGTGTACGGCATCCCCATCTGCACGCTGATCTTCCGCAACTACTACGTCACGATCCCCGACGAGCTGATCGAGGCCGCGCGGGTGGACGGCGCTGGAATGCTGCGCGCGTACTGGTCGGTCGTGCTGCCGGTGTCGTGGCCCGCCATCGCGGTGGTGATCATCTGGCAGTTCAC
This sequence comes from Nonomuraea sp. NPDC049684, assembly GCF_044465345.1. Lineage (NCBI taxonomy): Bacteria > Bacillati > Actinomycetota > Actinomycetes > Streptosporangiales > Streptosporangiaceae > Nonomuraea > Nonomuraea sp. NPDC049684. The sequence continues at coordinate 482,335 of NZ_JBITLO010000004.1, read as the reverse complement.
CTCCCTGTGGAACGACTTCCTGTTCGCCGTCTTCATCACCGGGCCGCAGAGCTGGCCGACCACCGTCATGCTCAACAACATCGCCGGGGCCCAGGCCACCCCCTACAGCCAGCAGATGGCCGCGGCCGTCCTGGCCTCGATCCCGACGATGCTGATCTACGTGCTGCTCGGCCGGTTCTTCATGCGCGGCCTGATGGCGGGCGCGCTGAAGGGCTGAGGCGGGACGGCGCGCCAGTCCGGTGACCGGCCGGCCAGCGCGTCGCCCAGCGGCGTACGGGCGTACAGGACGGAACGGCCGGTGCGGGTGCCCACGACCAGGCCCGTCCTGCGCAGGACGGCCAGGTGCCCGCCGGTCGCGCCGAGGCTCTGGCCGAGCAGGGCGGCCAGGTGGGTGGTCGTCGCGGGCACGGCCAGCTCGGTCAGCAGGCGCGCCCTGGTGCGGCCGATCAGCAGCGCCAGGTCGCCGTCCGGGACGCCGACCGCGGCGCCGGTGCCGCGGGCCGGGTAGACCAGCGCGTTGGGCCAGGCCGCCTCCAGGTACACGCCGACCGAGCCGGAGAAGGCGGTCGGCACGAACAGCAGGCCCCCGCCGCCCAGCACGTGCAGGCCGTGGCGGGTGTGCAGGCGCACCTCAATGTGCCCGTCCGGACGCCAGCGCACCTGGTCGCTCAGGTCGTCTAGGGCCGCGGCCCAGCCGTAGGCGGCCAGGCGTCCGGCCCGCTGGATCACGTCGCGTTCGAGGATCGCGTGGAGCCGCTGCCAGTCCACCGAGATGATCTCCCGCCACAGCGCCTCGTACGCGTCGGCCAGCACCTGCACCACCCGCGGCGAGAAGAGCAGGTCGCGGACCGGCTCCGGCACCGGCGGCAGCTCCGCCAGCACCCCGGCGATCTCCTCGTGCGCCTGCCGAACCGGGGTCCTGCGCATCGAGGCCAGCTCGGTCTCGAACGGCACGCTCATCCCGGCCGGCGGCGGGGCGAGGAAGTCGACGTTCGCGTAGCCCTTGTTGCCGCTGATCGCCGCCATCGCGCGCAGCGCCGGATGCCGTCGCACCAGGTCGAGGTACGGGCCGCGCCAGCGCTCCACCCACCGGCGGTGCACGCCGGGCTCGTTCCTGCCGTCGAGCGTCCAGTGGGCGTGCATGGTCTCGATCAGGGGTGAGATCGCGAACCTGCCGGCCACCAGGTCCTGCGGGGTCACCTGGATCTGCAGCGCCATCTTTCGGTTATATCCGAAACCTTGGCCGGGCCGGGCGCCGGTTCAGCAGCATCGGGGTGTGAGAGCGGCGAGGTACGGCGACGTGTTCGCGGTCAAGGAGTTCCGGGTGCTGTTCGGCAGCTTCGTGCTGCTGGTCACCGGGGACTCGATCAAGATGCTGGCCCTGTCCGTGCTGGTGTACGCGCGGACGGGCTCCCCGGGGCTGTCGGCGGCGGCGTACATGGCGGGGTGGCTGCCCTACATCGTGGGCGGGATGTTCCTGCTGTCGCTGGCCGACCGGCTGCGGCCCCGGGCGCTGATGGTGACCGGCGAGCTGGTCAGGGCGGCGGTGTGCCTGCTGCTGGCCTGCCCCGGGCTGCCGGTGTGGGCGATGCTGGCGCTGGTGCTGGTCAGCGGGCTGTTCTCGCCGGTGTTCGGCGCGGCCAGGTCGGCGGCGCTGCCGGACGTCCTGCCCGGGGACGCGTTCGTGCTCGGCCGGTCGGTGCTCGGGCTCGCCTCGGCGGCCTCCCAGGTCGGCGGGCTCGCGGCCGGAGGCGCGTTCCTGGCCTTCGCCGGGGCGCCCGGCGCGCTGGCCGCCACCGCCGCGCTGTCGGCGGCCGGCGCGGCGGTCCTGCGGTTCGGCCTGCCCGACCGTCCGGCCCGCGCCGGCGCGCGCAGCGGCGGGACGGGGGCCGTGCGGCAGACGTTGCGGGTGAACCGGTCGCTGCTGGCCGATCGGCGGGTGCGCGATCTGCTGCTGGCCGGCTGGCTGCCGACGATGTGCCTGGCCGGGGCGGAGGCGATGATCGTGCCGTACCTGGGCGGTGAGGGGCAGGCGGGCGTGGTGCTCGCCGCGGCGGCGGCCGGGATGGCGGTGGGGGAGTTCACCGTGGGCAGGTTCGCCGCGCCGCCGCTGCGGGAGCGGCTGTCGGCGCCGCTCGCCGTGCTGCTCGGGGTGCCGTGGCTGGGGTTCGCGTTCGGTCCTGGCCCGGGGTGGGCCGCGGTGCTGGCGGCGTGCGCGGCCGCGGGGCTGTCGTACCAGCTCGGGCTGCAGCGGCGGTTCGTGGACGCGGTGCCCGAGGAGGGGCGCGGGCAGGCGTTCGGGCTCCAGTCGGCGGGGCTGATGACGGGGCAGGCGGCCGGGGCGGCGCTGGTCGGCGCGCTGGGCGAGACGATCGGGCCGGGGGCGGCGATCGTCGCGGCGGGCGCGGCGGGTGTCGTGGTCGCCCTGGCTCTGCTCGGGCCGCTGCGCCCGCCGCGCCCTTCCCCGGCTTTCCCGGCATCCCCGGCTTCTCCGGCTTCCGTGGCTTCTTCGGCTGCCGGCGCCGCCGGTTCCATGGGGCCGGTCGCGGCGTCCGGGGCGGGGGTCACGTCGCCGGAAGCTCCCCGGAGCCCCGCGGGATGAGACGCACGGGCAGCTCGACGTGCTCCGGCGGGCCGCCGTCACCGCGCAGACGGCGGAACAGCAGCTCGGCGGCCACCCGGCCCATCCACGCCGGATCCTGCGCCACCACGCTCACCCCCGGCCGCAGCAGGTCGGCCAGCTCGAAGTCGTCGAACCCCACCAGCGCCAGCCGCCGCCCCTCCAGGGCCCGCAACGCGGTCACCGTGAGCCGCCCGTTCCCGGTGAACAGCGCGGTCGGCGGCGCGTCCAGGGCGAGCATGCGCCGCAGGTCGGCCCGTACGTCGTCGAGCGACGGCGGGCGCATCGCCACCAGCCGGGGGTCGAACAGCCCGCCGAGCGCCCGCCGGTAACCCGCCAGCCGCCGCGCCGCGGTGTAGATCGCCGGGTCGTCGCCCAGGAACGCGATCCTGTGGTGCCCGTGCGTGAGCAGGTGCCGGACGGCCTGCTCGGCCCCGCCCGCGTTGTCGGCGAGCACGGTGTCCACGTCGATCCCCGGCTCGGGCGGCCGGTCGGCGAAGACCACGGGCGTGCCGGTCTCCAGCTCGCCCCGCAGGTAGGCGTGGTCGTCGCCGGCCGGGACGACGATCAGCCCGTCCACCCGGCGCGCGCAGAACGTCTCGACCAGCTCGCGTTCCCGGCCCGGCTCCTCGCCCGAGGACCCGCTGAGCAGCAGGCAGCCGTGGTCGATGACGACGTCCTCGACCGCCCGGCTGAGACCGGCGTAGAAGGGGTCGGCGACGTCCTCGATGACCAGGCCGATGGTGGCGGTCATGCCCGTGCGCAGGACCCGGGCGCTCTCGTTGCGGCTGTAGCCCAGCCGGTCGATGGCCGCCCGCACCCGCTCGGCGGTGGCCGGATGTACGCCGGGCTCGCCGTTGACCACGCGCGAGACGGTCTTGAGCGCCACGCCCGCCGCCGACGCGACGTCCTTCATCGTCGGTCTCACGCATGGATCATGTCCTACTCCACCCGGGCGGACAACGTTGTCAGACGCCTGTGCCAGAGTAGGTGCCCTATGCCGTTGCGACACGCCTTGCTGGTGGCCGGGTTCGTGCTGGCCGCGCTCAACCTGCGGCCCGCCATCGCGGGTCTGTCACCGCTCCTCGACGAGATCATGAAGGACCTGGGGCTGTCGCCGTCGGGCGGCGGCGCGATCACCACCGTCATGGTGGTCTGCCTGGGCGTGTTCGGCCCGGTGGCCCCGCTGCTCGCCCGGCGCATCGGCCTGGACAGGACGCTGCTGGCCGGCCTGCTCGTGGTCGCGGCGGGCGAGTGCCTGCGCGGGCTCGACGGCGTTCCCATGCTCTACCTCGGCTCGGCGCTGGCCGCGACCGCCATCGCCGTCATGAACGTCTCCATGCCCGGCATCGTCAAGCAGCACTTCCCCACCCGCGTCAACCTGCTCACCGGCGTCTACGTCGCGGCCGTGGTGGCCGGCGCGGCCGGGGCCTCGGCCCTGGTGATCCCGCTGGAGCGGGCCACCGGCTTCGACTGGCGCGGCGTCTCGGCGCTGCTCGCCGTGCCCGCCGTGCTCGCGGCCCTGCTCTGGCTGCCGCAGGCGGTCCGGGGCGGCCCCGCCGAGCAGGGCGGCCCGAGACCGTTCGGCGCCGTCCTGCGCAGCCGCGTCACCTGGTACGTGACCGCGCTCATGGGCCTGCAGTCGCTCACCTTCTACGTCATGCTGGCCTGGCTGCCGACCATCTTCCTCGACGCCGGCCTGCCCGCCGACCAGGCCGGCTACCTGCTCAGCCTGACGAACCTGGTCCAGGTCGCGACCTCGCTCGCGGTGCCGGTGCTGGCCGGCCGCCGGGACTCGCAGGTGCCGTACGTGGTGGGCGCCGGCGTGCTGACCGTGCTGGGCTACCTCGGCGTGCTGCTGGCCCCGGCCACCGTGCCGTGGTTGTGGATGATCGTGCTCGGCATCGGCCAGGGGGCCTCGTTCGCGCTGGCGCTGCTGATCATCGCCCTGCGCCCGGCCGATCCGGCCGGCGTGACCGCGCTGTCGGCCGTGGCCCAGTCGGTGGGCTACGTCGTGGCCGCGCTGGGCCCGCTGCTGTTCGGCTACCTGAGGGAGGTCTCGGGCGGCTGGACCGTGCCGCTGACGGTCGGCCTCGGGGTTCTCGGGGCCCAGCTCGTGGCTGGCTGGTTCGCCGGACGCCCTGCTACTTTAGGTAAGGCTAACCTATAGAAGGGATCCGCAGCGTGCTGACCGAGGCTCTCCAGCGTCTGGCCGACAGCCGCGGCGGCGTCATCGGGGTCGAGCCAGGGCTCGTCATCGACCCCGACGAGAGCTGGACGGCCGCCGCCGACCTGGTGCGGGAGCCGTACACGCTGTTGGAGGGCCTGGTCGCGCAGACGGCCGCGCGCTGGAACGCGCCCCGGCACGTCGGCGCGGCGCTGTTCTGGAAGACCTTCTGCTACTGGCAGACCCTGCCCATGGCGCTCGGCTGGGCCCTCGACGGCCGCATCCCCGTCATGCGGCTGGCCGACACCTACTTCAAGGTCTCCGACGCCGGCGTGACGATCGCCGCCGGCCGCGTGAGCTGGGGCACGGGCGTCGAACCCATCCGCGAGTCGCTGGCCGAGGCGCAGCAGCCGCTGGTCAAGGCCATCAGCGCGCTGGCCAAGGTCGGCGAGCGCACGTTGTGGGGCTCCACCGCCGAGGCGTTCGCCCATCCGCTGACCTGCATCGTCAAGGGCGACTACATGGCCCTGCTCGCCGAGCTCGGCAGCCCGGTCGACGGGCTGGTCGAGCCCGCCGACGACGGCTACTTCCGCAGGACGTGCTGCCTGTGGATCACCCTGCCCGACGTCGAGCCGTGCGGGAGCTGCTGCGTGCTCAGGCCACAGGCACCGGCTCGTCCATAGGACGCAGCTCGTCGGCGTAGCTCACCGACACCCGGCGCATGACGCCGCTGTCGTCGATGGAGTACTGGCCGAGCCGCCACAACGGCGGCGAGTACGCGTGGATCGAGACGCTCTCGCCCTCCGCGCCGCCGAGCCGGTGGATGTGGTCGGGCCCGAACGAGAACGACTGCCCGGCCGGCACCACGGTCTCCAGGTGCTCGCCGCCGATGCGCGGATTGCACTCCTGCAACGCCCCCTGCACGACGTGCACCGCGCCCGAGGAGATGTCGTGGTCGTGCCAGCCCGTGTCGTCCTCGGGACGCCAGCACAGCACCCAGACGTCCACATAGGCGTCCCGGTACAGGGAGGCGTAGTGCCGTCCGCCGTCGGACGGGAAGTCGACCATGTCACGCCACTCCTGCGGGTTGGCGGCCAGCTCGTCGACCAGGTCGCGCAGCTCGCGCCGGTCGAGCGTGCGCTCGGGCAGCCCGGCACACACGCCCCCGCCCTGGATCTGGATGTCACTCACGTACGAGTCTCCTTTCTGTATCTAATGGCCTCACTCCGTGAGGCGGCTCGGTCGCCGGTATGCCGGCGTCTTCCCCCGCTCTGGTCGCTGCGCTCCCGACGCTCCTCCAGACGCCGGCGCTCCCTCGCGCGTTTGATGGCCTCACTTCGTTCGGCGGGCTCGGTCGCCTCATGCCGGCGTCTTCCCCCGCTCTGGTCGCTGCGCTCCCGACGCTCCTCCAGACGCCGGCGCTCCCTCGCGGGTCATGGCGGGTGTCGGTGCTTCCTCGCGGCTTCATGGTGGGGGGAGGCCCAGGAGGCGGCGGGGGTTGGTGGACTGGATGGCGTGGCGGGCGGCGGTGCCGAGGCCGGGGTCGGGGGCGGTGGCGTACGGGGCGTCGGAGCCGTTGACGACGACGTCCACGCCCAGCTCGCGGACGATCGCGTCGATGGCACGCGGCCCGTACGAGGACGTCTCCACGTAGAAACCGGGATCGACCAGGCCGCGCCCAGTGCCACCACGGGCGATGAGCCGTTCGGAGTGCAGCGGCGCCAGCCCCGCCAGCAGCGCGAAGCACACCCGCAGCCGAGGATGCCTGGGCCGGACCACGGCGTGGAAGTGGTGCCAGGCAGCGTGCATCTGCTGCACGTACGGCACCAGCGCCGGCCACCACGGCGGCGTCCCCGGCGGCGGCGGCACGGCGGCCGGCCCCGGATGCACGAACAGCGGCAGGTCCCGCTCGGTGAGCACGTCGAGCAGCCGGTCGTCCGGTACGGCGGTGGCCGGGATCTGCAGCCCGGCCAGCCCCCGGTCGAGGTCCTTGGCCAGCCGCTCCGGATCGGGCTCGCTGTGACAGGTCGCCGCCCACACCCCGAACGGCTCGCCCAGCCCGAGCGCGCCCTCGTGGTAGGCGTCGATCAGCGGCCACGCCTCCTCCGGCGGCAGGAACTCCACGCCCAGCGGGCTCGACATCGACACCAGCGCCAGGTCGAGCCCGGTCGTGTCCCGGTGCTCGTGGTCGGCCGGATCCACCTCGTACGGCGGCTCGCCGTCGAGCAGCAGCGTCCACCCGTCGAGCCGGGGCGGGACGGTGCGAGCGCGCAGCGCGGCGACGAACGAACCCGTCCACAGGTGCTGGTGCACGTCGATGCTCACGATCACACCTCCCTCTATTTCCTACTGAGATTACAGGTAAACGAAGTGTACTGCGAAATCAAGCAGGTGAACCGTTTCAGTGATACGGTTCAGTGAACCGCTTCACTACCCTATTTGTCAACGGATCGCACGTCGAGGGCAGGTCGAGAAGAAGCCCGCGAGCCCGTGCGGTAATCCGGCTTCTGTCGGTGGCAGGCAATAGGCTGGCGGGATGCCGCGGAAGAGAGCGACGATTCGGGAAGTGGCCCGCGCGACCGGTCTGTCTCCGGCGGCCGTCTCCTATGCGCTGCGCGGCATGCAGGTCTCGGAGGAGACGATGGAGCGCGTGCGCGCCGCCGCCGCCGAGCTCGGCTACGAGGCCGACCCCATCGCCAGGGCCCTGGCCAGCGGCCGCACGGGCATGATCGGCCTGCTCTGCGGCTCGCTCGAAGACCTGTGGCAGCAGTCGCTGGCGGTCGGCATCAGCAGGGGCCTGCGGGAGAAAGACCGCTATGCCCTGATCCTCGACGCGGTCGGCGACCCCGACCGCGAGCGCGTGCTCGCCCAGCAGCTCCGCGACCAGCGCGTCGACGGCATGATCGTGCAGCCGGTCGACCCGGCCGCGCCGTTCTGGGCCGAGCTGTGCGAGTCGCTGCCCGTCGTCGCGATCGGCGACTCACTGGCGGGCACGGCGGGCGAGGTCGTCTTCGACAACCGCCGGGGCGTCACGCTGGCCCTGGAACACCTGGCCGGCCTCGGTCACCGCCGGGTGGCCGTGCTCACGCCCACCCAGGCCAGCACCCCCGACCGTCCGGCCGACGTGCACGTCCTGGCCGAGGCCGACCGGCTGGGGCTCGACATCGAGGTCGTCACGGCCCCCCACGACCTGGCGGCGGCCACCTCGGCGGCCCACGAGATCCTCTCCACGTCCAGGCCGGGCGCGGTCTTCTGCTTCGCCGACTCCATCGCCTACGGCGTCTACGCCGCGGCCAAGGAGCTTGGCTTGTCCATCCCCGGCGACGTGTCGGTCATGGGCTACGACGACCATCCCATGTCGGGGCTGCTCACCCCCGGCCTGACCACCGTCGACTGGGACATCGACGGCATCGTCAGGGCCGCGGTGCGGCTCATCGCGGCCGCGGCCGACGGCGGCACCCGCCGCCGCCGGGTGGTCCAGGAGCCGACGCTCAGGGAGCGCGGCTCGGTCGCGCAAGCGCCGCCCGCGCCTCGTCCAGCTCGTCGGTGAGCTGCCCGTCGGGCCGCGCCCCCTTGCGGGCCCGCAAGGCGGCGGCGCGCTCGCAGGCCAGCACGACCTCCAGCGGTTCGAGGCAGCGCAGCGCGTGGCGGGCGGCCTGGGTGGCGAAACCGGCGTGGTCCTCGGTGCCCAGCGAGATCACCGCGGTCCCGGTCGTCACGGGGGTGGCGAGGTGGCGCAGCTCGGCCAGGGCGTCCTGGGCCACGTACTCCAGGATCATCAGGCCGGAGGCGCCCGGCCGGTCGGCCAGGAAGGGCAGTTGCCCGGTGTAGGCGGGGTTCATGAGGGTGGCCAGGCGGGCGGTGCTGAGCTGGGCCGTCTGGGCCAGCGCGGCGCGCAGCGCGTCGAGGGCCAGGGCCACCGGGGCCGAGTGGAAGTTGCCGTTGTGCCAGGCCAGGGTGCCGGTGATGAGCGGGTTCTCGGTGGCGGCGTTCAGATCGGTCTCGACGGTGGCGGTGGCACGATCCAACGCGTCCACGGCCGCGCCGTGCACCTGCGCGAAGGCGCGGTAGCCGTACGGGTCCTGGACGCGGGTGGCCAGCTCGTGGGTGAGCAGGCCGCGCAGGCGTCCGGCCACCCGCGACTGGCCCGGATGCGGCCTGGCCTCCTGGACGGCGGCGGCCAGCGGCTCGGCGGAGGCGTCGACCGCGGTGAAGGACAGGGCGGCCACGTCGACGGCCGCCTCCAGCAGCGCGCCCAGCCGGTGGCAGGCCAGCGCGGCGTCGGCCAGCGTGGCCGCGCCCGAGCTGATGAAGGGCAGCGCGTCGCCGGAGGCGAGCGCGAAGCGCGGCCCGGCCGCCTCCTCGCCCGCCCGCCGCCAGGGCACCTCGCCCAGCAGGCACAGGGCCGTGGTGGCGAGCGCGGTCAGGTCGCCGGTGCCGATCGCGCCGTACGTGCGGATTGGCGGCGTGAACCCGCCCGCGACCGCCTCGGCCAGGACGGGCAGCACGGCCGGGTCGATGCCCGAGCCGCCCGCCATGAGCTGGTTGAGCCGCACGACGAGCATGGCCCGCGCGCGTTCGTCCGCGACCAGGGGGCCCGCTCCGCAGGCATGGCTGCGCAGCAGGTCGAGGCCGGGGGAGTCGAGCCGGACGTCCCGGTTGGCGCCCACGCCCGTGCTGCGGCCGTAGACGGGGCCGGTCAGCCCCTGGGCGGTGGCCCACGAGGCCCGGGCCCGATCGAGAGGACCGATCGTGACCCGGGCCCGGCCGTGGGCGGCTTCGTGCACCTGGGCGCAGGTCAGGCCGGCGCCGTTGAGCTGCATGGGGAGGGGGATCAGTCGTTGTCGGGGATGAACAGGCCGAGCAGCCAGCTGACCACGCTGATGATGATCGCGCCCCAGAAGGCGGCCGGATAGAAGTTGTCGACGTGGAAGGGGATGTCGAACTGGCCGGCGATCCAGCTCGTCAGCAGCAGCATGGCCGCGTTGATGACGAGGAGGAACAACCCGAGGGTCAGCACGATGACCGCGCAGCCCAGCGCCTTGACGATCGGCTTCACGATGGCGTTGACGACACCGAAGATCAGCGCCACGAGGAGCAGGACGCCCCAGTACTTGGCCGAGTTCTCCGGGGCGGTGATCTTGATGCCGTCGAGGAGCTGGATGGCGACCCAGAGGGCGGCGGCCGCGGCCACGGTTCTGATGATGAATCTCACGCTGGTTGATCCTCCCACTTCGCGATGGCCGGCGCGATAGATCGACCCCGCGAAGCCGGTCGACCACGGACGGTGGCGGCGGTTACCTGTGACTCATGTCGGGAAAGGGAGCGGGATGGACGCTAATGGTCTTGATTCGTTGCCCGCGGCGGAGTTGCACGACCGAGCGGTGCGGTACGCCGTACGCCATGGGGATCTGGGCTTCCTGTGGAACCTGCTGAAGGTGATCCCGGCCGCCGAGGCCGCGAGCGGTCACGAGAGTGAGACCGCCAACGACCTCAGCCGGGTCTCCGCGCTGCTCAGCGACGCGCTCGCGGCGGGCGAGGGCGAGCTGGGCGAGGCGTTGCGCCCGATCTACCTGGAATACCTGCGCGATCATCCCGACGCCTGACGCCTGACGCCTGACGCCTGACGCCTGACGCTCGGCGCCTGGACCCTGGGCGGTGCTCAGCCGGCCAGGCGGGCCCCCGCGGCGATGCCCGAGATGCCCGGCGTGCTGACCTCCTGGCCGTCCCGGAGCACGATCATGGTGTCGTACGCGCCGGCCTCGGCCAGGTCGGTCGCGAAACGCCTGGCCAGGGTGGGGCCCATGGCGTACATGGCGGTGGCGTAGGCGTCGGCCACGCCGAGGTCGGGGCCGATCACGGTGACCGAGCCCAGCGTCTGCTGGCGCTCCCCGGTGCGCGGGTCCACCACGGCCGCGCCGCCCGAGGTGGCGATGCCGAGGTCGTGGGCGAACAGCGCCTTCCTGACGACGTCGGTGTGCGGGTCGCGGATGCCGACGCGCCACGGCTTGCCCGGCGCGGCCGAGCCGCGCACCCTGATGTCGCCGCCCGCGTTGATGCGGTGGTCGCCGGCGCCCGCGTTGCACAGCGCCCGCGACAGGCGTTCCAGGGCCCAGCCCTTGATGTAGCCGGACGGGTCGATCACGCCGTTGATCCGGTGCTCGAACCAGCCGCCGGTCGCCTCGCCCAGCTCCTCGCAGCGGTGCAGGACCTCGACGAGCTCGGGGATCTGCCTGAGGGTCAGGCCGTGGTTGAGGCGCCAGATCTGGCTGTCCTCCTTGGCCGGGCTGAAGGTGTCGGCCACCCAGCGCAACCAGGAGAAGGCGTCGTCGAGCAGGGGGGTGAGCTCTCGGGCCGGCAGAGCCGTGCGGATGTCCACACTGACGGGCATGCCCATGACCGTGTCGACACGGGCGCTTCCGGGGAAAATCGTCACCTGGCCTCCTTGTCCGCTGCCCACGCTCTCACGCCGGCCGTAACGTGGGGCTAAGCCTTTTGCCCTGGTTTGAAATGGACCTGTGACCTCGGGATCGCGAGGCGTGACAACGCGCCGCCGACGTACCGGGTGAACGGGCGCGGGCCCTCGACGACCACCTCGCGCTCGGCGATGTCGGGGATCTCGCGGCTGAGCCCGGAGGCGCTGATGCGCTCCTTGGCCCTCGGGTCGTGCTCGGCGCCGGTGACGAGGATGAGACCGTACCTGGCCTCCAGGTCGCGCAGCTCGCTGGTGGCGCGCTCGGCCCGGTAGACGGCCACGGTGTCCGTCCCGGCCAGCCGGGCGCGCAGGGTCTCCGGGGCCATGCCGGACGCGATCAGCACCCTGCCCTTGGCCCGCGGGACGACCGTGTGGCTGCGGACCGCCATGACCGCCGCCATCGCGTACAGCAGGAGCGAGCCGACGCGGCTGAGTTCCGTCACGTACGCGGTGGAGCTGAGCTCGTGGGCCACCAGCAGCGCGCCGGCCAGGTAGCCGCCGAGCCGCAGCCGCTGCCGGGCCTGCTCGGTGCGGAGCAGGTCGGCGGCCTTGACGGTGGCGAAGCCGAGCGCGACGAGCAACGCCGCGGCGGCGTAGGCGGTGGGCCGCCAGGGGTAGCCGAACCCCGGCTGGATCGCGCCGAACTCGGCGACCGCGACCCCGCACCAGAAGAGGATGGGACCGTGACTCGCATTCACCTCACTAGCCATGTCTACGACGATGCTGAAGGAACATGAGAGCTTTCTGAGTAAGGTCTGAAACATGGCTAACGTGCGTGTTGAGCGGACAGAAGACGGCGGATTCCGGGCCACGAACGCCCGCGGCGCCGAGGTGAAGATCGGCGGCGGCGACGACGAGGGCGTGTTCACCCCGGTCGAGCTGCTGCTCGCGGCGGTGGGCGGCTGCAACATCGTGACCGTCGAGCCGCTCACGGCCAAGCGCGGGCACCGGCTGGTGCGCCTGGCCATGACGGTGGAGTCGGAGAAGGTCGAGCCGAACAAGCTCGGGCCGGTGACGGTCACCTACGACGTGGAGCTGCCCTCGGAGGAGGCCGACGAGGTCTTCAGGGCGGTGGCCGGGCGGGTGCACGACAAGTACTGCACGGTGAGCAGATCGTTGCAGGACGGTACAGAGGTTCGATTGGAGCTTCCCTAGTCGGATTAAACGCTTATTCGACCCCGTTATGACGCGACCGTTGCATTCGTCTCGGTAGCGTTGTAGCAGGTCGAGAGGCCACAACAGACCTTCACCGATGCGGACGCGGAGGGGGACCGCGGTCCGCGAGTGCGGGACCGCCGACGTTTTTGGGGGAAGACGTCGGCCTGGACCGCCACCGATCGGGGCCGGGCAGATTTGGGGGAACTGCCCGGCCCCGATCCATGCCCGCAGCCGGCCACGGCGCTGTCCCGTCTGTCATCGGGGATGCGTATTGTCCTGGGGTGTGAAGAAAGTTCTCATCGACTGCGACCCCGGCATCGACGACGCGCTCGCCCTGGCCCTCGCCGCCGGCTCCCCGGACCTCGACGTCGTCGGCGTCACCACCGTGGGCGGCAACGTCGACCTGGAGCTGACCACCGCGAACGCGCTGGCGCTCAGGGAGTTCCTCGACCTCGGCGACGTGCCGGTCACGCCCGGCAGCGCGGGCGCCCTGCTGCACCGCACGGTCCGCGCCGGGCACGTCCACGGCGACACCGGTCTCGGCGACGTCGTCCTGCCCGCCCCCGTACGCGCCCTGTCGGAGGGGCACGCGGTGGACTTCATCGTGGACGCCCTGCGTGCCGCCCCGGGCGAGATCACGCTGGTCGCGGTGGGCCCGCTGACCAACATCGCGCTCGCCGTACGCCGCGAGCCCCGCGTCGTGGAGTGGGCCCGCGAGCTGGTGATCATGGGCGGCTCGTACACCCGGGGGAACCACAACCCGGCGGCCGAGTTCAACATGCTGGCCGACCCCGAGGCCGCGGCCATCGTCTTCGAGGCGGGCTGGCAGGTCCGCCAGCTCGGCCTCGACGTGACCCTGTCCGCCCTGGTCACCGCGGACGTCCTCGACCGCATGCGGCCGCTCGGACGGCTGTCGGAGCTGCTGGTCCCGGCCGCGCAGTTCTACGGCGTGGTGACGGCCGAGGGCGGCCCGGCCATCCACGACGCCTGCGCGGTGGCGTACGTGCTGGACCCGTCGCTGTTCACCTGCGTGCCGGCCGTGGTGAACGTGGAGACCGCCGGGACGTACACGCGGGGTATGACCGTCACCGACTTCGACCTGCGCGGACGGCCGGCGAACGCGCTGGTGGCGACGTCCGTGGACGTCAAGGGGTTCTGGGACCTGGTGCTGGGGGCGTACGGGCGGCTGGGGGAGCGGCTCGGCTGATGTGCGGGCACCGTCCGGCGGCTGATACAGTTAACCCTGTTGCGCCGCTAGCTCAGTTGGTTAGAGCAGCTGACTCTTAATCAGCGGGTCCGGGGTTCGAGTCCCTGGCGGCGCACCACACCGAAACCGCCTGGTTCACCAGGCGGTTTCGCTGCTTTTCGGGCCCTTTCGCTCCCCGCGGCTTGCGACAATCGGTCGGTGGACGAGACGTTTGCGGGGTGGCTGGCGGGGCTGGGGCGCGAGCGGCTGACCGAGCTGCTGGCGGCGCGGCCCGACGTGTTGCGGCCCGTGCCGCCGCGGCGGCTGGCCGAGCTGGCCGAGCGCCTCGACGCGCCGGAGTCGGTGCACCTGGCGCTGTCCCGGACGCCGCTGCCCTGCCTGCTGCTGGCGGAGGCGATCCTGGTCTCGGCCCGCAGCGGCCGGCCGCTGTCCGAGCTGGTGACCGCCGGCCCCGACCTGTCCGGGCTGATCGACCGGCTGGAACGCGTCGCGCTCGTACGGCGGGGCGCGGGCGGGGCGCTGCACCTGGCCGCCGGGCTGCCCGCGGCGCTGCCGACGCCCCTGGGGCTGGGCCCCGACCTGTCCGGGCTGCTCGCGCACGTCACCGTGGCCGAGCTGATCGACGTGCACCGGCGGCTGGGCGGCACGGGCGCGCCGCGCAAGGCGGCGCTGATCGAGTCGATCACCGCGGCCCTCGGCGATCCCGGCAGGCTGGCCCGGCTGGTCGCCCGCGCCCCGGCGGGCACCCGCGAGCTGCTCGACGACTTCCTCGATCGCGGGCCCGCGCGGGTGCTCGACGAGTTCCCGCCCCGCGGCCGGCACCAGCCGCGGGGCTCGGCGACCCCGGCGCGGTGGGCCCGCGACCACGGTCTCGTCTGGAGCGTCGACTGGGAGCGCACCTACGTCATGCCCATGGAGGTCGCGCTCGCGCTGCGCGGGCCCGACCACCGGATCGACCTGCCGGTCGAGCAGCCGGCGATCCGCACCCGGCCGGTCGACGCCGAGCTGGTCGCGCACGAGGCGTCCGTGGCCGCCCTCCGCCTCCTGGACCGGGCCGCGGCCCTGCTCCAGGACGCGGCGGCGCAGCCGTTGCCCGAGCTGAAGGGCGGCGGCGTGGGTGTCAAGGAGGTGCGCCGTCTGGCCGGCCGGCTGGGCTGCGCCGAGGACGAGGTCCGCCTGCTGCTCGACCTCGTGCACGCCGCCGGTCTGCTGGCCGCCAACCCGCTCACGCAGGTGCCCGCCCGGCGCGCGACCGAGACCCGGCGTGCCGGGGTCTCGCCGACCAGGGGTTACGACGCGTGGTTGCGCCTGTCGCCGGCCGACCGCTACGCGGCGCTGGTCGAGGCGTGGTGGCGGCTGCCGATCAGCCCGACCCGCCGGTACGACGGCAAACCCCGCAACCCGCTGGCCCCCGCCGGGACCGGGACGCCGTCCAGCGTCATCCGGGAGGTGGTGTTCGGGCTGCTCCCGGGCGGCGCGGCGACGGAAGAGGCGGCGGCGGGGGAGGTGGCGGCGGGGGAGGTGGCGGCCGTGCCGGACGCGGAGGCGGTGGCGGCGGCCGCGAGCTGGCATCTTCCGCTGTTGCAGCGGGCGAGCTGCCGCGAGGTCGTGCTCGCGGTGCTGGCCGAGTCCCGGCTGCTGGGCCTGCTCGGCGCGGACGCCCTCAGCCCGCCCGGCCTGGCACTCCGGACGCCGTCCGGGCCGAGGGTGGGCGAGGCCGCCGCCGGGCTGCTGGCCGGCGCCCGGCGGCAGGCGCTGTTCGGGACGGACCTGACCGCCGTGGTCACCGGGCCGCCCGCCGCCGCCCTGACGGAGGTCCTCGACCGGGCCGCCGACCGCGAGCCCGGCGGTTCGTGGCGGTTCGGCGCGGCCTCGGTGCGCCGCGCCCTGGACGCCGGGCACACCGCGGCCGATCTCGTCTCCGCCCTGGCCGAGGTGGCCGCCGGCCCGCTGCCGCAGCCCCTGACGTACCTGATCCACGACGTCGCCCGGCGGCACGGGGAGATCGAGGTGGTCCCGGTGGGCTGCTGCGTGGTGGGCGACGACCATGCCCTGCTGGCCGAGCTGGCCGCGCATCGCAGGCTGGCCAAGCTGCGTCCGCGCCTGCTGGCGCCCACCGTCCTGGCCAGCGCGCTCGACCCGGCGCAGACCCTGGCCCTGCTCAGGGAGGCCGGGTACGCGCCGGTCGCCCGCGAGGCCGACGGCACGCTCACCGTCACCGGCCGCAGGCCCCGGCGCGCCCCGGCCCGTCCGGCCGGCCGCGAGCAGGCGGTGCTCCGCCCGGAACGCGCCGCCGCCTGGCTGGTCACCACCGCCGGCGAGCCGCTGCCGGCCCACCACGGCCTGCGCGACGTCTTCGCCCGGTACGCCACCGCCCTGCCGCCCAAGGCCCGCGGACGGGTGGCGATGGAGCTGGAGTACCACGGCACGGCCCGGATCGTCCACGACGGCGAGGAGCTCACCGTCAGCGGCCCGGAGGTGCGCGGCACGGACCTTGACGTGTGGTGCCACGAGCCCGCCGAGTTCCGGCTGCTGGACCTGGCGAAGATCACAAAAGTGCTGACCTGATCAGGAGTCCAGCTCGTCGCGGGCCGCCATCAGGGCGAAGCCGAGCAGGTTCAGCCCCCGCCAGGTCGCCGCGGACGCGGCGCGCTCGTCGTCGGCGGCCAGGCCGATGCCCCAGACCCGGTCCAGCGGGCTGGCCTCGACCAGCACGTGCGCCCGGGTGCCGATCAGGAACTCCCGCAGGTCCCGGTGCGCGCCGAACTTGGCGAGGGAGGCCCGGGTGACGATGTCGAGCCGGTGTGCCGCCCACACGGCCTCGTCGAAGCCGCGCACGGTGCGGCCGAGCTTCTTGGCCTCGCCCGGGGTCGCGGCCAGGAGGATGCGGCGGGCGCTGTCGTCGTCGCCGAACAGCCACGCCTTGTGGGCCATCATGTAGTGCTCGGCCGAGGCGAAGGTGTGGCCGCCCTCGGTGAAGGCGACCGGCCACCACTGCGACAGGCAGCCGCGGCCGGGGCCGCCGTCGCGGGGCGGGCGGTGGCCCCAGAAGTAGAGGTAGCGCGGCCGGTGGCCGTTCCGCTCCGCCTCGACGGCCTCGTCAACGGTACGGGGAAGCTGGTCGGACACCGCTCAACCGTCCCACAAGGGACGGACGCCGGCCAAGCCGATTAAGACCGGCGGTCGAGCCCGCCGAGTTCCGGCTGCTGGACCTGGCGAAGATCGCCAAGGCGCTGACCTGACGATGCCTCCCGGCTCACGATGATCACGACCGGAGGTCATGGCGCGGCGTCAGCGGGCCGTCGTGCGGATGATTATGATCATGATTGCGGGAAATGATCTAGTTTTCTCCGCTATGACCCCTGACCCGAAGGGATGTTCATGTCCAAGCTCACCCGCGCCGCCGCCACCTCCGTGGCGGCCGTCGCCCTGGCCGCGACGTGCACCGCGATGACCGCGCCCGCCGCCTCCGCCACCACCTCGGCCGCCGCCTCCACCTGGATCAAGTACGGCGACTACAGCAGTGAGGCCAAGTGCATCGCCAAGGGCAAGGAGCTCAAGGCGAAGGGCACCTACCTGTCGTACTTCTGCCAGTACACCGGCTTCTTCACGCTGATGGTGCTGACCCGATGACCGCCTGACCGGCCACGGCCCGGGGGCTCGTCCTCCGGGCCGGTCGCCGTCACGGCGGGTCGCCGGTCAGAGCCGGCGGATCATGGCCTGCTTGGCCGCCGCGAACTCCTCGTCGGTCAGCACCCCGGAGCGGTGCAGCTCGCCCAGTTCGGCCAGGCGGCGCAGCACCGCGTCGTGGGCGTCGCCGGTGGAGGCCGCCGGCTCCAGCTCCTCGGGCTGCTCGCGCGGCAGCCGGGCCAGCACCGCGGCCCCGACCAGCGCGGTCGCGCCGCCGAAGCGCTGGATGCCCCAGGAGACGCAGTGGGGGTCCTTCTGCGGGGACGCGCCGGGCCCGTCGCCCTTGAGCCGGAAGCGGAGGGTGCCGTAGCCGAGGCCGGACTGCGGCTTCCACTCCACGCCCACCAGCTCGGCCAGCGGGAACTCCTGCGACCCCGCCCGTTCCTTCTCCGTGCTGGCGAAACCCGTCCACTCCAGGCGGACGCGCTCGCCGTCGAAGATCGCCGTGCCGTCGCCGGCCGTGGCCGAGACGGGGATGGCGGGGCCGGGGAGCAGGTAGTGCTCGCAGGGGCCGCCGGGCGTCTGGTTGATCTCCAGGGTGTCGCGCACTTCGTCGGCGAAGTACTGGGCCGCGCCGGCGCGCTCCTTGGGCACCGCCAGCCGGTACGGGTCGGCGGGGGCGGCCAGCGACCCGGCGACGAGGTCGGACAGGGGGTCGGCGCCGTAGCGCAGGCGCAGGCGGAGCTGGCCGCCCTTGCGGCCGGGCTCGAAGGCGCACGTCGCGATGGCCTCCAGCGGCACGGCGACCTCGCCGAGCACCTTGCGGAGCTCGTGGACGTTCTTGTCGCCGCCAGGGACGACGCGCAGCATCTCTCCGTTGAACGTCCACGAGCCGTCGGGAACGGCGATCTCGGTCATATTCTCAGCCTAGGACGTCGAGAGGAGCCCGATGAAGATCTTCACGAGCTGGATGTCATGGGGCCAGGCCGCCGGCCCCCTGGGCGAGGCGCTCCCGTCGCAGACCGTCACGGGGTTGCGCGAGGCGGTGCGCTTCGCCCGGACGCAGCACGGCGTGCAGCAGCGTCCCACCGGGCGGCCGTACGTGGAGCATCTGCTGGAGGCGCTGGAGGTGGCGGTGGCCGGGGCGCAGGTGCGCGACCCCGACGTGCTGACCGCGATCGTGCTGCACGACGTGCTGGAGGACACCGCGTGCACCGAGCGGGAGCTGGCCCGGCGGTTCGGCGCGGAGGTGACCGGGCTCGTCCGCTGGGTGACCAGGCCCGCCGGGCGCGCGAAGGCCGACCACCTGGCCGCGCTGGCCAAGGCCCCGGCGCAGGCGGTGCTGGTGAAGCTGGCCGACCGGGTGAGCAACGTGCAGGAGTTGCAGCGCCTCCACTGGCGGTTCCAGAAGCGCTACTACCACGAGACCGTCGCCCACATCGTGCCGCTGGCCGCGCCACACCCCTGGTTCGCCGCGTGGTACGAGGAGTGGCGGCGGCCGTGGGCCAGGCGCGTGGCGCGCTACCCGGACTAGCCTCCCAGCCGGGCCAGCCGGTTGCGCACGCCGTCGAAGTGCGCGTACACGGCCGACACCGCGGCGGCCCGGTCGCCGGCCAGCACCGCGGCGTAGATGTCGCGGTGCCGCCTGGCCACGTCGCCGGGCGGCTCGTCGGGGGCGCCGAGGTGGTCGCGGAGCTGGTGGTAGACGTCCCAGAAGGCGCCGAGGAGCTGGCTGACCAGCGGGTTGCCGAGCGGCCGGTAGAGCAGGTCGTGGAAGAGCCGGTCGGTCTCGGGGGAGACCTCGCCGACCTGCGACTCGTGGTCCATGCGGGCCATGACGTCGGCCACCGGGGCGAGGTCGGCCTCCGGGCCCAGGTCGATGAGCCGCTGGACGAGCCCGCTCTCCAGGATCTCGCGGATCTCGATGAGGTGCGCCAGGTGGTTGCGGCCGTTCTGCAGGGTGATGCGGCTGTGGAAGGCCAGCTCGTCCACCAGCCCGGCCAGCGACATCCGGCCCACGAACATGCCGAAGCCGTGGCGGATGTCCACGATGCCGACCGCCTGCAGAGCCTTCAGCGCCTCCCGGACGGAGTTGCGGCTGACCTGGAGCTCCTCCATGAGCTCCGACTCCGTGGGCAGGGGGTCGCCCGCGACCAGCCCGCGCCTGACGATCAGGTCCTTGACGCCCTCCTGGGCCTCGACGGCCCGACTGGGACGTGCCGGACGCGGGACTGCGGCCATGAAGCTTCCTTTCATCGTAGGTAACATTCCGGAAATCCTCTGTTGACCTCAAGACGCTCTGGCGTTTAGCGTCCACGTTACGCACAAGATAGGACATGGGATGTCCTACGTTCTACCTGTTCCCCCCAGGAGGCATCCGTGAGCTCTGAGTTCAGCCGCCGTGACTTCCTGCGCTACAGCGGGGCCACGGGTGCGGCGGCGTTCATCGCGGCCACCCTCTCCGCCTGTTCCGGAGGCCCGGCCTCGACCGGCTCGGTCGGCGCCGGATCGAACAAAGACCTGATCACCGCCGTCATCGGCTACGGCAACGACCAGAGCTGGGACCCGACGCAGACCGCGTCGGCGTTCGCGATGGCCGGGATCAGCCACGTCTACGAAGGGCTGCTCGACACCGACCCGGTCACCCGGGAGCCGTACCCGGCCCTGGCGACGGCGCTGCCCGCCGACGCCGACGCCACGTCGTGGACGTTCGCCCTGCGCGAGGGCGCCAAGTGGCACGACGGGCAGCCGGTCACCGCCGACGACGTGATCTTCACCTTCGAGCGCATCCTCGGCCCCGACAACGTGCTGACCGGAAACTTCTTCAAGCCCTGGCTCCAGGAGGTGAAGAAGGTGGACGACCGGACCGTGGAGCTGGTCCTGAAGTTCCCCTTCCCCGACGCGGCCCCCCGGCTGACCATCGCCAAGATCATGCCGAAGCACGTGTTCAGCCAGGCGGGCGCGTGGGACAAGGCCAAGAGCGGCATGGCGGTCGGCTCCGGGCCGTACAGGCAGACGGCGCACAACCCCAAATCCAACACCTCCTTCGAGGCGTTCGACGGCTACAACGGCCCCCGCCCGGCCACCGTCAGGAAGATGAACTGGCTGACCATCGTGGACGCCTCCGCCCGGGTGGCCAAGATCTCCGGCGGCTCGGCCGAGGCGCAGATCGCCGACAACATCCCGTACGCCAACGTCGACCAGCTCAAGCAGCAGGGCCTCACGGTCGAGGGCGGCAAGGGCATGAACCACATGTTCCTGATGTTCAACACCGCCGCCAAGCCCTTCGACGACGTACGCGTCCGCCAGGCCCTGCACTACGCCATCGACAAGCAGAAGATGATCGACGTGGCGCTCAAGGGCCACGGCACGGCCGCCAGCTCCTTCCTCAACGAGGGCCACCCCGACCACCGGCGCGCCTCGGTCGTCTACGACCACGACCCCGACAAGGCCAAGGCGCTGCTGAAGGAGGCGGGCGTGACGAACCTGACGGTCAACCTCATGGCCGTCAACGTGAGCTGGATCGCCGACTGCCTGCCCACCATCGCCGCCTCCTGGGAGGCGGTCGGGGTCAAGACGACGCTGGAGCCGCAGGACACGGCCGCGCTGTTCACCAAGATGGACCAGTTCCAGGACTATCAGGTGGTCGCGGCGGCCTCGAACCCCAACCAGTTCGGCATGGACGCCGACCTGATCCTGCACTACAACTACGTGCCCGGCGGCCTGTGGATGAAGTACAGCCACTGGGACGGCAGCAAGGACGCCGAGAAGCTGTTCGCCATGATGGACGCGGCCGCCAAGGAGACGGACAAGGCCAAGAAGAGCGAGCAGATCCACAGATATCTGGACCTGGTCGCCGAGCAGGCCGTGCTCTATCCCGTCGTCCACAACGAGCTGATGACCGCCTGGGACCCGAAGAAGCTGTCCGGCGTCCGCGCCCAGCCGTACCCCGGCATCAATCTGCTGCAGGCCAAGAGGACATGACGCTCGTACTCAGGATGCTGCTGCGGCGGCTCCTCATCCTGATCCC
Organism: Nonomuraea sp. NPDC049684; assembly: GCF_044465345.1. NCBI lineage: Bacteria > Bacillati > Actinomycetota > Actinomycetes > Streptosporangiales > Streptosporangiaceae > Nonomuraea > Nonomuraea sp. NPDC049684. Next base: position 461,048 of record NZ_JBITLO010000004.1, on the reverse strand, counting down.
GCTGGTCCTGGGCGTGGTCGCGTTCGTGTTCGTGGTGATGCGCTTCTCGGGCGTCAAGCCCGAGTACGCCTACTTCCAGGGCGCGAACCCCACGGCCGAGCAGATCCACCGTTTCCAGCAGGAGAACGGCCTGCTGGACCCGCTGCCGCTGCGGTACGCGCGCTTCGTCGCCGACCTCGCCCAGGGCGACATGGGCACCAGCGTGCTCACCAAGAAGCCGGTCGTCGAGTCGGTGACCACCGCGCTGCCGCTGACCCTGCAGCTCACGTTCCTCGGCCTGGCCGTGGCGGTCGTGCTCTCGCTGGTGTTCGGCGTGACCGCGGCGCTGTTCCGCGACCGCTGGCCCGACCAGGCGATCCGGGTCGTGTCGCTGGTCGGCGTGGCGGCCCCGGCGTTCTGGCTGGCGCTGCTGATGATCCAGTGGCTGGCGGTCGGCGAGGGGCTGTTCCCGACCGGCGGCTACATCAACCCCGCCGACTCCCTCACCGGCTGGCTGCAGTCGATGACGCTGCCCGCGCTGTCGTTGTCGCTGCCGATCGCCGCCCAGCTCACCCGCATCATCCGCACGTCGATGGTCGAGGAGCTGGACCGGGACTACGTGCGCACCGCGATCGGCAGCGGCCTGCCGATGATCGTCGTGGTCGGCCGCAACGTGCTGCGCAACGCGCTGATCAACCCGCTGACCGTGCTCGGCCTGCGCATCGGCTACCTGATCGGCGGCACGGTGGTCATCGAGACGATCTACGGCCTGCCCGGCATGGGGCAGCTCATGATCAACGCGGTCCGCGACGGCGACCCGGCCGTGGTGCAGGGCGTCGTGCTCACCATTGCGATCGGCTTCATGGTGGTCAACCTGGTCGTCGACATCCTCTACCTGCTGGTCAACCCCCGCCTGAGGAGTGCCGCCTGATGAGAAGCGGACTCACCGAACGCCTGACCGCGTCGGCCGGCAGGCCCGGCGCCGCCTTCCGGCGGCTGCCCGCGGCGTCGTGGCCGGCGGTCGCCGTCGTCGTCCTGGTCGTGCTGGCCGCCCTGTTCGCGCCGCTGATCGCGCCGCACTCGCCGTACTTCCAGGAGGCCGCCGGCGGCGGCCCGTCGGCCGCCCACTGGATGGGCCTCGACAGCGCCAACCGCGACATCCTGTCCCGGCTCCTGTACGGCGCCCGCTGGTCGCTGATCATCGGCCTCGGCGCCACCGGCCTGGCCCTGGTCGCCGGGGCGGTCGTCGGCGCGGTCGCGGCCACCTCGCGCCGGGCGGTGGACGAGACCGTCATGCGCGTGCTCGACGTGATCATGGCCTTCCCCGGCATCGCGCTGGCCGCCGTGCTGGTCGCGGTGTTCGGCGGCAGCATCCCGGTGCTGGTCATGGCCATGGCCTTCCTCTACATGCCGTCCGTGGCCAGGGTCGTGCGGGCCAACGTGATCGCCCAGTACGGCGAGGACTACGTGGCGGCCGAGCGCGTCATCGGCGCGCGTACGCCGTACATCGTGCTGCGGCACGTCGCGGTCAACTGCGCGGCGCCCGTGCTGGTGTTCTGCACGGTGATGGTGGCCGACGCGATCGTGTTCGAGGCGTCGCTGTCGTTCATCGGCGCCGGCGTACGGCCGCCGGACCCGTCGTGGGGCAGCGTCATCGCCGACGGCAAGAACCTGGTGCTGCTCGGCGGCTGGTGGGCCACGGTCTTCCCCGGCCTGCTGATCCTGATCACCGTGCTGGCCCTGAACGTCCTGTCCGAGGGCATCGCCGACGCCTGGGCCGCCCCGGCGCGCAGGGCCGCACCCAGGAAGGACGACGCCTACGAGCAGGCCGCCCCCGGCGCCGGCCAGGTCGTCGAGCTGCCCGGCCTGGCCGAGGCCGCCCGCCGGCTGGCCGGACGCGCCCGCCCGCTGCCCGAGGGACAGCCGATCCTCAGCGTCGAACGCCTGAGAATCGGCTTCGACACCGGCGTGGACATCGTGGACGGCATCGGCTTCGAGGTCTGGCCCGGCGAGGTCGTCGGCCTGGTCGGCGAGTCCGGCTGCGGCAAGTCGCTGACCGCCCTGACCGTCATGGGCCTGCAACCGCGCCAGGCCCGGGTTGGCGGCCACGTGCGCTTCGACCAGCAGGAACTGCTCGCGCTGCCGCGCCGGGCCCGCCGCCGCCTGCTCGGCCACGAGATGGCGATGATCTACCAGGACGCGCTGTCCTCGCTCAACCCGGCCATGACCATCAGGGCCCAGCTCAGGCAGCTCGCCCGCAGGGGCGGCCGGCGCACCCCGGCCGAGCTGCTGGAACTCGTCGGCCTCGACGCCCGCCGCATCCTGTCGGCCTATCCGCACGAGCTGTCGGGCGGCCAGCGGCAGCGGGTGCTGATCGCGATGGCGCTCTCCCGCGACCCCAAGCTGATCGTCGCCGACGAGCCGACGACCGCGCTCGACGTGACCGTCCAGGCGCAGGTCATCGAGCTGCTGCTGCGGCTGCGCGAGGAGCTGGGGTTCGCGCTGATCCTGGTCTCGCACGACCTGGCCCTGGTCGCCGACGTCACCGACCGCGTCGTCGTCATGTACGGAGGCCAGATCGTCGAGACCGGCGCCACCGCCGCCCTGGTCGGCGAGCCCGCCCACCACTACGCCCGGGGGCTGCTCGGCTCGGTGTTGTCGCTGGAGTCGGGGGCCGAGCGGCTGACCCAGATCCCCGGCGTGGTGCCCGCGCCCGCCGACTTCCCGGCCGGGTGCAGGTTCGCCGACCGGTGCCCGATGGCCACCGGCGTGTGCCGTACGCAGACCCCGGTATTGGCCGGAGAGGCCAGGCGGCACGCGGTGGCCTGCCACCACCCGGCGGCCGGACTCGCAGGGAGTGAGACACGTGCTTGAGCTGAACGACGTGCACGTCGTGCACAGGGCCCGGTCGGGAGGGCTGTTCTCGCGGGACCGCGTGCACGCCCTGACCGCCGCCTCGCTGACCGTCGCGCCCGGCGAGACCGTCGGGATCGTGGGCGAGTCGGGCTGCGGGAAGTCCACGCTGGCCAAGGTGCTGGTCGGGCTCCAGCGTCCGACCTCGGGAAACGTGCGCCTGAACGGCCGCGACCTGTGGACGCTGAAGCAGGACGAGCGGCGCGCGCTGGTCGGCGGCGGCGTCGGGCTGATCTTCCAGGACCCGTCCACGGCGCTCAACCGGCGGCTGCCGGTCGGGCGGATCCTGCGCGACCCGCTCGACGTGCACCGCCGGGGCACCACCGGCGAGCGCGAGGCCCGCGTCCGCGAGCTGCTGGACCTGGTCGGCCTGCCCGCCGGCGTGGCCGGCGCGCTGCCCGGCCAGCTCTCCGGCGGGCAGCGGCAGCGGGTGGCCGTGGCCAGGGCGCTCGCGCTCGAACCGCGGCTGGTCGTCGCCGACGAGCCCACCAGCGCCCTGGACGTGTCGGTCCGCGCCCAGATCCTCAACCTGTTGCTCGACCTCAAGGACCGGCTCGGGCTGGCGATGGTGTTCATCTCGCACGACATCCAGACCGTGCGCCGGATGAGCGACCGCGTGGTCACCATGTACCTGGGCAGGATCGTCGAGCAGACGCCCGCGCGGTCGGTGCCGGGGCGGGCCAGGCATCCGTACACGCGGGCGCTGTTCTCGGCCACCCCCGGGCTGATCTCGCCCATCACGCCGATCCCGCTGGTCGGCGCGGTGCCGTCGGCCACCAGGCCGCCCAGCGGCTGCCCGTTCCGCACCCGGTGCTGGCGGGCGGACGACCTGTGCGCGGCCGAGATGCCCGCCGCCACGCGGGCCGGGGACGACCACCTCTTCCACTGCCACCACCCGGTGGCGGCCGGAGCCACCGACCTAGAGCTGATCCAGGAGCACTCATGACAGATCCCGATGTCGCCGGGGCCGCGACGGTGACCGGCGTGATCCCCCCGGTCTGCACGCCGTTCACCCCCGGCCACGAGGTGGACGCCGCCTCCCTGACCCGGCTGGTGGACCACCTGCTGGCCGGCGGGGTGGACGCGCTGTTCGTGCTCGGCTCCTCCTCGGAGGTGGCCTACCTGACCGACGCCCAGCGGCGGGTGGTGCTGGACACGGTCGTCGGGCACGTCGGCGGCCAGGTGCCGGTGCTGGCCGGGGTGATCGACATGACCACGCCGCGGGTGCTCGAACACGCCCGCGTCGCGGCGGCGGCGGGGGCGTCCGGGCTGGTGGCGACCGCGCCGTTCTACACGCGCACCCATCCCGAGGAGATCCGCACCCACTTCCGGACGATCGCCGCCCGCACCGGCCTGCCGGTCTACGCCTACGACCTGCCGGTCAGCGTCCACACCAAGCTGAGCGCCGACCTGCTGCTCGACCTGGCCGCCGAGGGCGCGCTCGCCGGGGTCAAGGACTCCAGCGGCGACGACGGCGGGCTGCGCCAGGTCATCCTGGGCCGCCGGGCGCCGTTCAGCGTGCTCACCGGGTCGGAGGTGACCGTGGACTCCGCGCTGTGGATGGGCGCCGACGGCGTCGTCCCCGGCCTCGGCAACGTCGACCCCCACGGGTACGCCGAGCTGTACCGGGCCGCCACCCGCGGCGACTGGGCGGCGGCCAGGGCCGAGCAGGAACGCCTGGTCAGGCTGTTCGAGATCGTCCGGGTCGGCGCGGGCCGCATGGGCGGCAGCTCGGCGGGGCTGGGCGCGTTCAAGGCCGCCCTGCACCTGCGGGGCGTCATCGACTGCCCGCTCACCGCGCTGCCGCAGATCCCGCTGAACGACGACGAGACCGGCCGGATCGGCAAGCTGCTGGCCGCCGCCGGGCTGCTGTAGCCGCCGCTCGGACGTCGCGGGTCAGGGGCCGCCTGTCACAGGCCGTCGGCGTGGGCGGCCCGCTCGTTCGGCACGCAGTGGGTCATCTTCAGGCCCTCCACGTCGCGCGGGCCGTTGCGCCCCAGCTTGACCAGGCGCTCCCGGTCCTCGTCGGTGAGGTCCTGGCTCGCCAGCGGCTCCAGGTGGGCGACGTCGTCCGGGGTGATGCCGAGGCCCTCGCCGACGCGCAGGCCGAGGTCGTCCTCCACGAGCAGGAAGTGCCAGACCATGCGCTCCTGGATGCGCCGGTCGCACTGGCTGAGCGCGTCGACGAAGTTGCGCACCAGGTCGTCGCGCTCCCACTGCTCCATGAGCAGGTAGCGCTGGCCGGCCTGCTTGTAGTCGTTGGTCCGCGGGATGCGCCTGCGCATGACCCGGCCGCTGATGACCGGGCCCTCCTCGTCCACGGTCGGGTACTCGGCCTCGCGCAGGCCGCCGCGCAGCGAGGGCTCGTAGTTGATGTGCGGGTCCTCGCCGCCGGTGTCGACGAAGTACGCCATCTGGCCGTCGCGCTGGTTGGTCCTGATGGGCGCGTTCCTGGCCTGGTTGACCGGCAGTTGCAGGTAGTTCGGGCCGACCCGGTAGCGCTGGGTGTCACTGTAGGAGAACGTCCGGCCGACCAGCATCTTGTCGTCGGAGAAGTCCAGGCCGTCCACCAGGACGCCGGTGCCGAAGGCGGCCTGCTCGTTCTCGGCGAACTGGTTCTCGACGTTGCGGTTCAGCACCAGGCGGCCGACCGGCCTGGCCGGGAACTCGTTCTCCGGCCACACCTTGGTGTCGTCGAGCGGGTCGAAGTCCAGCTCCGGGTGCTCCTCGTCGGTCATGAGCTGGACCAGCAGCTCCCACTCGGGGTAGTCGCCGCGCTCGATGGCGTCGTGCAGGTCCTTCGTCGCGTGCCCGAGGTCGCCCGCCTGGACGACCGCCGCGTCCGCCTCGGTCATGCTGCGCACGCCCTGCTTGGGCATCCAGTGGTACTTGACGAGGAACGTCTCGCCCTGCTGGTTGACCCACTTGTAGGTGTTCACGCCGAATCCCTGCATGTGCCGGTAGTCGGCGGGGATGCCGCGCGGGCTGAACAGGTTGACCAGCATGTGCATCGACTCGGGCGTCTGGGACATGAAGTCGAAGATGCGGTTGGGGTCCTGCCGGAAGGTCACCGGGTCGGGCTTGAGCGCGTGGATGACGTCGGGGAACTTGATGGCGTCCCTGATGAAGAAGACGGCCAGGTTGTTGCCCACCAGGTCCCAGTTGCCGTCCTCGGTGTAGAACTTGATCGCGAAACCGCGCGGGTCGCGGGCGGTCTCGGCCGAGTCCCGGCCGCCGATGACGGTGGAGAAGCGCAGCGCCACGTCGGTGCGCTTGCCGGCCTCCTGGAACAGCTTGGCCCTGGTGTAGCGGCTGACCGGCTCGTCGCCGATCTTGCCGTACGCCTCGAAGTAGCCGTAGCTCAGCGCGCCCCTGGCGTGCACCACCCGTTCGGGGATGCGTTCGCGGTCGAAGTGACTGATCTTCTCCAGGAACTGGTAGTTCTCCAGCGTCGCCGGTCCGCGCGGGCCGACCGTCCGCTGGTTCTGGTTGTCGTAGACGGGATGCCCTTGTCGGTTGGTGAGCACCTCGCGCTCGTCGTTCGACTGCGGACCCTTGCTGGAGACGTCTGTCATCGCACTGTTCCTCTCCCCGGACGAGATCTTCCCCGGCTGCCCTCAAGACCGGGTCGAAAACGGGCAAAACCTCGTCCTCGGGGAGCTACCTGCTCACACCGTCGGCTCCCCGGCCGAGCAGGCCCAGGTCGGACCGGCGGGGCAGGCTCTCCCAGTCGCCCTGCGAGGTCACCGCGAACGCGCCCGCCGCGCAGGCGGTGTCCAGCCGCCGTTCCGGCGCCGCCCCGGCCAGCCAGTCCGACAGCCAGCCGGCCGCGAACGCGTCCCCGGCCCCCACGGGGTCCACCTCGGTCACCCGGTACGGCCGCGCCCGCCGCAGCACCCCGCCGGACAGCTCAAGCGCGCCCGCCGACCCCGACTTGACCAGCACGTACGAGGGCCCGAGCGAGGCCAGCGCCTTGGCCAGCTCCGCCGGGTCCTCGACGTCGGCGACCAGGCGGCCCTCCGGGACGGTCGCGAACAGCACGTCCACGTCGCCGGCCGTCTCCCGCAGCCAGGCGCCCGCCTCCTTCTCCGTCCACAGGGCCCGCCGGTAGTTGACGTCCAGCGAGACCAGCACGCCGGCCGCCCGCGCCACGGCGATGGCGTGCGCCACCGTCTCGCGGGCCGACGCCGACAGCGCCGGGGTGATCGCGGAGACGTGCAGCACGCGGGCCGAGGCGATCAGCGCCGGATCGAGGTCGCCCGGCCGCAGCCGGGAGCCGGCGCTGTCCTTGCGGTAGTACCGCACGTCCACGAGGTCGGCCGTGCGGCGGCCCTTGATCATCAGACCGGTGGGGGCGTCCGGGTCGGTGACCGCGCGCACGTCCACGCCCTCGCCGGCGAGCGTGGCCCGGATCAGGTCGCCGAACTCGTCGTCGCCCACCCGTCCGGCCCACGTCGCCCGGTGGCCCAGCCGGGCCACGCCGATCGCCAGGTTCGACTCGGCGCCGCCGAGGCCCAGGTCGAAGTCGCGGGCGAAGCGCAGCGGCCCGGTACGCCGGGCGGCGAACAGCGCCATGGTCTCGCCGAAGGTCACCAGATCGGTCATGTGGTCGGCCTGCCCAGCTTTCTGGAGATCCGCGACGCCGCCCCGGCCACCAGCGGCCCGAGCTCCCGCACCCGCGCGGCGGTGATCCGCGAGGTGAGCCCGGAGACCGAGACGGCGGCGACGACGGCGTCGTTGTGGTTGAAGATCGGTGCGGCGACGCAGCGCACCTCGGGCTCGTTCTCGCGGTCGTCCACCGCGTAGCCGCGCCGCCGGATGTGGGTCAGTTCGGCGCGCAGCCGGTCGGGGTCGGTGATGGTGTGCTTGGTGATCGGGTCGAGCGCCAGCCCGGTCAGCGCCTCCTCCGGCTGCCAGGCCAGGATCGCCTTGCCGACCGCCGTGGCGTGCACCGGGCCGCGGCTGCCGATGCGCGAGGCCATGCGCACGTTCGTCTCGTTCTCCATCTTGTCGATGTAGACGACGTGCGGGTGGTCGTAGACGACCAGGTGGACGGTCTCGCGCACCTCGCTCATCAGCCGGTGCGACTCCTCGGCGGCGACCGCGCGCAGGTCCAGCGTGGCCAGGTACGCCTGCCCGAGCCGGAGGGTGCCGTGCCCCAGCCGGTAGGCCCCGGTCCTGCGGTCGCGTTCGAGCAGCCTGGCCTCCACGAGCGGGACGGTCAGCCGCAGCACCGTGCTCTTGGACAGGCCCACGGCCTCGGCGAGCTGGGTGAGCGACAGGCCGGTGTGGCCGCGTACGTGGTCCAGGACGGCCAGGGCGCGCCGGAGCGAGGCGGACTGGTTGCGGTCAGGCACGCAAGTCACCATATTCGATGAAATTTCGCGAAATGCAGCACCCTGTTGTGCACTGCACAACATCTCCTGACAGGTCTTCTCGACTCCAGAGCGAATTCCTAGTGTCGGCGCAGGAGGTAATAGTGAAGTTTCTTTACTTTGCCGCGGCTGGAACGGCCCTGCTCACGCTGGCCGCCTGCGCGCCCTCGACCGCTCCCGCCTCCGGCGGCGGCGACGAGCGGACGGGGACGCTGCGCGTCTGGCTCTTCGACGAGCCCAACCGGGCCCCCAAGGACAAGGTCGTCAACGAGGCGATCAAGGAGTTCACCGCCGCCCACGCGGACGTCAAGGTCGAGGTCACCTACATCCCCACCACGCCCGCCCGGCACGAGAAGTTCAAGGGCGCCTTCAACGACCCGGCCAGCTCCCCGGACGTCGCCGAGTACGGCAACACCGACCTGGCCGAGTACGCCGCCGCCGGCGGGTTCGCCGACCTCACCGCCGACCTGAAGGGCCTGGACCTGACCCCCGACCTGGTCAGGTCGGCCTCCGTCCAGGGCAAGCAGTACGGCCTGCCGTGGTTCATCGGCATCCGCGCCCTCTACTACCGCACCGACGTCTTCGACGAGCTCGGCCTGAAACCGCCCGCGTCCATCGGCGCCCTGACCGAGGCCGCCCGTACGATCCGCAGGAAGAAGCCCGACCTGTACGGCATAGCCGTCGGCGGCGAGTACACCTTCGGCGCCCTGCCCTTCGTCTGGGACGCCGGCGGCGACATCACCTCGCTCGACTCGCCGCAGTCGCGCAAGGGCGTCAAGGCGTACACGGACCTGCTGACCGACGAGGTGTGCCCGCCGCAGGCGTGCGTCTCGCTGACCGGCGGCAAGACGGTCGAGCTGTTCGCCGGCGGCAAGGCCGCGATGGGCATACTCGGCAACTTCAACCGCTCGGCCGTGGACGCCGGCGCGGCGGCCGGCAAGTACGCCGTCGTGCCGCTGCCCGGCGCGGCCGAGGGCTCGATCGCGCCCGCCTTCGCCGGCGGCAACAACCTGGGCGTGCTGAAGAACGCCGGTCACCGCACCCTGGCCGCGGACTTCGTCAAGCTGCTGGGCGGCAAGGCGTACCAGGGCAAGATGTACGACGCGATGGGCAACCTGCCGACGCTCACCTCGGCCCGCGACGAGCTGGCGGCCAAGGACCCGTTCGTCAAGCCGTTCCTGGACACGGTGGCCAAGGGCACCCGGTTCGTGCCGCTCGACCCCGCCTGGGTGAAGATCGACAACGGCAAGGTCATCCCCACGATGCTGCAGAAGGTCGCGACCGGCCGGTCCACCGTCGAGCAGGCCACCACCGAGGCGGCCGCGGCCGTCAAGACCGCCTTCGGCCGCTCGTGAGCCGAGGTTCGACCGCCCGCCGCGGGCGCCCCTGGCTCTACCTGCTGCCCGCGGCGGCCGTGCTGGTCCCCGTGTTCGGCTACCCGGTCTACATGCTGGGCCTGCTGTCGGTCTTCGACTACCGGCAGGCGCAGGTCAGCGGCGGGCAGCCGAGCACGTTCGTCGGGTTCGGCAACTACGCCGCGCTGCTCGGCGACCGGCGGTTCTGGGAGGTGCTGGCGCAGACCGTGGGGTTCGCGGCGGCGCTGGTCGTCGCGACGCTGGCGGTCGGCGCGGCCCTGGCCGTGCTGCTGACCAGGACCGGGCCGCTGCCGAGGACGGCCCTGTCGCTGGCCGCGCTCGGCGCGTGGGCGGCCCCCGCGATGACCGGCTCCACCGTGTGGATGTTCCTGTTCGACGCCGACCTCGGCCTGGTCAACCAGGTGCTCGGGATCGACGGGTTCAACTGGTTCTACGACCGGTGGGTCACCTTCGGCGTGGTCGGCGCGACGGTCGTGTGGCACTCGTTCCCGCTGGTGATGATCACCCTGTACGCGGGCATCCGGGCCATCCCCGCCTCGGTGCTGGAGGCGGCCGCGCTCGACGGCGCCTCGGCCTGGCAGGGGTTCTGGCGGATCATCGTGCCGATGCTGCGGCCGCTGGTCACGATCGTGGTCATCCAGTCGGTCATCTGGGACTTCAAGCTCTTCACCCAGATCTACGTGATGACCAACGGCGGCGGCGTGGCCGGGCAGAACACCGTGCTCAACGTCTACGCCTACCAGATCGCCTTCGGCTCCTCCGAGTACGGGCTCGGCTCGGCCGTCGCGGTCGTCATGACGCTGATCCTGCTGGTGATCACCCTGTTCTACATCCGGGCGCTGCGGCGCAGTGGGGAACGCCTGTGAACCGACGACGTCTTCTGCCCAACGCGGTCGCGCTGGTGGTCGCCCTGCTCACCGCGTTCCCGCTCTACTGGATGGTCCTGTCGGCGCTCAAGCCGGCCGGGGAGATCCAGTCGCTGGAGGTCAGGCCCTGGACGTCGCACCCGACGCTGGACAACTTCGTCCGGGTGCTGACCGGGGAGAACTTCGCCCGCTACCTGCTCAACAGCGCGATCGTGGCGCTCCTCGTGGTCGTGCTGTCGGCCGGGGTCGCCTTCCTGGCCGCGGTGGCCGTGACCAGGTTCGCCTTCCGGTTCAGGACGACCGTGCTGATCATGTTCCTGGTCGCGCAGATGGTGCCGGTCGAGGCGCTGACGATCCCGCTGTTCTTCGTGGTCCGGGACCTGGGCCTGCTCAACACGCTGGCCTCGCTGGTGGTGGTGCAGCTCGCCTTCACGCTGCCGTTCGCGATCTGGATGCTGCGCGGGTTCGTCGCCGGGGTGCCGGAGGCGCTGGAGGAGGCGGCGATGATCGACGGGGCCGGACGCGCGACCGTGCTGTGGCGCGTCCTGTTCCCGCTGGTCGCGCCCGGCCTGGTGGCGACCAGCGTGTTCTCCTTCATCACCGCCTGGAACGACTTCGTCTTCGCGCGCACCTTCATCATCTCGTCCAAGGACAACCAGACCCTGCCCGCGGCGCTGCTCGTCTTCTTCAAGCCCGACGAGAACGACTGGGGCGGGATCATGGCGGCCTCGACGCTGATGACGATCCCGGTGCTGATCTTCTTCGTGGCGGTGCAGCGGCGGCTCGTGTCAGGGCTTGGAGGGGCGGTCAAGGACTGAGACGGCGTGCTCGTCGCCGGGGGCGAGGAACTCCAGCAGCAGCCGCGCCTCCCGCTCGACCTCGTCCAGCTCGGCGATCGGCGTCCACTGGTGGACGTTCAGCGTGGAGACGCCCTTGGCCCTGGTCACCGTCCAGTCGCCGGCGGTGACGCCGTCCACCAGGATGATCCGGGGGATCACGTTCGTGCCCATGAACGACCCCTGTATGACGGCCGCGCCCCGCTCGCTGATCACCCGCGAGCGGTCGGCGTGCGACAGGAACAGGTTGTCGAAGTCGTACATCAGCCGCACCGGGGCCGGGACGTCCTCGGCCGGGCGGACGGCCTCCGGCAGGTCGTACAGCGTGCGGCCGGCGGCGTCCCTGAAGCGGACCAGGTCCATGGACTCGACGACCTCGCCCAGCCTGGTCAGGCCCGACCAGGTCTGCGCGTCCTGCACCGAGGCCGGGCCGAACGCGGCCAGGTAGCGCCGGACCAGCTCGGCGGGCGTCATCGGCGGCACCTCCGCCGGGCCCAGCCACGACTCGGCGGTGGTGTGCGCGACCGGCCCGCTCCTGCCCCACAACCCGCGCGGCGGCACCTGGACCAGCGGCAGCAGCCAGCGCACGCCCTGGCCGAGCGCGTGCTGGTCGTGCTCGGGCCACCGCTCGGCCAGCGCCCGCCCGAGGTCGGCGAAGGTCATCGCACGCTCCTCCAGCAGCGCCCGGCCGACCGCGGCCAGCTCGTCCAGGTCGACGCCCGCCAGCCGCTTGCCGAACGTCGTACGGGTCATGCGCTCGGTGACGGCCTGCAGCAGCGGCCGCATGGCCAGGCAGTCGCGGGCGGTGACCAGGTGGATGGTGGAGCGCTGCAACGCGATCCGCACCAGCTCACGTCCGGCCAGCAGGCCGGAGACCTCCTCGGGCTTGAGCCCCTCGATGCGGTTCCACAGGCCGACGTACCAGGTGTGGGGGGTCTGCGCCTGGAGGCCGCCGAGCCGTTCGACGACCTCCTGCACGCTGCCGTCGCCGCGGCGCAGCAGCAGCTGTCGGTCGAGCGTGGCCCGGTTGAGCGCACGCTGGGAGATGAGGGGATCCATGGGGACAACGGTAGGGGTGATCGCGGTCATTTCCGGACCTCGATGCGCCCTCAGGCGAGCGCGTCGGGGCCCAGCTCGTGCGACGCGGAGTAGCCGGACAGGGCGAGCGTGATGTCCAGCTCGCCCAGCAGGCAGCGCAGCACGTGCTCGACGCCCGCCTGCCCGCCCAGCGCCAGCCCGTACAGCACGGGACGGCCGACCAGCACGGCCCGCGCGCCCAGCGCGAGCGCCTTGACCACGTCGGCCCCGGTGCGCACGCCCGAGTCGAACAGCACCGTCAGCCGGTCGCCCACCGCCTCGGCGATGCCGGGCAGCGCGTCGAGCGCGGCCAGGGCGCCGTCGACCTGGCGGCCGCCGTGGTTGGACACCACGATCCCGTCGACGCCGTGCTCGGCGGCCAGGCGCGCGTCCTCGGTGCTCATGATGCCCTTGAGCACGATCGGGCCGTCCCAGTGGTCGCGCAGGAACGACAGGTCGTCCCAGCTTAGGCCGGGGTTGGGGAACATGCCCGCCCAGTGGGCGACCGGGTTCTCGATCCCGGCGAAGTGGGGGTCGCTCAGGTAGTTGGCGAGGCCCGTGCCGGCCAGGAACGGCAGGAAGCCGCGGTCGAGGTCGGCCGGACGCCAGCCGAGCAGCGTCGTGTCCAGCGTGACCACCAGCACCGAGTGGCCGGTCGCCCTGGCCCGGCGCAGGAAGCTCAGGCACACGTCCCGGTCGGTCGGGCAGTAGAGCTGGTACCAGCGCGGCGCGTCCCCGCCGGCCGCCGCCACCTGCTCGAAGTCGTGGGCGGCGGCCGTCGAGTGCACGTACGTGACGCCGACCGCGGCCGCGGCCCGCACGGTGGCGAGCTCGCCCTCCTCGTGGGCCAGCGTCTGCACCCCCATGGGCGCCACCAGCACCGGCGCCGCCATCCGGGTGCCCAGCACCTCGCACGACAGGTCACGCTCCCGCGCGACGCCGCGCAGCATCCTCGGCACGATCCGGCGCCGCTCGAACGCCTCCAGGTTGGCCCGCGCGGTCGAGCCGCTGCCCGCGCTCGGCACGATGTACCCCAGCGCCTCGGGCGGCAGCACCCGCCCGGCCGCGCCCTCCAGGGCCGACAGATCGGTGGTCAGCTCCGGCGTGCGGCCTTCGAACATGCCCGTCAGGTAGATGCCGAGCTGGTGGTCGCCTGCGTTCATGGCGCCCATCCAACCAGCCCGCCCGTCCCCGCCGCGACCACCCTGATGACGGCGACCACGACGCGGCCCTACGCTGCTTCCCATGCACAAACGCGTGATCGACAACCGCTTCGAGCTGACCGAGAGGCTCGGCGGCGGTGGCATGGGCCTGGTGTGGCGCGCCTGGGACACCGCCCTCCACCGCGAGGTCGCGCTGAAGGAGGTCCGGCCGCCCGATCCCGCGTTCGAGGAGCACGACCCGGAGGCCGCCCGCGAGCTGCGGGCCAGGGTGCTGCGCGAGGCCCGCGCGCTGGCCCGGCTGAACCATCCGCACGTCGCCACCATCCACCACATCGTCGATCCGGGCGGTGACGGCTACCCGTGGATCGTCATGGAGCTGGTCACCGGCGGCTCGCTCCAGGACCGCCTGGCCCGCGGGCCGATGACGCCCTGGGAGACCGCCCGGCTGGGCCGCGAGGTGCTGTCCGCGCTGCGCGCCGCGCACGCCGTCGGCATCCAGCACCGCGACGTCAAGCCCGCCAACGTGCTGCTGCGCGAGGACGGCCGGTCGGTGCTCACCGACTTCGGCATCGCCGCCGTGCGCGAGTCGACCAGCCTGACGGCGACCGGGTCGTTCATCGGCTCGCCCGAGTACATGGCGCCCGAGCGCATCAACGGGCACGAGGGCGACCCCGCCTCCGACCTGTGGTCGCTCGGCATGCTGCTGTACGTGGCCGTCGAGGGTCGCCACCCGCTGCGCAGGAGCACCACGCTGGCGACGCTGGCCGCCGTGCTCAACCAGGACGTGCCGCCGCCGGAGCGGGCCGGCCCGCTCGGTCCGGTGCTGGGCGCGCTGCTGCGCCGCGACCCGGCCGGGCGTCCCGACGCCGAGACCCTCGACCGCATGCTCGCCGCCGCCGCCGACCCCGGCGCGGCCCCGCCCGCCTACCCGCCCCCCGCCCCGCCCCCCGCCCCGCAGCCCGCCCCGGCCCCGCTCCAGCCCGGCCCCCCGTCCGCCCCCTCGGGACCGCTCCACCAGGGTCACTTCCCGCCGTCGCCCGGCCCGCTCCGGCAAGGCCCGCCGTACGGGGCCACCGTGCCGCCCGGGGCGCGGCAGGGGGCCACCGTGCCGCCCGGGGGGCCGCGGCCCTGGGGGACGGAGCCGTCGTTCTCGCAGGCCGGCACCATGGCGTCGCGTCGCGCCCGCCGTTCGCCGGTCGCCGCCGTGACGGCCTCCGTGGGCGCGCTGGCGGTGACCGGCGTGCTGGTCTACACGCTGCTGCCCGGCGTGCGCGGCGCTGAGGAGCCGACCCAGCCGAACACGCCGCAGATCACCCCGGTGGAGACCACCGACGTCGAGGAGCCGAAGGCGAGCGAGGAGCCGCAGCCGCAGCCGGAGAACCTGCTCACCGCCGACGGCGTCCGCGCCGCGATCAAGGCGCTCAAGCCGGTCATGGGCGGCACCAAGGTCGTCCGGATGGTCGTCTACCCGACGTACATCTCCGCCGAGGCCCCGGTCAAGGACGACCCGGGCGTCTACGACCGCTACGCCTACCGCGACGGCAAGGCCACCCACGAGGGCCCCGGCTCCACCATCCGCACCCCGACCGTCGACCTGGCCAAGTACAACTGGGACGCCTTGCCCGGCCTGTTCAAGAAGGCGCAGAGCGTCCTCGGCGTGCGCAAGCCCACCGCCCGCTACGTCATCATCGATCCCGACTACGTCTTCACCAACCCCAAGCAGGTCATGCTCATCTACCTCACCGACGCCTACCGCACGGGCTACCTGGCGGCCGACCCTCAGGGCAGGGTGCTCAAGACCGTCCCCGCCTCCTGACCTGCCGCCCGGCTCAGCAGCCGCCCTGGTAGCCGCTCTCCGGGATCAGCCGGGTCCACTCGTCCTGGCTGAGCGGCCCGCCCGCGCGGGCGCACACCTCCTGCGCCGTCAGCGCCGGGTCGACCGGGCTCTCGCGGACGCTGCCGTCGGCCGCCACGCCGCGCAGCCTGCGGCCGTCCTGGCTGAAGGCCAGGCCCTCGGACCACGACCCGACCTGGCCGACCTCGCGCAGCGTGCCGGCGTCCCACAGGGAGGTGCGTTCCGCGTCGATCGCGAGCAGGTCGCCGCCAGGGGAGAAGCGCAGGTCGCGTACGGGGGCCGGGCCGGTCTCGACCGAGCCGGCGCGCCGGCGCCCGCGCACGTCCCACAGCTCGACGCGTCCGCCGCCGAGCCCGAGGGCCAGCGTGCGGCCGTCGGGGGAGAAGGCGAGCGCGGTGGGCCGGGCGGCGGCCGGGGCGAGCGGGGTGACCTCGCCGGTACGCAGGTCGAGCAGGTTCGTGCCGGAGGCGAGCGTCGAGCCGTCGGGGCTGAAGGCCATCGCCAGGTCGCCCGCACCCTCGTAGGCCCTGATCCGGCGGCCGGCGCGCACGTCCCAGGTCTCCAGCAGCCGGCCGCGCGCGGTGGCCAGCGTGTCGCCGCCGGGGGACAGGGCCACGGCGGGCACGTCGCCGCCCGCGTCGATGACGGCGACCCTCCTGCCGCCCGACGCCTCCCAGACGGTGACCGGGTCGCCCGCCACGGCCAGCAGCCTGCCCGCGGCGTCGAAGGCCACGTCGCCGGTGGCGGCGATCTCGGCCAGCGGCTTGCGCGCCACCACGTCGGTGAGCCGGATGGCGTTCCCGACGTCCTTGGCCGCCACCCGGCCGTCGCTCGACAGCGCGGCGGTGCGGACGCCGGAGAAGGGCGCGGGCAGCCCGGAGACGTCGAGCGAGACGACCGAGCCCAGGCCGCTCAGGTAGCGCAGGGTGCGGCCGTCGGCGGAGAAGGCCAGGTCGCCGTGCTGGTCGCCGCGGAAGCGGTAGGCGCCGGCCAGCCGCCGGTCGGCCACGCTCCACAGGCGCACCTCGTCCCGGCCGGGGAGGGCGAGCAGGCTGCCGTCGGGGCTGAACACGGGCGTGCCGGCGGAGCCGTCCGCCGGCAGCTCCCCGCCAGCGGCCTCCGCCGCGAACGCGGTGGCGGCGGCGCCGGTCGGGGCCCCCTGCGGCGGTTCGGCGCCCGGCGTCAGGAGGGTCACGCCGTCGCGGCCCGCGACCGCCAGGGTGCGGCCGTCGGGGCTGAACGACAGGGGCGGCGCCGACCGGTCCGGCCCGGTCTGCGGCCGGACGGCGAACTCCCGCTCCTTGGCCCGGCCGGGCAGCGACCAGAGCTCGACCCGCCCGTCCAGGTCGGAGACCGCGGCCCGGCTCCCGTCGCGCGACACCGCCACCCGCCGGTCGAGCACGTCGAGCAGCACCTCGGCGCCCCGGTAGACCCTGGTGCGGTTGCCGCTGGTGATCGTGTACGTCCCGGTCGCGGGGGCCCGGCCGGTGGCCACCTCGACGGGCTGCCCGCCGGGGCCCTCGGCGTACCGGCCGTCGTCGCTCAGCGCGGCGCTGCCCTCGGGGAGCGCGTGCGCGGCGAGCTGCCGGCCGCTGCGCACGTCCCAGACGGTCAGCGTGCGGTCGCGCCACCTGACCAGGTCGTCGCCGCGCAGCAGGTAGCCGGCCCGCTCGTCGGCCGCGGGGTCGGTGAACACGCCCAGCTCCGGCTGCGCCAGCGAGGCATGCAACGCCACCCGCGCCTCGAACACCGGCGACATCCGCCAGGCCGCCACGCTCAGCCGCATCGCCGTGCGCGGGTCGGAGGAGCGCAGCGCCTCGGCACGGGCGGCCACGGCCCGCGCGTTGGCCTCCAGAAGGTGCCCGCGCAGCTCCCGCTCGCCGTTGAGCGAGACGGCGGACATCGACACCGCGACGGCCAGCGCGGCGGCCAGGGTCGCCATCGAGGGGCGCAGCAGCCGCCTGCGCTGCTTGGACATGGCCACGCTCGCGCCGATGAAGTCGCGTTCGAGCTGGCTGAGCCGCAGGTGGCGGCGCTTGGCCGCGGCCCAGCCGAGCGCCGTGTCGAGCCGGTCGCCCCGGTAGAGGTAGGTGTGCCCGCGCCGGTGGCGCGACCACCGGTCGGCCGCCAGGCGCAGCTCGCGGTGGACGGCCAGGCCGTCGCGCTCGTCGGCCACCCAGCCGCGCAGGCGTGGCCAGGCCCGGTAGAGCGCGGCGCTGGCCGGCGCGACCCGGTCGTCGCGCACGGCCACGAGCTTGCCGACCGCGGTCTCGGTCGGCGGCACCCGCACGCTGCGGCGCACGAGCAGCCCGGCGTCCATCAGCGGGGCCAGCACGCCGCCCTCGTCGTGGGGGTCGTCGCCGTCCATCAGGCGCAGCAGCAGGCCCGGCACCGCCTCCTGCTGGCGCGGCGTGAGCCCGGCGTAGACGCGCTCGGCCAGCTCGCCGAGCGACCTGTGCCCGGCCACGCCCGCCGGCGGGCGCAACGCGGCCGGGTCGGCCTCGACCAGCAGCTCGTCGGCCGCGGGACGGGCGGCGGGGTCTTTGGCCAGCGCCCGCCCGACCAGCTCGCGCAGCCCGTCGGGCAGGGCGCTCAGGTCGGGGTCGACGGTCAGCAGCCGGTGCAGCACCGCGCCGAGACTGCGCCCGGAGAACGGGTCGCCGCCCGTGGCCGCGTAGAGCACCACGGCCCCCCAGGAGAAGACGTCCGTCGCCGGCTCGTGGCCGCTGCCGGTCAGGATCTCGGGGGCCAGGTACGTGCACGTCGCCCCCAGCGACCCGCCGACCGCCGCCCCCATGTCGATCACCTTGGGGCCGCCCGCCGCCAGCAGCACGCTCTCCGGCCGCAGATCGCGGTGCGTCAGCCCGGCCGCGTGCAGCGTGCGCAACGCCCCGGCCAGCGCGCCGGCCAGCGCCGCCAGCTCCTCGCCCCGGTACGGCCCGTGCCGCTCGACCGCCTGCCGCAGGTCGGGCCCGTCGACGAACTCGCTCACCACGTAGGGGATGCCGTGATCGACCCCGGAGGCGACCACCTCCGCCAGATGCGGGCAGCTCACCCGCGCGACCGGCTCGACCTCGACCCGGGGCACCTTCACCGCGTAGCGGCGGCCCTCGTCGTCGTAGGCGTCGTAGACCACCCCGCGCGCGCCCGCGCCGAGCCGGGCGGCCAGCCAGAAGCCGCCCAGCCTCTCGGGATCACCAGGCACCAAGCGCATCGTCACTGATGCTTAGATGCGCCGGACCGGCCGTTGGTTGTCGGTGAACGACCACAGGTCCCCCGCGCGCCTCGGGGGACCCATGCGTCATGATCATTATGCCAGGCTTCCGGATCTTGACTGCCACTCCGGCCGCAGCACCGACATCGTCACGGAGTCGTGCCACTCGCCCTCCCACAGCAGGGTGTCGCGCTGCACGCCCTCCTCCACGAACCCGATCTTCTTGTAGACGTGCCGCGCCCGGTCGTTGAAGGTGAAGACGCCGAGGCCGATGCGGTGCAGGGGCGTGGCGGCGAAGGCGTGGCCGAGGACCAGCTCGATCGCCTCGGTGCCGTAGCCCTTGCCGAAGACCCGCGCGCCGATCAGCGCGATCCGCAGGTTGCACGACAGGTTGTGCCGGTCGAGCTCGTTGAGCACGACCTCGCCGACGTACTCGTCGCCGGCCATGATGGCCAGGTCGAGGCGGTCGGCGTGCTCGCCCCTCGTGCTGTACCACTGGCGGGCCACGTCGTGGTCGACCTCGCCGTGCGAGCCCGTGAGCCGCTGCACCTCCGGATCGCTGATCAACGTGATCAGGCCCTCGACGTGCTCGGGGCCGACCGGGAGCAGCCTGACGCGCTCACCCGTCAAA
Source organism: Nonomuraea sp. NPDC049684 (assembly GCF_044465345.1). Lineage (NCBI taxonomy): Bacteria > Bacillati > Actinomycetota > Actinomycetes > Streptosporangiales > Streptosporangiaceae > Nonomuraea > Nonomuraea sp. NPDC049684. The sequence goes on along the minus strand of NZ_JBITLO010000004.1, from coordinate 441,763 downwards.
GTGGGTTTCTCGGCGAACATCCCCTCTGGGTATCAGTCCTGCTCATCGGCGGGCAAACCCATTTTCCGCAGGGCCGCGTCGCGCACCTCCTCGGGGGTCAGCACGCCGACGTCGCACGTCAGGTCCGCCACCTGCTGGAAGTAGCCCTCGCGCCGGGCCCGCATCTGCGCCGGCTGGAACTCGGGACGGTGCGCCCCCGAGCTCATGCGCCGGGCCAGGACGGCGTCGGCGGCGTCCACCCAGACCACGAACGCCTCGCGCAGCGCCTCGCGCACCCGGGGGTCCTCCACGGTGCTGGCCGCCGCCGCGATCACCTTCGGCTCGCCCGCCAGCGCCGCCAGCACGTGCTCGGCCTCGTACCGGTGCAGCGCCTCGGCCCCTTCGCGGACGGCGATCTGCGCCGCCGTGCCGCCGTGCTCTCTCTCCAGGAACGGGTCGCTGTCGGTGAACGGCATCCCCAGCGCGGTGGCGAGGAGGCGGCCCGCGGTCGTCTTACCCGATCCCATCAGCCCGATCACCACGACTGGTTTGTTTTTCGACATGTGGATAGAGGTTCCTTCGTGTCAAGGAGGTAAATCTGATGACCATCGCCGGAAGCATCATCCTCATCATGCTCGGTGCGATCCTCACCTGGGCCGTCGAGTTCGACCTCGCCGGTCTCGACATCAACGTCGTGGGCGTCATCCTCATGCTCGGCGGCCTGGCGGGGCTGCTGTTCGGCATCTACCGGATCAGCGTCACCCGCAGGGCGGTCGGCCCGATCGACGAGCCGGTGCACCGGCACGAGATCTACGAGGAGCCGGAGACCCGCAGGACCACGGTGTACGAGGAGCGCCGCCACTACGACGAGCCGCCGCTGTAGGAGGTGAATCGACATGCCAGCCGTTGACGAGCTGCCGTCGACCATCAAGCGTTCGCCGAAGAAGGCACAGAACACGTGGATCAAGGCGCACGACTCCGCCGTGAAGGAGTACGGAGAGGGCAGGCGCGCGCACATGACCGCGTTCGCCGCACTCAAGCACTCCTTCGAGAAGGTGGGGGACCACTGGGAGCCCAAGGGGGAGAAGGGACCGTCCGACAAGGGCGCGACCGACCGCTCCGGCAGGACCCAGGAGGGCGTGGACGCCAACGCCAGCAAGGAGCACTTGCAGGGCGTGGCGTCCAGGCTCGGGGTGCGCGGCCGATCCAGGATGACCAAGAAGGAGCTGGTGGACGCCATCAAGAAGGCCAACAGGAAGGCCACGGCGAAAGCCCGCTAGTTCCTTCACAGCAACCGCTTGACCGCCTCGGCAATCGCGTGGCGGTCTATGCGGGCGTCCGCGAGCTGTTCCTCAGGCGTCGCCGACCCGGGCAACCCGGTCACGGCGAGCTTCACCACCCGCGGGCCGAGCTCGCTGACGGCGTCCAGCACGGCGTCGCCGAGACCGCCCTCCAGCCGGTGATCCTCGACCGTGATCAGGTTGCCCGTCGTCGTGGCGGCCTCCACCAGCACCGCCGCGTCCACCGGCTTGACCGAGTACAGGTCGATCACGCCGACCGGGACGCCGGCCGCCTTCAGCTCGTCGGCCGCCGCCAGCGCCTCGTGCACCGTGATCCCGGCCGCCACGATCGTGACCCGGTCGTCGGGCGAGCGCCGCAGCACGCGCGAGCCGCCCACCGGGAAGCGTTCGCCGGGCGGGTAGATGACCGGCGTCTCGCCGCGGGTGGTGCGCAGGTAGGACACCCCTGACACGTCCGCCATCTCGACGGTCAGCGCCGCCGCCTGGTTGGCGTCGCACGGGTACAGCACCGTGCTGCCGTACACCGCCCGCATCATGGCCAGGTCCTCCAGGCCCATCTGCGAGGGGCCGTCCTCGCCGATCGAGACGCCGGCGTGCGAGCCGACCAGCCGGATCGACGCCTGGCTCACGCCGGCCATCCTGACGAAGTCGTGCGCCCTGGTCAGGAACGCCGCGAAGGTGGCCGCGTACGGCCTCCAGCCGCGCACCGACAGGCCGACGGCCGCCGCCACGAGCTGCTGCTCGGCGATGTACATCTCGAAGAAGCGCTCGGGGAACGCCTGGCCGAACTCCTCGGTCTTCGTCGAGTCGGCCACCTCGCCGTCCAGCGCCACCACGTCGCCGCGGGCCGCGCCGAGCGCCGTCAGCGCCGCGCCGAACGCCGCCCTGGTCGCCGCCTTCGCGCCGACCTCGTACTCGGGCAGCGTCGCCGGTCGCGGGTCGAAGTGGTACGGCTCGGCCTCGCCCTCCGGCCTGTGCACCTCCACATGGACGCTGCGCGGGCCGCCCAGCTCGTCGATGGCCTTGTCGGGATCCTTGAGCGCCTTGCCGTGCGCGCCCTCCCGGTTCTCGACCTCGACGACCCCCTCGCCCTTGCGGGTCTTGGCCAGGATCACGGTGGGACGCCGGCGGGTGTTGCAGGCGTCCCCCAGCGCGAAGTCGATCTGGCCGGGGTCGTGGCCGTCGATCTCGATCGTGTGCCAGCCGAAGGCGCCGAACCGGCGCGCGTACGCCCCCGTGTCCCATCCGTGCCGGGTCGGGCCGCGTTGTCCCAGCCGGTTCACGTCCACGATCACGACCAGGTTGGCCAGCCCCTCGGCCCCGGCGTGCTCGGCCGCCTCCCAGATGGACCCCTCGGCCAGCTCACTGTCGCCGCACAGCACCCACACCCGGTACGGCAGCCGTTCCAGCCGTCCCGCCATGGCCACGCCCACGCCCACCGGCAGCCCCTGACCGAGCGAGCCGGTCGCGACGTCCACCCAGGGCAGCCGGGGGGTGGGGTGTCCCTCCAGCCGGCTTCCCCGGCGCCGGAACGACAGCAGCTCCTCGTCGTCGATGACCTTCGCCGCCTTGTAGAGCGAGTACAGAAGGGGGGAGGCGTGGCCCTTGGAGAAGATCAGGTGGTCGTTGCCGGGGTTGTCGGGGCGGTCGAAGTCGTACCTGAGGTGGCAGGCGAACAGCACGGCCATCAGGTCCGCGGCCGACATCGACGAGGTGGGGTGCCCGGAACCGGCCGCCGCGGCGGCGCGTACGGAGTCGACGCGCAGTTGCGCGGCCAGTTCGGTCAAGTACGGGAGATCGCGTTCAGGCATCAAGACCCTCCTCGTGAGTTTCACGCCGCCTACCCCCTGCGCGGCGCTTAACTCGGGCCTGACGTCACCTGACCCCATTTGTCGGCAGTTGAAACCTCCCTCGCCCGGGCGGTCCCGGAGCGTGCGGCGTCAGGCGTCGAAGCGGCGGCGGGCGGGGTCGGGCGGGGTCGGGCGTCAGGCGTCAGGCGTCGAAGCGGTGGCGGGCGGCCTCGATGTCGCCGAGGTGGCGCTGCGTCCACGCGCACATCGCGTCGACCGTCGCGCGCAGGGCCCGTCCCGGCTCGGTGAGGGTGTACTCCACCCGCGGCGGCACGGTCGGATACACCGTCCGCTCGACCAGCCCGTTGCGCTCCAGCATGCGCAGGTTCTGGGTGAGCATCTTGTGGCTGATGCCCTCGACCTGGTCACGCAGTTCGCCGAACCGCAGGGTGCCCTCGCCGATGGCCTCGATGATCAGGAACGCCCACTTGTTGGCGACGTCCGTGAAGATCTCCCGCGCCAGGGAGTCGGCCCGCCTCAGGTCCGCCTCGCCCTCCGAGCCCTTGAACTGCTTGGTCACCATGAGGTTCCCCAGTCACTGAAAAGTGCGTTCTTCCACGTCAGCGAACACTCTCCTACAGTTCCTCAGTAACCACAAGAGAGTCTTGGGTGGCCGTACGCGCGTTCCGGCCACCCCTGTCAGGAGGCGCACACCATGCCCGTCACCCTGCTGAACCCCGACGGCCTGCCCGCGATCGACGTCTACCACCAGACGGCGGTCGCGTCCGGAACGAGGCTGGTCTTCGTCGCCGGACAGGTCTCCTGGGACGCCGAGGGCGCCACGGTCGGCGCGGGCGACCTCGCCGCGCAGGTCGAACAGTGCTACCTCAACGTCGCCACCGCCCTCGCCGGGGCCGGCGGGACGTTCGACGACGTGGCGAAGCTGACCGTCCACGTCGTGGACTGGACCCCCGACAAGATGTCCGCGCTCCTGGACGGGATCTCCCGGGCGAAGGCGAAACTGGGCACGACGGCGACCCCACCGGCAACCCTGCTGGGCGTCGCGGCCCTGTCCGTCCCGGACCACCTGGTCGAGGTCGAAGCCACCGCGATCCTCCCGTAAGGGACAGGAGACGCACTGAGACCAACTGAGAAAGGGCATCCGGAAGGGGATCTTCGGCCGGACGAACCCGCCGATCACCGCTTTCGTGGAAGAGCGGGTTCGTCGAAGGCGTACAGCTGATCCTGATCACGGTCCCGCGGGGGTGATGCCGCACAGCGACGCCGCGGGCCTCGCCACCCGTCGCCTCGGCAAGCAGTGCCTGCCGTTCCCCCCGCACCAGCAGCGCGAGGTCATGATCGCTCGCGGCCAGGTCGACTGGTCGGCCGACGCCTCCAGCCTCAGCATCGGCCAACTGAGCGCGGTGGAGTTCGAAAGGCTCCGGCGGTTGCTGATCGCCGGCGGGCGCGATCACCTGGCCGAGCTGGCGGACAAGGCCCTCCTGGAGTCGCTCCGCCTGATCGCCCCCAACGGCAGCGTCACGAATGCGGCAGTGCTGTCGAGTCCCAGCCCCGGACGAGTCGGCAACGGGAGCCGACAGTAGTGTCTGAGTCATGCCTGACGTGATCACGGTCAACCCCGCGCAACCTGGGGACGGGGACGTCCTCGGCGAGATTCACGCCCTGTCCTGGGGCGTCTCGCACGGCCCGCTGTGCGCGCCGAAGGTCGCCGAGGCCGGGATCGAGGAGCGGCGCGGCAAGTGGCACGGCATCCTGGCCGAGGGCGCGGACCCGATCCTGCTGGCACGCCTGAACGACCGGCCCGGGGCCTTCGCCCGGTTCGGGGCCTCCACCTCCCGTCCCGGCTCCGCGGAGATCTATACCTTCTTCGCCCATCCGGACGTCTGGGGCAGCGGCATCGCCGCTGTTCTGCTGATGGCAGTCCTGGACGCGGCACGCGACGCCGGGTACGACGACGTGCACCTGTGGACGCTCCGGGACTCGGCCCAGGCTCGCCGCTTCTACGCCAAGAACGGCTTCACCGAGACCGGCAGGACTCACGACCACGAGTTCGAGGAGGGGCCCGCGCTGGCTCTGATCGAGCTGGAGCGAGCCTTGCCGGGGCGCTGAGCCGCACCGCCTTGATCAGCTCGGGCGGCCCTGCGACCACGGACATCGCAGTGGCCGGGGACCTTCCCGTTGCCTGGCCAGTGATCTGCGGGACGGCTGGTGGAGGGTGAGTAGGTCCGCTGCCAGATGGGCGGTAGGGCCTGGCTGGTACCTCGGGGGGCACCGCTGTGCACCTGGTGCTCCCATGGCCCACCTGGTAATCGGCCCCGAGGCGGGTGGCCATGGCGAGCGAAGCGAGCACCCCGGGTGGGCTCCCGCGGCCCACCCGGTGACCAGGTGCCGGGCGGGAGCCCGAAGAAGAAGCCGGGTCAGCGGGCGAGCCGCCGAGCCACCGTCACCGCCGCAGCCAAACCCCCCGCCGCCACCATCACAGCCCGCCGATGCTGCGACAGCCACACCTGCGGGCTGTGACCGTGTGAGCGCCGGTCGAACGTGCCGTGCGCCCCGTAGTCCTTGTCCTCGTCGGCCGGCTCCCAGAGGTTCGACACCCCGCTCGGCTGCTTCTCGTCCGTCTGCTGGGACTGGATGCCGGTCCTGGCGAGGTACCGGTCCACCAGGGCGGGGGCGACGCGCTGGGCCATGAGGGTGGCCGCGGTGCTGGCGCCCACCCAGTATTCCTTGCGTCCGGGGTGCTCGGCGGCGTACACGATGGCGCGCGCCGCGACCTCCGGCTGGTAGATCGGGGGGACGGGCTGGGGGTGCCGCCGCAGCTTGGACAGCACCCACTCGAACTGAGGGGTGTTGACCGCAGGGAGCTGGACGAGCGTGACGTCGATGCCGCTCCGGTCGGCCAGCAGCTCGGTGCGCAGCGACTCGGTGAAGCCCTTGATGGCGTGCTTGGCCCCGCAGTACGCCGACTGGAGGGGGATGCCGCGATGGCTCAGCGCCGAGCCGACCTGGACGACGGTCCCGGCGTTGCGGGGGCCCATGAGGTCGAGGGCGACCTTGGTGCCCCACACGTAGCCGAGGTACGTCACCGAAGTCGTACGAGCGTACTCATCTGGCGAAATATCGGTGAACTTGGCGAAGACTGAGGAGAAGGCGGTGTTGATCCAGGCGGAGATCGGTCCCATCTCCGCCTCGATGCGCTCCGCCGCCGCCTTCACCTGCTCGTAGTCGGCCACGTCCGCCTCGTAGACCTTCGCGTCCCCGCCCGCGGTTCCCACGTCCACGGCGGCCGCGCCAAGGCCCGCCGTGCCGCGGGCGATCAGGGCCACCCGCGCGCCGCGAGCGCCCAGCTCGCGCACCACCGCCCGTCCGACCCCGCCGCTCGCGCCCGTCACCACTACCACGCGTCCTCGAAGGGATGCCATGTCGGTTGTCAGCCTGCCTCTCCAGTGTTTCGGTCCTTCTGCCGCCGGATCGCCAGGGCGATGTCGACGATCGTGATGATGAACAACACGATCGCGATCCCTGCCATCACCGGCGCTCCTGCTATGAGCCCCAGCACCGTGAACGCGAAGAGGAACACCAGAATGAACGATCCCACCCTGATGTGCACCACGTCGCGCGGTGTGGCGGGCACCATGGGGTGGCCCTTCCGGTCACCCTCTTCGTGCCATCTACCGTCATCCGTGTTCTCAGGCATGCCGCTCACCTGCCCGTCCTGTTTGTTGCCTAACGTGCTGGGTAGCCGCCCTGCGTGCCCGAGCTACATCCCAGTGACCAGAGTGAGCCGGGGATCGTCAGGCGCCGTCGCGGGCGCGGGTTCAGCTACGAAGGACCGGACGGGCGGCCGGTGCGCGACAAGGCGACGCTGGAGCGCATCAGGTCGCTCGTCATCCCCCCGGCGTGGAAGGACGTGTGGATCTGCCCCTCCCCGTACGGCCACCTCCAGGCCGTCGGCGTGGACGCGGCAGGACGCAGGCAGTACCGCTACCACGACCTGTGGCGCGAGCAGCAGGACAAGGCGAAGTTCGACCACGTGCTGGAGGTGGCCGAGCGCCTGCCCGCGTTCCGCAAGGCCGTGGACGACCGCCTCAAGGGCCGCGGCCTGACCAGGGACCGGGTGCTGGCCGCCGCCGCCCGCCTGCTGGACGTCGGCTTCTTCAGGATCGGCGGCGAGAGCTACGACACCTACGGCCTGGCCACCCTGCGGATGGACCACGTGACCTGCAGCAACGGCGTGGTGACCTGCGCCTACCAGGCCAAGGGGGACATCTCCCGCGAGGTCGTGGTGGCCGACCCCGGAGCCTGCACGGTGCTGCGTTCGCTCAAGGCGCTCGGCGCGGAGGGCGAACTGCTCCGCTACCGCCGTCCGGAGGGCGGCTGGGGTGACGTCAAGAGCGAGGACATCAACGACTACCTGCGCGAACTGCTCGGCTGCGAGGTAAGCGCCAAGGACTTCCGGACCTGGCACGCGACCGTCCTGGCCGCCGTGGGCCTGGCGGTCTCCAAGCACGCCCGGGGGAGCGGCGCCGCCAGGAAGCGGGCGGTCACCCGGGTGATGCGGGAGGTGGCCGAGTATCTGGGCAACACGCCGACCGTGGCGCGGGCGTCGTACGTGGACCCGCGGGTGGTGGAGGCGTACGACCAGGACAGGACGATCTCCGCGGCCCTCACCGAGCTCGGAGCGGACGCCGACTACGGGCAGCTCGCCACCCACGGGACGGTGGAACGGGCCGTTATAGACCTTATTCGCGCCGTTTGAGCCCTTAATCCCCGGGCATGCGGCGACAATAGAAGGAGGCAAGCGATGGAAGCTCCGCAGTACGTCGCGGCCCGCGTCCAACAGGCGCTGGCCGAGGACGGACGCACGCACGAGCTGGGCATCCGGGTCGACGTCCGCGGCGACCAGTTGTTCCTGCGTGGTCAGGTGAGCGGAGCCGAGCAGCGCGACAGGCTCGGCGAGGTGGCGCGGGAGATCGCGCCCCAGCTGCACCTGCACAACGAGATACGCGTGGTCGACGTCTCGGCGCCGGGGGAGGATGAGCATCTTGACTGACCTGCGAATCGCGGCGGTGGGCGACATCCACCTGGGCGAGGACGTCAGAGGCCAGTACCGGCGCAGGCTTGAGGGCATCGAGGAACGTGCCGACGTGTTCATGGTCGCGGGAGACCTCACCCGGCACGGCACGCTGGAGGAGGGCCGGGTCGTGGCCGACGAGCTGCGCGGCCTGCCCATCCCCACCGTGGCGGTCCTGGGCAACCACGACTACCACTCCGACCTGCAGTACGAGATCGCCGCCGAGCTGCGCGACGCCGGCGTCATCGTGCTCGACGACGACGGCGCGGTGATCCAGTGCGGTGACCGGAAGCTGGGCGTGGTCGGCGGCAAGGGGTTCGGCGGCGGGTTCGCCGGCAAGAGCGCCAGCGAGTTCGGCGAGCGCGAGATCAAGAACTTCATCTCCCACACGCGCTACATCGCCGAGGCGTGGAAGGTCGCGCTCAAGGAGCTCGTGGCCGACCAGCGCGTGGTGCTGTCCCACTACTCCCCGATCAAGGAGACGCTGGAGGGCGAGCCGCTGGAGATCTACCCCTTCCTCGGAAGCTACCTGCTGGCCGAGGCGGTGGACACGGCGGGCGCCGACCTCATCCTGCACGGGCACGCCCACAAGGGCACGGAGAAGGGCATGACCTCGGGCGGCATCCGGGTGCGCAACGTCGCCCTGCCCGTCCTCGGCAGGGCGTACGGCGTCTACTGCCTGGAGGAGCCGGGCAACCACTACGACGACTGACCCCGGAAGATCACAGCACGCGTGCGGCGATCACGCACACGTCGTCGGTGGAGTCGTCGGCGCCGAGCCGGTGCAGCAGGCAGTCGATCAGCTGCTCGGGGTCGTCCCCCACGCACGAGTGCGAGGCCCGCAGCAGCGCGGCGATGCCGACGTCCAGGTCCCGCCCGCGCCGCTCGACGACGCCGTCGGTGTACATGACGAGGGTGTCGCCCGGTTCGAGCTGGGTGACCGTCATGTCGTACTCGGCCGCGTCGAAGGCCCCCAGCAGCGTGCCGGTGACCCCGTCGACGGCCTGCCCGCGCCCGTCCCTGATGAGGACGGGCGCGAGGTGGCCGGCGTTGGTCCAGGCGAACGTGCGGCGCTCGGGGTCGAAGTGGCCGATGATCGCGGTTCCCGTGACGGTGACGTCCTCGTTGGAGTGCACGATGAGGTCGTTCAGCCAGGTGGTGAGCTGACCGGCGGGAGCGCCGGTGTAGGCCAGGCCGGCCAGCCCCGAGCGCATCTGCAGCATGATGCTCGCGGCGGTCAGGCCGTGGCCCATGGCGTCGCCGATGGCCAGCAGCACGCGGCCGTCGGTGATCAGCCGGGCCTTGAACCAGTCGCCGCCGAGCCTGGCCAGGTCCTCGCTCGGCAGGTAGCGCACGCCGACGGCGAGCCCCGGAAGCCGGATGAGGCCCCGGCGGATCGGCAGGATCGTGTTCTGGAGCTGGACGGTGATCCGGTGCTCCTGCTCGGCCCGTTCCTTCTCCCTGGTCGCCTGCTCGTGCGCCACGGCCAGCGCGCGTTCCCTGCGGCGGTTCTTCGTGACGTCCTGGACCAGGCAGCGGACCTTGACCGGCACGCCGTCCGCGTCGAGCAGCGGCTCGCTGTAGACGCACAGGTGGCGTACGCCGTGCCGGTGCTGGATGCGGAACTCGTTCTCGACGGCCTCGCGGAACTCCAGCAGCGTGCGGATCTGCTCGTCCATGACGGGGAGGTCCTCGGCGACCACCACGCCGGGCAGCTCCTCCAGGGGCATCGGGCCGTCGGCGCGGTCGCGGCCGAACATCTCGTACATCTGCGGCGTCCACAGGGTGCGCTCGGTCGCCAGGTTCCACTCGCCCCAGCCCAGCTCGGCCAGGCGCTGGGCGCGTTCCCAGCCGGAGACCAGCAGTTCCTCGTCGTCGAGGATGCGCCAGCTCACCAGCAGGCCCTCGTCCACGCGCGCGGCGCGCACGGCGAGGGTCGCCGGCCACAGCCGGTAGTCCATGGCCTCGACGAACTCCAGCGGCATGTGGTGCAGGGACTCGCCCGACTCGTACACGGCGATGTAGTCGTCCAGCAGGCCGGAACCGGCCACGCCGGGGCTGACCTCAAGCAGGCGGCGTCCGGCCAGGTCGTCGGCCGTGCGTCCGGCGGGGGTCCTGGCGTGCTCGTTCGCGGCCACGACGAGGAAGTCCACGACGCGGCCCGCGTCGTCCTGGACGGGGGTGAGGAAGAGGGCCGAGGCATGCACGCCCGCCAGCATGCCGCGTACCCACTCGGGCACCTCGGGTCGTTCGAGCACCAGCTCGGACGGCCGTTCGATGCCCTTGGCGACCTCGGTCAGCTCCAGACCGCTGTGCTGGGCCATCCTGGCGAGTTGCTCGGCGGCCTCGCCTGGGCGGATGTTGAGCCGGGTGGCCAGGCGGGCCGTGGCCTCGTCGAGGATGGCCTGGGTACGCAGGTGGCGGCGAACGTGAACAAGTTGCTCACGGACCCGTGCCGAAGCCGCGTTCATCTCGTAGCGGCTGAACGGCGGAAATCTGCTCACTCGCTCCCCATGCCCGATCATTCGGGATTGAGGGCAGGTGGTGCTGATATTTCGGCAAAACTAGGTGATCCGCTGGGCCGTTCTCGAGGTTCGGCCCAGCGGGTCGTCACGGACGGAGTGCGGAGCGGCGTCCGCCCTACACATTGAAGATGCTGACCCCACCCGGCCCCACGAGGAAGCCGAGGACGATGAGCACGATCCCCCAAAGGAGGTCGCGACGGGCCAGAATCACGTAGATCCCGGAGATGACGAGGATTACGGCGATGATCCAAAGCAAAGTAGCCATGTGACTGCAACTGCCCCCACGCGCGACTCCGTAACATGTTTTCCTCCGCCGTAACGGGCAGGTGGTGATTCATGACGACATTCGGCTATTTCTTGTCGTGTGAGGAACACGGGCCCAAAGAACTGGTGCGTCAGGCCAAGGCCGCAGAACGCGCCGGTTTCGAGGCTCTGTGGATCTCCGACCACTTCCACCCCTGGCTGGACGAGCAGGGCCAGGCGCCCTTCGTCTGGTCCGTGCTGGGCGCGCTGGCCGAGGCGACCTCGCTGCCCATCACCACCGCCGTCACCTGCCCCCTCATCCGTACGCACCCGGTCGTCGTCGCGCAGGCCGCCGCCACCACCGGGGCGCTCACCGGCGGACGGTTCCGGCTCGGCGTGGGCACCGGCGAGGCGCTGAACGAGCACGTCGTCGAGTCGCGCTGGCCCCCGCTCAGCGAACGCCTGGAGATGCTCGAAGAGGCCGTCGGGCTGATGCGCGAGTTGTTCACCGGCAAGCTGGTGACCCACCGGGGCGCCCACTACCGCGTGGACACGGCCCGGCTCTACACGCTCCCCGACGAGCCGGTGCCCATCCTGATGTCGGGGTTCGGCGAGAAGTCCACGACGCTGGCCGGCCGGCTGGCCGACGGCTACATCTCCACCGCGCCGGACGCCGAGTCGGTCACGCGGTTCCGCGAGGCGGGCGGCGCGGGCAAACCGGCGCTCGGCGGCCTCAAGGCGTGCTACGCCGCCGACGAGGCCACCGCGCGCAAGACCGTCCACCGCCTGTGGCCCACGCAGGGGATCAAGGGGGAGGCGTCGCAGATCCTGCCGCTGCCGCGCCACTTCGAGCAGCTCGCCGAGTCGGTCACCGAGGACGAGGCCGTGGGCGGCAGCCCGGTCGGCCCCGACCCCGAGGTCCACGCGCGGGCGCTCAAGGAGTACGTGGACGCGGGGTTCGACGAGGTCTACGTCAACCAGATAGGCACGGAGCAGGACGCGTTCTTCGACTTCTACGAACGCGAAGTGCTCCCCAGGGTGCGCTAGTCCGCGGACTTCATCAGCTTGGCGTACCCGAGCTGCAGCCAGTCGGAGACGGCCACCGCGGTCATCGTGGCGCCGACCAGCCTGGTCACCCTGGGGGCGAAGACCAGGCCCACGGCGTACGCGGTGGCCGCCCACTGGGCCAGGCAGAACGGGCAGGCCAGCAGCTCGCCCATCGGCCCGCGCGGCTCCTCCTGGACCTCCGACGGGCCGCCCTGACCCTCGTACTTGGTGAAGGGCGCCCGCAGGGGGCTCATGACGGGGTCCTTGGCCAGGCGCCGGGAGACCTTGTGCGTGCAGGCCGCCATGAGCGCGAGGTCGAGGACGCCGACCCGCTCGGGCAGCTTCCTCTTGGTGAGCACCGCGGCCGCCGCCGCACCGGCCACCCCCACGCCGTACGTGGCGAGGATGCCCAGGTAGCCGCGCAGCGGACGGTCATGCCCGTTGCCGTAGGCCCGTTCCGTCTTCTCCAGCATGTCGGTCATAGGGTGTGGCGCTACCCTCAACCCCTGCCTCTACGCGCCCTCTTCCGGGCGGTCTCTTGGGCTGCCGGCAACGTCTACATGACGATCGTGAGGGTAGCCCGGAACCATGAGCAGCCATGGTCATGCGGTCACTGACGCCATCCTTGACACGTTGAAGCGCGCGAGCTCCGGGCTGAAGGACGCCGGGGTGAAGTTCGCGCTGGCCGGCGGCTGCGCGGCCTACGCCAGAGGCGCCGCCCCCTCCCTGCACGACGTGGACTTCGTGCTCACCGAGCACGACGTGCCCGCCGCCCTGGAAGCCCTGCGCGGGCTGGGCTTCGAGACCGCCAAACCGCCGGAGGACTGGCTGGTCAAGGCGTACGACGAGGGCCGGCTGGTCGATCTGATCTTCCGGGTCTCCGACCACGAGATCACCGAGGAGCTGCTGGACCGGGCCGAGCCGCTGAAGGCGTCCGCGGTGATCGTGCCCGTCCTGGAGGCCACCGACCTGGTCATCTCGTGGCTGCTGCCGCTGTCGGAGCACGCCTGCGACTACGGCTCCCTGCTGGCCCAGGTGCGGGCGCTGCGCGAGCAGGTGGACTGGCCGCGGGTGGTGGCGGTGGTGGCCGACTCGCCGTACGCGACGACGTTCGTGACGCTGCTGGAGCGGCTGGGCGTGCTGAGCGAGCCGGTGGTGGCCGGCCGCGAGAGCCGGTGGCCCTGACCTGCCGCCCCTGACCCGCCGCCCCTGCGGGGGCGGCCCGGAACGGGCGGAGGGCCGCGCCCTGTTCGGACGCGGCCCTCTCTCTAGGACAGACTGCGAGGGTCACCCGCCGTAGCGGCCGTAGTAGTCACCCAGCCGCGTGCGGTACTCGGGCTCCTTGTACCTGCCCTCGTCGAACTCGGGCGCGTCCTTGATCTCGGCCTTGGTGCGCGCGACGTGCACGTTGCGCTCCTGAGGGTCGATGCGCGTGACGACCTGCGCCGGCAGCATCACCTTCTTGCCGAAGATCCAGGGACCGGTGTCGACGATGATGTAGCTCTCGCCGACCTCGTACGTCGCCTCGTCGACGGACCCGATCTTCCCGTCGGTCGCCTGGACGTGGTACCCCACGAGATCCAGACTCTGACCCCGGTCATAGACGTCAGGACGATAGTTCCAGAGCTCCATTGGGCTCTCTTCCTCTCTTCTTCCGTCTTTTCTCGGGCAAGACTCCCGCTACCCGGACAGGCTCCGGTAAACCCCCAACAAAGCGTCGGTGGCGACGGATACGATCCGCGTCACGGACTGAAAGGGGGGCCGGATGATCGTCGGCGAGGCGCAGGAGTGGGCCCCTCCGGGCGTCGACGTCACGCGTCCCAGCGTGGCCCGCGTGCACGACTGCCTGCTCGGCGGCGTGGAGAACTTCTCCGTCGACCGCTCGGTGGCGCGCCGGCTCAGGGACGCCGTGCCCGAGGTGGTCGACCTCGTCTGGTGCAACCGGGCCTTCATCGGCCGGATCGTCGACTTCCTCGTCCGCGAGGCGGGCATCAGGCAGATCATCGACCTCGGCGCCGGGCTGCCGACCATCGAGAACACGCACGAGGTCGCCCAGTTCGCCGACCCTCGTACCAGGGTCGTCTACGTGGACATCGACCCCATGGTCGAGCCGCACGCCCGCGCCATCCTGAGCGGCAACCCCGGCGCCACCGCGATCACCGCCGACGCCCGCGACGTCGAGGCCGTGCTCGGCCACCCCGAGCTGGGCCGCCTGATCGACCTCGACCAGCCCACGGCCCTGCTGGCCATCGGGCTGCTGCACCTGTTCCCCGACGCCGACGACCCCCACGGCCTGGTCCGCCGGTACGTCGCCGAACTCGCCCCCGGCAGCCACCTGGCCGTCTCCAACATGCTCGCCTCGGGCAACCCCAAGGCCAAGGCCCTGGAGGCGCTGCTCCAGGCCACCATGGGCACCGGCCACTTCCGCGAGCGCGCGGCGATCGAGGCGTACTTCGACGGGCTCGTGCTGGTCGAGCCCGGGGTGGTGCACTTCCCCGAATGGCACCCCGACGAGCGGCTGCCCGGCCCGCTGGCCCCCTGGGAAGAGCTGCTGCTGGGCGGCGTGGCCCGCAAGCCGTGAAAACCCTGCTGCTTTTCGTGGCGGACGGCGGCTAGGGTGGCGCCCATGCCGCGTCGATTCCTCGTCTGCTCCCCGCCGCCGGCCCTCTAGCGGGCGGCGGCGTTTCAGGATTCTCCGGGTCTGACCGATCCGGGGGTGGTTGCTGCCCGCGTACGGGCCCATTCCGACCACTCCATCCGGAGAACTCCTGTCATGACCCCTGTCTCCGCCCGCCGTGGCGCCGTCTACGTCTCCGTGGCCGCCACGGCCTGGGGCACCGGCGGCGCCGCCGGCGCGCTGCTGTTCGAGTCGAGCCACCTCGGCCCCGTCGGCGTCTCGCTCTGGCGCTACCTGCTCGGCGCCGCCTTCCTGCTCGCGCTCACCCGCCGCGCGGCGCGTCCGCGCCGGCTCACCTGGCACGTCCTGCCGGTCGGCGCCGGCATGGCCGTCTACCAGACCGCGTACTTCGCGGCCATCGCCGGGTCCGGCGTCGCGGTCGCGACGGTCGTGACCATGGGCGCCACGCCGATCATCACCGCCCTCGGCGGGCGGCTGCTGCTGCGCGAGCCGCTCAGCCCGGTCGCCCGCGCCGCGCTGGCCGCCGCGCCGGCCGGGCTGGTCCTGCTCACCTGGGAGTCGGTCGTCCGGGCCGACTCTCCGTCCGGCAGCGGGGCCGGGATCGGGTACGCCCTGCTCTCGGCCGCCGGGTACGCCGGCGTGACGCTCTTCTCCCGCTACCACCGGGCGGCCGACCCGCAGGGCACCGCGGTCGGCGGGTTCGCGGTCGGGGCGGCCTGCCTGGCGCCCTTCGCCCTGCCGGCGGGCGTGCTGCCCGAGCTGAGCGTGTCGTCGGTGGCGCTGCTGGTCTACCTGGGCGCGGTGCCCACCGCCCTGGCCTACGGCCTGTTCTTCCGGGCGCTCACCGCGTTGCCGGCCACCACGGTCTCGATCATCTCGCTGGGCGAGGCGGCCGGGGCGGCGCTGATCGGCGTCCTGCTGTTCGGCGAGCGGCTGACCCCGCTCGCCTGGGGCGGGTGCGCGCTCCTGCTCGCCGCGGTCGCCGTTCTCGCGCTGAAAGCGGAAACGGAGATGTGAGGTCCAGGGCCCGTGATGAGTTAAGGTCCGGTACGGCGACGCTTGCCGTATCGTCGCTCCGTTCTCTCATTTCGGCATAACGGAACGGCGCCGGCGAAACGTGCGTTGGAGGAACTGTGGCCTCGATAAAGGGAATATTCAGAAACCTCCTGGATCGTCCAGGCGGCGTGAACCTGAGCCCCTATCTGAAGATCGTCAAGGCGGCCGAAGAGCGCGCCGGCCGCGTCGGGAAGCTCGACGAGCTGCCGACGCCGGCCATGGACGATCTGGCCGAGTTCTGCGCCGTCGTACGCGAGGCCGCCGACCGCACCCTCGGGCTCAGGCCGTACGACGTGCAGTTGCTGGGCACGCTCGCCCTGCTCGACGGCAAGGTGGCCGAGATGGCGACCGGCGAGGGCAAGACCCTGTCGGGCGCCATGGCCGCCGCCGGTTACGCGTTGCAGGGCAAGCGCGTCCACGTGATGTCCGTCAACGACTACCTGGCCAGGCGTGACGCCGAGTGGATGGGCCCGCTCTACGAGGCGCTCGGCGTCAGCGTGGGCTGGATCGACCAGAACTCCACCCCGGAGGAGCGCCGCGCCGCCTACGCCAAGGACGTCACGTACGGGCCGGTCAGCGAGATCGGCTTCGACGTGCTGCGCGACCGGCTGCGCACCGACCCGGCCGAGATCGTCGTGCCCGCGCCCGAGGTGGCGCTGATCGACGAGGCCGACTCCGTGCTGGTCGACGAGGCCCGGGTGCCGCTGGTGATGGCCGGCGCGGCCGACCCAGGCAGCGCGGTGCCGGAGATGGCGGCGCTGGTGCGCACGCTGGTCCGCGGCTACCACTACGAGATCGACGAGCAGGCGCGCAACGTCTACCTCACCCCCAAGGGCGCCGACAGCGTCGAGAACATCCTCGGCGTCGAGCTCTACGACGAGCACGAGCCCGGCACGCTCATCGAGCTCAACCTCGCCCTGCACGCCCACGCGCTGCTCGCCCGCGACGTCGACTACATCGTGCGCGACGGCAGGGTGCAGCTGATCAACCCCTCGCGCGGCCGGGTCGCGCTGCTGCAGCGCTGGCCCGACGGGCTCCAGGCGGCCGTGGAGGCCAAGGAGGCGCTGCCGCCGAGCGAGAAGGGCGAGATCCTCGACTCGATCACCGTCCAGGGGCTCATCCGCCGCTACCCGCAGATCTGCGGCATGACGGGCACCGCCGTCGCGGTCAACGAGCAGCTCGGCGAGTTCTACGGCCTCAAGGTCGCGGTCATCCCGTCCAACCGGCCGTGCGTGCGGCAGGACGAGCCCGACCGCATCTACCCGACCGTCCCCGACAAGGACGCCGCGCTGGTCGAGGAGATCCAGGAGGTGCACGAGACGGGCCGGCCGATCCTCATCGGCACCCTCGACGTGGCCGAGTCGGAGAACCTGGCCAAGCTGCTGCAGCGACGCGGCATGGAACCGGTCGTCCTCAACGCCAAGAACGACGCGGAAGAGGCCACGATCATCGCCAGGGCGGGCGAGCGCGGCGCGATCACCGTCTCCACCCAGATGGCCGGTCGCGGCACCGACATCCGGCTCGGCGAGGGCGTGGCCGAGCTCGGCGGCCTCTACGTCATCGGCTCCGGCCGCCACGCCAGCAGCCGCCTCGACGACCAGCTCCGCGGCCGGGCCGGCCGGCAGGGCGACCCCGGCGGCTCGGTCTTCTTCGTCAGCATGACCGACGACCTGATCACCCAGTTCGTCCCCGACGAGCGGCCCCCCGCCGCCGACCCCGACGGCCTGGTGCGCCACCGGCGCGGCGCCTACATCGTGGGCCACGCCCAGCGGGTGGCCGAGGGCGTCAACCTGGAGATCCACCGCAACACCTGGCGCTACACCCGCCTGCTCGAACACCAGCGTGAGCTGATCCTCGAATGGCGCGACAAGGTCCTCCACGGCGACGCCGCCGCCAGGGCGCTGGCCGAGGCCGACCCCGAGCGCTGGGCCGAGCTGCCCGAGGACACCAGGGACGAGACGGCCCGCCAGATCGTCCTGCACGCCATCGACACCTGCTGGACCGAGCACCTGGCCTTCCTCAACGACCTGCGCGAGGGCATCCACCTGCGCGCGCTGGGCCGGATGAGCCCGGTCGACGAGTTCCAGCGGGAGGCCGTGGCCGAGTACAAGGCGCTGCAGGCCGAGGTCGAACGCCGCTCGCTGGAGTCGTTCGAGGCCCCCGAGCCCGACCTCAAGCGCCCGTCGGCCACCTGGACGTACCTGGTGCAGGACAACCCGTTCGGCACGGAATGGGACCGGATCCTCAAGCGGGTGACCGCCGCCACGCGCCGCGGCTGAACCCGCCGGGCGTACCTGACAGAAGATGACAGGTACGCCTGCGAGCATGGACGCATGACGACGAAAGCCAAGCTCATCGCCTTCACCATCGACTGCGACGACCCCCGGAAGCTGGCCGCCTTCTACCACGAGGTGACCGGCTTCGAGATCCAGTACTCCGAGGAGGAGTACGCGGCGATCGGCGACGGCACCACGAGCATCTACTTCGGCCGCGTCCCCGGTTACAAGCCGGGCGAGTGGCCCAGCGCCGACAAGAAGTTCCATCTCGACTTCCGCGTGCCCGACCTGGACAAGGCGGTCGAGGAGTACACCGCGCTCGGGGCGGTCAAGCCGGAGTTCCAGCCGGGCGTCACCGAGGAGGGCACGCGCTGGATCGTGCTGCAGGACCCGGAGGGCCACCTGTTCTGCGTGGTTCCCGAGCAATCGTAGGCCCCGCGACGCCCCCGCGGAGGCTCAAGGATCAGCCACAAGTTCGTGCAGGTGGCGGCCCCAATTGGTCGATTTATCAGCCTAAAGAATGATGGTAGTGCTCCGCTCGGCTCTTAAGCTGGAGCAATGCTCCTGCACGGACCCCTGCCCCTGCGTGGGCGCCGATGACCTGGATCGGGCTGCTCATCGCGCTGGCCGGAGCGCTGGGATACGCGCTCGGCGCCGCCCTCCAACAGTACGAGGCCGTGGCCGCGGGCGCCTCGCTCAAGCTGGTCCGGCGCCCCCGCTGGTGGATCGGCGGCGTCATCGGCTTCACCGGGGCGTGCCTGCACGCCGTGGCGCTCAGCTTCGCGCCGCTGGTGGCCGTGCAGCCGATCAGCGTGGCCACCCTGGTGTTCGCGGTGCCGCTGGCCGCCTTCATGTACGGGCGCAAACCGTACCGGGCGGAGATCCTCGGCTCGATCGCCGTGGCCGTGGGCCTGCTCTGGCTCATGCTGCTGGTGCCGCAGCACAACGTCACGCCCCACCTGAGCAGCGGCGCCGCGCTCGCCTTCCTGGGCGTCATCGCGGCGATCGCGCTGGTCTCGCAGGTGCTCGCGCGGCGCTTCCACGGGCCCGCGCGGGCCCTGCTGCTGTCGGTGGGCGCCGGCGTGGTGACCGCGAGCGTCTCGACGTTCGTCCGGGTGGTCGGCGGCGGGCTGGAGGGCGACTGGGGGCGGCTGATCCACTGGTTCACGCTGGCCGTGCCGGTGCTGCTGGTCTGCGCGGTGGTGCTGCTCCAGCGCTCGTACGCGGTCGGCTACTTCGGCATCGCCTACGCCGGCGTCCAGGTCATCGACCCGATCACCTCGGTGCTGGCGGGGGCGATCCTGCTCGGCGAACCGCTGCCTGCCAGCCCGTCCACGGCGATCCCCGCCCTGCTGGCCGGGGCGCTGACCATCGGCGGCACGATCACCCTCGGCCGCCTCACCCCCGACCACTCCAAGCCGGCCCCGGCCCCCGCCCCCGTGCCCCCGGTGCTCACCTCCGCGACGGTGGCAGCCGAGAGGGCCGCCGAGACGGCGTCCGAGACGGCGTCCGAGACGGCGTCCGAGGGCGCGGTCACCGGCCGGCGGCCCGCGTCCGGTCAGTGACCGCCTCCACCGGCGGACGCCAGGACAGCACGTCGTCCATCGAACGCAGCATCAGCTCCGGGCTGAGCCGGCCCGCCGCGCTCACCGCGAGGTCGCGCAGCCGTACCGCGAGCGGGTTGCGCAGCTTGGTGACCCGGCAGATCGTCATCGACTGCCGCACGACGCCCGACGTGCGCGCCAGCCGGGCGGCGGTGTAGGCGGCCAGGTCGCCGTCCGCCGCGTGCGCGAGCACCACGGCGTCCTCCAGCGCCTGGCAGGCGCCCTGCCCCAGGTTCGGGGTCATCGGATGGGCCGCGTCGCCCACCAGCGCCACCTTGCCCCGGTGCAGGGCGGGCAGCGGCGTCTTCAGGTAGTGGACGTCGTTGCGGATGATCCGGGCCGGGTCGGCGGCCCGCAGCAGCGCCGGGATCGGCTCGTGCCAGCCGCCGAACCTGCGCAGCAGTTCCTCCCGCTCGTCCCCGTGGGCGGCGCCGGCGGGTGACAGGTCGGTGGCGTACAGGTAGACCAGGTCGTCGGTGAGCTGGTGGACGCCGAACACCAGCCCCCTGCCCCAGCTCTCCGACCGGGGGATCTCCAGCCCGTTGCGCGAGACGAGCGCCCGCCACGCCGTCACCCCGGAGTACACCGGCCCCGGATGGCCGGGGAAGAGCGCCCGCCGGGTCGCCGAGCGGATGCCGTCGGCGCCCACGACGAGGCCGGCCTCGATCTCGCCCGCGTCCGTGCGCACGATCCCGCGCTCGGCGTCCACGCCCGTCACGGTGACGCCCAGCCGCAGGACGCCCGGTTCCAGGGCGCCGGCGAGCACGTCCATGAGGGTCGCCCGCAGCATGACGACCACCGAGTCCCCGTACCGGGCGTCGGCGTGGCCGGTGGTGGTGCGCGTCAGCCAGCGGCCGTCCGCCCGCCGCACGCCGAGCGGCCCCTCCACCGTGGACAGCTCGCGCACCCGGTCGCCCAGTCCCAGCGTGTCGAGCGCCTTGAGGGCGTTGGCGGCGACCGCCAGCCCCGACCCGACGGGCTCGACGGCGGCCGCCCGCTCCAGGACGCTCACCTCCCACCCCTTACGGCGCAGGGCCACGCCGCAGGCCAGCCCTCCGATGCCGCCACCGATCACCACAGCCTTGGGCATGACGCCCTCCTTTGGTTACTACGTCTGTAGTGTCAGCGTACTACGCCTGTAGTGCGCTCGCACTACCCCTGTAGTATTCGGTCCGTGAAACGAGCGGACGCCGTGGCCGACACGGCCATCACCCTGCTGGCCGAGCGGGGCATGCGCGGCCTCACCCACCGCGCCGTCGACGAGGCCGCCGGGCTGCCGCCCGGGTCCACGTCCAACCTGGCCCGTACCCGGGCCGCCCTGCTGGAGCTGACCCTGTCCCGGCTCACCGAGCTGGAGATGAAGGCCATGGCGATCGCCTACGAGCCGGTGCCGCTCAGCTTCGACGACCTGCCCGCCCGGCTGGCCGAGGCGGTACGCGTGCAGCTCGACGACCGCAGGCGCACCCTGGCCCGCTACGAGCTGGCCCTGGAGGCCACCAGGCGTCCGGAGCTGCGCGAGATCTACAACCGGGCGGGCCGCCGCTTCCGCGACCCGGCGCCCGCCATGATGGCCGCCCTGGGGTCGAAGGACCCGGTGCGCCACGCCCGCCAGCTCGTGGCCTTCGGGGAGGGGCTGATGTTCGACGCGATCGCCGGCGCGGGCTCGGTGCCCAGTATGGAGGAGCTCACCCTCGCGCTGCGCGACCTGCTGACCGGCATGCTGCGTGACGAGGGCGCCGGCGGATAGCACCGCCGGCGCCCGTGTCGGCCCTGCGTGGCCTCGGGTGGCCTACTCCTCGCCGCCCGCGTCCTCGCCGTCCCTCGCGTGTTTGCCGCGAGGCTCCCGGTGGCCGTCGGCCGTGCCGGACTCGGCCTCCGGCGACTCGTCCTTGGGGGGTGCCTCATGCCTGCCCATACGGGGGGAACTCTCCTTCTCTTCGACCAACAGCTCACGGTGACCGTATGACTACGGTTACGTGCCCGGCAAGGGGGTTGGTTCAAGATCCACGCTACGAATTCGAGAAAAATTCGCATATTGGCGGTGATCAGGCGGAATCAGCCGGGGCAGGTCGGCCGGTAGGGCACCTCGGGCAGGTGCCGGGCCCAGTCCGCGGCCGACAGGCCCCCGTAGCGGGCGCACACCGCCGCCGCCGGGTCGCCGGCCGCGGGCGACCGGGCCAGATCCAGCGTGAGCACCGTCCCGCCGGCGGCCAGCACGCGGGCCGTCCGCCCGTCGCCCGCCGGCACCGCCTGCGCCGGCCGGTCCGCGCCGCCCACCGGCACCTGGCGTTCGGCCAGCAGCGCGCGGTCGGGGACGCGCCACACCCGTACCCGGTCGTTGTCCGTCCCGGCCAGCAGCCGCCCGTCCGGGCTGAAGCGCAGGTGGCCGGGGGAGGGGCGCAGCCGGGTGCCGAGCACGGGCACGCCGTCCAGGTCGTAGATCTGGATGCCGGTCTCCTCGGCGATGGCCACCCGCTCGCCGTCCGGCGCGAACGTCGTGTACTCCCACGGCATCCGGTCCAGCCACGGCGCCGGCGTGACGCGGCCGCCGCGCCGGATCGCCGAACGCCGGCCGTCGAACGTCAGCGCCACCCGGTCGCCGGGACCGGCCACCGCGTACTCGCCGACGAAGGCCGCCCGGCGGGCCCGCAGGTCCCAGGCCCACCGCTCGCCCGACTGCCGGGCCGCCGCGAACAGCAGCCCGCCCCCCGGGCTGAACCACGCCGACTGCTCGCCCGGCGCCCCCAGCCCCCTCCCGAACGGCGGCCCCACGCCCTGCCCCGACGCGGTGTCCCACAGGTACGACCGGTCCACGCCGACGAAGGCCAGCGTGCGCCCGTCGGGGGACCAGGCCATCGCCCGCACGCTCTGCTCGGGACCGGGCGTCTCGGCGACCCGCCGATGCCCGGGGACGTCGTAGACGCGTACCGTGTCGTCGGTCAGCGCGGCCAGCCGGGAGCCGTCGTCGCTGATCGCGTACAGCGAGCGCGGCCCGGCGTGCGGGTCGGTGAAGACGTCCACGGCCGGGTCGGCGGCGGCCGCCGTCAGCGCCCGCCGCGCCTGCGGCACCTGGGCCAGCCGCCAGGCCGCCAGGCTCAGCCGGCGCGCGGTCACTGGATCGGCCACCCGCAGCGCCTCGGCCCGCGACGCGGCGACCTTGGCCATCGCCTGCTCCAGCCGCCCTTCGGCGGCCCCGCGCTGCCACACCGCGAGCAGGGCCGCCAGCAGCGCGACCGACACCAGGCCCGACAGCAGCCCCACCATGAGCCTCCGGCGCCTGCGCGCGCCGCCGCGGGCCCGCGCGAGCGCCTCGTCCAGGAAGGTCTGCTCGCCGGGGCTCAGGGTGACCCGCCGCCGCCCGCCGGCCGCCCACGCCATCGCCCGGTCGAGGGGCTCGCCCTGGTAGAGGTCGGACTCGCGGCGCCCGCCCGCCTCCCAGGCCCGCGCCGCCCTGGCCAGCTCCCGGTGCACGGCCAGGCCCTCCCGCTCGCCGTCCAGCCACTCGTGCAGGCGCGGCCAGGCCCGCAGCAGCGCCGTGTACGTGATCGCGAGGGAGCCCCCGTCGCCGGCCGTCAGGATCCCGGCCTTCCCGTACGCCTCCAGCACCCGGTCGATCGCGGCCACCTCGTCGGGGGCGCGTCCGGCGACCAGGTCGTCGCGGAGGGCGGGGGCCACGGTGTCGCCGCCGGACTCGTCGAGCCCGACCAGGCGCAGGAAGACCTCGGGCACCAGATCCTGGTCGGCCCGGCAGAGCTGGAGGTAGATGGCCTCGGCGCGTTCGCCGAGCGGCGGGTCGTCGACCGGCTCGGGCGGCAGCAGGCGGCCGAGCTGGGACTGCGGGGCGTCGAGCAGGGACATGAGCAGGTGGCGGGCGTCCGGGCGCCGCTGCGGGTCGTCGTGGAGCGCGGCGGCGACCAGGCCGCGTAACAGCCGGTCGAGGCGCTCCCCGTTGCCTAATCGCTCGGTGAGCCCGTACGCGGCGAACAGCAGGACGCGCCCCCACGCCCGGACGTCGTCCGCCGGGCCGGCCTCGGCGTCGGCCAGCCCCAGCCCCACCAGGCGCGGCCCCTCGGCGCCTAAGATGATCTTGTCGGGCGTGAGCGACCCGTGCACCGCCCCCGCCTCGTGCACCGCGGCCAGCGCGGTGGCCGTGGCGGCGGCCAGGCGGTAGAGGTCGTCACCGGCGAACGGGCCGTGCCGCTCGACGACCTGGCGCAGCGTCGGCCCCTCGATGTACTCGCTGACCAGGTACGGCGGATCGCCCTGCGGGCACGCCTCGACCAGTCGCGCCGCGTGCACCGAGCGCACCTCCGGGACCGTCGCGTACGCGCCCGGTCCGGGCAGGTGGAGGGCATGGCGACCGCCCGACTCGTCGTAGGCCTCGCGGACGGTGGTCCGCCCGCCGCCGTCGAGCCGGGCGCCGAGCCAGTAGCCTCCCAGCCGATCAGTCATGCGGGATTAGATGCCGCCTTCCGTTCAGCGGTTCAGTCGAGCCCGGTGCTCCGGCCATTCCTCTTCGAGGATGCCGAAATAGACCGTGTCGCGCCAGGTGCCGTCGGGCCTTCTGCGGTGGCGGCGCAAGGTTCCCTCGTGCACGCCGCCGATGCGCCGGATGGCGGCCTGGGAGCGCAGGTTCAGCACGTCGGTCTTGAGCAGGACCCGGTTGTATCCGAGGCCGAAGGCGTGGTCGAGCAGCAGCAGCTTGCAGTTGGTGTTCACCGCGGTGCGCCAGTGGGCGCGGCCGTACCAGGTCCAGCCGATCTCGACGCTGTCGTCGAAGCCGGGCACGTCGATGTAGGTCGTCCAGCCGCCCGGCCGCCCGGTCTCCTTGGGGATCACCGCGAACGGCACGTGCTGGTCGTCGCCGATGAGCGCGTGGGCCGTCCTGGCCAGGTCGTCCTCGGTGCGCGGGGTGGCGATCGGCAGCCAGCGCCACAGCTCGTCGTCCCCGCCGCCGGCGGCGAACAGGTCGGGGACGTGGTCCAGGGTGAGCGGTTCGAGGCGCACGACGTCGTTCTCCAGCACCACGGGCGCGGGCAGCTTGGCGGTCATGCCGCCACCATAGGCGGCGCTCCCGTCGCAGGTTGACGGCCACCTGGCCCTTTTTGCGGGGAACCACCTGTCGACATCCATACCGGCCGGTCGGTAGGCTCACCGGCATGGACTTCGCCTTCGACACCGTCACCGAGGACCTGCGCGAGCGCCTGCTCCGCTTCATGGACGAATGCGTCTATCCGGCCGAGCCCGCCTTCGAGGAGCAGGCCGCGGCCGCCGGCTGGAGCCCGCCGCCGCTGCTCGACGACCTCAAGGACGAGGCGAGGAAGCGCGGCCTGTGGAACCTGTTCCTGCCCGGCGCGCACGGCGCCGGCCTGACGAACCTCCAGTACGCCCCGCTGGCCGAGATCATGGGCCGCAGCCCCGCCATCGCCCCCACGGCCACCAACTGCGCCGCCCCCGACACCGGCAACATGGAAGTGCTGTCGATGTTCGGCAGCCCGTGGCAGCGCGAGGAGTGGCTGCGCCCGCTGCTCGACGGCGAGATCCGGTCGGCCTTCGCGATGACCGAGCCCGACGTCGCCTCCTCCGACGCCACCAACATCGCCACCTCGATCGTCCGCGACGGCGGCGAGTACGTCATCAACGGCCGCAAGTGGTTCATCTCCGGCGCGATGAACCCCAACTGCAAGATCTTCGTCGTCATGGGCAAGACGAACCCCGACGCGCCCAAGCACCGCCGGCAGAGCATGGTCCTGGTGCCGCGCGACACCCCGGGGCTGCACGTCAAGCGCGGCATGCACGTCTTCGGCTACACCGACGCCGACCACGGCGGCCACGCCGAGGTGATCTTCGAGGACGTGCGCGTCCCGGCCGAGAACCTGATCGGCGAGGAGGGCGGCGGCTTCGCCATCGCGCAGGCCAGGCTCGGCCCCGGCCGCATCCACCACTGCATGCGCCTGATCGGCATGGCCGAGCGCGCGGTCGAGCTGATGTGCGAGCGGGCCCTGTCCAGGACGGCGTTCGGCAAGCCGGTCGCCCAGCAGGGCGTGGTCCAGGACTGGATCGCCGAGTCCCGCATCAGGATCGAGCAGTTGCGCCTGCTCGTGCTCAAGACCGCCTGGCTCATGGACACCGTGGGCAACCAGGGCGCCCACACCGAGATCCAGGCCATCAAGATCTCCACCCCGATCACCGTCGAATGGATCCTGGACAAGGCCATCCAGGTGCACGGCGCGGGCGGCGTCTCCCAGGACTTCCCGCTGGCCGCGCTCTGGGCGGGGGCCCGCTCCCTGCGCCTGGCCGACGGTCCCGATGAGGTGCACAAGCGGTCCCTGGCCTATCGCGAGCTGAAGAGGTTCATGTGAACGAAGCGCAGATCAAGGAGCGCGTACGCGCGTTCCTGGGCGAGCACGACCCAGAGGGGGACCGGCTGGAGTTCCTGCGGGCCAGGTTCGACGCCGGGCTGGCCTGGGTCTGGTTCCCCGAAGGGCTCGGCGGCCTCGGCGCGCCCAGGGAGCTGCAGCAGGTGGTCGAGCACGAGCTGGCCGGCACGCCGCAGATCAACGGCGGCGTCCAGGGCATCGGCCTCGGCATGGCCGCGCCGACGATCCTGGCGTTCGGCACGCCGGAGCAGAAACGGCGCTTCCTGCGCCCGCTGTGGACCGGCGAGGAGATCTGGTGCCAGCTCTTCAGCGAGCCCGGCGCCGGCTCCGACCTGGCCACCCTCGCCACCCGCGCGGTCCGGGACGGCGAGGAGTGGGTGGTCGACGGCCAGAAGGTCTGGACGTCGGGCGCCCACCACTCCCGCTGGGCCATCCTGGTCACCCGCACCGACCCGGACGTGCCCAAGCACCGCGGCATGACGTACTTCGTCTGCGACATGCAGGCCCCAGGCGTCGAGGTGCGGCCGCTGCGGCAGATCACCGGCGAGGCCGAGTTCAACGAGGTGTTCCTGACCGGCGTGCGGCTCTCCGACGACCTGCGGCTGGGCGAGGTCGGCGACGGCTGGCGGGTCGCGCAGACCACGCTGATGAACGAACGCGTCGCGATCGGCGGCGCGCCCGTGCGGCGCGGCGGCGGCATGGTCGGCGCGGTGCTGGAAGCCTGGCGCGCGCACCCCGAGCTGCGCACCCACGACCTGCACCAGCGGCTGCTGGCGCTGTGGGTGGAGGCCGAGGTCACCCGCCTGTCCGGGGCCCGGCTGCGCGAGCAGCTCGCCGCCGGCCAGCCCGGCCCCGAGGGCTCGGGCATGAAGCTGTCGTTCGCCAAGCTCAACCAGGCGCTGTCCGGCTTCGACGTCGAGCTCCGCCGCGACCTGGGCTACGACGACTGGACGTTCCGCCGCTCGGAGGACGTCGACTTCTACGGCCGCGGCCCCGGCTACCGCTACCTGCGGGCCAAGGGCAACTCGATCGAGGGCGGCACGTCCGAGATCCTGCGCAACATCATCTCCGAACGGGTGCTCGGCCTGCCCTCCGAGCCCCGCGTCGACAAGGACGTGCCCTGGAAGGACCTGCCGCGATGACTCTGCTCTACTCCGAGGTCGAGGAGGAGCTGCGGGCGGCCGTGCGCGGCCTGCTCGCCGACCGCTGCCCGCCCGCCGCGGTGCTCGGGCGCGTCGAGTCGCAGCCCTACGACCTGGACCTGTGGAAGACGCTGGCGGGCGAGATCGGGGTCGCCGGGCTCCTCGTGCCCGAGGAGCTCGGCGGCGCGGGCGCGTCGGCCAGCGAGGTGGCCGTCGTGCTGGAGGAGCTGGGCCGGGCCGTGGCGCCGGTGCCGTTCCTGACCAGCGCGGTGCTGGCCACGAAGGCGCTGCTGCCCACCGGTGACGCCCTGCTCGGCGAGCTGGCCGAAGGACGCAGGACGGCGGCGCTGGTCGTGTCGTTCGCGGCCTCGCCGTACCGGCCGGGGCGCGGGGCGTCGCTGCGGCTGGAGGGCGGGCGGCTGTCCGGCACCGTCACCGGGGTGGCCGGCGCGGACGTGGCCGACGTGCTCCTCGTCCCCTTCGAGGGCAGGCTGTACGAGGTCGAGGGCGCCACCGTCGAGGTCGTGCCCTCGCTCGACCTGACCAGGCCGGTCGCCACCGTCACCCTGTCGGGCGCGGCGGCCCGCGATGTGGGGGAGTGCGACCTGGCCGGCGTGCTGCGGTTCGGGGCCGGGCTGCTGGCCTCCGAGCAGTTCGGCGTGGCCGAATGGTGCCTGGACACGACGCTCGCCTACGTCAAGGAGCGCCACCAGTTCGCCCGGCCGGTCGGCTCGTTCCAGGCGATCAAGCACCGGCTGGCCGACCTCTGGCTGGACGTGGTCAGGGCCAGGGCCGCCGCCCGCGGCGCGGCCGCCGATCCCGGGGACATCCCGGTCGCGGTGGCGCAGTCGTGGAACGCGGGGGTGGCGGTGCACGCCGCCGAGGAGGCGGTGCAGCTCCACGGCGGGATCGGGATGACCTGGGAGCATCCCGTGCATCTGTATCTCAAGCGCGCCAAGGCCACCGAGATCGCGCTCGGCACGCCCGGCGACCATCGGGAGGCGCTGGCCTCACTCGCCGGCGTCCCCGGCCCCGAGGGAGTTCAGCAGTAGGTCGGCGAAGTGCTTGCCCACCTGGGCGCCGGTCAGCGGCCCGTCCGCGTGGAACCAGGTGCCCAGGTGGTGCACCGAGCCGAAGAAGTAGTCCACGACCAGCTCGGCGGGCACCCGGTCGCTCAGGACGCCCGTGCGCTGCCCCTCGGCCACCAGGTCGCGGAACCGCTCGTGGTAGCGGCGGCGCTCGGCGCGCACGGTCTTCTGCTTCTCGGTCGCGAGCAGGTGCATCGACCTGAAGAAGATCTTGGAGTCGTCGAGGTTGGCGGTCGTCGTCTCCACGACGTCGGCCGCGGCCCGGTGCAGCCGCTCGCGGACCGTGCCGGGGCCGTCGGCGATGCGCGTCAGCCGGTCCATCTGCATGCGGAGCAGGCGGGCGTAGATCTCGTGCAGCAGATCGTCTTTTGAGTCAAAATAGTGGTACATGGCGCCCTTGGTGACGCCGGCCGCCTGGACGATCTCCTGGACCGAGGTCCCCTCGAATCCACGGGCCGCGAACAGCCGCGTCGCCTCGGCGAGCAACCGCTGCCGAACGGGTTCTTCCTTCACATCGTCCCCCTTGTCACCCGCCATAGCATACCGACTGGTCGGTTGACGGTCTTGCAGGTTTTATTTGCGTCACCTTAGGCTCGCCTTGGTTCGTGCTTGGGTATGCCTTAGACCGGCGAGGGATCTTCGGAGTGGCAGATCCTGAGGGTTTCTACTCATTCGGGGAGTTTGCCGTGCCCGGTGGCTCTATCTACGTGCAGCAGGACGAAAAGTACACAGGCTCATCCCCGCAGTGGTGGTACGAGAAGTTCTGGCGTGAGGACGCGCCCAACCGGCGCAGGTCCCGGTACGTCAAGGCGGGCGTGGGCGCGGTGGCAGGCATCCTGCTCGCGCTGCGGTTCGGCTCGGAGTACATGCTGCTGTGGGGGGCCGTCACGGCCGGTCTCGTGGCCGCCGTCGACTGGTACATCGACTGGCGCTCCTTCCGCGCGACGGCCGTCTGGCGCGGCGCCCGGCGCGGCGAGCTGATCACCGGCCGGCTGCTGCGCAGGCAGCTCGCCAGGCGCGGCTACCAGGTGCTCGACGGCCGCGCGATCCGCGACCAGGCCTCCATCGACCACCTCGTGATCGGCCCGACCGGCATCTGGGTCATCGACAACGAGTCCTGGAGCCCCGACACCGAGATCGGCTGCTACAACGGCCGGCTGTTCTTCAGCGAGAAGTACGGCACCAAGTGGGCCAAACCGCTGGTGGACACCGCCGAGGCCTTCGCCGAGCTGCTGACCCGCGAGACCGGGATCGAGGTCACCATCTCGCCCATGCTGGCCGTCCACTGCGGGCTGCTGCCGCGCGGCGGCGTCGTGGTCGGCGAGGGGCTCGCGCTGCTCAAGCCGCGCCTGGTGGCCAGGCGCATCAAGGCGGTCGACGGCGTGGTGTTCACCGACGAGCAGGTCGAGCTGCTGGCCCGCACCGCGGCCAGGGAGCTGCAGAAGGTCTGACCGCCGTCAGGCCAGCGTCTCGATGAACGCGGTGAGCTGGGCGACGTTGCGGCACTCGTGCATCTCGACCACGGTGCCGTACTCGCTCGCGACCGAGTCGCCGGTGTCCCACTGCTGCCTGGGCTCGGGGTTGAGCCAGTAGGCGTGGCGGGCCCCCGACGTCAGGCGCCTGAGCACGTCGAGGGCCGGCGGCTGGTAGTTGGAGCGGGCGTCGCCGAGGATCAGCAGCGAGGTTCTCGGGCCGATGGCGTCGGAGTGGCGCTCGGCGAAGCCCTCCAGGGCGTGGCCGTAGTTCGTACGTCCGAAGCGCGACATGTCGGCCTCGTCCGCGAGCCGCGTCATGGCCTCCACGACGTCGGCGCCGGGCACGAAGAAGCGGGTGATCTCGTCCACCCGGTCCACGAACCCGAACGCCCGCACCTTCGTGAACTGCTCCCGCAGCGCGTACGTCAGCAGCAGCGTGAAGTGGGCGAACGACGAGACCGAGTCGCTGGTGTCGCAGAGGATGACCAGCTCCGGCTTGTGCGGCCGGGGCGGTTTGAAGTGCGTGATCAGCGGCACGCCGCCGCTCTGCAGCGAGGCCCGTACGGTGCGCCGGAAGTCCAGCCGCCCCCTGCGCCCCTTCCTGTGCTTGATCGTCAGCCGCGCGGCCAGCCGCCTGGCCAGCGGATGGACCTCCTTGCGCAGCCTGGCCAGGTCGGCCCTGGTGATGCGGAGGAAGTCGATCTGGTCCAGCGGCGGGCGCACGGCCGAGCGGGCGATGCGCTCGATCCCCGAGTCCTCGGCGATGCGCCGGCGCACGTCGGTGGCCACCGCCTCCTCGAACCGCCGGACGTTGCCGTTGACGCGCTGCCGCACGGTCTTCTCGGCCAGCCCGCCGCGTTCCCGCCCGGCCAGCACGTTCTGCAGGATGCGGGCCATCAGCGTCTCGGGGGACAGGGCCCGCAGGACGCTGTAGGAGAACCAGTTCTGGCGGCCCGGCCCGGTGGTCTGCTGGCGGCCGAACCGCTCGACCATGGCCTGGGCGAACTCCCGCAGCTCGGCGTCCGTGCTGCCGGTGAGCAGCTCCGCCAGGCGCTCGCGCAGCTCGTCCACCGGGGCCGTCCGCGGGTCCAGGCGGTCCGCGGCCGGACGGGGGGCGTACATGCCGGTCGTGGACGACGGGAACCACAGGTCGAACAGCACGTCGAAGCCGGGACGGTAGGCCGGCTTCTTGACCAGCGTGGCCGCGTAGGCGGCGCGCAGCGACTCCCGCTCGCTCAGGTCGATCACCCGCAGCGCGCGGGCCGCGTCGAGCCCCTCGGCGAGCGACACGGGCAGGCCCGCCTCGCGCAGGGCGTGCACGAAGCCGACATGCCGGTCAACCAGCGATCCCCGCTCAGGCATCCGGCAGCCCCAGCTCCTTGATCGCCCGGCTCTGGTCGGAGGCGTGCTTGAGCACCACGCCCAGCGTCCCGGCCACCGTCGCCTCGTCCAGCTCCTCGCGGCCGAGGGCCAGCAGCGTGTTGGCCCAGTCGACGGTCTCGGCGACCGAGGGCGCCTTCTTCAGCTCCAGCGCCCGCATGGTGGCGACCGTCCTGGCGAGCTGCTCGGCCAGGTCGGCGCGGATGGTCGGCACCTGCGCGAGCACGATGTCGCGCTCCCGCTCCGGCGTCGGGTACTCGATGTGCAGGTAGAGGCAGCGCCGCTTGAGCGCCTCGGACAGCTCGCGGGTGGCGTTGGAGGTCAGCAGCACGAACGGCCGGCGGGTGGCGGCGATCGTGCCCAGCTCGGGGATGGTCACCTGGAAGTCCGACAGCAGCTCCAGCAGCAGGCCCTCGACCTCGACGTCGGCCTTGTCGGTCTCGTCGATGAGCAGCACGGTGGGCGCGGCCGACCTGATCGCCTTCAGCAGCGGGCGTTCGAGCAGGAACTCCTCGGTGAAGATGTCGTCGTCGGCGCTGGTGGCCTGGATGCGGAGCAGTTGCTTCTTGTAGTTCCACTCGTACAGGGCGCGGGCCTCGTCGAGACCTTCGTAACACTGGAGGCGGACCAGCTCGGCGCCCGTCGCCTGGGCCACGGCCTTGGCGAGCTGCGTCTTGCCGACGCCGGCGGGCCCCTCGACCAGCAGCGGCTTGCCCAGCGCGGCGGCGAGGAACACCGAGGTGGAGATGGCGTCGTCGGAGAGGTAGTCCACGGCGGCGAGCCGCGCCGTCACGTCGGCGGGCGAGTCGAACATCGGTGCTCCCTGTCTGCAGGCCGAACTTTATTCTAGCGGTAGGAGCTCGACCCAGGTCGATTCGACCAACATGCGGATCACCGGTATATTCCTCTCTGCAAGCGCCGCTAGCTCAGTTGGTTAGAGCAGCTGACTCTTAATCAGCGGGTCCGGGGTTCGAGTCCCTGGCGGCGCACCGCACGAAAACCCCAGTTCAGTACGCTGAGCTGGGGTTTTCGCGTTTCCCCGTGGCCAAGGCCGGACCGCCGAAGGGGTGAGCCACCCGCCGCGCTGGGCCGTTATGCAATCTTTGCTTGCGGCCATGAGGAAGCTGCGTAATATGAACGTTCATATCGCTGAGCCCTGTTCTCCCCGGTCAGCCGCACACCCCTCCTTTCGTCATGCCTAGATGAGCCGTCAGAGGATATGAACGTTCAAATTTTCGCCGAGCCCTCCGGCTACCTCGACTTCGCCCGGCTGGGGCCGCTCTCCCACGCGGTCGCGGCGGTGCTGGCCGAGTCGGCCCGCCGCCGCGTCGGCGACATGCCGCTGGCCTGGTTCGAGGAGCAGGCGGCGCGGACGCGCTCGGCGGCGGCGCGGCTGCTGCGGGCGGCCGAGCACGAAGTGGCGTTCGTCTCCTCCACCAGCCACGGGCTGTTCGCCGCCGCCGCCGCGCTGCCGGGAGAGGGCGTGGTGCTGGTGCCCCGGGGCGAGTTCCCCGCGAACGTCTACCCCTGGCTGCGGTTCGAGGGGCGCGGCGGCCTGCGGGTGCGGTGGATCGACGACGTGCGCCTCACCCCGGAGGTGCTGGCCGAGCACCTGGACGGATCGGTGCGGGCCCTCGCGGTCAGCGCGGTCGACGCGCTCACCGGCTACCCGGCGCCGCTGGGCGCGCTGAAGGAGGTGCTCGGGCCGGGACGCGTGCTGGTCGTGGACGCGATCCAGGGGCTGGGCGCCGTCCCGCTGGAGGTGGAGGCCGCCGACGTGCTGGTCTGCGGCGGGCAGAAGTGGCTGCGCGCCGGATGGGGGGCGGCCCTGTTCCTGGCCCGCGACCGCGTCGCCGGGCTGATGGCGCCGGGGCTCGGCGGGTGGTCGGGGGTCGAGGGCCCGCTCGCGGGGCCCGCGCCCCGGCCGCCGCTCGCGGGAGCGGCCGCGCACACGATGACCAATCCCGACTATTCCGGCGTCGCCGCCCTGGGCGTCGCGATCGAGCTGGTCCTGGAGGCCGGCGTCGCGGAGATCGGCCGCAGGACGGCCGATCGGCTGGGCGAGCTGCTCGACACGGCCCGCGCCGCCGGGGCGCGGGTGCTGCTGGACGCGCCCGCCGGCGCCGGCGGCCCGGCGCCGCCCGGCGCCGGACGTGGCGCCGCGCAGTGGAGCGGCATCGGCTCCTTCACGATGCCCGGCCGGGATCCGGCGGCCGTCCATGCCGCGCTGGCCGCCGCCGGGCTCACCACGACTCTGCGGGGCGAGTGGATCCGTCTGTCGCCCCACGCCACCACCTCGGGCGAGGCCGTACAGCGTCTGGCCGCCGCCCTGCACCCCCCGAGAAAGGAATCGTCATGAACCGACCTCTCGTCATGGTCGTCTCCGCGACTCTCGCTCTGGCCGTCACGGCCTGCGGCAGCGGGG
The DNA here is from genome assembly GCF_044465345.1 of Nonomuraea sp. NPDC049684. Lineage (NCBI taxonomy): Bacteria > Bacillati > Actinomycetota > Actinomycetes > Streptosporangiales > Streptosporangiaceae > Nonomuraea > Nonomuraea sp. NPDC049684. The sequence continues at coordinate 408,319 of NZ_JBITLO010000004.1, read as the reverse complement.
GCGGGAGCGACCAGAAGTCCACCGGGCCCGTGAAGATCACGGTCTGGAGCTGGAAGCCCGCCTCCGACGGGCTGGCCTCGGTGGCCAAGGACTTCGAGCAGGCCAACCCCGGCATCAAGGTCGACGTCCAGGTGGTCGGGAACCCCGCGATCTGGGAGAAGATCACGGTGGGGATGGCCGCGGGCGGCAAGGGCCTGGGGGACGTCCTGCACATCGGCATCGACTACCTGCCCGGATACATGGAGAAGTTCCCCGGCGGGCTGGCGGACCTGAGCGCGCTGGGCGCCGACAAGTACAAGGACGCCTTCGCCAAGGGCCTGTGGCCGACGGTCACCGGCAAGGACGGCAAGGCGTACGCGATGCCGTGGGAGGTCAACCCGGTCGGGTTCTTCTACCGCTCGGACCTGTTCGACAAGGCGGGCATCGACTCCGCGGCGATCAGGACCTGGGACGACGCCATCGAGGCCGGCAAGAAGCTCAAGGAGAAGACGGGCGCCTATCTGATCGGCCTGAACAAGCCCGCGGCCGGCAGCGCCGACATGGACTTCTTCCAGTCGCTGCTGCAGCAGCAGGGCGCCTTCTACTTCGACCGTCAGGGCGCGGTCACGCTCTCCTCGGCGCCCGCCGTGCAGGCGATGACCCTGATCAAGAAGATGAACGACGCCGGGATCGTCGCCGACACCTCCGGCGAGGGGACGCGGAAGAAGCTGATCAGCGAGAACAAGGTGGCGGTGCTGCCGTGGGCGGCCTGGGCGGTCGGCTACATCCCCGAGATGTGGCCGGAGCAGAAGGGGCTCTGGCGCGTCATGCAGCCGCCGGCCGTCGCGCCGGGCGGCAAGCGCACCGCGATCGTCAACTCCACGTACCTGTCGGTCTCCGGAACCAGCCCGCACAAGGCGGAGGCGTTCAAGTTCCTTGAGTACGCGCTGACCAGGCCCGAGGTCATCAACAAGGTGTTCAAGGACGGCGGAGTCTTCCCCGCCCTGAACGCCGCCTACGCCGACCCGCGCTTCACCGCAAAGACGGACTACTACGGCGGGCAGCCCGCGCTCAAGACCTTCGTGGACGCCCTGGGCGAGGGCGCGGACGCCACCTACTACTCCGGCGACTACGCCCGCGCGCTGAAGATCGCCAGTGACGCGCAGACCCAGGTCCTGCTGAAGGGCGCCGACCCGGCCGCCGCGCTGGGCCAGGCGGCCCAGCAGCTGTCCCAGCAATCCGGCAGGAAGCTCGCGGGATGACCGGCCGCCTGCTCACCAGAAGAACCGTTCCGTACTTCCTGGTGCTGCCCGCGCTGCTCGGCTTCGTCTGCTTCAAGGCCTATCCGATCCTGGCGGCGGCCTACATCAGCCTGACGACCGGCGCCGGGGCGGCGCGCTCGTTCGCCGGGCTGGACAACTACGTCAGGCTCGTTAACGACCCGCTGTTCTGGACGTCGTTGTGGAACACCGCGCTGATCCTCGTCGTCCAGGTGCCGATCATGCTGATCCTCGCGCTGCTGCTGGCGCTGGGCCTCAACTCCAGGCTCGTACGGCTGCGCGCCCTGTGGCGGCTCGGCGTCTTCATGCCCTCGCTGACCGGCCTGGTCGCCTACGGCGTGATGTTCTCGGTGATCCTCAGCAAGGACTCCGGCCTGCTCAACTGGCTGCTCGGCCTCTTCGGCGTCAGCCCGATCGACTGGCTGGGCAGCCCCTTCTGGGCGCGAATCGCCATCGTCATCGCGCTGACCTGGCATTACTGCGGCTACAACGCGGTGATCTACCTGGCCGGGCTGCAGAGCATCGCGAAGGAGCTCTACGAGGCGGCGATGGTGGACGGCGCCGGAGCGGTCCGCCGCTTCTGGTCGATCACCGTCCCGCAACTGCGGCCGATCCTGCTGCTGACGATCGTGCTGTCGGCGATCGGCACGCTGCAACTGTTCGACGAGCCGTTCGTGCTCACCGGCGGCGGCCCGGACAACTCCACCCTGACGATCTCCCTCTACCTGTACCAGAACGGCTTCCGCTACTTCGACTTCGGCTACGCCTCGGCGATCGCCTACGCGCTCACGCTGATCGTGGCCGGCTTCGGGCTGGTGCAGCTCAAGCTCACCGGAGGCAGGAAATGAAGGGCTGGCTGCTGACCTTCGCGCTCGCCGCGTGCTTCGCCCTGTGCGTCGGCCCGTTCTACTGGCTGACCATGGCGGCCACGCACGCCAACGCCGACATCTTCGGCGCCACGCCCACGTTCTCGCCGGGCGACCAGCTCGGAGTGAACACCGCGAAGCTGGAGGAGTCCATCGGGCTGCTCCACGTGCTGGGGAACACGCTGCTCGTGGCGACCGTCCAGACGTCGATCGCGCTGGTCGTGGCGTTGCTGGCGGGATACGCGTTCGCCAAGTTCGAGTTCCGCGGCAGGAACGCCTTCTTCGTGCTGCTGCTGTCGACGCTGGTGATCCCGGGCGGCGTCACCATCATCCCGATCTTCGAGATGATGAACGACCTCGGGCTGATCGACACCTTCCCGGCGCTCATCCTGCCGAACCTGACGGTTCCGTTCGGGATCTTCCTCATCCGGCAGTCGCTGCAGGCCGTGCCCGACGAGCTGCTCGACGCGGCGCGCGTGGACGGGGCGGGGGAGCTCCGGGTGCTGTGGCGGGTGGTGGTGCCGGTCATGCGGCCCGCGCTCGCGGCGCTGGCGGTCTTCCTGTTCCTCGGCGCGTGGAACGACTTCCTGTGGCCGCTGATCGCGCTGCGCACGCCCGAGATGTTCACCCTGCCCGTCGCGCTGGCCACTCTCCAAGGGCTGGCCAGGACCGACTTCGGCCAGGTCATGGTGGGCACCGCGATCTCCGCGCTGCCCATGATGATCCTCTTCCTCGTCCTTCAGAAACAGTTCATCTCCGGCCTGCTGGCCGGGGCCACGAAAGGTTGACCATGCAGATCTGGGAGCCGCACGCCCTCGGGGAGACGACCGTCGTCCGCGCGGGCGAGGTCGAGGTGGCGATAGCCGGTACGGAGGCGATCACGGTCACCCCGCTCGCGCCGGACGTCTGGCTGATCGACGCCCCCGAAGGGAACGCGGCGCAGTGGAGGCTGCCGTGCGTCGACGCCGCGGCCTTCTGGACGCCGGGCTCGGGCACCCGCTGGATCCCGCCGATCTGGAGCGCTCCGGCGAAGGCCGGGCTGGTCTCCGGCGCGCCCGTCGTCAGCCTCGTCGGCACGGCGGGGGCCAACCTGTGCACGGTGGCCCTGGCCTCGGTGACCGGCAGCTTCACCGGCGGCGTGATCGAGGAGACCGGCGAGTTCGTCTTCACCGTGCAGGGCGAGGGGCTGCGGATCCGGCTGGACCTGTCGGACCGGCAGTTCTCCGCGGCGCTGACCGAGGTCGCCGCATGGTGGCAGGAGGGCCGCGACCTGCCGCCCACGCCGCGTCAGGCCAGGCTGCCCGTGTACTCGACCTGGTACAGCATGCACCAGGAGGTCTCGCGGGAGTCGGTGGAGCTCCAGGCCCGGCTGGCGAAGGAGCTGGGCTGCGCCACCATGATCGTGGACGACGGCTGGCAGACGGCCGACCGGTCGCGGGGGTACGCCTTCTGCGGCGACTGGGAGCCCAACATCCCCGACCTCCGGCAGCACATCGAGCGGGTCCAGAGCGATGGCATGGCCTACCTGCTGTGGTACGCGCTGCCGTTCGTGGGCAAGCACAACGCCGCGTTCGAGCGTTTCGAGGGGAAGTTCCTGCGCTACCTCGACCACATGGACGCGGCCGTCCTCGACCCGCGTCACCCCGAGGTGCGCGCGTTCCTCGTCGACAAGCTGGCGCGAGCGGTGGAGGAGTGGGGCGCGGACGGCCTGAAGATCGACTTCGTCGACCGGTTCGGCACCGACGAAGGGGTGGCCGAGCTGCTGCGCGAGCTCGACGTCAGGCTCCGGGCGGCGAAGCCGGACGTGCTGATCGAGCACCGCCAGCCGTACACGAGCCCGGGGCTGTGGCCGTACGCGAACATGATCAGGGCGGTGGACTGCCCGCTCAGCCCGCAGGAGAACCGGCAGCGGACGATCGACCTGCGGCTGACCGCCGGACCCCAGGCCGTGCACTCCGACATGATCCTCTGGCATCCGGACGAGTCCGCCGAGCAGGTCGCGGTACACCTGATCAACGTGCTCTTCTCGGTGCCGCAGATCTCCGTGGACCTGGCCGCCCAGCGGCCCGACCAGCTCGCCGCCATCCGGTTCTGGCTGGGCGTCTTCCGCCGCCACCTGGCCACGCTGCAGCTCGGCGTGCTGGAACCGCACGGGGTCGAGCACGGATACCCGCTGGTGCGGGCCTACAGTGAGGAGAGCGAGGTCGTGGCCCGGTACGCTGCCCTGCCTGTGGACGTGCCGGAGATCGCGGAGCTGCTCGTGGCCAACGCCGCCCCCGACACCCGCGTCGTCCTGTACGGGCGGGGTGTCGCGACGGCCGAGGTCCGCGACTGCGGCGGGCGGCTCGTGAGCCAGAGCGAGCTGCGCTTCACCTCCGGCGCGAGCGTGGTCGAGGTGCCCGTCGGGGGCCTGCTGACGGTGAGGAGAGACTGAGTGGCGGCACGCCGTGGGATCACCATCGAGGACGTCGCCCGCGCGGCGGGCGTGTCCCGCCAGACGATCTCCAACGCGCTCAACGCCCCCCAGCGGCTCAAACCGGAGACGCTGGAACGGGTGACCCGGCTGATCGAGGAGCTCGGCTACCGGCCCGACCAGTCGGCGCGCAGCCTCAAGTCGGGCACCCGGCGCATAATCGCCTACCCGACGCCGGTGGACGACCCCGCCAACCCCAACCCGCTGATGGGCGGGTTCCTGGAGGCCGTGGTGGCCTCGGCCGGTGAGGTCGGCTACCGGATCCTGCTGCTGCGCCCGCGCCCGGGGCAGAGCCAGGAGCAGGCGCTGGACGAGGTGATCGCCGCCCGCACCGTGGACGCCTTCCTGCTGTCGGACGTGATGCGCGACGACCCCAGAGTCGCGCACCTGACCGCGGCGGGGTTCCCGTTCGCCGCGTTCGGCAGGACGATGCCGGACCAGCCGCAGTCGTGGGTGGACGTCGACAGCGTTCAGGCGGTCATCGAGCTGGTCGGGCTGCTGGCCGCCCGGGGCCATCGGCGCGTGGCCTTCCTGGCCTCCGTCGGCGCGCAACCGTGGATGGAGGACCGCAGAGAGGGCTTCCGCGCCGGCGTCCGCAGGCACGGCCTGGTGGGGCAGGAGTTCTCCGCGCCGGGCGACGGCCCGGCGGAGCTCGTCACGGTCACCCGCGAGCTGCTGCGCGGCCGCAACCGCCCGACGGCCGTCGTGGCCGCCGGTGACTGGCTCGCGCTCGGCGTCTACGCCGCGGCCAGGGAGGAGGGCATCGAGATCGGCGCCGATCTCGCCCTGGCCGCCTTCGACGACCTTCCCCTCACCGCGTTCCTCCATCCCGCCCTGACCACGGTACGGCTGCCGCTCCAGCGCATCGCGCGGGCGCTGATCGGCCGGCTGATCCAGACGGTGGAGGACGGCGCGACCCCTCAGGCGGGGCTGCTGCTGCCCGGGGAGCTGGTGATCCGTCCCAGCATCGGCCCATGATGCGCATCGGCTCGGCCAGCTCCGAGCTGGTCGCGATGTTCGAGTGGGCCTGCTCCCGGGCGCTGCGCCTGCGGCACGAGGGCGGCTCCTGGGGCCCCGTCGACGTCGACGAGCACCGGCCCGCGGGGACGGGACAGAGCCGCTACCTGCCCTCCTACTGGGCGGGCTACGCACACCGCAGCGGCTTCTACGCCCGCGACTTCGCCCACCAGCTCGTCGGCGCCCACCTGCTCGGCATGGCCGAGGCCAACCTCACCATGCTGCGCTGCTTCGCCGCCTCGGCCACCCCCGAGCACGGCTTCCACCCGGTGTGGGCGTTCAACTTCGACGGCTCCTACCTGTCCATCGACTACCGCGGCCCCGGCTCCTTCGTCCGCGAGCTGCCCGCGGTGTACGAGCTGGTGGAGAAGGCCGCGGCCGCCTACCGATGGACCTGGGACCGCGCCTACGTCGAGGATCCCGTGCTGTGGTCCTACTACCGCAACGCGGTGACGAAGGTCGTGCCGCGGGCTGCCGGAAGGGGCATCTTCCAGGGCGTGGCCAGCTACAACGAGCTGGCCGGCGAGCACCTGGCGGAGGCCGGAGACTCCGTCGGCTCCCGGTACCAGGCATACCTGGCGATGAGCGCCCTGAGCCGGGCCCGCGGCCTGGACGGCGAGGACTTCGCACGCCGGGCCGCCGAGCTGAGGCGGCACTTCAACGAGGTCTGGAGCGTCGGCGAGAACCCCGCGGACCTGGTGCGCGGCTACACCCTGGACGGCGACCCCGTCACCGGATGGGGCTGTGAGAACAGCTGGTTCATGCCGCTCAAGGGCCTCATCGAGCCGGGTCCGCGCAACGAGGGCTACCTCGACTTCATCGACGGCCAAGCCGCCGGCCCCGGGCGTCCCCGCAACATCGAGGCCTACACGTACCTGCCCGACACGTTCTTCCGGCACGACAGGAACGCGGCCGCCTGGCGGTGGATGCGGCACGTCTTCGACCGGCGTGCTGAACCGCACGTCGCGGGCGGCCTCAACGGCGACTACCCGGAGGTGTCCTTCACGCTCGTCAGCCAGGTCGTCGAGGGCCTGCTCGGCGTCACCCCCGAGGTGAACGCCGTGACCACGCTGTCCCGCCTGCCCGGCGACATCGCCTGGGCCGAGGTCTCGGGCATCCCCCTGGGCGGCGGCACGATCACCGTCCGGCATGAGGGCAGGACCGCCACCAGGCTCACCAACACCTCCGGTGACACCACCTACCGCTGGGAGGCCCGCTTCCCGGACGCCCCCGCCGTGGTCACGCGGGTCGCGCCGGGACAGAGCGCCCTGGTCACCGCTCCCGGCCGTCCAGGGTGAGAGCGGGCTCGGCCGGCCTCCCGAAGGGGTGGCCGGCCGGGCGGGCCTATTCGAAGAGGGACGGGTCTCCGGTGCCGCGACGGAGGATCTCGGGCTCGTCCTGCGAGAGGTCCACGACGGTCGTCGGCGTGGCGCCGCATTCCCCCGAGTCGATGACGGCGTCCACCATGTGGTCGAGGCTCTCCTTGATCTCCCAGCCCTGCGTCGAGGGCTCGCTCTCGCCGGGCAGGATCAGCGTGCTCGACACCAGCGGTTCGCCGAGCTCGGCCAGCAGCGCCTGGGTGACGACGTGATCGGGGATCCGGACGCCGACGGTCTTCTTCCGGGGATGCAGCAACCGCCGCGGCACCTCCTTGGTCGCCGGCAGGATGAACGTGTACCCGCCCGGAGTCGCCGCCTTGACCAGCCGGAACACCGCGTTGCTCACATGAACGAACTGGCCGAACTGCGCGAAGTCCTTGCAGACCAGGGTGAAGTGGTGATCGCTGCCGAGGTGCCGGATCTCTCTGATCCGGTCGAGGCCGTCCTTGTTGCCCAGCCGGCACCCCAGCGCGTAGCACGAGTCCGTCGGGTACGCGATCAGCCCGTCGGCATGCAGGGTCTCGACCACCTGGCCGATCAGGCGAGGCTGGGGGTTGTCAGGGTGCACGTCGAAGTACTTGGCCACGCATCGGATCATAGGAGCACGTACCTCCACGCATGACACGTGGCCCTTGCGGCCGGGTGCCGGGCGCGGATCGGCTACGGCCGGGACGGGCGGCGCAGGCGTAAGCCGGTGAGGGCGGCGGCCAGGACCAGCGACCCGGCCAGCACCAGCGCCCGCCCGTCGGGGCCCGCCTCGCCCCCGCCGCCCGTGTTCGCGCCGCCCGTCGGCATGGCGGCAGGCGTGTCCTCGGAGGTCTCGTCCGGAGGCGTGGCGTCCGTGTCCGTGGTGTCCGTGGTGTCCCTGGTGTCCGTGGTGTCCATGGTGCTCGGGGTGCTCGGGGTGTTCGGGACGGCGCCGGCGGCGGTGACGGTCAGGGGGTACGACGTCGGCGCGTCCTTGTCCTGGAGCTCGCACTCGATCAGGCGTTTCTGCGGGGTCGGCCCGAAGTTGACCGACGCGGGCCGGACCGTGCCCGTCCCCGGATGCCGGGGCGTGGTCCGCAGCTCGACCGTTTCCCGGGGCAGGGGGATGACCGCCCCGGGGACGATCAGGCCGGGGCTGCCGACGCCCATCGCCGAGGTCAGCCGGTCGATCCCGCTGACGGCGGCGTAGGCGTAGAGCTTGACCTCGCCGTCCAGGCCGGTGGCGGGGGCGCGGAGCTCGGCGCCCTCGACGTACGAGCCGCGCCAGCCGATGGTCATCTGCCGGTCCACGGAGGCGGTGGCGGGCACGGTGAGCGTGATGTCCATCTTGACGATCTGCGTCTCGTTCGTACCGGTGGTCTTGCAGGTGTACGCCGCCACCGTGCCGCTCTCGGGCGCGGGCGTGGCGAACAGCAGGACGGCCAAGGGCAGGATCAGTGGCAGGCGCACGACGTTCTTCCCTTTGTGACGGATGTGACACAGAAGGGACGGCGGACGCCTGCGGCAGGTTGACCGGACCGTCCACATCCGGACAACGCGCGCTGTGGGGAGCCGGTTCTGTCGGACCCGGGTGGTATCCATGGCTCCCATCAAGATGATCACGCTGGACGGCGGAGGCCCCGGGCTCTCGTGGAGAACGCGCAACTGAAGGTAATCGGTCTGCAACAATTCGTGCATGGCGATGTTGCGGTCAGTCAATGGCCTGCCCCACCACGGGTGCGGCGAGCTCGGGCGGGTGGCTCACGGCGCGCTGACCGGCCCCTCGGAGTCGGCCGGCTGGCCGAGGCTGTTCCTCGGCTACAACACCCTCCCCGACCCGCCGTTCCCGCTGGTCGGCTACCTGCAGTACGAGCTGGCTCCGCCGGCGGGCGAGCTCGACCTGCCCGCGTTGCTGCGCACGATGGCCGAGTCGATGCGGGCCCAGCCCGTGCCGCCCGAGACGGCCTTCGACGAGTCCCGGCGGCGGGTGGCGACGGCGATGCGGGTCGACGCGATGGTGGTCGTCGCGCCCGCGCCTGCCCTAGCGCCGGCGGAGGGCCAGGCCGCGTGGCGACCTCCAGCGCACCGGGAGGGGCCGCGCAGGCCCGCCGCGGCGCACCGGGACGGCGCGTGGGAGCCGGCCGCGGCCCTGGCGGTCGACCGGGAGGGCGCGCGGGTGCTGCTGGTGGCGGGGCGGAGCGCCGAGGGCGGCCGCCTCGGGCCGAGGCAGTCGGCGCAGCAGGCCGACCCCGCGCTGGCCGGCCTGCTGGGCGAGGTTCTCGACGCCCAGTTCGCCTGGACCAAGGCGGCCTTCGCGCTCTGACGCGGCGCGGCGAAGGCGGCAATGAGCCGGACGCATCCCCGGCCCCCGACTACTCTCCTTTGGAAGGGCATGTCTGGTGGTGGAGGGATTCGTGACGGTCAACGGGGCTGCGAGCCGCGAGACGTCTCCTGCGGCGTTGGCGGCCGGTGAGGCGGTCGGGCGGGTCCTGGGCACCCAGGCCGCCTCGCCGCTGTCGTTCTGGGTCGGCCTGGAGCCCGGCAAGGTGCTGCAGCTCGACGACGTCGTGGTCACCAGGCGCGACGTGCCCGGCCACGGCCCGGTGCTGGTCGCCGGCGTGGTGACCACGGTCGAGGCCAGGCACGAGGGCGCCGCCTACGACTCCGACGTGTTCCTCATCGCCGAGGGCGCGCTGCCCGCCGCCGTGGTCGAGGTGGCCGAGGTGCGGGTGACCAGGGTCGAGCCCGAGGTGTTCGTGCCGCCGCTGCCGGGCGCCAAGGTGTTCCTGGCCGGGGCCGGCGACCGCGACCAGGCGCTCTACTTCGACGTGATGGACCGCCGGGTGCCCATGGGCATGGGCCGCGACGGCCTGCCGCTCTACGTCAACTTCGACTTCCTCGACGGCACCCGCGGCGCGCACGTGTCGATCTCCGGCGTCTCCGGCGTGGCCACCAAGACGTCCTTCGCCACGTTCCTGCTCTACTCGATCTTCAACTCGGGCGTGCTCGACGCCGAGTCGGCCAACACCAAGGCCCTGATCTTCTCCGTCAAGGGCGAGGACCTGCTCTTCCTCGACCACGACAACGTGCGACTCGACGAGCAGGCGCGGGCCGCGTACGCCCGGCTCGGGCTGCCCGCCCAGCCGTTCGGCAGCGTGCACGTGTTCGCGCCGCCGCGGCCCGGCGACCCCAACGGCGTGCCGCACGTCTCCGCCCGCACCCAGGGCGTCAGCTCGTTCTACTGGACGCTGGTCGAGCTGTGCGAGGAGGAGCTGCTGCGGTTCGTCTTCGCCGACGCCGACGACGAGCGCGCCGGCTACTCCCTGCTGGTGGGCCAGGTGGCGGCCCGGCTGAAGTCGTGGGCCGAGCCGGTCGGCGACGGCGGCGCGGTCATGATCAGGGGCACCGCCTGCCGCACCTTCGGCGACCTGGTCGAGCTGCTGTCCGACCAGTTGCAGGACGAGGCCACCCGCATCGAGTGGACCGGCGCCCAGACCCCGCTCGGCACGGTCAACGCCTTCCTGCGCAGGCTGCGCAGCGCGGTCAAGCCGCTGTCCCCGATCGTCCGCGGCGACCTGCCGTTCTTCCGGGCCCACTCGGTGCGCACGTCCGACGCCCAGGTCACCATCGTCGACCTGCACAACCTGCCCGAACGCGCCCAGCGGTTCGTGGTGGGCGTCGTGCTGCGCGGCGAGTTCCACCGCAAGGAGACCTCGGGCACGGCCAAGCCGCTGCTGTTCGTGGTGCTCGACGAGCTGAACAAGTACGCGCCGCGCGAGGGCGACTCGCCGATCAAGGAGATCCTGCTCGACGTGGCCGAGCGCGGCCGGTCGCTCGGCGTGATCCTCATCGGCGCCCAGCAGACCGCCTCCGAGGTCGAGCGCCGCATCGTCTCCAACAGCGCCGTGCGCGTCGCCGGCCGCCTCGACCCGGCCGAGGCCGCCCGCTCCGAGTACGGCTGGCTGCCCCCGGCCGTCCGGGAACGCGCCACGATCGCCAAACCGGGCACCATGCTCGTCGCCCAGCCGGAGATCCCGGTGCCGCTGGCCGTCGCCTTCCCGTTCCCCGCCTGGGCGACCCGGCCGGCCGAGGCGGCGTCGCGGGTCAGCCCGTCGGCCGACCCGTTCCAGGGGTTGCCGGGCGTCGAAGACGACATTCCGCCGTTCTGAAGGGAGCTCGGTGAAATTCCTGCACACCGCGGACTGGCACGTGGGCAAGGTGCTCAAGGGCCGCTCCCGCATGGACGAGCACCGGGCCGTGCTGCGCGAGCTGGTCGCGGCGGCCCGCACCCACGACGTCGACGCGGTCGTGGTGGCCGGCGACCTGTTCGACACCTCGGCCCCGACGCCCGAGGCGCAGTCGCTGGTGCTCAACGCGCTCATGGCGCTGCGCGGCGACGGCCGTGACGTGGTCGTGCTGGCCGGCAACCACGACAACCCGCAGCTCTTCGAGGTCTACCGGCCGGTGCTGGGCAAGCTCGGCATGCACGTGGTGGGCGTCTTCCGCCGTCCCGACGCGGGCGGCACGCTGGCCTTCACCGCGCGCTCGGGGGAGCCGGTGCGGCTGGGCGTGCTGCCGTTCCTGTCCCACCGCTACGTCGTACGCGCCGCGGAGGTGCTCACCGGCACCACCGCCGACCACAACCGCGACTACGCCACCCGCATCTCCGAGCTGGTCGGCGCGCTGACCGCGGGCTTCCAGAGCGACACCGTCAACCTGATCACCACGCACGGCACCCTGCCGGGCGGCGCGTTCGGCGGCGGCGAGCGCGAGGCCCAGTCGATCTTCTCCTACTACTTCGAGTCCAACGCCTTCCCGGTCTCCACCCAGTACGCCGCGCTCGGCCACCTGCACCGCAGGCAGCAGATCCCCGGCCCGTGCCCGATCTGGTACAGCGGCTCGCCGCTGGCCGTCGACTTCGGCGAGGAGGGCAACACGCCGGGCGCGCTGCTGGTGGAGGTCACGCCGGGGCGGCCCGCGGTGGTGCGGGAGCTGACGTTCGCCTCGGCGCGCCGGCTGCGCACCGTGCGCGGCACGCTGGAGCAGCTGGAGGGCCTGGAGGCGGGCGACGACTGGCTCAAGGTGATCGTGGAGGAGAAGCCCCGCGTCGGCCTGTCCGACCAGGTGCGCGACCTGCTGCCCGGCTCGGTCGACGTCGTCCTCGACGAGCGGTTCCGGCCGGTGCCCGCGGTGCGCCGGGCGGGGTCGGCCGCGCGCAGCCCGCGCGAGCTGTTCCGCGAGTACCTGACCGCGACCGGCCGCCACGACGACCAGGTCGCCGCCCTGTTCGACCGGCTCTACGACGAGGTGACCGGCTGATGCGTCCCCTGCTGCTGCACCTCGACCACTTCGGCAGTTTCCGCGAGCCGGCCACCGTCGACTTCTCCGACACCGAGTACTTCGCCCTGGTCGGCCCGACCGGCGCCGGCAAGAGCACGATCATCGACGCCATCTGCTTCGCCCTGTACGGCACCGTCCCGCGCTGGGGCAAGGAGAACGTCATCGCCCACGCCCTGGCGCCGTCGGCGAGTTCGGGCAAGGTGGCGCTGGTGTTCGAGAGCGACCGGCGGCGCTACGGCGTGGTCCGCTCGCTGGTCCGCGACGCCAAGGGGACCGTCCGCACCAAAGAGGCCAGGATCGACGAGCTCGACCCGGCGGCGCCGCTCGACGCGGCGTACGAGATGGTGCTGAAGCCGCTCGCCGAGGGCGAGAACGTCACGCCCGAGGTGCAGCGGGTGACGGGCCTGGAGTACAAGTTCTTCACCCAGTGCGTGGTGCTGCCGCAGGGGCGGTTCGCCGAGTTCCTGCACGCCGCGCCGCGCGAGCGCCAGGACCTGCTGGTGCAGCTCCTCGACGCCGACGTCTACGAGCTGATCAGGCAGCGGGCCGCCCGCGACGAGGAGGCCGCGCGCAACGCCGCCGCCTTCGCCCGCGACCAGCTCGCCAAGCTGGCCGGCGCGTCCGACGAGGCCGAACGGGAGCTGGCCGACCGGCTGGCCGCGCTGCGCCGGCTGGCCGGCACCATCGACACCGACCTCGACCTGCTGCGCTCCCGCGAGGCCGACATCGGGCGGGCCGAGCAGGAACGCGCGTCCGTGGCCGAGCGGCAGTCGGCGCTGGCCGCGCTGCGCATGCCGCCCGCGGTGCCGACGCTGGCCTCGGCCCGCCGCGAGGCCGCCGACGCGGTCGCCGCGCTGGAGGCCGAGGCGGCGTCCGTGGAGGCCGACGAGCACGAGGCGTTCGAGGCGCTGGCCGCGCTCGGCGACCGCGCCGAGCCGGTGGCCGCGCTGGCCGCGCTCGACGCCCGCGAGCGCCTCACCGCCCAGGCCGCCGACGCCCGGAAGGCGGCGGCCGAGGCCGCCACGGCGCTGGAACGCCTCACGCCCGCGGTCGCCGACGCCGAACGCGCGCTGGCCGACGCCGAGCACGAGCGCGAACGGCTGCGCGACGCCCACACCGCGGCCGGTCTGAGCCACCGGCTGGCCGTGGGGGAGCCGTGCCCGCTCTGCCTGCGCCCGCTCGCCGAGCTGCCCCACCACGAGACGCCTGCCGATCTCGGCGCCGCCGACCGCGCCCTGGCCGCCGCCCGCGACCACGCGGCCCGTGGCCGGGCGGCCCTCGCCAAGGCCGAGACGTCGGCGTCGATGCTGGCCACGCAGGCGGGCAGGCTCGACGCCGAGCTGGCCGGGCTGCCCGCCCCCGGCGACCGCAACGAGATCGAAGGCCGCCTGGCCGCCATCGCCAAGGCCGAGGCCCTGGCCACCGAGGCCCGTACGGCCGTGCGCAACGCGCGCAAGAAGCTCGAACGCGCCCGTACCGCCGCCGAACAGGTCGAACGGCAGGCCGAGAGCGCCTGGCAGACCCTCGCGGCCACCCGCGACCGGCTGCTCGTGCTCGCGCCCACCGGCGACGCCCCGCCGCCGCTCACCCGCGACGACCTCCACCGCGCCTGGACCGAGCTGCTCGGCTGGCGCGACCGGGCCGCCGAGGCCGCCCGCGCCGCCCTGGCCGAGCGCGAGCAGGAGCTCGCCCAGGCCACCGCCCGGCTCGCCGCCGAACGCCACCGGCTGACCGAACGCCTGGCCGAGCACGGCGTCACCGTCCCGCGCAACGCCACCCCCGACCAGCTCGGCGCGGCCGTCGCCGGCGCGGTCGCGCGGGCCGACGGCGCCCTCGAACGGGTCCGCGAGGAACGCAGGCGCGCCGCCGAGCTGGAGACCGCCGTCGCGGAGAAGGATCACGAGGCCAAGGTCGCCCACGAGCTGGCGCTGCGCCTGCGGGCCAACGCCTTCGAGCGGTGGCTGTGCGCCGAGGCGCTGGCCGTGCTGGTCGCCGCGGCGTCCGAGACGCTGATGGAGCTGTCCGACGGCCAGTACGAGCTGGCGCTGGGCGAGCGCACCGGCGACATCGAGGTCATCGACCACGGCGAGGCCGGCCTGCGGCGCAGCGCCCGCACGCTGTCCGGCGGCGAGACCTTCCAGGCCGCGCTGTCCCTGGCCCTGGCCCTGTCGGGGGCCGTCGCCAGAGGGCTCGACTCGATCTTCCTGGACGAGGGCTTCGGCACCCTCGACCCGGCCACCCTCGACACCGTCGCCACCACCCTCGAACGCCTGGCCGCCGGTCAGGAGCGCATGATCGGCGTCGTCACCCACGTCCCGGCGCTGGCCGACCGGGTGCCCGCGCGCTTCGAGGTGCTGCGCGACGCGAAGGGCTCGCACGTGCGCAAGGTGGGGCCGTGAACCAGGGCTTCACCGTCGACCCCTGGGACCCGGGTTACGCCGCCGCCATCGCCGTGGAGGCCCTGTCCGAGCTGGGCGCCACCAGCGCCGAGCTGGTCCTCGACATCGAGTGGCCGGCCGCCGACTGGAAGCCGGTCGCGCCGGGGCCCGGCGCCGCCGCCCCCGAGACGCTGCTGGTCGCCGACGGGGTGCGCCGGATCGACGCCCGCGTGTGGGTGCACGATCCCGACCTGCCGATGCCCGTCCCGGGGATCGCCGCCTCCTACGCCGCCGGGATCGTCCGCTGCGGGCGCGAGGGGGCCGAGCTGGCCGCGATCGAGGTCAACAGGACGCTGATCTCCGCCTCGCCGTACGCGCCGGAGGTCAAGACCGCACACGCCTCCTACCTGCCGAACAAGGCCGCCGACTCCAGCTTCGAGGAGCTGTCGCTCGCCCTGCAACGCCAGGTCACCCAGCTGGAGGTGGACCTCGCGGTCCGCCACCGGTCGCTGGGCGACGACCTGCTGCTGGTGGACGGCCCGCTGCGGGGGCGCACCCACCTGCCGCGCACGGTCGGCTACATCAAGACGCACCACGCGGCGTACCTGCCGCAGCCGCAGTCGGCCGTGGTGGCCGCGCTCACGCCGGGGCAGCGCACGCCGGTGTTCCTCATGGGCACGAGCTGGCGCCGGCACGCCTGGTACCTGCGGCTGCCGGTCCAGTCCACGGCGCCGTGGGCGGGGATCGCCCGCTGCGAGGCCAGCGCCGAGCTCGATCCCGCGCAGGTCGTCGAGCTGGCCGACGCCGTCACGCTGGCCCTGCCGGCGCTGGCCGGGGTCGACTACAAGGACCCGCGCGCCCCCCAGAACCTGGTCCCGATCGGCGGCCTGGAGAAGCTGCTCCGCCACCACCTGGGCGACCCGCGCCTGCTCTACCGCTCGCTGCGCACGGCCGCCCACCAGTAGCCGGGTCAGCCGGCCGGGAGGGTGGCGGTGACCACCAGGCCGCCGCCCTCGCGCGGGCGGGCCGTCACGTCGCCTCCGTGCGCGACGGCGACCGAGCGCACGATCGACAGCCCGAGCCCCGCGCTCATCCCGGTGACCACCCGTTCGGCGCCGTGCCGGTGGAACGGCTTGAACAGCAGCGGCACGTCGTACGGGGGCACGGTCGGCCCGCTGTTGGCCACCTCCACCTCGGCGAGCCCGCCGGGCGCCGTCCGGCTCACCACCCGGACCCATCCGCCGCTGCCGATGTTGTGCCGGATGCCGTTCTCGACCAGGTTGTGCACCAACCGTTCGAGCAGCAGCGCGTCGCCCGCGGTCGGGGCGGGCCCTGCCTCCTCCTTCACGACGACGTTCGCCTCCTCGGCGGCGCGGGCGGTCTGGGCGACCACGTGCGAGACGATGTCGGCCAGGTCCACCGGCGAGCGGTCGGCGATCTCCTGCTCGGAGCGGGCCAGCAGCAGCAGGCCCGAGATCAGCCGCTCGTGGCGGGCGTTGATCTGCAGCAGGCTCTCGCCCAGCTCCTTGACGTCGTCGGAGGCCGTACGCCGGTGCATCGCCAGCTCCACCAGGGCCCGGTTGAGCGTCAGGGGCGTGCGCAGCTCGTGGGAGGCGTTCGCGACGAACCTGCGCTGGCCGTCGAAGGAGTGGTCGAGCCGCTCCACCATCGTGTCGAACGTGTCGGCCAGCGTCTTGACCTCGTCAGGGGGGCCGCCCAGCGCGATGCGCTCGTGCAGGCCGCGTTCGGCCATGGGGGCGGCGGCGATCCTGCGCGCGGCCTCGGTCACCAGGTGCAGCGGGGCCAGCACGCGTCCGGCCACCACCCAGCCGAGCCCGATGGCGGTCCCGCACACCACGACGAGCGCGATCGCGCCCTGGGTGAGCAGCGAGGTCACGGCGGCCTCCCGCACCCCTTCCTCCTGCTGCCGCATCCAGTTGACGGCGGCG
This sequence comes from Nonomuraea sp. NPDC049684, assembly GCF_044465345.1. Classification (NCBI taxonomy): domain Bacteria; kingdom Bacillati; phylum Actinomycetota; class Actinomycetes; order Streptosporangiales; family Streptosporangiaceae; genus Nonomuraea; species Nonomuraea sp. NPDC049684. The sequence continues at coordinate 391,691 of NZ_JBITLO010000004.1, read as the reverse complement.
GGGCCGACCAGCTCGACGCCGTCCTGCTTGAGGAAGATCACGTTCTTGCGGATGCCGTCACTGGTCACGAACCGGTTCTCGAAGGACTGCGCGAGCTGCTGGTTGAACAGCAGGTACGTGACGCCCAGCAGGGCCAGCCCCGCCACCAGGAACAGGGCGCCGTACACGAGGGTGAGGCGCAGCCTGAGAGTGGGATGGGGCAGCTTCATGCGATCCGGTACCCCACTCCCGGCACCGTCTCCACCACCGGCGGGTCGGCCAGCTTGCGGCGCAGCTTGAGTATCGTCAGCCGCACCGCGCCGGTGAACGGGTCGGCGTGCTCGTCCCACGCCTTCTCCAGCAGGTGCTCGGCCGAGACGACCGTGCCCTGCGCCCGCATCAGCTCGGCCAGGACGGCGAACTCCTTCTTCGACAGCGGCACGAACCGCCCGTTCCTGAACACCTCCCGGCGCCCGGGGTCGAGCGTGATCCCGGCCCGGCGCAGCACCGGGGGAGTGGCCGGGCGCGAGCGCCGTCCCAGCGCCAGGACGCGCGCGGCCAGCTCGGGGAAGGCGAACGGCTTGGACAGGTAGTCGTCGGCGCCGATGGACAGCCCGCTGACCCGGTCGTCGAGCTGGGCGGCGGCCGTGAGCATCAGCACCCGCGCGTCGGACTCGGAGGCGACCAGCTCCCTGCACACGTCGTCGCCGTGCACGCGCGGCAGGTCGCGGTCCAGGACGACCACGTCGTAGTCGTTGACCGCGATCCGCTCCAGCGCCGCCGCGCCGTCGTGCGCGAGATCGACCGCGTGGGTCTCGTCGCGCAGCCATTCGGCGATCGCGCCGGCGAGCACGCGCCCGTCCTCCACCACCAGCACCCGCATCGCGCACCTCCGGCTTGATTCTTGCGCGGCCGGCATTTGATCCGGATAAGCCGGAGACGGAAACGCTGGGGAAACACCTCCGCGTATTGCATCTCCCCTCGTAAGGCCACCGGCTTTTCGACGGAGGAGAAATCATGCGAGGACGATCCCTCATGGCGCTGGCCGCGGCCGCGCTGTTCCTGACGGCGTGCGGCGCCCAGGAAGGCGGATCGGACGTGGCGTCGGTGACCGGCACCGGCGCCAAGCCGACGGCCGGCGCCACGGCCACCGCCGACCGCAACGCGCAGGCCGTGAAGTACACCACCTGCCTGCGCGAACAGGGCCTGGACATCGCCGACCCCGGCCCGGACGGCCGGCTCCAGATGAAGTTCGACAAGGGCTCCGGCGGACCGGAGAAGGTCCACAAGGCCATGGAGGCATGCAAGGCGCTCCAGCCCCCGGGCATGAACCTGGGCAAGGGCGGCGACCCCAAGCAGGCCGAGGACATGCGCAAGCAGGCGCAGTGCATGCGGGACAACGGCGTGGAGGCGTTCCCCGACCCCGAGGGCGGCATGGTGCGCATCACGCCCGAGGTCGGCGAGGACCCCGACTTCAAGGCCGCGCAGGAGAAGTGCCGGATGAACATCGGCGGAGGACAGGGGGGTTCTTGATGGGCACGGCCGCCATCGACGAGAAGGCCGACCCGGACGCCCCTTCCCCCCGCGCCCGCCGCCGCGGCGGCGGGCGGACGGTCCTCGCCCTGGTGGGGGTGGCCGCCGTCGCGGGGGCGGCGGTCCTGGCGGTCAACCCCGGCGGGGTGCTGGACGGCGGCGCCGCCCCGTCCGCGTCGGCCGGCGCGCTGCCCCCGGCCACCACCCCGGTCACCCGCCAGACGCTCAACGACACCAGGGACGCCGACGGCGAGCTCGGCTACGGCCCGGTCACCACGGCCATGGCCAGGAAGCCCGGCACCCTCACCTGGCTCCCCGACAGCGGCGACCGGATCACCCGCGGCCGGTCCCTGTACCGCCTGGACAACAAGCCGGTCATGCTCCTGTACGGCACCACCCCCGCCTACCGCGACCTGCGGATCGGCAGCGAGGGCAAGGACGTGCGGAACCTGGAGCGCAACCTGCGCGAACTGGGCTACGACGGCTTCACCGTGGACGACGAGTACACCTACGACACCGCCCAGGCGGTGCGGGAGTGGCAGGAGGACCGCGGCCTCGACGAGACCGGCGTGGTCGAGCTGGGACGGGTCGTCTTCGCCCCCGGCAAGGTCCGGGTGGAGAGCCTGGAGGCGGAGCAGGGCCAGCCCACCGCCCCCGGCCAGAAGATCCTCACCTACACGGGCACGAAGAAGGTCGTCACCGCCGAACTGGCCGCAGAGGACCAGCGGATGGCCAGGAAGGGCGCCAAGGTCTCGGTCACGATGCCGGACGGCAAGGACGTGACCGGCCGGATCACCGAGATGGCCACGATCATCAAGCCCGGCGACGGGCAGAACGCCGACCCGGAGACCCGCCTGGAGGTGCAGGTCTCGCTGGGGAACGCCAAGGCGGCCAAGGGGCTGGACCGGGCGGCGGTGAAGGTGACGTTCACCGCCGACCGGCGGAGGGGCGTGCTGACCGTGCCGGTGTCGGCGCTGGTCGCGTTGCGGGAGGGCGGGTTCGGGGTGGAGGTGGTGGAGGGCGGCCGGTCGCGGTACGTCGCCGTGCGGACCGGGTTGTTCGCCGGTGGCCGCGTCGAGATCTCCGGCGACGGGCTCACCGACGGCATGACAGTGGGAATCCCGCAATGACGTACGCTGCGAACCCCTCAGAACGCCCCACGGGCCGGGTCGCGGACGCCGGGCGGGCCATGATCGTGCTGACCGGCGTGTCCAGGAGCTATCCCGGTGGGGTGGCCGCGCTGGACTCGGTGTCGCTGGAGGTCCGGCACGGCGAACTGGTCGCCATCGTCGGCCCGTCGGGCTCGGGCAAGTCCACGATGCTCAACATCGTCGGCACGCTCGACCGCCCGTCGGCGGGCCGCGTCGAGATCGACGGCCACGACGTCTCCAAGCTGTCGGACAACCAGCTCTCGGCCCTGCGCGCGACCACGATCGGCTTCGTCTTCCAGCACTTCCACCTGGCCGCCAAGGTCACCGCCCTGGACAACGTGGCCGACGGCCTGATCTACACCGGCCTGCCCCTGGCCGAACGCCGCCGCCGGGCCGGGACGGCGCTGCGCCGCGTCGGTCTCGGGCACCGCGTCGACCACGAGCCGCACGAGCTGTCCGGCGGCGAGCGGCAGCGCGTGGCCATCGCCAGGGCGGTGGCCGGCGACCCGCCGCTGCTGCTGGCCGACGAGCCCACCGGCGCGCTGGACTCGGTGTCGGGCGCCGGCGTGATGGACCTGCTGCACGAGCTGAACGGGAGCGGCACCACCATCGTGATCATCACCCACGACCGGGAGATCGCCGCCGGCCTGCCCCGCCAGGTCAGCATGCGGGACGGCCGGATCGTCTCCGACTCCGGCCAGAGCTCAGCGCGCGACCGGCAGCGGGCCGGGAACGGCGAGGAGGACGGTGGCCGGTGCGTGCGCGAGCCCGTCGAATCCGAGGTGGCGTGATGGCGACCCTGGAGCGTCCCAGGCTCTCACCGGCCAGGATGCGCCCGCGCGACGTGCTGCGCGTGGGCGCGGTCGGCCTGCGTACGCGCCCGCTGCGGGCGTTCCTGTCGGCGCTCGGCATCGCGATCGGCATCGCCGCGATGATCGGCGTGGTCGGGATCTCGTCCTCCTCCAGCGCCGAGCTGGACCGTACGCTGTCCGCGCTGGGCACGAACCTGCTCACCGTCTCCTCCGGCACCACGCTCATGGGCGAGGCGGCCCAGATGCCGATGGACGCCGAGGCGATGATCGAGCGCATCGGCCCGGTGGAGTCGGTGTCGTCCACGGGCAAGGTGGCCGCGGCCAAGGTCTACCGGAGCGAGGAGATCCCGGCGCCCCAGACCAACGGCCTGGTCACCATCGCCGCCCGCCTCGACCTGCTGCCGACCGTGGGCGCGACGGTCCGCCGCGGCGCCTGGCTCAACGCGGCCACCGAACGCTACCCGGCCGTCGTGCTCGGCTCGGCCGCCGCCCAGCGGCTCGGCATCGGCACGGTCACCCCCGACACGCAGGTGGTGATCGGCGGCATCCGGTTCACGGTGGTCGGGCTGCTCGACCCGGTGCCCCTGGCCGAGGAGCTGAACAGCGCGGCCCTGGTCGGCTGGCCGGTCGCGGAGTCCAGGCTGGACTTCGACGGGCATCCGACCACGCTCTACACCCGCTCGCAGGAGGCGCGGCTGGAGGACGTGCGGTCGGTCCTGGCCGGCACGGCCAACCCCGAGGCGCCCAACGAGGTGGACGTCTCCCGCCCGTCCGACGCGCTGGCCGCCAAGCAGGCGACCAGCCAGGCCTTCGCCGGGCTGCTGCTCGGCGTCGGGGCGGTGGCGCTGCTCGTGGGCGGCGTCGGCGTGGCCAACACGATGGTCATCTCGGTGCTGGAGCGCCGCGCGGAGATCGGCCTGCGCCGGTCGCTCGGCGCGACGCGCGGCCAGATCCGCACCCAGTTCCTCGCCGAGTCGCTGCTGCTGTCCGCGCTGGGCGGCGCGGGCGGGATCCTGCTGGGGGCCGGCGTCACCGCCGGCTACGCCTTGTCCCGCGGGTGGCCGGCCGTGGTGCCCGCGTGGGCGACCGTCGGGGGCCTGGCGGCCACGCTGCTCATCGGCGCGGTGGCGGGGCTCTACCCGGCCGTGCGCGCCTCCCGGCTGTCGCCGACGGAGGCGCTGTCGGCGCCCTGAGACAGGCGCTCGGAGGAGGGTGGGGCGGCCTCGGGGGCGGGGGAGTAGCAGGTCGTCCTGCCGACGATCCTGACGTTCGGCCCCTCGAGCACGGTGAGCTCGAACGTCAGGTTCGTCCGGGGGTTGCGCACGACGGAGACGACCGGGGTCTCGTCACGCAGGTCGAGATCCTCGACGATCTGGTCGTAGCCCATGTCCTGGAGGGTGTGCAGCAGGCCGTCGGGGGCGTCGGCGGCCTCGCCCTCGGCCCGGACGAGCCGGCGCACCTGGCCGGGCACGCACGAGCGGTCTTCGGTCTCGTCGGAGCGGCCGGCCGGCGACACGTGCAGCGCGGCGCTGGTGAGCAGGGTGTCGGTGTCGGCGGTGAGCTGCCTGGCCGCCTCCTCGAAGGAGGACTGGCGGCCGGAGGTACAGGCTGCCGCGACCGCGACACATAACAGCACCGCGGACATCACGACCGAGCGACCAGCCAGGCGCACGTTGGGACGATATCGGAGATCAATTCCGCGCGCAGCGGGATTAACGCAATATTAATGGCCGATTTCAAAATGCCGTCCGGCCGCGCATTCTCAGGAGGGGCCGGTTCTCAGCTCGTCCAGCTTGCGTTCTATGCGGTCGAGGCGCCGGCACAGGTCCTCCAGGTCGCCGCGTTCGGCTTCCTCCTCCTCGGGGCGCAGGCGGACCAGGAGCGAGCCGCCGGGCTCCAGGCGCACCAGGTCGGTGTCGCTGACGCTCTCGGCCCCCCGGAGCTGGAGCATCACGTTGAGGTCGGCCTGCCGGACGCCCATCCGGCGCAGCGCCGAGGGGATGAAGTGCCCGTCGCGGGCCAGGACGACCGGCGTGCCCTCGAACACCCTGCCGACCGAGGGCACGGTCGCCGCCAGCCGCACCACGACCGAGTTGACCGCCACCAGGATCACCACGCCCACCAGGCCGCCGACCAGCGAGTTGTCCGGGCCGATGATCGCGTTCTGCACGACGTTGCTCATCAGCAGCATGACCACGAAGTCGAAGTTGTTGAGCTGCGCGATGCCGCGCTTGCCGGCGATGCGGAGCAGCACGGCGATCGTCACGTAGACGGCGATCGTCCTGACGGTCTTGTCGGCGACGGAGACCCCCAGGTCGAACAGGTCGCTCACCGGCGCCTCAGCTTGGCGATCAGCCCCAGGTCCTCCACGCAGCGTCCGAGCCCCAGGGCCACCGAGTCGCCGGGCCGCTCCGCGCGCCGCACCGGCATGGACAGCCCCTCCTCCAGCCGCCGGCGCAGGCCGGGCAGCAGCGCGCCGCCGCCGACCAGCACCATGCCGCGCTCGCCCAGGTCGGCGGTCAGCTCGGGCGGGCAGCGTTCCATGGTGTGCTCGGCGGCCCGCACGATGTGCTCGACCGACTGGACGGCCGCCTCGCGGACGCGCGCCGCGGGCAGCGCCACCGCGCGCTCCTCGCCGGTGCCGGCGTCCCGGCCGCGGATCAGCACGTTCCCCGTCGGCTCCCGCGTCGCGCGCAGCTTGGCCGACTCGGCCTCGCGCTCGTCGGCCAGCAGGCCGTGCTCGTCCTCGACCAGGCGGGCGACGGCCCGGGTCACGGCGCTCCCGCCGCCGCGCACGGTTCCGGCGGCGACCACAGCCCCGCAGGAGAGCACGGCGACCCTGGCGGCGTCCCGGCCGATGTCGACGACCATGTGCCCGGAGCCGTCGCGCACCGGCAGGCCCGCGCCGAGCGCGGCCGCGATGGCGTGCTTGACCAGCAGGATCCCGCGGGCCTCCGCCTCGAAGCCGGCGTCGCGCAGCGCCACCCGCTCGATCGGGGTGAACTCGTCGGGCACGGCCATCACCAGGCGCGGCCGGGGGAAGGGGTGCCGGTGCACCTTGCGCAGGAAGTGCCTGATCATGCGCCGGGCGAGCTCGCCGTCCTGGGGCAGGCCGTCGCTGATCGGCCAGTACGCCTCGCCGTCCGCGCCGGCGGGGCCGTCCGCGCCGTTCACGGCCTCGGCGCCGAAGGCGAGGACCTTGCCCGTCTGCCTGTCGCGCAGGACGACCGACGGCTCGTCCAGCACGATGCCCCTGCCCTTGGCGTAGATCCTCGTGCCGGCCGCGCCGAGGTCGATCGCCAGGTCACGACCCAGGAGGCTCATCGCCGTACTGGGAGGTTGAGCATCATGCCTGGGTGTATATCCGGCGCTTCTCCAACGCAACACCAGGAACCGCAGAGTTCCGTTTTACCCTTCGCGCCGCAGTGCGGCCAGGGTCTCGTCGGCCCACTCGATGCCGGAGCGCGCCTGGTGCAGGCCGAGGGAGAGCGCGTACCTGCCGAACAGCCCACCGGGTTGGCAGTCGAGCACCGCGAGACGGGCCTGGAAGTGGCCCTTGATGCGCTCGACGACGGCGACGGCCTGCTCGGTGTCGAGCAGGGCCAGCAGGAACGCCTGGAGGGCGGTCTCGCTGCGCACGGTCGCCGACGGGTCGTGGCCGACCAGCCACTCGGTGACCAGCGCGCGGCCCTCGGCGGTGACGGCGTAGATCTTGCGGCCCCTGGCGCCCTCGTGCTCGACGGTCACCAGGCCGTCGGCGGCCATCTTGACCAGCTCCGGATAGATCTGCGTGTGCCCCGCCTGCCAGACGTGGTTGAGCGAGTGCTCGAACTTCTTGGCCAGGTCGTAGCCGCTGGCCGGGCCTTTGGTGGCGAGCAGGCCGAGGAGCGCGATCCGCAGGGACATGTCCGCCAGCATAGCGAAGGCTTGACATGTCAGCGCTTACATATCAATCTTCACCTGTGACTAATGACATGAAGGCCAAGGGGAACGGCCTGGTGCTGCTGGCGGTGCTCGGCGGCATGTTCCTGGCGATGCTCGACCAGACGATCGTCGGCACCGCGCTGCCCCGCATCACCGGCGAACTGGGCGGCACCCGGCTCTACACCTGGGTGGTCACGGCGTATCTGCTCACCTCCACTGTGACCGTGCCGCTGTACGGCCGGCTCTCCGACCAGCACGGCAGGAAGCCGCTGCTGCTCGTCGGGATGTCGGTGTTCGTCGTCGGATCGGCGTTGTGCGGGCTCGCCCAGGACATGACCCAGCTCATCGCCTTCCGCGCCGTGCAGGGGCTGGGCGCGGGCGCGCTGCTGCCGCTGTCGCTGGCCCTGGTGATGGAGATGTTCCCGCCCGGACGCAACGGCGCCCGCGTGCAGGGCGCACTCGGCGGCGTGATGGCTTTGACGTACCTGGCCGGGCCCTTCCTGGGCGGGTTGTTCACCGACCACGCGAGCTGGCGGTGGGCGTTCTACGTGAACGTGCCGCTCGGGATCGTGCTGATCGCGATCGTGGTGCTGCGGCTGCCGTTCCGTCCGGGCACCGGCGGCGAAGGCCGGCCGGACTACGCGGGCATCGCCGTGTTCAGCGTGGCCATCAGCGCCCTGCTGCTCGGCCTGACCGAGAAGGGCCTGGACGGCAACGCCTGGACGTCCCCGCCCGTGGCCGGGCCGATCCTGCTGGCGCTGGTCCTGCTGGCCGCGTTCGTGCTGGTCGAACTGCGGGCGGCGAACCCGGTCATGCCGATGCACCTGTTCCGGGACCGCACGTACACGCTGGTCAACGCGACCTCCTTCGTCACCGCCTTCTGCATGTACGCCGGCGTGGTGTTCCTGCCGCGCTACTTCCAGCAGGCGCTGGGCGTCAGCGCCACCGAGTCCGGGCTGAGGATCTACCCGATGACGCTGGCCATGGTGGCGGGCAGCGCGCTCATGGGCACGCTGATGTCCAGGACGCGCACGTACAAGCCGTGGCTGGTCGGGGCGCCGTTCCTGCTGGCGGCCGGCAGCCTGCTGTGCCTGAACCTCACCGTGCGCACCGACGGCCTGCTGCTGGCCGGGTGGATGGCGCTGCTCGGGCTCGGCATGGGGCCGATGCTGTCGGGGCTGACCGTGGCCGTGCAGCAGGCCGTCGCGCCGCGGTACATCGGCACGGCCTCGGCCAACCTCACCTTCTTCCGGCAGATCGGCGGCTCGGTGGCGCTGGCGCTGGCCGGCACCGCGTACACGTCGGTCATCACCACGGACGCGCCGGTCCACGGGCTCGCGGCCGCGCACGCCTCGGCGGCGGCCGTGGTCATCCCGTCGCTGGGCGTGGCGGGCGCGGTGATCGCCCTGGTCGCGCTGGTCATGATGCCCGGCAGGCGGCTGGAGCAGGCGCCCGCGGCGGAAAGCAGAGTGGAGGCCGGTTTCGCGTCGTAAGCGACGTCGTGCGAAGCTGTGGATGTCCCCAGAACCAGGAGGTCCTCATGGCGGAAACACCGGAGCCGGAAGTCAGCGAGACTCCCGAGGACGAGATGAAGCGCAAGTTCCGCGAGGCGTTGGAACGCAAGCGCGGGCAGCAGGCCGACTCGGCCGCGGGTGGCAGGGGCGTCGACCCGTCGAAGATCCACGGGGCGCACGGTCCGGCAGCGAGTAAAAGATCCTTCAGGCGCAAGAGCGGCGGCTGAAAGGCCCGTTTTAGCAGGGGGTACGGCATGCCGTGCCCCCTTTCTCTTTACCGCGATAGGTAGATCTTTACCCGGTTCATGACGATTCGTTTGTATTTGTCCGAATCTCTGGGTACGGTCTTAACCAATTACCAGCTGGTGGCGTAGTCCCTACCAGGAGAGGGGCGACAGCTGGCGCCGAATCCCGACTCGTCGGGAACCGGGGACCCATCTCATTGGGGTGAATCCGGCCACGTGCCGGTAGGGCATCTCCACGCCCGAACCCGTCAGCTAACCCGGTAGGCGAGATGGAGAGGACTTCACGCATGTACCACCTCGTCGTACCCCCGGACAGTGTAGTGACGACCGCCTGCTGAGCGGTCTCTTCCCTGACTTCCCCCACGCGCCGCGTAACCACCTCTTCGGCGCTCTGCCCGGTTACGCACCGTAGTCACGCGCGTTCCCCCTGTCCCCTCGCGAAGGACTTCACTGCTTCATGTCTCGATTTGGCCTGCGCTCTCTCGCCCTGTTGTCCGTGTCCGCCATGGGCGCGCTGACGATCTCCGCCACCGGCGCCCACGCCGACACCGGCGACGACCAGAAGATCCTGCTCAAGGGTTCCACGAAGGCCTCCTACTTCTGGGACGACTCCTCCGGCCGGGCCGGCGACACCGGCCTCCCCGCCAGCGGCAAGCCCATGCAGAAGGGCCTGGCCGCCAGCCCGAGCTGGCCCCTCATGACCGAGGGCTACGTGACCTACAACGGCAAGAAGATGCCGTTCTTCGTGGGCGACCGCGGCCCCGGCGAGCCCTCCAGCCGTGGCGTCATGCTCGACCTCGACGCCAAGACCTTCGCCGAGCTGACCGGCGGCACCTTCAACCCCGACACGCTCGGCGTGGACGGCAACGGCGGCCGGGGCCACATCAAGATCGACTACGTCATCACCAAGTGGGGCGACGGCAAGGGCAAGAAGAACTACCCCGTGGCCTTCTCCAGCGGCGCGTGGAGCAGGTTCGACGCCAACCCCGCCGAGCCCCCCAAGGTGCTGGCCGACGAGCCCGCCGACAACGCCGAGGACGCGGCCGGTTCGGCCGGCGGCCAGGTCGGGAAGACCGTCGCGATGGGCGGCACCGTGATGGCCGGCGTGCTGGTGCTGGCCGGCGGCGGCGTGGTGCTCGGCGGCGAGCGCCTGCGCAAGCTCCTCAACGACTGATCTGCGGACAGACCGCTCTTTACGCCTCGCGACCAGAATGACATTCTGGTCGCTGTGATCCAGCGCGCAGCCGCCAACGGCATCGAGATCGCCTACGAGAGCTTCGGCTCACCCGCGGGCAGGCCCCTCCTGCTCATCATGGGACTCGGCGCCCAGCTCATCCACTGGGACGACGAGTTCTGCGAACTCCTGGCCGAGCAGGGGCACCACGTCGTCAGGTTCGACAACCGCGACGCGGGCCTGTCCACCCATCTCCACGACGAGGGCGTGCCCGCATGGGGCGCGCCCTCGCCGTACGTGCTGGACGACCTGGCCGACGACAGCGCCGGGCTCATGGACGTCCTGGGCCTGCCCGCCGCGCACGTCGTCGGCGCCTCGATGGGCGGGATGATCGCCCAGGCGCTGGCCATCCGGCACCCCGCCCGGGTGCTGAGCCTGACCTCGATCATGTCCACGCCCAGCCCGCAGGCGGCCCCGCCGACCGAGGCGGCCGCCGCGGTGCTCTTCGCCAAGCCCGCGACCGACCGCGAGGGGGTCGTCGCCGGCGCGCTGACGACCTGGGCCGTGCTCGGGTCCCCCGGCTGGGAGCTGGACCGCGAACGCGTCACCAGGCTGGCCGGGCTCGCCTTCGACCGCTGCCACGACCCGGCCGGCACGGCCCGCCAGCTCGCCGCCATCATGGCCTCGGGCGACCGCACGTCCGCGCTGGGCGGGCTGACGGTGCCCGCGCTGGTCATCCACGGCGAGGACGACCAGCTCGTGCCGCTCGCCGGCGGGCGGGCCACGGCCGCCGCCATCCCGGGCGCCCGCCTGGTCACCTACCCGGGCATGGGCCACGACCTGCCCCGCGCCCTCTGGCCCGCGATCGTCGCCGAGATCACCGCCCACACCGGCTCGGCGGCGCCTGCGCGGCCGCAGCCCGCCACCTGACCCCGCCGCGTGACCCGCCGCCGGACCCCGCCGTCCCGACCCGCCGTGAACCGTGGGACGGCGCTCAGAGCTCCAGTTTCTCCTCGATGACCTTGAGCATGTGCCGGGCCAGGGCCAGGTTGGCCCGGTTGCGGTCGAGGGCCAGGTACAGGAACAGGCCCTTGCCGCTGCGGCCGGTCAGCGGCCGGATGATGTGGTACTGGGCGGTCAGCGTGATCAGGATGTCCTCGATGCCGTCCTTGAGGCCCAGCGAGTCCATCGTGCGCAGTTTGGCCTTGATGACCTCGGTGTTGCCCGCCGCCGCGACCTGCAGGTCCAGCTCCTTCGAGCCGCCGAGCGTGCCGAGCGCCATGCCGCTGCCGTGGTCGACGATCGCCGCGCCGATCGTGCCGTCGATGCTCATCATCTCTTTGAGGGAGACGTCCATGCCTGCCATGCTTTCCTCCGCTTCGGTGGGGATGGTCAGTGTTTGCGTGCCACGGCGGCCACGGCGGCCGCCGTCTTCCTGCCCTCCAGCCGGAGGAGCCCGACGTTGGCGCCGGGTCCCGCCAGAACCGTGAGGACGATCGTGGGGCCCGCGGCGTAGAAGGCCACGAACCCGGCGGTGCCGGACACGAGGGTCTCCTCGAACGTCCCGCGGCCCGCCATGGTCAGCATCCGGCCGCTCATCGCGAGCAGCGCCGCCGACAGCGCCGCCACCTGCTCGCCGGTGTCTCCTTGCAGGTCGCAGGCGATCCGCAGGCCGTCGACGGTGCACGCGACGCTGCCGGTGACGTCCGGCGTGCGGCCGCGCAGGAGCTCCATCTCTGCCAGGACCTCTTGCCGTAGCTCCACGGGTGGCCTCCTCCCGCGTCGTGAGGGGAACCTCACGGCATCTCCTCCAGCGCCTTCTTCAGCCGCAGCAGCAGCGTCAGATCGGTCGGGTCGCCCGTCGGCACCGGCCCGGCGGCCGCCCCCGCCCGCCCGTTCCCGGCGGGAACGGGCACCGGGCCCGGCACCCGCCTGGGCAGCGCGTCCCCGTCGTCCGGACGGCGTTGCGCGGGCCGCCCCGGGTCCGGCGGGACGAGGAGGCCGGCGGCGGCCAGCCTCCTGACGGCCAGCAGCACCGCGTATCCCGACCGGCCCAGGTGCCGGGCCAGCTCCAGCGGGGTCGCCTTGTGGTCGGCCCGTACGACGACCTCCCACTGCACCTGGCTGAGCGCAACCCCGTGCCCGGGAAGGCGCGGCACCGGCCGCACGGGCTGGGTGTCCACCTCCGGCGAGGGCCAGATGTCGGCCAGCTGCTCCCGGCGGCGGGCCGACTCCCGCACCAGCTCCTCGACGTCGAAGAACCACTGGCCGCCCAGCCAGTGCTCCTCCCCGGGCCGGAACTTCGGCCGCACGCCGGTCACCGGCAGCAGGAAGAAGGCGGCGTCCTGGACCACGCCGAGCACGGCGTACTGGAGCTCGGCCAGGGTGACCGGGCCCTCCTGGAGCAGCCGGGCGCGGCCGCCGTCGGCCTGCAGGGCGCGCAGGGCCGACTCCGGCACCCGTCCCCTGGCCGCGAACAGCCGCTCGACGCCCGGCGTCTGGGCGCACTCCATGTACGTCACGCGCCCGTCCGACAGGTAGATCGTGCCGTTCCTGCCCAGGCGGAGCGCCCCCGTCGCGCGTTCGCGGGCGAGTCCGGCGAGGAGTGAGTCGAGCGCGGCCATGGCTCAGGTGGTCAGCAGGTCGGAGATGGCCCGCAGGCGGTAACGGGCCAGGGCCAGGTTCGACCGTTCCGGGTCGAGCCGGACGTAGATGACCAGCGGCCCCTCGAAGACCGTCTCCAGCAGCCGGAGCAGGTGGTGCCCCCGGTCGGTGGTGACGAGCATGTCGTCGATGCGCACGATCTCGCCGGGGCACGTCCGGGTCAGCCCGTCGGTGGTGGCGCGCAGCGCCTCGGTCAGCGCCGCGGCGGACCTGTCGGCGTCCACGCCGGACGCGCTGCTGAAGGCGACCGCCATGCCGCTCGTGCCGTCGACCAGCATGGCGTCGAGCGCGCCCGGTATCGACATGACCTCCGCCAGGCAGGTGTCCACTCCCAGCACCGCAAGCCTCCCTCCGTCGTGGGACGGGGAAAGCGTAGGGGGCCACAAGAGATCAGAAGGCGCGCGATTTACCGAGGGATACGTTTTTATACGGCCAGGACGAAGAAAAGCATCACTCGTGCGGAAATATGATCAATTCACGAGGTTTTTTCACGATGGCGGAGAATTTCGTGCACGTTGTCCTCGGCCCACCGCGCGACCACCGAGATCGGCGCGTGCAGCGAGCGGCCGAGGTCGGTCAGCGCGTACTCCACCCGCGGCGGCACCTCGGCGAAGACCTCGCGGGTGATCAGCCCGTCCAGTTCCATGGCCCGCAGCGTCTGCGTGAGCACCTTCGGCGTGACCCCGCCGATCCGCCCGCGGAGCACGGTGAAGCGCATCGGCCCGTCGCTGAGGCTGAGCAGCACCAGCACCGACCACTTGTCGCCGATCCGGTCGAGGACCAGCCGAGTCGGGCAGTTCGGGTCGAAGGCATCACCGGTATCCATAAGGTACTTATAGCACGATGAAGTAACCAGTATCCATTGGATACTGTGCTTCTCATGAAGATCCTCGTGTTCGGCGCGACCGGAATGATCGGTCAGCGCATCGTCACCGAACTCACCGGCCGCGGCCACGACGTCACCGGTGTCAGCCGCCGCGGTCCCGTCAAGGGCGACGTCCACGACGCCGCCACGCTCGCCGAGGGCTACGACGCCGTCGTCTGCGCCATCGCCCCGCCACGCGACGGCACCGAGCCCGAGCCGCCGTTCCTGGCCGCCAACCGCGCCCTCATCGACGGCCTGCGCGCCGCCGGGGTGAGCCGGGTGCTGGTCGTGGGCGGCGCGGGCAGCCTCAAGGCCGGCCCGGACGTCGACCTGGTCGACACGCCCGGCTTCCCGGAGATCTACAAGAAGGAGGCCAGGGCCGCGCGGGCCGCGCTCGGGCTCTACCGGGAGGTGACCGACCTGGACTGGACCTACGTCTCGCCGGCCGCCGAGATCGCGCCCGGCGAGCGCACCGGCGTCTACCGGATCGGCCGCGACGACCTGCTCAGCGACGCCGACGGCCGCAGCTTCATCACCGCCGAGGACTACGCGGTGGCGATCGCCGACGAGCTGGAGGAGCACGCCCACCCGCGCACCCGCATCACGGTCGCCTACTGATCGTCCTCGTCCGGGTCGTCGGGCAGCAGCGCCTTCTCGTCGGGCTTGTGCACCAGCACGTTGTCCACGTACGACTTCACCGCCGTGGCCAGCCCGACGTCGCCGCCCGCCGCCTCCGACAGGTACCAGCGGTGGTCGAGAATCTCGTGGAAGAGCTGCGCGGGCTCCAGCTTGCCGCGCAGCGCGGCGGGGATGTCGTCGACCGTCGGGTGGAACACCTCGGCGAGCCAGCGGTGGGCGACGATGGCCTCGTCCTCGTGGCGCAGGCCCTTGGCGACCCGGTAGCCGTCCAGGTCGTTGAGCAGCCGCCGGGCCTGGTTCTCCTCCACGTCGAGCCCGGTCAGCCTGATCAGCCGGCGCTGGTGGTGGCCCGCGTCCACCACCTTCGGCCGGACGATCAGGCGGCCGGTGCCGACCTTGCGCCGCACCATCATCTCGGCGACGTCGAAGCCGAGCAGGTTCAGGCGGCGGATGCGCTGCTCCACGCGGTGCCAGTCGACCTCGTCGATGATCTCGCTGTCGGTGATCTCGGCCCACAGGCGGTGGTAGCGGGTGACGATGTCCTCGGCGGTCTCCATGGGGTCGATCGACGGGTGCAGCAGCCCGCCGGCCTCCAGGTCGAGCATCTCGCCGAAGATGTTGGTGTGGGCCACGTCGATGTCGGTCAGCCGCTGGCCCTCGCTGATCATCGGGTGCATCTCGCCGGTCTCGGCGTCCACGAGGTAGGCCGCGAAGGCGCCGGCGTCCCGGCGGAAGAGCGTGTTGGACAGCGAGCAGTCGCCCCAGTAGAAGCCGTTCAGGTGCAGGCGCACCAGCAGCACGGCGAGCGCGTCGAGCAGGCGGGTGAGCGTGTCGGGGCGCAGGGTGCCGGACATCACGGCGCGGTAGGGGAGCGAGAACTGCAGGTGCCGGGTGATCAGCGCGGCGTCCAGGCCCTCGTCGCGGCCGGTCACGTACGCCACGGGCTCGACGGCCGGGGCGTCCAGCCTGGCCAGGTCCCACAGGAGCTGGTACTCGCGCCTGGCGTACCGCTCGCTGATCTCCTTGATCGCGTAGACCTTGCCGGAGAGCCGGGCGAACCGCACGACGTGGCGGGAGATGCCGCGCGGCAGATCGACCAGATGATGCTTGGGCCAGTCGGCCAGCGGGACGTCCCAGGGGAGCCGGATGAGGTCGGGGTCGCCTAGCGCGCCAGTGATCTGCAGGGGCATGAACGTCAGGATATGGTGCGTAGGTGGACGAGTTTCTCAACTGGTACTTTTCCGACCGTCCCGTCGTCGCCAGCCAATTGGGAGCCGACGGCTACGACCACACCCTCGGCGATTTCACCGCCTCCGCCTGGGAGAACAGAGCCCGGGAAGAGAGCCGCTGGATCGACCGCCTCTCCGACGCCCCGGCCGGCTCGCTCGACGACGCCATCGACAGAGACCTGGTCCTGTCCCAGCTGAGGGGCTCGGTCGCGCTCGAATCCTGGCCCGAGTGGCGGCGCAACCCGGGCCTGTACCTCTCGGCCGTCTTCGGGTCGCTGTTCAACGCCTTCCAGCAGCGGCTCAAGCCGGAGCCCGAACTGGTCGCCGCCGCGATCTCCCGCCTGGCCGAGGTGCCCGGCGTGCTGGCCGCCTGCCAGGCCAACCTGGACCCCGACCTCGCCGCGCCGCTGCTGGTCACGCGCGGGCTCAACCAGGCCCGTACCGGCCGCAACTTCCTCACCCGCACGCTCCCCGCGATGGTCGGCGACGAGACGCTGCGCGCCCGGCTGGCCGAGGCCGCCGGACCCGCCGCCGACGCGTTCGACGCGCTGGTGTCCTTCCTCGAAGGCTTCCGGTGCGGCGGCACCTGGCGGATGGGGGAGAAGCTCTACTCCACCCTGCTGCGCGAGCGCGAGATGCTCACCTACGGCGCCGCCGAGCTGCACCAGAAGGGCAGGGCCGCCTGGGCCGACCTGGACGCCCGGATGCGCCGGGTCGCCCTCGGCATGACCGGCGCCGAGGACTGGCGGGCCGCGATGGAGTCCCTCATGGACGACCACCCGCCCACCCTGGCCGACATGCGGGCCGAGTACGAGGCCGAGACCCGGCGGGCCCGCGAGTTCGTCCGCGAGCGCGGGCTGGTCACCTTCCCCGAGGGGGAGGAGTGCGAGGTCCTGCCCTCGGCCGAGTACGCCCGCCCGGTGCTGTACGTCGCCCACTACCTGGCGCCGCCGCCGCTCAGCAGCTCGCGCACGGGCATCTTCTTCGTCCCCTACACCCCCGACGACTTCACCGAGGAGCAGGTACGCCAGCGCCTGCGCACCAACGCGCGCGCCCAGATGCCCTCGATCGCCGTGCACGAGGCCTATCCCGGGCACCACTGGCACCTGTCGTACATGGCGGACAACCCGCGTACCGTCCGCAAGGTCTTCAGGACGCCGTACTTCACCGAGGGCTGGGCCCTGTACGTCGAGAAGGTGCTGCACGAGCAGGGCTACTTCGACACCCCCGCCACCGAGCTGGCCCACCTGGACTTCCGCCTCTTCCGCGCCGCCCGGATCATCGTCGACACCGCGCTGCACTGCGAGGACATGTCGATCGAGGAGGCCGAGACGTTCATGGCCACCAAGGCGTCGCTGTCGCCCGGCACCGCCAAGGGCGAGGTGAACCGCTACTGCGCCTGGCCGACGCAGGCGCCGTCGTACCTGACGGGGGCCATCGAGATCGACCGCATCCGCGAGTCGTTCACCGGGTCGCTGCGCGAGTTCCACGACCGGATCGCCGGCTCCGGCGGCCTGCCGCTGGGCCTGGCCGAAGAGGCCGCCCTGGCCTGACCGGCCCCTTTGGCGCCCCCCTGACCCGAGCGCTCCGCGCCGCTCTGACCGTTCCGCGCCGGCCTAGGCCGGCCGGCGCGGGAAGGCCGGCGGGTTGGCCGCGCGGTCCACGACGGCGGCGAGCTGCTCGTCGGTCAGCACCGCCGGCCTGCCCACGGCCAGCCCGCGCACGTAGACCTCGCACAGCCACTCCAGCAGGCGGGTGGCCTCGAACGCCTGCTCCATCGTCGCCCCGATGGTCACCCCGCCGTGGTTGGCCATCAGGGCGGCCTGCTTGCCCTCCAGCGCCGCCCGCACGTTGGCGGCCAGCTCCGGCGTGCCGTAGGTGGCGTACTCGGCCACCTTGACCACGCCGCCCAGCAGCAGCGCGTTGTAGTGGACCGGCGGCAGCTCGGTCATCGTCGTGGCCACGACCGTCCCGAACACCGAGTGCGTGTGCACGATCGCCTGAGTGCCCGTGGCCTGGTAGACGGCCAGGTGCATGGGGGTCTCCGACGACGGCTGGAGCTCGCCCTCGACCAGGTGGCCGGCCAGGTCGACGATCGGGCACGCCTCCGGGGTCAGCCGGTCGAGCGCCACCCCGGACGGGGTGACCGCCACCTGGTCGCCCTGACGCACGCTCAGGTTGCCCGAGGTGCCGATGACCAGGCCGAGCTCGACGGCGCGCCTGCCGTACTCGCACAACTGCTCGCGGAGGCTCATGGGTGGGCACAGTAGTCGGTCGTCCGAAATACTTCCAGTGCCTCCCTTGTCAGAGGCGGTCGAGCGCCTGGAGCATGAGCCGTTCGAGGTCGACGCGGGTGAGCCGGCCCGGGTAGAGGAGCAGGTGCAGGCTGAGGCCGTCGACCAGGGCGAGCAGGTGCTCGGCGAGGTCGTCGAGGCTGCCGTCGGTGCTCAGCTCGCCGGCCGCGCGGGCCTGGCCCAGCAGCTCCCGTACGGCGGCGCGCAGCTCGTCGGCCTCGGCGCGCTGGACCTCCGCCAGCCGTTCCGAGGCCAGGCTGCGGCTCCAGAAGCTGACCTCCAGCCGGCTCTCCTGGGTGCGCTCGGCGTCCAGCGGCAGGTTGTCCAGCAGCACCTCGCGCAGGGCGGCCAGGCCCGTGACGCCCTCGACCTTGCGCGTCAGCCGCTCCCTGATGCGCTGGTGCGACTGGCTCAGCGCCGACAGCAGGATCTCGTCCTTGTCGGCGAAGTAGTGCGCGAGCACGCCGTTGGAGTAGCCGGCCTCCTTGGCGATGGCCCTGGTGGTGGCGGCGTCGATGCCGTCCCTGACGATCACCCTGCGGGCCGCCGACAGGACCTCGGCCCTGCGCTCATCGTGATCGACGATCTTCGGCATCGGGATCCCCCTCTTCTCGCGGCGACTCCCACCATATTGACTTTTTATTCGGACGTCTGTCTATTTAGTCCATGACCGTCGCCACTGTCGGCGTGCACATCGTCGACATCCTCGCCAGGCCCGTCGAGCGCATCCCCGAGGGCCAGGACACCGTACTCGTCGAGCAGATCCGCCTCACCGCCGCCGGCGCCGCCGCCGGAACGGCCGTGGACCTGGTCAAACTCGGCAACGAGGTGATCACCATGGGCGCGATCGGGGACGACGAGCTCGGCGACTTCCTGGTGGCCGTCCTCGCCAAGCGCGGCGTGGACGCCTCCCGCCTGGTCCGCAGGGCCGGCGAGCAGACCGCCGCCTCGATCCTGCCCATCCGCCCCGACGGCGGCCGGCCCAGCTTCCACGTGCCCGGCGCCAACCTCGGCGTCACCCTCGCCGACCTGGACCCCGACGTGCTGCGCCGCGCCCGGGCGATCCACCTGGGCGGCATGGACGTCACCTTCGGCCTGGGCGACCCCGCCTTCTTCGCCCTCCTGGACGAGGTGCGCGCGGCCGGCACGATCGTCACCATGGACCTGCTGTCGGAGCTGCCCGACCTGCTGGCGATGGCCCGCGCGTTCCTGCCCCACGTGGACTACGTGCTGCCCAACGAGTCGCAGGCGCTGCTCATGACCGGCGACCCCGACGTGGCCACCGCCGCCGCCACCCTGCTCGCCGACGGCCCCAAGGGCGTCCTCGTCACCCTCGGCGCGGCCGGCAGCCTCGTGCTGACCTCCGGCGGCGAGCCCGAGCGGGTGCCGGCGCTGGAGACGGAGGTCGCCGACACGACCGGGTGCGGCGACGCGTACTGCGCCGGCTTCCTGACCGGCCTGCTGCACGGCCGCGACGTGCCGGAGGCCGCCCGCTGGGGCACCGCCGCCGCGGCCCGCGTGGCCACCGGGCTCGGCTCCGACGCCGGCCTCACCGACCTCGAATCCACCCTAAGGACTCTCGCATGACTGACGCCGAACTCCGCGAACGCGCGCTGAAGGTCGTCCCCGGCGGCATGTACGGGCACCTCAACGCGGCCATCTTCGCCCCCGGCTACCCCCAGTTCTTCCAGCGCGGCGAGGGCTGCCGCCAGTGGGACGTGGACGGGCGCGAGTACATCGACCTCATGTGCAGCTGGGGACCGGTCGTGCTCGGGCACCGGCACCCGCGCGTCGAGGAGGCCGCCGCCCGCCAGCTCGCGCTCGGCGACTGCCTCAACGGCCCGGGACCGATCATGGTGGAGCTGGCCGAGCTGCTGGTCGACACCGTGCCGAGCGCCGACTGGGCGATGTTCTCCAAGAACGGCACCGACGCCACCACCCAGGCGCTCATGGTCGCCCGCGCCGCCACCGGGCGCACGAAGGTGCTGATGGCGCACGGCGCGTACCACGGCGCCGACCCCTGGTGCACGCCCTCGACCGCCGGCACCACCCCGAACGAGCGCGCCGACCTGGTCGAGTTCACCTACAACTCGCTGGAGTCCCTGGAGGCCGCCGCCGCCACCGTCGAGGGCGACGTCGCGGCGATCATCTGCACCCCCTTCAAGCACGACTCCTTCGAGGACCAGGAGCTGGTCGAACCCGCCTTCGCGCGCGGCGCCCGCGCCCTGGCCGACCGCATCGGGGCGGCCCTGGTGATCGACGACGTGCGGGCCGGGTTCCGGATCGACCTGCGCGGGTCGTGGGAGCCGTACGGGGTGCGCCCCGACCTGACCGCCTGGTCCAAGGCCATGGCCAACGGCTACCCGATCGCCGCCGTCACCGGCACCGACGCCCTGCGCGGCGCCGCCCAGACCCTCTACACGACCGGCTCCTTCTGGTTCTCGGCCGTGGCGATGGCCGCCGCCAAGGCCACCATCGAGACCCTGCGCGACACGGACGGCATCGCCGCCATGGAACGCGCCGGCGCCCAGCTCAGGGAGGGCCTGTACGCCCAGGCCAAGTCCCACGGGTTCGTCGTGAACCAGACCGGCCCGGTGACCATCCCGTGGCTCAGCTTCGACGGCGACGCCGACCTGTCCACGGCCCTGTACTGGAGCGACGCCTGCCTGCGGCACGGGGTGTACCTGCACCCGTGGCACAACTGGTTCATGTCGGCGGCCCTGACGGAGGAGGACGTGGCCCGCGCCCTGGAAGCCACCGACCAAGCCTTCACCGAAACCCGCACCCACTTCGCCTGACCCATCCCCGGTCCCCGCCTGCCGTCGGCCCGCCCGTTGCCTTGGTCACCGGGCGGGCCTGTCGGCGCTTGAGGCAGGCCCTGCCTGTCGGCCGGTCACGAGCACGATTCGGACGTCCGACGCTCATGGCGGCGGGCGCTCAGCATCTCCGAGTGTGTTCGAGCAGGCTCGGCAGGTCGATCACCTCGTGGCCTGGACGGGCGGCGGCGTGACCGCGTAGAGCCCGTCGCGCGAGCCCGAGGCCGGGACGGCCAGTACGAGGGCGGTCGCCGGGAACAGCGGGGACGGCAGCCCGTCGTACGGGAACCACTGCCACGAGCGGAAGACGTGCGGCTCGGTGACCGTCGGAGCGGCGGCGCCCCGGAGCATGGTGACCGCCGCCGTCACCCGTACGGCTCCCTCCGGGTGGTCCAGGGCCACGCCGGTGACGACCGGCGGCCCGGCGTCGCGGATGCCGGTCTCCTCGGCCAGCTCGCGGACGGCCGCCGACTCGAAGGTCTCGCCGGGCTCCACCGCCCCGCCGGGCAGGCACCACGACAGGGGCTCGCCCGCCTTCACCCGCTCGCCGAGCAGGACGCGCCCGTCCGGATCCGTGAGCAGCACGCCGACGCCTACGATGCGATTCACCGTCAAAACCGACTCCTCCCGCCAAGAGCTGTAATGCTGCCAAAAATCCGGACATGGGGTGAGTGTTGTTGATGCTCACGTAAGGAGACCGGATGGGAGCCGATCCCGAGAGCCGGTTCGAGGAGATCTATGCATTCTCCTACAGACCCCTGCTCGGCTACGCGCTGCGCCGCTGCCCCGACCCGGACGACGCGGCCGACGTCGTGGCCGAGACGTTCATGATCGCCTGGCGGCGCATCGAGGAGGTGCCGAGCGGGGAGGAGGCCCGGCTCTGGCTGTACGGCGTGGCCAGGAAGGTGCTGGCCAACCACCGGCGCGGCGAGCGCCGCCACGAGCGGCGCACCGAGGCGTTACGCGCGGAACTGGCCGCCGCGCCCGTGGTCGCCGGGCCGTCCGTCGAGGACCTCTCGCCGCTGGCCCGGGCGTTCACGACGCTCTCCGACGACGACCGGGAGCTGCTCGCCCTGGTCGCCTGGGAGAAGCTGGACACCGGCCAGATCGCCACCGCCCTCGGCATCACCCGCAACGCCGTACGGGTCCGCCTGTACCGGGCCCGCCGGCGCTTCGCACGCCGCCTGGCCGAGGCCGGGATCGAGCGCACACAGTCCGTCGCCCTCGAAGGGAGCCCGCTGTGAACAGTCCGGAGCGCGCTGGTGGGCGCGGCAAGGAGTCCGTTGTGAACGCCGCCGGTCCCGCGCGCAGGCGCGGCGAGGAGCTCGTTGTGAACATCGCCGATCTCGCCCGGGTGCGCGACGAGGAGCTGGCGGGCGTGCCCGCCGGGCAGGCGTCCGGCGCGGGGGCGCGGGCGCTCATGCAGTCGGTCACGTCCGAGCCGGTCACGTCCGAACAGATCGGCGCCGAGGAGCGGGCGTCCGTCGTGCGCCTGCGCCGCAGGGGGCCGCGCAAGCTTTTCCTGCTGGGGGCGGTGGCGGCCGGGCTGGCCGCCGTGCTCGCCGTCACGCTGCCGTTCTTCGGCCCGGTCACCGAGTACGCCAACGCCGCCGTCACCGTCAAGACCGGCGACGACTTCGTCGACGTCGTCATCACCGACCCCGAGGCGGAGGCGGCCGCCTACACCGAGGCGTTCCGGGCCGTCGGCCTGGACGCCACGGTGAAGAAGATCCCGGTCGCGCCCGAGTACGCGGGCATGCTGTTCGGCCCCGCCACCCCCGGCAGCTTCCCGCCGGGAACCGGCGTGACCGTTCGCAGCGTCGACAGTTGCCCGTCGGCCTGGTGCGGCACGATCTCCATGCCGACCGGGTACCGGGGCAAGCTCATCATCGGGATCGGCCGCCCGGCCCAGCCCGGCGAACGGTACGCCGCCGGCGCGCCGAGCACGGTCGGCGTGTCCGCCGACGGCGTGGCGGGCGTCAAGCTCGTGGGCAAGTCCGTCTCGGACGCCAGGGCCGAGCTGTCGCGGCGCGGCCTCAAGATCGAGTACGTGGTGATGTGGACGAAGCCCGACGGCAGCGGCAGCGGTTACGAAGTGGCCGCGGAGCACGTCGAGGACGACTGGATCGTGGAAAGCGCGATCAAGGTCGCGTCCGACACGGTTGAGGTGAGCGTCGTGGCGCCCGCCGACGTCCCCAAGGACTCCCTTCCGCGGGCCGACCGGCCGCAGGACAGCTGGACCCGCCCCTGAGTCGCGAACCCCGGCACCGGCCCCGCGGGCGCCTAAGCGCCTTCGGCGGGTGCCGGGGTTTCCCCGTCCGCGCGGGCCGATGATTCCGCGGCGGCCCAGGTGAAAATGCCCTTTGCCATGAGTGACTGTTCGCCAGCCGCTCGGGCGGCGAAAACCTGGGCCCTGACCCGGTGTACTCCCGGGTCGTCAGGAGCGGCCAGCGCGGCCATTTCCGCGAGATGTCCGGCGAGCCGCTCGTCGCCCTCGGAAAGGGCTTCGAGCGCCGCGTCGGCGAGCGCGTGCGGCCCACCCGCGAGTTCCGCCACGGATTTGGCCAGCACCGCCTCGGAGGCCGGTTTGAGATTGGCCGGATTGCCGTCGTACCAGCCGCCGTAAAGGCGCCAGAGATTGCGTACGACGAATTCCGGCTCGTCATAGCGGGCTCGCAGATAGGGCCGGTCGGAATGGCGCTCGGAAGGTTTCACCGAATGCACGATCTCGTCGAGCCGGGCGCCTGCGTTGAGCAGGTCGAGCGTCTGGGTGATGATCGACTCCAGCCATTCGGCCGTCTCCAGCAGCGCCTGCCGGACGCGGTCGGCGCCGAAGACGGGCGCGCCGTGGCTGGGCAGCATGATCTCGGCGTCGAGGGCCGCCATCCGGCGCAGCGCGTGCACCCACTCGCGCGGGTAACGCTGCACCTTCTGGGGGTTGCCGCAGTTGGGCGTGACCCAGATGAACAGGTCGCCGGGCAGCAGCAGCCGGTGCTCGCGCACGTAGCCGACGGTGGCGTCGTCGGTCTCGCCCTTGGCGTGCAGCAGGTCGAAGGTCAGCCCGCCGCGCCGTACGGTCAGCGCGTCGCTGTAGGTGACGTCGGGCCGCCGGTAGTCGGCGGGCCAGCGGAGGCGGGTGTTCTGGAACTGCCGCTGGTTGATCACCGTGTTGTAACCATTTGTCAGCACGTAGCGGTCGAACCGATCGACCACCGCCTGATGGGCGTAGACGGTGGCCCGAGGGCCCGACTCCTCGAACGGTCCGGTGCCGAAGACGTGGTCGATGTGCCCGTGGGAGTAGAACGCGGTGGTCAGCGGCGCCCGGGACCAGCGGCGGACGTCCTCGTGCAGGCGGGCGGCGCCCCACGGGCCGCCGGTGTCGAAGAGCAGCAGCTCGCCCTCGGTCTCGAAGGCGACGGCGTTGCCGAACCCCGGCCACCAGCCCACGCCTTCCGTCACGGTCTGGACGCCCTTGCCCTCCATGCCGGTGTCCACGATGCTGTCGTCAGACTCGCCGCGCCACACCCGGTCCGCGTACTCGATAATCATGTGACCCACCCTGCTTCTAGAACGAGGTTCTAGGCAAGGGATCACGGCAAGGTCACGTCTCGATTGCGCCCCCTTGACGCGTGTCGGCGGGCGTTCGTACGTTCGGGCAAACGTTTAGGAAACTTTCCTAACTGAATCCTCTTCGGGAGCCCCCATGACCCACCCGGGCGAGATCACTCGGCGTCAGCTGCTCCGCCGCATCGGCCTGACCGCGCTCGTGGCCGGGCCCGGCGCGAGCCTGCTGAGCGCCTGCGCGACCAGCGGCGGCGGCGATCAGCCCTCGGCGGCGCCCGCCACGTCGATCGCGGCGTCGGCGGACCCCAAGAACCCCTTCGGCGTCGACGTCAAGAAGCCGCTCGAAGTGGTCATCTTCAGCGGCGGCTACGGCGACTCCTACGCCAAGGACCTGCACGAAGAGCTGTACAAGAAGGCCCACGCCGGCGTCACGGTCAAGCACACCGCCACCCAGCAGATCGGCACCCAGCTTCGCCCGCGCATCGTCGGCAACGACATGCCCGACGTGATCAACAACTCCGGCCCCGAGGCGCTCGACCTGGCCGCGCTGGCCGCCGAGGGCCACCTGGCCGACCTGACCCCGCTCTACGACGCGCCCTCCTTCGACGACCCGTCCAAGAAGGTCCGCGACACGATCACGCCCCTCGTGCTGCAGAACGGCAAGCTCGACGGCAAGGACCTGGTGCTCAACTACACCGTCTCCCACCGGGCGCTGTGGTACAACGCCAAGCTGTTCGCCGCCAAGGGCTGGAGCGTGCCGAAGACCTGGGCCGAGTTCACCGCGCTCGGCGAGACGGCCAAGAAGGAAGGCATCGCGCTCTTCGCCTACCCCGGCAAGAAGGGCCCGTACTACCAGCTCTGGAACGTCCTCTACACGGCCGCCAAGATCGGCGGCAACCAGGTCATCATCGACATCGACAACCTCGTCGACAACGCCTGGAAGAGCGAGGCGGTCAAGCAGGCGGTCACCGCCTGGCTGGACGTCCAGCAGAAGTACGGCGACAAGGCGTACTTGGGCCTCGACCACACCCAGACCCAGGTCAAGCAGCTGCAGAACAAGGTGCTGTTCTACCCGTGCGGCTCCTGGCTCGAGAACGAGATGACCAAGGACATCCCGCTCGACTTCGAGTACGCCCTGGCCCCCATCCCCGACGTCACCGCCTCCGACAAGATGCCGTACGGCGCGATCCAGGTCGGCGTGGGCGAGAACTTCGTCGTCGCGGCGAAGGGCAAGAACCCGCAGGGCGGCCTGGAGTACCTGCGGATCATGCTGTCGAAGGAGGGCGCGGCGGGCTTCACCAAGAAGACCAACAACCTCACGGTGGTGACCGGCGCCGCCGACAGCTCCGAGTTCCCGCCCGGCCTGGTCAGCGCCGCCAAGGCGCAGGAGGCGGCCGGCGAGAACATCATCACCGACGCCCGGTTCGAGGGCTGGTACAAGGAGCTGTTCGACTACGGCTGGGAGCAGACCAACGTCCTGATGTCCGGCCGCATCACCCCCGACGAGTTCTGCGAGCGCATGCAGAAGAAGGCCGACGACGTCAAGAAGGACGACTCCGTCACCAAGCAGACGCGGAGCGCCTGAGCACATGGAGCGGTTGCGCAAGTACGGATTCGTCATCGGGTTCCTGGCCGTCCCGGTCACGCTTTACACGGTCTTCGTGATCAGCCCATATGTGCAGGCTTTCCAGCTCTCGCTGACGAGCTGGAACGGCGTCAGCTCGGTCGTCCGATACGTGGGGCTGGACAATTTCGGCCGGTTGTTCGAGGACGACAATTTCTGGCAGGCCCTGCGCAATCACGGAATTCTCCTGCTGGTGCTGCCGCTCCTGACGATCGTCATCGCCTTGTTCCTGTCGTTCCTGCTGAATCTCGGCGGCGGCACCCGCGGCGCGGGAATGCGCGGGGTGTGGGGGTCGAATTTCTACCGGGTGGTGTTCTTCTTCCCCCAGGTTCTCGCCGTGGCCGTGGTCGGCGTGCTGTTCCAGGCCATCTACCGTCCCGACGAGGACGGTGTGATCAACGGCACGCTGGCCAGGCTCGGGCTGTCCGAGCCGATCGGCTGGCTCACCGAGCCGGGCCTCGCGCTCTGGTCGATCATCGCGGTGATGGTCTGGCAGGCGGTCGGCTTCTACGTGGTGCTGTTCTCCGCGGGCATGGCCGCCATCCCCAAGGACTACTTCGAGGCCGCCTCGATCGACGGGGCCGGCCGCGTGCGGCTGTTCTTCTCCATCACGCTGCCGCTGCTGCGCGACACCCTCCAGGTCGGCTGGATCTACCTGGGGATCGCCGCCTTCGACGGCTTCGCGCTGATCCAGGTGCTGGCGGGCGACCGGGGCGAGCCCGACGGAGCCACCACCATCCTGCCCATCACCATCTACAAGACCGCCTTCGACTACCACAAGGTCGGCTACGCCTCGGCGATGGGCGTCGTGCTGTTCTTCCTGACCGTGACGTTCGCCGTGCTGACGCTCCGCACGACCAGGCGTGAAAGGGTTGAGCTCTGATGGCTTCGCGTGGAGCGGGCAGGCCGCGGCCCGGCGTGCTGAGCGGGCTCTCCCATGTCGCCCTGGCCGTCTGGGCGCTGCTGATCATCCTGCCGCTGCTCTGGACGTTCCTGGCCTCGTTCAAGAGCAACACCGAGATCTTCGGCGACCCGCTCCAGCTCCCGGGGGCGCTGCGGCTGGACGCCTGGGGCCGGGCCTGGGACAAGGCGCACGTCGGGCAGTACATGCTCAACACGGTCATCGTCGTGTTCTTCGGCACGGCGGGCACGATGCTGTTCGGCTCGATGGCGGCGTACGTGCTGGCCCGCTACAAGTTCCTCGGCGGCAAGCTGATCTACTACTACTTCGTCGCCGGGCTCGCCTTCCCCATCTTCCTGGCGCTCGGGCCGCTGTTCTTCGTCGTCAAGCAGTTCGGGCTGCTCGACTCGCACATCGGCCTGATCATCGTCTACATCGCGTACTCGCTGCCCTTCACGATCTTCTTCCTGGCCGCGTTCTTCCGCACCCTGCCCGAGGCGGTCGCCGAGGCGGCGCTGATCGACGGCGCCTCGCACACCAGGACGTTCTTCCAGATCATGGTGCCGATGGCCAAGCCCGGCCTGGTCAGCATCACGATCTTCAACGTGCTGGGGCAGTGGAACCAGTACCTGCTGCCCCTGGCGCTCATGGGCGGCGCGCCGGACAAGTGGCCGCTCACGCTCGGCATCGCCAGGATCTCCACCAGGGCCGGCTACGAGGCGGACTGGCCGGGCCTGTTCGCCGCGCTGAGCATGACGATCCTGCCGGTGATGGTGGTCTACATCATCTTCCAGCGGCAGATCCAGTCGGGGCTCAGCTCGGGGGCGCTGAAGTGAGTTTCGCCGAACACGGCGTGTAGCCGTACGGCTACTCGTTAGAGTGAGGGGCCTTCCGCCAGCATACCCGGGGGGTCCCTCATGCGCGTGCCCGCACTCCTGCTCGTCCTGTTCACGGCCGCCGCCTGCGCCGGGCCGCCGGCGCCGCTCCAGGAGGTCACCAAGCCGAGCCCGCCGGGCGTGCCGGAGCTGAGCGGCGGCGGCGAGTTCACCTCCGACGACACCGCGGCGATCGCCTACGACCGCCGCCTGGCCCCCGAGGGCGCGCAGGCCAGCCTCACGGCCGAGTCCACCGGCGGCACGACCCGCACCTCGCTGGTGGTGGAGGGCTTCCTGCCCCGCCACCACTACGGCGCCCACCTGCACACCGCGCCCTGCGGCGCCGACCCCGACGACGCGGGCGGTCACTACCAGCACAATCCCGGCCACGCCGACCCGGCCAGCGAGATCTGGCTCGACGTCACCACCGACGGGTCGGGCGCGGGCCGTTCGACGGCCCGCCATCCCTGGAGCCTCGACCCCGCCGCCCTGCCGAAGTCGCTGGTCATCCACGCCAAGGCCACGAAGAAGAGCGGCGCCCACGCGGGCGAGGCGGGTCCCCGGGTGGCCTGCCTGACGCTGCACTAGCCGAAAGGCGTGCATAATTACACAATTACATATTGTGGAGGTCCCGCGTTGACTAGCCGCCAGTGGCAGCCGCCCCGTTTACGGTTGTTCGAGCAGGTGCACCGCCGGGCCACCTGGCTGGAGCTACTCTACGACCTCGTCTTCGTCGTCGCGGTCGCCGAGCTGGCCGACGTGCTCGCCGGCGGGGCCGACGCCGGCCGCGTCCTCACCTTCGTCGGCCTGTTCGTGCCGGTCTGGTGGTCCTGGGCGGGTTACGTCTTCTATGCCAACCGGTTCGACACCGACGACGTCAGCCACCGCCTGCTCGCGCTGCCGCAGATCCTCGCGGTGGCCACGATGGCGGCCAGCGTCAGCGACATCGAGCAGCGCTCGGCCCTGTTCGCGATCTCCTACGCCGCGGCCCGGATCCTGCTGGTCGTCGCCTACCTCAGAGCCGGCCGGCACGTCCCCGAGGCCAGGCCGCTCACCGTACGGTACGCGGCCGGGTTCAGCCTCGCCGCGGTCATCTGGCTGGCCTCCCTCGCCGTCGATCCGCCGCAGCGGTACGCCTTGTGGGCCGTGGCGCTGGTGATCGACCTGGCCACCCCGCTGCTCAGCCGGGGCCACCAGAGCCGGCTCCCGCCGCAGAGCGAGCACCTGCCGGAGCGGTTCGGGCTGTTCGTCGTGATCGTGCTCGGCGAGGTGGTCGCCGCCGTGGTCACCGGGCTCAAGGGGCACGAGGTCACCCCGTCCGTGCTGCTGGTCGCGCTGGCCGGGGTGGCCATCGCGATGGCCTTCTGGTGGCTGTACTTCGACCACGTCGACGAGTCCGTCGTGCTGCGCACCAAGCTGGCCGGGCAGGTGTGGGTGTACTCGCACCTGCCGCTGTCGATGGGCCTGGTGGCGTTCGGCATCGGGATCGAGCACGCGATCATGCACCCGTCGGGGGCGAGCTGGGCCGTCGGGGTGCCGGCCGCCGTGGTCTTCGCCGTGCTCGGCCTTCAGCACCTGTGCTCGGCCGACCGCCGGGCGGGGGCCGTCCGGCTGGCCGCCGCCGTGCTCGCCCTCGCCTCCTCCGCGCTGCCCGTCGCGGCGGCGCTCCCGCTCCTGCTGTCGTACGGCGCCGCGCAGGTGGGTTACGACCTGCTGCGCCCCTCCCCGGAAGGCACATCGTGACCCAGAAAATGACCCAGGACGTGTTCGACCGCCAGCTCGCCGCCATCGCCGACGGCGACCTTGAGGCGCTGCTCGCCCAGTACCACGACGAGGCGATGGTCGTCCGGTTCGACCGGGCGGCCAGGGGCGCCGCCGAGATCCGCGAGCTGTTCACCGCCTACCTGGCGGCCGGGCCGCGGGTGGAGGAGATCACATCGCTGCGCGTCGAGGACGACGTGATCTTCTACAACGCGGTCATGACCGTGGGCGGGAACCGGGTCACGACGTTCGGGACGCTGGTCGTCAGGGACGGCAGGATCTGGCGCCAGACCGCCGCCGCCCTGCCGCTCACCTGATCGCCGCCGCCATCGGCTGCCAGGGCGCGGCGTCGAAGATCAACATGATGGTCCGGATCCTGCCGTCCGGGCCCAGCCGGAAGTGCTCGGCCGTGCGCTGGGTGCCGGCCGGCGTGGCGGTGTGCAGGTCGTAGACGAGGGTCGCCTCCGACTCGCCGTACAGCTCGCTGATCAGGTCGACGCCGGTCACCACGCTCACCAGGGCCTCGATGCCGGCCAGGTGACCGGCGGCGTCGGAGGAGGAGACGAACGGGCTCCTGAAGGAGAAGCCCTCGCCGATCAGCGCCGCCGCCGCCGGCACGTCGCCCCGGAGCCTGGCCTCGTGGTAGGCCCTGACCACCTCACGGGTGCTGCTCATCGTCCCTCCAGGTGCGCCGAGAGCCGCTGCTGGTTGCCGGCCAGGCGCAGGCACAGGTGCCGCAGCGCGGTCAGCTCGGCGGCCGAGAAGCCCTGGAACATCGCGGCCATCGCCATCCGGGACGGCGTGCGGAACGCCTCGATCCACGCCCGGCCCTCGTCGGTGATCACGGCCAGCACCGAGCGCCGGTCGCGGCTGTCCTGGACCCGCCGGGCCAGGCCGTCGCGCTCCAGGGTGTCCACCAGGCCGGTCACGTTGCGCGAGCTGACCCCGGCGGCCTGGGCCAGGTCGCCGATGCTGATGCCGTCGCCGGCGCCCGCCGCGCCGAGGCGCAGCAGGACGTCCATCGCGCCCGAGCTGAGCCCGCGGCCCTCGCTGCCGTGCGCCCGCATGCGCTCGACCGCCTGGTACGCCGTCCGCACGGCGGCCGCCGCCTCGAAGGCCGCGGTGTCGCCGCCGCCGACGAACTCGCTCATGGCCGCCCTGGCCCGCGGGTCGAAGAGTGAGCCGTCCGGCTCCTGGTCAAATTTATGTACGTCCTTCACAATGAATGTCTACCAGAAAACCCCGACGCGCACGACTTCCCCCGCACTTACACTGCACCACCACGCTGGAAAAGCGAGGCGACCTGCCCGCCGCAGACCTGACATCGGCGTTTTTGCCAGCAGCAAACCTGAGCGGCGCGGACCTGTCCGCCGCGGTACTGGATGACGCGAACCTGCGTGGCGCGGAGCTGGCCCGCGCGTACCTGAGCGACGCACTCCTTGGCAAGGCGGACCTGAGCGCGCGCAGGGTCTGGAGTTCGGCCCGGGTGCTGGCCCCGGCGTCGGGCGGGGTGTCGGGGAGCGGTGCTGTGCCGTCGAGCCAGAAGACGGCCTCGCCGGGGTCGGCGTCGACGCCGGGCAGGATCTCCACCGAGTCGGTGGAGCGGCCGAGCAGGAGCAGCCGTTATCTGGGGTTGTCAAGCGACCTGGCTGGTCAGCCGCGTGAAGGTCTGTCAGGCACGTCAGGCAAGTGGAGCTCAGCATGCCCAGCATGGTGAGCTCCGGCGTGAAGGCATTCGAACGTGTGGAGAGCGATCGATCAGCGTTGATCTCGCTGCCTGTCGAAGGTCACGACTGCAGCTTGACCTGATCAGGTGCGGATGTGAGGGCGGCGACGGTAAGCGTCAGGTGCTGGGTCAGTACCTCGGTGGCGGTGTCGGCGTCACGGGCCAGCGCCGCTTCCTCCAGGCGGCGGTGCTCCGCGGCGCCGTCGCGGGCGGGTGTGCGCCGCGCCGACCAGAGGCGGGCCAGCTCGCCGGCCGTCCACAGCCTGTCGAAGGTGTCCAGCAGCACGGGGTTGCCGCACCCGTCCAGCAGGGTCCGGTGGAAGACGCGGTGTGCCTCCGACCACGCGCTGGTGTAGTACTCGCCTTCCTCCGGCTCGTACGGCGGTGTGCGGGTCAGGCGGTGGTGGGCCGCGCGCACCCGTGCCTCCCAGTCGAGGTCGCCGCGCTCGATCGCCAGGCGCAGCATGACCGGCTCGATCGTACGGCGGGCCTCGGCGATCTGCTGCCACCGCCGGTCGGAGAAGTCGGGGACGGCGAAGCCGCGGTTGGGCAGCCGCACCGCGATGCCCTCGCCCACTAGCCGCACCAGGGCCTCGCGGACGACGGCCAGACTGACCTGGTGCTGCTGGGCCAGTTGCTGCGGCTTGAGCGCCTCACCCGGGGCGTACTCGCCCCTCATGATCGATTCCTGAAGCCGGGTGTGAACACGCTCGGAGAGCATCTGTTTCGTCGAGGGGTCGACCGTCCGCATCATGCCCTCAGGATAGACCATCTGCCAAATAATCGATTATTCGTGTTACAGTCGATGATGTGTGAACGGCGCCCCCGATGGCGCTGCCCACGTCTGCCGACCCATCGGCCGACACCCTCACCACCTGTTCGAAGGACCAGACATGAACAACCCCTTTGCCCGCCTGCCCCAGGTGGCCTCCTTCACCCTCACCAGCACCACGCTGGCCGACGGTGCCCCCTGGCCCGCCGAACAGATGTCCGCAAGCCTCCCCGGAGGCAAGGACATCTCGCCACAGCTGTCGTGGAACGGCGCCCCCGAAGGGACGAAGAGCTACGCCGTCACGGTGTACGACCCGGACGCGCCGACCGGCTCCGGGTTCTGGCACTGGGCCGTGGCCGACATCCCCGCCACCGTCAATGAGCTGCCCGAAGGCGCGGGCGACGACACCGGCTCCGGCCTCCCCGACGGCGCCTACCAGCTGCCCAACGACGCCCGAGTGGCGCGTTACCTCGGCGCGGCCCCGCCGGCGGGGCACGGCCCGCACCGCTACTTCGTCGTGGTGCACGCCCTCGACACCGAGGCCATCGGCGTCCCGGCCGGTGCCACGCCCGCCTACCTCGGCTTCAGCATCGCCGGCCACCTCCTCGGCCGCGCGGTCCTGACCGCCACCGCCGAAACCCCATGACCGTGACCCCGATCGAGCTCTCCGCGTCCGGCATCCACCTGTCCCGGGGCGGCAGGATCCACGCCGGTGCCCGGCCGGCGGACGCCGGGCGCGATGGCTGGCACCTGAAGGCGTTCCACGCCAGGACCGGCTCCGACGTCCACGCCGACCACTGGCACGTGAACACCGAGTCCGACGAGATCGTGTCCTGCGTCATCGGCAAGATCCGCCTCTACCTGCGTCCAGAACGACCGGGACGGCAGGGGGAAGTAGAGGAGGAGATCAGGCTGACGGCCGGCACCGCCGCCATCGTCCCGCGCGGGCGGTGGCACCGGATCCAGCTCGACATCCCCAGCACCATCATGACCATCACTGCGTCATGTGGCGGCCGTTTGGAGAGCCGCGCCGACGCCCTCTGACGGCGTCTGCTCTCCGATGGCGCACCTTCTGGTGACCGACGCCCTCCAACGGCACCCGCTCCTAGCTTCGCTTACGCGGCCGAGCAGGGAGCCTCGACGGAAACGGCCACCGCGCGATGCTCCGAGTACGACCAGTGCCAGGAGGTGTGCGGTGGCCCCCCGCAAGGTCGAGCGCGACCGGCTCGCCGGATGGATGCGGCTCGCCATCCCCCTCGCCGAGGCCGGCGCCATCGCCGAACAGCCGTGCTCGATGCGCGTGTGGGAGCTGCTGCACGACGAGCTGGCCGTCGAACTCGGCGCCTACTCCCCCCCGGCCGGCCGGAGTACGGCGGAAACGGGCCGCGTGGTGGCGTCCGGCGGCTGGATGGTCGAGGACGAGGACGGGATGCCGTGGCTTCCCCGCCGCGGCGCGGCCGCCGTGCTCCCCGGCCTGCGAAGGCCCGCGCGGTGAGCGCGGGCCTTCATGGCAGGACGGTCAGGAGTGGGCGTGCTCGGCCGGGATCGTGCCGAGGCGGCCCGCCTGGAAGTCCTCGAACGCCTGGACCAGCTCGGCGCGGGTGTTCATGACGAACGGGCCGTGGTGGGCCACCGGCTCGCCGATCGGCTCGCCGCCCAGCACGATCACGTCGAGCGTGTCCTTGGCCTCGATCGTGACGGTCTCGCCCAGGGTGGTCAGGCCCGGCCGGTTGCCGAAGCCGTCGAAGACCGCGAGCTGGCCGCCGTGCAGCGGACGCCGCTCGGCGCCGACCGTGCCGCGGCCGGACAGGGCGTACACCAGGGCGTTGTAGTCCTTGCGCCAGGGCAGGGTCAGCCGCGCGCCCGGGGTGATGGTGGCGTGCAGCAGCGTGATCGGCGTCTGCGTGCTGCCCGGACCGGTGTTCCCGGCCAGCTCGCCGGCGATCAGCCGGACCAGCGCGCCGCCGTCGTGGCTGCTCAGCAGCGCGACGCTGGAGCGCCCGATGTCCTGGTACTTCGGCGCGATCATCTTCTTGGCGCCCGGCAGGTTGACCCAGAGCTGGATGCCGTGGAACAGCCCGCCCTTCTGCACGAGCCACTCCGGCGGCGCCTCCTTGTGCAGGATGCCGGAGGCGGCCGTCATCCACTGGGTGTCGCCGTTGCTGATCGTGCCGCCGCCGCCGTTGGAGTCGAGGTGCTCCATGACGCCGTCGATCATGTACGTGACGGTCTCGAAGCCGCGGTGCGGGTGCCAGGGCGTGCCCTTGGGCTCGCCGGCGGCGTAGTCGATCTCGCCCATCTGGTCCATCATCACGAACGGGTCGAGGTATTCGAGCTTGATCGCCGCCAGGGCGCGGCGCACGGGGAAGCCCTCGCCCTCGAACCCGCTGGGCGCGGTCTCGACGGCGAGCACCTTCCGCTCGGGGACGCCCGACACGGGCGCGGGCACGCGGGGGAGGGTGAGCGGGTTCTCAACGGTGACGGCGGGCATGTCGCGCTCCTTCCAGCGGGATCTGCCCCATGCAACCAAGTTGAGATTTCAACTATTCCACCGCGTCACGGGATGCGGGACATCATCCGTTCCATGCCGTTGATCCAGTTGTCGCGCAGCGCCTGGACGGCCTTGGCCGGCTCGTCGGCCAGCAGGAACTCGGCGATGCGGCGGTGCTCGGCGGCCTCGCGCTCCAGGGGCGCGTCGTCGCCGGCGATCAGGTGCGCGTAGCGGCGCATGCCGGCCTTGACGCTGGTGATGAGGTCGAGCAGGCGCTCGTTGCGGCACCCGCTCAGCAGCAGGTCGTGCCACTCGTCGTCGTGGCGCTCGATGACCTGCTGCTCGGCCACGTTGTCGGGGAAGTCCTGGGCCAGCTTGAGCAGGTCGGGGGCGATCGAGCGCAGGTGGGCCGGGTCGGAGCAGTCGAGGGCCAGCGACTCCAGGGCGGCCACGATCTCGCACAGCTCGCGGAACTCGCGCCGGCTCACCGGGGCGAACCGGAAGCCGCGCCCCTGGTTGCTCTCCAGGACGCCCTCGCCCGCCAGCGTGATCAGCGCCTCGCGCAGGGGAGTGCGGCTGACGCCCAGGTCGGCGGCGAGGGAGGCCTCGTTGATGTCGGTGCCGGCGGCGAAGTCGCCCCGGTCGAGCCGGCTCAGCAGCTCTTCCCTGATCTGCTCGCGCAACGGTCGCCGCTCGATCGGCATGGGGGACTCCCTCTCGTTCAGGACAACCGAATCTTAACCCTTGACGTGATGCAAAATACTGCACTATGAATTCGGCATACAAAATATTACATTGCATGATCGAGGAGTTCGAGTGGGGCTGACCCGGATACCGGGGCTGCTGTTCGGCGGGGACTACAACCCCGAGCAGTGGCCGGAGGAGGTGTGGGCCGAGGACGCGCGGCTCATGGCCGAGGCCGGGGTCAACATGGCGACCGTCGCGGTGTTCTCCTGGTCGCGCCTGGAGCCCGAGCGCGGGGTCTACGACTTCGGATGGCTCGACCGGGTCATCGACCTGCTGCACGAGCACGGCATCGCCGCCGACCTGGCCACCGCGACCGCGACGCCGCCGCCGTGGCTGGTGCGCGAGCACCCCGAGATGCTGCCGGTCAACGCCGACGGCGTGCGGCTGGAGTTCGGCTCCCGGCAGGGCTACTGCCCGAGCTCGCCGGTCTACCGCGAGCACGCCGTACGGATGGCCACCGCGATGGCCGAGCGCTACGGCGACCACCCGGCGCTGGCCATGTGGCACATCGGCAACGAGTACGCCGACCACACGCTGGAGTGCTTCTGCCCCGAGTCCGCCGCCCACTTCCGCCGCTGGCTGGAAGAGCGGTACGCGACCGTCGGCGGCCTCAACGCCGCCTGGGGCACCTCCTGCTGGGGCCAGCACTACACGTCCTTCGGCCAAATCGAGCCGCCCAGGACGGCCCCGGGCCCGGTCAACCCCGCCCAGCTCCTCGACTGGCGGCGCTTCTGCAGCGACGCCCTCCTGGAGCTGTTCCTGGCCGAGAAGGCGGCGCTGCGCGCGATCACGCCGGACGTCCCGGTCACCACGAACTTCATGAGCATCCTGCACGGCCTCGACTACTGGAAGTGGGCCGCCGCCGAGGACCTGGTGAGCGACGACGCCTACCCCGACCCGGCCGACCCCACCTCGCACGTGCAGGTGGCGCTCAGCTACGACCTCATGCGCTCGCTGCGGCAGGGGCCCTGGCTGCTGCTGGAGTCCGCGCCGTCCGCGGTGTCCTGGCGCGAGGTGAACGTCCCCAAGCCGCCCGGCATGATGCGCCTGCACAGTCTCCAGGCGCTCGCCCACGGCTCCGACGGCGTGATGTTCTTCCAGTGGCGGCAGGCCAAGTACGGCCCCGAGAAGTTCCACTCGGCGATGCTGCCGCACGGCGGGACGCGTACCCGCGGCTGGCGGGACACCCTGGCGCTCGGCGCCGACCTGCGGCGGTTGTCGGAGGTCGCGGGCAGTGACACCCGCGCCCAGGTGGCGCTGGTGCTCGACTGGCCGAGCTGGTGGGCCCTGGAGGCGCCCGAGTCCATGCCGTCCAACCGGCTCAGGCTCAAGGAGCTGCTGCTCGCCTGGTACGCCCCGCTGCACGCCAGGGGCATCGCGGTCGACCTCGTGCCGCCCGGCCGGGACCTGTCGCCGTACGAGCTGGTCATCGCCCCGAACCTGTACATGTGCACCGCCGAGCAGGCCAAGGCGCTGGAGGCGTACGAGGGCAGGCTCGTCGTGGGCCCGTTCAGCGGCGTCGTGGACGACAGCGACCAGGTGCACGAGGGCGGCGCGCCCGGCCCGCTGGCCGGCCTGCTCGGCATCGCCGTGGAGGAGTTCTGGCCGCTCGCCGACGGGGACGTCCAGCGGACCGGCCTGGGCGAGGCCCGCACCTGGGCCGAGTGGATCAGGCTGGAGGGCGCCGAGCCCGTCGCGCTGTTCGAGGGCGGCGACCTGGACGGCCTGCCCGCCGTCACCCGCAAGGGCACGGTCACCTACGTCGGCTGCCTGCTCGACGACGTCACGCCGGTGCTGGAGCCGCTGCTGGACGGCATCGACCGCATCGACGTGCCGGAGGGCGTGGAGGCCGTCAGGAGGGGCGGCCACCTGTTCCTCCTCAACCACACCACCGCCCCGCAGCCGGTCACGCTCCCGCACCCGGGGACGGACCTGCTCACTGGGGCCGACCTGCGGGGCGGCATCGAGCTGGCCCCGCGCGACGCCGTCGTGCTCAGGATCGAAGGAGACAAGTGACGCACCCGTACATACCCAACGCCGAGCCGGGCGTACGAGCCGAGATGCTCGCGGCGGTCGGCGCGTCGAGCGTCGAGGAGTTCTACGCCGACATCCCCGCGGAGCTGCGGCTCGACCGGCCCCTCGACCTGCCGGCGCCCTTCACCGCCGAGCGCGACCTGGTGCGCCACATGAAGGGGCTGTTCGCCCGGAACACCGACACCGAGGAGGCGCTCAGCTTCCTCGGCCACGGCTGCTACCCGCACCACGTGCCCGCCGTCTGCGACGAGGTCAACTCCAGGAGCGAGTTCCTGACCGCGTACGCGGGCGAGCCGTACGAGGACCACGGCCGCTTCCAGGCCCTGTTCGAGTACGTCAGCATGATGGGCGAGCTGCTGGAGATGGACGTCGTCAACGTCCCCACCTACGACGGCTTCCAGGCCTCGGGCACCGCGCTGCGCATGGCCTGCCGCTACACCAAGCGGTCGAAGGTGCTGGTCACCGGGGCGATCGGCGCCGACAAGCTGAGCAAGCTGCGTGACTACCTGGCCCCCGACGTCACCATCGAGCTGGCCCCGGTGGCCGAGGACGGGCAGATCGGCGAGGTCGCGCTCGACGACGCCTACGCCGCCCTGTACCTGGAGACGCCGAACGTCTACGGCGTCGTCGAGACCCGCGGCCGGGAGCTGGCCGACCTCGCGCACGCCGCCGGCGCGCTGCTGGTCGTCAGCGCCGACCCCATCTCCCTGGGCGTGCTGGCCCCGCCGGCCGCCTACGGCGCGGACATCGTCTGCGGCGACATCCAGTCGCTCGGCATCCACCAGAACTACGGCGGCGGCCACGCCGGCTACATCGCCACCCAGGACCACGAGCCGCTGGTCGCCGAGTTCCCCTCGCGCCTGTTCGGCATCGCGCCGACGAAGGTCCCCGGCGAGTACGGCTTCGGCGACGTCTTCTACGACCGCACCTCCTTCGCCCTGCGCGAAGAGGGCAAGGAATGGGTGGGCACGGCCGCCGCACTGTGGGGCATCACGGCCGGGGTCTACCTCGCGCTCATGGGCCCGCAGGGCATGAAGGAGCTCGGCGAGACCGTCCTGGCCCGCACCCGGTACGCGATGGACGCCCTGGGCCGGTCGGTCACCGTCCGGCACGCGGGCTCGGTGCACTTCCGCGAGTTCGCCATCGAGGTGGCCGACTCCGCGGCGCTGCTCGCCGCGCTGCGCGAGCGCGGCATCTACGGCGGCGTCCCGCTGGACGAGCGCACGGTGCTGGTCTGCGTGACCGAACGCCACACCATCGAGGACATCGACCGGCTCGCGGCAGCCGTACAGGAGGTTGTGCAGGCATGAGCGGGCACGGAGCCGAATCCTTCGCCGAGCTGCCGGTGGCGCCCAAGCCGCCGCTGCGCCGCTTCCACCAGGCGCGCTGGGACGAGCCGATCATCTTCGAGCTGTCGCGCCCCGGCCGCCGCGGCGTGGCCGTGCCCGAGCCGGGCGCGCCCAAGGTCGAGCTGCCCGAGGGCGTCGGACGGGCCACCCCGCCGAAGCTGCCCGAGATGTCGCAGCCGCACGTGGTGCGCCACTACCTGCGGCTGTCGCAGGAGAACCTGGGCGTCGACCTCAACATCGACGTCGGCCAGGGCACCTGCACGATGAAGTACAGCCCGAAGGTCAACGACAGGTTCGCCAACGCGATCGCCGAGCTGCACCCGCTCCAGCACGAGGACACCGTGCAGGGCGTGCTGGAGATCTACTGGCGGATGGAGCGCATGCTGGCCGAGATCTCCGGCATGTCGCGGGTGTCCCTCCAGCCCGGCTCGGGCTCGGCGGCCATCTACGCCAACATCGCCATGATCAGGGCCTACCACGCCGCCCGCGGCGAGAGCCACCGGGACCAGGTCATCACCACGATGTTCTCGCACCCCTCGAACGCGGCCTGCGCCAAGGTCGCCGGGTACGAGGTCATCACCCTCATGCCGGACGCCAACGGCCTGCCCGACATCGAGGCCCTGCGCGCCGCCGTCGGCCCGCGCACCGCCGCCCTGATGATCACCAATCCCGAGGACACCGGCATCTACAACTCCCGGATCAAGGAGTTCGTGGACCTGGTGCACGGCGTCGGCGGCCTGGCCTGCTACGACCAGGCCAACGCCAACGGCATCCTCGGCATCACCAGGGCCCGCGACGCCGGGTTCGACCTGTGCCACTTCAACCTGCACAAGACGTTCTCCACGCCGCACGCCTGCGGCGGCCCGGCGGCCGGCGCCTGCGGCGTCTCGCCGGAGCTGGAGCCGTTCCTGCCCGGCCCGGTGGTCTCCTTCGACGGCGACTCCTACGGGCTGGAGACGCCCGCGCAGAGCGTCGGCAAGATCCGGCCGTTCCTCGGCGTCACCCCGAACATCGTGCGCGCCTACGCCTGGATCATGGCCCTGGGCGCGGAGGGGCTGCGCGAGGTGGCCGAGACCGCGGCGCTGAACAACAACTACCTGATGCACAAGGTGCTGCAGATCCCCGGGGCCTCGGCGCCGTGGAACCAGCGCCGGATCGAGCAGGTGCGCTACTCCTGGCAGGAGCTGTCGGAGGAGACGGGGGTGCACTCGGAGGAGATCGGGGTGCGCGCCGCCGACTTCGGCGTCCACTACTGGACCAGCCACCACCCGTACCTGGTGCCGGAGCCGTTCACGCTGGAGCCGACGGAGTCGTACTCGCGGGAGGACCTGGACGAGTACGCGGCCATCCTGGAGCACGTCGCCTCGGAGGCGCGGCGGGATCCGGAGTTCGTCAAGGGCGCGCCGTACAACCAGACGATCCACAAGATCGACCCGACGCCGCTCGACGACCCCAAGCAGTGGGCGCCGACCTGGCGGGCGTACGTGCGCAAGCACCTGGCCGCGGGCGGCTGAGCCATGACGTCCGGAGGGAACGGCGTGATCGGGCTGGTCGTCAACCCGGTCGCCGGGCTGGGCGGGTCCGTGGGGCTCAAGGGCAGCGACGGCGCCGACGTGCAGCGCGCGGCCCTGGCCAAGGGCGCCGAGCCCAAGGCCGGGCGGCGGGCCGCGCAGGCCGTCGCCACGCTGCTCGCCCGCCGTCCCGGGGCCCGGCTGGTGACCGTGGCGGGGGCGATGGGCGAGGACAGCGCCCGCGCCGCCGGGGTCCCGTACGAGCTGGCGCCCTCCGGCGTCGAGGACGACGTGAGCACCACCGCGGCCGACACCCGGGCGGCCGTCGCCGCGCTCGCCGGCGTGGACCTGCTGCTGTTCGCCGGCGGCGACGGCACGGCGCGCGACGTGCTCGACGCCGTGCGGGAGCTGGGCGGCCAGGCGCCGCCGGTGCTCGGGATCCCGGCCGGGGTCAAGGTGTACTCGGGGTGCTTCGCGCTCAGCCCGGCCACCGCCGGGTTCGTGGCCGCCGATTTCGTGGCCCGGCCGGAGAGCGTCGAGGCCGAGGTGGTGGACCTGGACGAGGAGCGCTACCGCCGCGGGCTCGTCAGCCCCCGGCTTTACGGTAGCCTGCGCGTCCCGGCAGGTCGCGCGGCCCTGTCGGGGCGCAAGGCGGGCTCCTCGGACGCGGCTCCGGCCACGGTCGAGGGCATCGCCCGGGAGGTCGCGGCCCGGCTGCGGCCGGGGGCGCGCTACGTGCTCGGTCCCGGCGCCACCACGGCGGCCGTGGGCAGGGAGCTCGGGCTCGCCACCACGCTGCTCGGCGTGGACGTGATCGAGGCCCGCGCGGGCGGTGGCGCCGACCTGGTGGCCGCCGACGTGACCGAGGGGGAGCTGTTCGAGCTGGTACGCGGCCGGGAGACGGTCATCGTGCTGTCGGTGATCGGCGGCCAGGGCTTCGTGCTCGGCCGCGGCAACCAGCAGGTCTCGCCCCGGGTGCTCGACGAGGTGCTCGGTGACGGGTCCGGCGACCGGCTGGTCGTGCTGGCCACCCAGCAGAAGCTGGCCGGGCTCGGGGGACGGCCGCTGCTGGCCGACAGCGGAGACCAGGAACTGGACCGGAAGCTGGCCGGGCACGTACGGGTGATCACCGGATACCGCGAAAGCACGATTTATCGCATTTGTGCGGCAAGTGAGGAGTTCTACGGATGAACAGGCTCGATGGCAAGGTCGCGATCGTCACCGGCGGTGCCTCCGGCATCGGCCGGGCGACGGCGCTGCTCTTCGCCGAGGCGGGCGCCCAGGTCGTCGTCGCCGACATCGACGGCGCCGGGGCCGAGGCGACGGCCAAGGAGATCACGCGCACGGGGGCGGCCGCGGTGGCCGTCCAGGGGGACGTGTCCGCGGAGGAGGACTGCCGGCGCATCACCCGCACGGCCGTGGACACCTACGGCGGCCTGCACGTCCTGTTCAACAACGCGGGCATCATCCGCCGCACCACCGCGCTCGACCTCGACGCCGACGAGTGGGACCGCGTGATGGCGGTCAACGTGCGCTCGGTGTTCCTGATGTGCAAGCACGCCATCCCGCTCATGACCGAGGGCGGCTCGATCGTCAACACGGGCTCCGGCTGGGGCCTCAAGGGCGGCGGGAACGCGATCTCCTACTGCGCCTCCAAGGCGGCCGTCGTCAACATGACCAGGGCGCTGGCGATCGACCACGCCAAGGCCGGGATCCGGGTGAACTCCGTCAACCCCGGCGACACGAACACCCCGATGCTGCGGGACGAGGCCCGTCAGCTCAACGAGGACTGGGCCGCCTTCGAGGCCGACGCCGCCGACCGGCCGATGGGCCGCTCGGGGAGCCCCGAGGAGATCGCCCAGGCCGTCCTCTTCCTGGCGAGCGACGCCGCCAGTTATGTCACCGGTTCCGCTCTCGTCGTCGACGGCGGCGGGCTCGCGTAGCCCCAACAGCACCACCCCCCCGAAGGAGCCCATCATGAAGCGTGCGCTGGCCGTACTGGGTCTGCTCGCCACCGCCGCCACCGCCTGCAGCGGCGGTGGAGGGAACGTTCCAGGCGTGAGCGGGAACGCCGCCGCAGGGCAGGTCACCGTCCGCTGGTCCACGTGGGGATCGGCGGAGGACGTCAAGCTCTACGAGTCCTTCACCAAGGACTTCGAGCAGCGTCACCCCAACATCAAGCTCAAGCTGGAGTCCGTCGCCAAGTACGAGGACTACCACCCCAAACTGCTCGCCCAGCTCACCAGCGGCACCGCCCCCGACGTGTTCTTCGTGGGCGACGACAACATCGGCAAGTTCGTCTCCGCCGGGGTCGTCTCGCCGCTCAACGACCAGCTCGCGGGCCCGGACTCCAAGAGCAAGCCCGAGGACTTCTTCGAGGGCGTCTACGGCGGCGCCAAGAAGGACGGCCAGATCTACGGCGTCCCGAACGACACCAACCCCGAGGTCCTCTGGTACGACAAGAAGGCGCTGAAGGCCGCCGGCATCACCGAGGACCCGGCCGCCCTCAACGAGGCCAAGCAGTGGACCATGGCCAAGTACCTGGACATGAACGCCAAGCTCAAGGCCGCGGGCCTGGGCGGGTCCATCTTCTGGAACTGGTACGGCTCGACGTACTCGGTGGTCAGCGGTTTCGGCGGCAAGGTGTGGGACGGCGGCAAGTTCGTCGCCACCACCGACCCCAAGGCCCGCAAGGCGCTGGAGACCCTGGCCAAGGGCTACCAGGACAAGACGTTCCTGAGCGCGGACGTGCTGCCGGCCAGCAACACCGCGGGCACCCAGTTCATGAAGCACAAGGTCGGCTTCTACGCCGGCGGCCGCTGGGTGATCGACACCATCAAGAAGGGCGGCGAGCTGGACAACTACGACATCGTCCCGTTCCCGTCCGAGACCGGCGAGCCGATGCCCGGCGCCGTGGCGGCCTCCTACCTGTCGCTCAACAAGGGCACCAAGCAGCCCAAGGAGGCCTTCACCTTCCTGACGGAGTTCGTCAGCAAGGAGGGCCAGCTCCTGCGCCTCAAGGACGGCGGCGCGGTGCCCTCGATCAAGGGCGCCGAGCAGGTCGTGCTAGCCGGCAACTACCCCGCGCACGCCCAGACCTTCCTCGACGTGCGGGACACCGGCTTCGCGAACTACCCCGAAGAGGTCTCGGTGCCCGGCCTGACCGCCTCGATCAACGAGCACCTGATGAAGGTCTGGCAGGGCAAGCTCGGCTTCGAGCAGGGCATGACCGAGCTGCAGACCCTCGTCGACGGCAAGCTGGGCTAGCGGATGGCCGTGCTCGCCGGGCCGCGCGGCAAGACCGCCGCGCGGCCCGCCAAGAAGCTGCGCGACCGCGACGGCTGGTGGGCCGCGATCTTCCTCGCGCCGCAGGTCGGCGCGCTGGTGGTGTTCCTGGTGATCCCGCTCGGGTTCGCCGTGGTGCTGGCCTTCATGAACTGGGACGGGCTCGGCGAGAAGTCGTGGGCCGGGCTGTCCAACTTCGCCGCCCAGCTCACCGACCCGCTGTTCGGCCGCGCGGTGTGGAACACGGTCAAGCTGGCGCTGCTGACCGTGCCGTTCGGGCTCGCCCTGGCGGTGCTGATCGCGGTGGCCCTGAACAGCATCAAGGGCAGCAACGTCTATCGGGTCGTGTACTTCATGCCGGTCGTCACCAGTTCGGTGGCCGTCGCCCTGATGTGGCAGGTCATCCTGGCCGGCGACGAGAACGGCGTGCTGAACACCTCGCTCCGGCGGTGGTTCGGCGTCAGCGGCCCCGACTGGCTGCTCGACCCCGGCTGGGTCATCGTGGCGATCGCCGTGGTGACGATCTGGTCCTCGCTCGGCCTCAACGTGGTGATCTTCATGGCCGGGCTGCAGACCATCCCGCCGCAGGTCGTCGAGGCCGCCCGGATCGACGGCGCGAGCCCCTGGCGGATCTTCCGGTCGGTCACGCTGCCGCTGCTGTCGCCCACGATCTTCTTCTCCACCGTGGTCGCGGTGATCAGCTCGTTCCAGGCGTTCGACCAGATCTACGTGCTGGTGGACCCGAAGGACAACGAGGGCGCGCGCACGATCGTGTACCACATCTTCGATCTCGGCTTCAAGAAGTTCGAGTTCGGCCCGAGCAGCGCGGCCGCCCTGATCCTGCTGGTGCTGACGTTGCTCGTGACGCTGGTCCAGTTCGCCGCGCAGAAGCGCTTCGTCCACTACGACTCGTGAGGCGGTACGCATGAGATCACGGCAGATCGGACTGCACGCCGCGCTCACGGTCGGCGGGCTGCTGATGCTGTTCCCGTTCGTGTGGATGTTGCTCACCTCCGCCAAGGGCGTGCGGCAGATGATCAACGATCCGACGGCCTGGCTGCCCGACCCCTGGACCTGGCAGAACTATCCGGACGCGCTCTCGACCATGCCGTTCGGGCTGGCGTACTGGAACAGCTTCTACATCGCCGCGCTCAACGTGGTGCTCACCCTGCTCACCTCGGCCATGGCCGCCTACGCCTTCGCCCGGATCAGGTTCAGGGGCTCGGGCGTGCTGTTCGTGCTGTTCCTGGCCACGCAGATGGTGCCGTCACAGGTGACGATCGTGCCGCTCTACCTGATGCTGGCCAAGTTCGGCTGGATCGACTCGCACCTGTCGCTGATCGTCCCGACGATCGCGAACCCGTTCGCGGTGTTCCTGCTGCGCCAGTTCATCAGGGCGGTGCCGATCGAGCTGGAGGAGGCGGC
Organism: Nonomuraea sp. NPDC049684; assembly: GCF_044465345.1. Lineage (NCBI taxonomy): Bacteria > Bacillati > Actinomycetota > Actinomycetes > Streptosporangiales > Streptosporangiaceae > Nonomuraea > Nonomuraea sp. NPDC049684. The sequence continues at coordinate 346,787 of NZ_JBITLO010000004.1, read as the reverse complement.
CAGGATCGACGGCGCGGGCCGGTGGCGGTGCTTCTGGAGCATCGTCCTGCCCAACATCCGGCCGGGGCTCGGCGCGCTCGGCATCATCGTGTTCCTGGCGTCCTGGAACTCGTTCCTGTTCCCGTTGATCTTCCTGAACACGCCGGAGCTGTTCACCGTCCCGCTGCTGCTCAGCCAGTTCGCCCAGCAGCACGGCGCGACCGACTACGGGCAGATCCTGGCGGCCTCGGCCATCGCCGTGGTGCCGACGCTGATCGCGTTCCTGATCGGCCAGCGGAAGATCATCAACTCGATGGCCGCCTCCGGCCTGGGAGGAAAGTAAGTGCTGGACCTGCGCGAACGTCCCTTCACCGAGCGCGGCTCGCGGTTGCTCGTCATGGCGGCCGACGACGGCTCGCTGCGCGTCGCCCAGGCGCTCTACGAGACCCGGCTGGACGAGACGACCGTCCGCGCCGGGCTGCGGTTCTACGCCGGTTCCCGGGAACTGCGCGTCCGCCGGGCCCTGCCCCACCGGGTGGAGTTCGACGGTGACGTGACCCTGGCCTTCGCTGACCCCGACACCCTCGTCGCGGTCGGCGAGGGCGCCAGGGCCGTCTGGGACGGCGGCGAGACCGCCGTGGACGGCTGCGTCACCCTGGCCGGCGAGCGGACCGTCACCGACGGCGCGAAGGTGCTGGCCGAGGCCGCCGAACGCTGGGCGGCCTGGTTCGCCCGGATGCCCGCCGTCCCCGGCGAGCTGCGCGAACGCGCCGAGCAGGCCTGGTGGACGCTGGCCGTCAACCTGGTGCGCATCCAGGGCAGGGAATCGCTCATCCCCTCCAAGTACGGCTACGTCGGCCTGTGGAACTGGGACTCCTACTTCCACGCCATCGCCCTGCGGCACGCCGACCCGGCCCTGGCCAGGGAGCAGATCCGCATCCTGCTCGACAACCAGCGTCCCGACGGCCTGATCCCCGACGTGGTGCACGACCACGGCGTGCTCGCCGAGACTACCGACCTGCCCCGCTCCGACCTGGCCCGGCTCGCCCAGCACGTCGGCGGTGAGCCGATCCGGCACGTCGTGCCCGTCACCAAGCCGCCGCTGACCGCCTGGGCGGTGTGGAAGATCCACGAGGTGGACCCCGACCCGGGCTTCCTGGCCGAGGTCTACGAGCCGCTGGTCAGGTCGCAGCAGTGGTGGTTCGCCCACTCCGACCCGGACGGCGACGGCCTGGCCGAGTACCTGCACCCGTACTCGTCGGGCCTGGACGACAGCCCCATCTGGGACGGGGGCCCGCGCGCCGAGCCCCCGGACCTCAACTCCTACCTGGCCCTCCAGTACGACCGCCTGGGCGACATCGCCGCCGCGCTCGGCAAGGACGCCGGCGAGTGGCGGGCCAGGGCGCAGGCGCTCGTGGACCGCATGGTCGAACGCCGCTGGAACGGCCGCCGCTTCGTCACCAAGGTCGCCGGCGCGGCCGACGCCGACGTGCGGACGCCGCTCGACCTCATGCCGCTGCTCACCGGCCGCCTGCCGGACGAGATCGCCGACCGGCTGGTCCAGGACCTGACCTCGCCCGCCTTCTGGGGCGAGCGGCCGGTCCCCACGGTGGCCTTCGACGACCCGCGCTTCGACCCCGACGCCATGTGGCGCGGCCCGGTCTGGCTGAACGTCAACTACCTGCTGATCGACGGCCTGCGCCGCTCGGGCCACCCGGACGTCGCCGCCGAGCTCGCCGCCCGCACCCTGGCCATGGTGCGCGACGGCGGCGGCCTGTACGAGTACTGGAACCCCCTCACGGGACGGCGGGCGGGCCGCGCCACGACCGGTTTCGGCTGGTCGTCGGCCCTGTTCGTGGACCTCGCCCACGCCGCCCTATGAGGACGTGACGAGCCCGAACGCCCCCCGAGCCAGCACCAGCAGCTCCTGGCCCACCGGGCCCTGCTGGAGGGGGGCGTCCGGGTTCACGGCCGTCGTGGACACCACGTACGTCCGGCCGGCGGCCGTACGGGCGAGGAAGCTCATGGTCAGCAGGCCCGGCTCCGAGCCGCCCTTGTGCCACACGACGGGCCATTTCGCCTTGTCCAGCCGCAGCCCCGCGTCGGTGATCGACAACACCTCGCCGACGCGGGCGTCCTTCAGCCGGGCCAGCCCTGCGTAGGCGCGGCAGACCTGGGCGGGCGTGGCGAACCACTCCAGCCGGTCCAGGTCACGCGGCTCGGCCCACGGCCGCACCTTCGACAGCGGCACCTTGTCCACGACCCCGGCCAGGTAGGCGCGGCGCGCGGGCGTGCCGAGCGACAGGTACCGCTCGGCGTGCCGGGGGTAGTCGGCGCCCTTGAGCACGAACAGCTCCCGGGTCGTCAGGAACGGCACGTTGCGCCGGTCGCCGCCCCACGAGCGCATGACCCGCTCGACCGCCTTGCGACCGGCCCGGTGGATCAGCAGGTCGGTGGCGGTGTTGTCGCTGATGGAGATCATCAGCCGGGCCGCCTCCAGCACCGTGACCTTGCTGTTGTCCGGGCGGTCCTGGAGCTCGCCGCTCGGCAGGCTCTTCAGCTCGGGCCTGATCGTCAGCTCGGTGTCCCAGCCGAACGCGCCGCTCCTGATGCGCTCGGCCACCGCGCCCAGCACGTACAGCTTGAACATCGAGCCGAGCGGGAAGCTCTTGTCGCCGGCCACCGCGTGGACCGGGCGGCAGCGGCCGTCGCCGGTCAGCTCGGCGGCCAGGAAGCCGGCCCGCGGCGCGGCCCGGCGCAGCCGCTGGTCCAGCTCCGACCAGCTCGCCGGCGCGACGCCGGTGAACTGGATGTAGTCCACCTTCCCGGTGCCGTCCACCCCGAGCGCGAGGGTGAACGCCGTGCCGGCCGCCGTGACGGTCGCCGACAACGTCCGCTCCTGGGCCTGGTCCAGCCGGTCCAGGCGCATGTCCTGGAACCCGGCCAGCGCCTGGTTGAGCTGCGCAGGGGGGATGTGTTCGAGGAAGGTCGGCGCGAAGTGCCCGGCCAGCTCGGCGTCGCCGACGGGCAGCCGGGTGACCGCCTCCATCAGCCAGCGCAGCTGCCGGCCGACGGGGGTGTCGGGGATCTCGACCACGGCGCTCGCCGTCGGCGCGGCGGTGGCGGACCCGGTGATGGTGGCCAGGGCGGGCACGGGCTGCGTCGCGCAGGCCGTGACCGCCGTGACCGCCGCGGCCACGACGGCGGTGGCCAGTACGGGGAACCTGTTGTGAGACATGTGCCCAGCCAACAGCCGCGGCCGGGCCCGCGCCCACCTGATGGGCCGCCGTCCTCGCAGGTGAGGCTGTCCGTACCGAATGTGCGGCTAACCTCATAGACGCCCATAAGGTTCCCCCTGACGATGGTGGTTCATGAGTTCCAGGCTGCTCGCCGGGTCGCTGGCGACCATCGGGGCCGGGGGCGCCCTGGCGGGTGCGCTGCTGGAGTCCGGGCTGTCCGCGCCGCCGCAGGAATGGGCCTTCGGCGTCCTCGGCCTGGTGCTGCCCGCGCTGGGCTGGCTGCTGACCGTCCGCCGTCCCGACCTGCGGTACGGCTGGCTGTTCCTGGCGGCGGGCGCCTGCCTCGGGCTCGGCGCGCTGGGCACGGGCGTGGCCCTCAGGTTCCACCACAGTGGGCCTGTCGTCGTCTGGCTGTCCGCGCTCTACGCCGTGTTCTACGGCCTGACCTGGATCTTCGTCCCGCTGCTCTTCCCCGACGGCCGCCTGCCGTCCCGGCGCTGGCGGGCCGTGGCCTGGGTCGGCGGCGTCGCGATCGTCATGCACACGGTGGGCCTCGGGCTGTTCGGCGCCGATCCGGCCCGGCCCGGCGAGCCGCGGGGCGGGCTGACGCCCGGAACGCTGTTGGCGGCCCTGGCCGGCGGTCTGGGCCAGGTGCTCGTCTTCCTGACGGCCGTCGTCGTCCTGGCGGGGCTCGTGCTGCGCTGGCGCCGCGCCGAGCCGCCCGAGCGCGGCCAGTACGCCTGGATGGTCGCCGGCACAAGCGTCCAGCTCTGCGCGGGCGTGCTGCTGCTGGTCCTGCTGGACGCGCGGTGGTGGGGCGCCGCGACCGTCGGCCTGCTCGCGGCCATGTCGGCGCTGCCGGCCGCCGTCCTGGTGGGGATCGTGCGGCACCGGCTGCTCGACATCCGGCTCGGCCTGCGCGGCTCCCGCCTGCACCTGATCTTCGACGTGCGGCCCACCGTGGACGAGGTGCTGTCCGGCCTCGGCACCGCCCTGGCGGCCACGCCCGAGCCGGTCGAGCAGCTCGGCAGGCTCGCCGCCGCCGTCCGCGACGGGCTGGAGGCCAGGTGGGCGGCCGTGACGCTGGCCGACGGCACCCGGGTGGCCGCGGGCGAGGAGGAGGGCGGGACGGCCCTGACCGTGCCGGTGCGCGGCGGCCTCGGCCGCATCGAGCTCGGCCCGCGCCGCGCCGGACGGTACGACCGGGAGGACCGGCGCTTCCTGGAGGCCCTGGCCGTGCCCGCCGGGCTGGCCGTCCAGAGCGCCGGGCTGGTCGCCCGCCTGGTCAACGCCCAGGAGGCCGAGCGGCGGCGGATCGAGCGCAACATCCACGACGGCGTGCAGCAGCAGCTCGTCGCCCTCATCGCCGGGCTGGAGCTGGCCCGCGTCACCGGCGCCGGCCCCGACGCGCTGGCCCGCCTGCGCGAGCAGGCCCGCCAGACGCTCACCGACCTGCGCGAGCTGGCCGCCGGCATCCACCCGTCGGCCCTCAGCCAGGGCGGCCTGGTGGAGGCCGTCGAGGAACGCTGCTCCGGGCTGCCGGTGCCCACGACCGTCATCGCCGACCCCGGGCTGCGGGCCCGCCGGTTCGCCGACGAGGTCGAGGGCGCGATGTACTTCACCGTCAGCGAGGCCGTCGCCAACGCGCTCAAGCACGCGGCCGCCGCCCGGATCGAGGTGCGCCTGACCCTGGCGCCGGGCCGCGTACGGGCCACCGTCGCCGACGACGGCAGGGGCTTCGACCCGGCCACCGCCGCCCGCCGCGGCCTGGCCACGCTCGCCGACCGCCTGGACGCGCTGGGCGGCGGCATGGAACTCGACAGCGCGCCCGGAGAGGGGACACGCATGCACGCCTGGGTGCCGGCCGATGCCTGAGCCCGTACGCACGGTCGTCGCCGACGACCACTACCTGGTGCGCGAGGGCACCCGGCAGCTCCTCGAACTGTCCGGGGAGGTGACCGTCGTCGGCGCGGTCGGCGACGCCGACGAACTGCTGGACGCCGTGCGCAGGCTGGAGCCGCAGGTCGTCGTCACCGACATCCGCATGCCCGGCGGCGAGTGGCGGCCGGGCTTCGAGGGCATCGACGCCGCCCACCGCATCAGGGCCGGCCACCCCGGCACCGGCGTGGTGGTGCTGTCGCAGTTCTCCGACGCCCTGTTCGCCTTCGAGCTGTTCAAGCACGGGACGGCCGGGTTCGCCTACCTGCTGAAGGACCGCGTGGGCGACCTGGACGAGCTGCTCGGCGCGATCCGGGCGGTCGCCGGGGGCGGCTCGGTCATCGACCCCAAGGTGGTCGAGGGCCTGCTGGCCAGGCGCGAGGTCCGCGGGCAGGGGGAGTCGCTGACCCCCAGGGAGCGGGACGTGCTGCGCGAGATGGCCCACGGCCGCTCCAACGCCGGCATCGCCCGCGCCCTGCACCTGTCGATCTCGTCGGTGGAGAAGAACGTGAACGCCATCTTCACCAAGCTGGGGCTGGAGAACAGCGGCGACGTGCACCGGAGGGTGGCCGCCGTCCTGGCCTACCTGGGCCCGTCCGGCGGCTGAGCGCGCTGCCCCGGGCTCAGCCGAAGACGGCCGGGGGCGGGACCGGGGCGAGCACGGCGTCGCCGTCCTTGATGGGGTAGGCGCCGCCGATGAAGTTCTTCAGCGTCTCCCCGTGCACGCAGCGCGCCTGGGTGAGGCCGCCGGCCGCGCGCCGGGACAGCAGGTCGAGCGGCAGCTCCGTGCGCGAGGCCGCGACGATCAGGTTGCCGAACCGGCGGCCCCGCATGATCCCCGGCTCGGCCAGCAACGCCACGTGCCGGAACGCCTCGCACACCGTGGCCAGCAGCCGCTTGGCGAACGCCAGGCCCTTGCCGTCGGCCATGTTGATCAGCAGCGTGCCGTCGGGGCGCAGCACGCGGGCCAGGTCGCCCATGTACTCCGCGGTGGCCAGCTCGACCGGCATCGTGGCGCCGGTGAACGCGTCGAGCACGACCAGGTCGGCCGAGTCGTCCCACACCTTGGCCGTGCCCTCGCGGCCGCCGGCCACGATGACCTTCAGCCGGGGGACCGAGCGCAGGTCGAGCTGCTCGCGGACCAGGTTGACCAGCAGGCCGTCGGGCTCGATCACGATGTGCCGGGAGCCGGGGCGGGTGGCCGCGACGTACCGCGGGATCGTGCACGCGCCGCCCCCGACGTGGACGCAGCTCAGCGGCCCCTCCGGCAGGAGGTCGATGACGTCGGCCATGAGCCGGACGTACTCGAAATCCAGAAATGTCGGGTCTTGTAGATCAACGTACGACTGAGGTACGCCATCCTTGGACAGCACCCAGCCGTCCTGCCTGTCCAGGTCCCGGAGAAGCTCGACCTCGCCGAACGTCACCGGATAAAGGCCAGGCATCGGTTCCCGCTGTCCACGTGCCACGCTGATCCCTCCCTGGGAGAACCGTATGCGACGCAAGAGGCTGATTGTGCTCGTCATCGCGGTTGTCGCGATATTGGGGGCGGCCGCCTTCGCCGTTCTGGCCGCCGGGCACGTCAAGGGCAGCGCCGCCCGGACCGCCGCCGCGTACTTCAACGCCTGGCGGAAGGGGGACGTCGCGGGCATGGCCCTGCTGGTGGACCGGCCGCCGGCCGACTTCTTCGACCGGCACCGCGAGCTGTCGCAGAACCTGCACGTCGAGTCGATCCGGCTCACGCCGGGGCCGGTGCGCGGCACGGGGGAGGAGTCGGCCGAGGTCCGCTTCACGGGCGTGCGGGAGCTGACGGACCTCGGGCCGTGGCCGTTCGACAGCACGCTGCGGCTGGGCGTGCGCGACCGGGCCTGGCGGGTGCTGTGGACGCCCGAGACGCTGCACCCGCTGCTCAAGGACGGCGGCACGCTGGAGGTGGAGGAGGTCGAGGCGCCGGCGGCCGAGCTGGTGACCAGGGAGGGCGCCAAGATCCCCAACGACAGCTACGCCGACGCCTACCTCGACCCGCTCAAGCCCGAGTTCGCCAAGGCCAACCACGGGCTGGAGCTGGTGTCGCGGGCACCGGGACGGCCCGACAAGGCGCTGCTGACCCGCCTGCCGAAGGCGAACGTCGAGCGCACCACCCTGTCGCAGCCGGTCCAGGCCGCCGCCGCGCGGGCCCTGGACGGCGTGGCGAACTCCTCGATCGTGGTGCTCAGGCCGAGCACGGGCGAGATCCTGGCCCTGGCCGACCGGCTGGAGGACAACTTCAGCGCGGTGCGCGACGCCTTCCCGCCGGGGTCCACGTTCAAGACGATCGTCGCCGCCGCGCTGCTGGAGAAGGGGGTCACCACCGGCGAGCAGATGGGCTGCCCGGCCTCGTACGCGCCGGACTTCTCGGCGGCGATCAGCAACGACGGCGACGTGGACCGGGGGACGGTGACCTTCGCCGACGCCTACGCCTACTCCTGCAACACCACGTTCGTCGAGCAGGCCACCAGCCGGCTGTCCATGGAGGACCTGCGCCGGACGGCCGCCCGCTGGGGGTTCGACCGGCCGATGGCGACCGGCGTGGGCGGCCGGTGCGGCACGATGCAGCAGACCGGCGGCACGGACATGTTCTCCCTGGACGTCATCGGCCAGGGCACGGTGGTCGCCACCCCGCTGTGCATGGCCGCCGTGGCCGCCGCCGTGCAGAACGGCACGTGGCGCTCGCCCCGCCTGCTGTCGGAGGACGACGTGCGCCGCGTGGACGGCGAGCCGTTCCCCGACGTCAAGCTGGACAGGGGGGTGGTCGGGGCGCTGCGGGAGATGATGGCCGCCGTCGTGGACCACGGGACGGCGAGCCAGGCCGGCCTGCCGGAGGGCGTGGCGGGCAAGACGGGCACCGCCGAGGTGCAGGACCAGACGTCGCACGGCTGGTTCATCGGCTACCGGGACGACCTGGCCTTCTGCGTGTTCGTCAGGAACGGCGGCTCGGGCCGCTCCGCGGCGGTGCCGATCGCCGTGCGCTTCCTGAACGGCCTGTGACCATCGGCACTTCAGCTCAATCCGTAACCTACGGTACCGTAGGTTACATGACGACCATCACCGTGAAGCCGCGGCTGCGTGGCTGGTTGCACACCGGGGCGCTGCCGGTGACGCTGGTGGCCGGGTTCGTGCTCGTGGCGCTCGGCCCGACCCTGCAGGCCCGGCTGGCGGCCGGCGTCTACGCGATCACCTCGGGGCTGCTGTTCGGCATCTCGGCGACCTATCACCGGGGCACGCTGGGGCCGCGCCTGGCCGAGGTGCTGCGCAGGTTCGACCACGCCAACATCTACCTGATCATCGCGGGCACGTACACGCCGTTCGGGCTGCTCGCCCTCGACGGCGCGGCCAGGGTCGCCGTGCTGTCGGTGGTGTGGGGCGGCGCGCTGGCCGGGGTGCTGTTCCGGGTGTGCTGGATGAACGCGCCGCGCTGGCTCTACACCGTCCTGTACCTGGCGCTGGGCTGGACGGCGATCTTCGTGATGCCGCAACTGCTCGAAGGGGCCGGGGTGGCCGCCGTCGTGCTGGTGGCCGTGGGCGGGGTCTTCTACTCGGCGGGCGCGATCGTCTACGGGCTGCGCCGCCCCGATCCGTCGCCGCGCTGGTTCGGCTTCCACGAGGTCTTCCACGCCTTCACCATCGCCGCGTACCTGGTGCAGTACATCGCGGTATCGATCGTCGTCTATGCCCACATGTAGGTCGACATTTGACCCAAAGCTGGTCTCTTTTCGCACGAATCACGGAAAGCAGACCAGTATGCAGGAACTTTCGCGTTCGTGGTGGCTGCTGCTCGTCCGCGGCATCGCCGCAATCATCTTCGGTGTGCTGGCGTTGATCTGGCCGGGGATCACTCTGCTGGTGCTGGTGATCTTCTTCGGTGCGTACGCCATCGTCTCCGGCGTCTTCGAGCTCTTCGCCGCCTTCCGGCACGGCGCCCGGTCGCGGGCCTGGCTGATCTTCTCCGGCATCGTCGGCATCGTGGCCGGCATCATGGCCTTCGCCTGGCCCGGGATCACCTCGCTCGCGCTGCTCTACCTCATCGCCTTCTGGGCCATCATCTCCGGAATCTCCGAGATCGTGGCGGGCGTGCGGCTGCGCAAGTCCATCGAGAACGAGTGGATGTTCATCATCGCCGGCATCCTGTCGGTGATCTTCGGTGTGCTGCTCATCATCTGGCCCGGCGCCGGAATGCTGAGCCTCGTCTGGCTGATCGGCATTTTCGCGATCCTGTATGGAATCGCGATGATTGTGCTGTCACTTCGTTTGAAGAAGTTCACTCGCGGGGCAGGAATACCGTAAATTTTACGGATACGACCGGGTTCCCTGTATGGAACCTCCGGCCTGTCTCACGACATTGGAGAAGGCATGGACGTACACACCCGCCTTGCCCGTCACCTGCTCGTCGATGGCTACCGTCTCGTCCTCGATCTCGAACTCAGCCGTGGCTCCTGGTTGGTGGACGCCCGCAACGGCCGCCGCTACCTGGACTTCTACACCTTCTTCGCGTCCGCCCCGCTCGGTGTGAACCCGCCCTTCGACCCCGACTTCGCCGCCCTGCTCGGCCAGGTCGCCCGGAACAAGCCCGCCAATCCCGACATCTACACCGAGCACCTGGCCGACTTCGTCGACACGTTCGTCCGCGTGCTCGGCGACCCGGAGCTGCCCCACCTGTTCTTCGTCGAGGGCGGCGCCCTGGCCGTGGAGAACGCGCTCAAGACCGCCTTCGACTGGAAGAGCCGGCGCAACGAGGCCGCCGGCCGCCCCCGCGACCTGGGCACCAAGGTCATGCACCTGACCCGCGCCTTCCACGGGCGCAGCGGCTACACGCTGAGCCTGACCAACACCGAGCCGGGCAAGACCGACCGCTTCCCCAAGTTCGACTGGCCGCGCATCGACGTCCCGGCCGTCCACCTCGGCGACGTCGAGGCGGCCGAGGAACGCGCGCTGGCCCAGGCCAGGGCGGCCTTCGAACGTCACCCGCACGACATCGCCTGCTTCATCGCCGAGCCGATCCAGGGCGAGGGCGGCGACAACCACATGCGCGGCGAGTTCCTGCGCGCCATGCAGGCCCTGTGCCACGAGCACGACGCCCTGTTCGTCCTGGACGAGGTCCAGACCGGCGGCGGCACCACCGGCACGCCCTGGGCCTACCAGCAGCTCGGCCTGGCCCCCGACGTGGTGGCCTTCGCCAAGAAGGTGCAGGTCGGCGGGATCATGGCCGGTCGCAGGGTCGACCTGGTGGCCGACAACGTCTTCCGGCTCAGCGGCCGGATCAACTCCACCTGGGGCGGCGGCCTGGTGGACATGGTCCGCAGCCGCGGCATCCTGGAGATCATCGAGCGCGACGGCCTGATCGCCCGGGCCGGCACGCTCGGCGGCGTCCTGCTCGAACGGCTCACCAAGCTGGAGGCCGAGCACCCCGACACGGTCTCGGGCGTGCGCGGCAGGGGCCTGATGTGCGCCTTCGACCTGCCCGACCAGGCCGCCAGGGACGGCTACGTGACCCGGCTCAGGGAGGAGCACGGCGTGCTGGCACTGCCCTGCGGGCCCCGGTCCGTCCGACTGCGCCCGGCGCTGAACATCCCCGAGGCCGACCTCGAACACGGCCTGGGCGCGCTGTCGGCCGCGCTCTGAGCGCCGCTCACCCGGTCGAGGCTCGCTCGTCCAGGCTCATTCGGTCGAGGCTCATTCGGTCGAGGCGATGCTGGTGGCGCTGCGGCGCGGGCCGCCGTAGCGCCAGAAGAAGTTCAGCAGCACGCTGACCCGGTTGCGCCCGCCCAGCAGGTACGCCACGTGCACGAAGATCCAGGCCAGCCAGGCGGGCAGGCCGCGCATGGTCAGCCCGTTGCGCAGCTGGAGCACCGCCTCGGCCTTGCCGACCGTGGCCATGATCCCCGGGTCGCGGTAGGAGAAGGGGCTGAGCGGCCGCCCGTGCGCCGCGGCCAGGATCTGCCTGCCCACGTGCTTGCCCATCTGGATGGCCGGCTGGGCGAGCTGGGGCAGCGGGTCCGGCTGCCCGGCCAGGTCGCCGGCCACGAAGATCTCCGGATGGCCGGGCACGTTGAGCGCGTCGGTGAGCGTGATCCGGCCGCCCTTGCCCTGCGGCAGCCCCCAGTCGGTCACCTCCTTGGGCGCGGTGACGCCGAGGGCCCAGACGGTCACGTCGCTCGGCAGGCGCGTCCCGTCCTCCAGGATGACGGCGTCCGGCTCCACGCCCGCCACCGTGGCTCCCAGGCGCATCCGGACGCCTCTCCTGCGCAGCGCCTCGGCCGCCGCGTCCCGCAGCCGCGGCTTGTACGGCGCCAGCACGTAGTCGAACCGCTCGACCAGCGTGACGCTCGTCTGGTCGGGCCGGATCTCGGGATGCGTCAGCGGCACCGTACGGCGGCGCAGCTCGGCCAGCGTGCCCGCGGTCTCCACGCCCGTCGCGCCGCCGCCCACCACCACGACGTGGGCGCTCTCGCGCCGGCCCGCCGCGGTGTCCTCCAGGCAGTGCTGGAGGTGCCGGCGCAGGTCGGCCGCGTCGCGCAGCGAGTAGATCGGCAGCGCGTTCTCCTCGGCGCCGGTCACGTGGACCCAGTTGGTGGTGACGCCGGTGGCGATCACCAGGTAGTCGTAGTCGAGGGTGGAGCCGTCCGCGAACTCCACCCGCCGGTCGGCCGGGTGCACCTTGCTCAGCGCGGCCCGGTGGGCGCGGACGTTCGGCCACTTGGCGGCGAACGTCCGGATCGGGTAGGAGACGTCGGACGTGCCCATCCCCGCCGTGGCCACCTGGTAGAGCAGGGGCTGGAAGGTCGAGTAGGGGTTCCGGTCCACGAGCGTGACCAGGGCGCCGCCCTTGGCCAGTTCCCGCGTCGCGGCCAGGCCGGCGAAGCCCGCCCCCACGACGACGACGCGCGCTCTCCGCACCATGACCACGTCCCTTCCCGGATTGTGTTCCATGGTCCATATGGCACCCAGAGCATCGGTTAAACCATTTCTGCCATGGACACCACCGGGAAGTGGGGAGATCCGGGGTAGGGCACCGGTATGTCTGAGCAAGTGACCACGATGGAACGCCTGGGCCGCCGGATAGCCGAACGCCGCGAATCGCTGAACCTGAGCCGGCAGGAGCTGGCCGAGAGGTCCGGCGTGGCCGTCGGCTACGTCGCCTATCTGGAGGACCAGTCCGGCATCTCGGTGCGCGAGGCGCTGGCCCGCCTGGCCGAGGCGCTGGAGACCACCGTGGAGGGCCTGCTCGGGGAGGTGGCCGAGCCCGCCGGCGCGGGGCCTGCCTCGGCGCACCCCACGCTGGTGCCGCTGACGGAGGAGGAGTGCCTGCGCCTGCTGCGGCCCGGGGGAGTGGGCCGGATCGCCTTCGAGGGCCGCTACGGCCTGACCGTGCTGCCGGTGAACTTCCGGATCTCGCAGGGCGCGATCGTGTTCCGCACCGCGGCGGGCGGCAGCACCGACGAGGACCTGAGCACGGGCGTGGAGGACGTCGAGTACGAGGTCGCGTTCGAGGTCGACCGCATAGAGGAGCTGACGCGGGGCGGCTGGAGCGTGCTCGTCCACGGCTCGCTGCACCACGTCACGGGCGAGGACGAGCAGGCCGAGGCGGAGAGCACGGGCGTCGAGCCGTGGGCCGGCGGGCGGCGCCAGCACTACCTGAAGATCAGGCCCACCCGCCTGACCGGCCGCCGGATCACGACCGGCTGAACCCCCGCCGGGTCAGGAGCCGTCCTTCCTGAGCGACAGCCACAGTCCGATGGCCGTGACCCGGGAGTCGACGCCGAGCTTGGCGTAGATACGGTTGACGTGGTTCTTCACGGTCTTCTCGCTGAGGAACAGGCACTGGGCGATCTGGCCGTTGGACCGGCCCGCGGCGATCAGATCCATGACCTCGGCCTCGCGTTTGCTCAAGGACGTGATCACGCTGTCGAACGCTGCGTCGTCGACTCTCATCCGGCCTCCGGGGGCGCGCAGACGGTCTGATCGCCGATGGCCCCCGTGCTTCCGGCGTTAGCGGTAGACAGCGAGCATAACTCGCATTGTCCTGATTTGGGGGCGTTGCCGGGAGAAAACGACAACAGCCGGTCCCGAGGGACCGGCTGTGTGCTTGGGGTGAGTGAAGGGACTTGAACCCTCGACATCCAGGACCACAACCTGGCGCTCTGCCAACTGAGCTACACCCACCATGGCCGCCCGCTCCGTGACGGCACAGGAAAAGTGTAGCGGGGTTCGGGAGTCTTTACGCCATCCAATTAGCCGCTGACCCGCTCGGCGAGTTGCCGGGCGGTCGCCGAGTCGGGGCCGGGCTGCGCCACGAAGATCGCCGCGCGGTAGTAGCGCAGCTCCCTGATGCTCTCCTTGATGTCGGCGAGCGCGCGGTGGCCGCCCTGCTTCTCGGGGGCCGCGAAGTAGACCCGCGGGTACCAGCGGCGCACCAGTTCCTTGATCGACGACACGTCGACCATGCGGTAGTGCAGCCAGGCGTCGACCCCGGGCATGTCCCTGGCGATGAACGTGCGGTCGGTGCCGATCGAGTTGCCGCACAGCGGCGCCTTCTTCGGCTCCGGCACGTGCCGCCGGATGTAGTCGAGCACGAGCGACTCCGCCTCGGCCAGCGTGACGCCGCCCGGCAGCTCGGGCAGCAGGCCCGAGGCGGTGTGCATCTCGCGCACCACCTGCGACATCTGCTCCAGCGACTCCGGCGGCGGCTTGATGACCACGTCGACGCCTTCGTCGAGCTGATTGAGCTCGCTGTCGGTGATGACACAGGCCACCTCGACCAGCGCGTCGCGCCCCAGGTCGAGCCCGGTCATCTCGCAGTCGATCCAGACCAGCACGTCACTCATTCGATCTCCTCGCCCAGCGGCTCGGAGCAATCCGCCCGCTTGTTACCCCACCAGCCTAGTGCCCCCGCTTACGCGGGCTTGAGCGAGCCGAGAACCTTCGCCACCACGTCGGTGCCCAGATTGTCGGGAACAGAGATGTACAACAACGTCGGACGCTGCCCCGCCCCGCGGTCCATGAGCACGATCGCGGCGTTCTCCTTCTTCCACTTGTAGCCGTTCTTCTCCGCGACGGCGGTGAAGTCGAGCTGGAACTGCATGACCCACGCGTCGTGGTCGCCGATCTTCGTGGCCTTGTTCTCGATCAGCTTGGTCGTGTGCTGCGGCTCGTAGAACTGGGTGCTGAACTGCATGAACAGCGCCTTGGCCGTGTCCTCCAGCGCCGAGGCGCCGGGGTAGGGGATGAGCGCGGCCAGTGGGCCGGCGTAGGCGTTGCCGATCCAGTCCTTGTCGCCCTCGTAGTTCTCCTGCGAGCTGGCCTGCACGCCGCTCGTCCACATCTGCTGGGACGGGTCGGTGCCGTTGACGTCGCCGTACGCGGGCACCTTCCAGCCGTCGGGCACCTGGTAGGACAGGCCGCTGCGCGGGTCGGTGATGCGGCCGTCCTGCGGCTGCGGCAGCTCGCCGCCCTGCGGGGGCAGCTCGGTCGGCGGCCCGGCGGAGGGCGGCTCGGCCGTCGGGAACGGCTGCGGCTCCTCGGTGGTGGGCGAGGCGACCGGGGTGCTGCTACCGCGGTTGAGGAAGAAGATCCCGGCGACCACGATCAGCGCGACCACGACCAGCGCGGCCAGGCCGCCGAACACCCACGGCAGCGGGTTGCCCTGCTTGGGCGGCGGCGCCAGGCCGGGGCCGGGCAGCGGCCCGCCGGCCCACTGGGTGGGCTGCTGTGCGTGCTGCTGTCCGAAGGCCGGCTGCTGGCGGGTGGGCTGCCCGTAGGCGGGCGGGCCCTGGGCGGGCTGCCCGCCGTAGGGGGGTTGACCCTGCGCGGGCTGCTGGTCGGCGGGCTGCCCGTAGGGCGGCTGGCCGGGGGAGGGCCGGCCGTACTGGAGCGTGGGGTTCGCCGGGGTGGCCGACCAGTCGGGGGACGACGGGGGCTGCGGCCCCGGGCCCGGCTGCGGCCCGGAGGACGGCTGCTGCGGCTGAGGCTGCCGCTCCTGCGCGTGGGTGGCGTCCGTCCATTGGTTGCCGTCCCACCAGCGGAGCTGCGGCTCTCCGTACGGGTCGGGGTACCAGCCCGCGGGGGTCTGCGTGGTCATGCCCGTCAGATTAGTAAGAACCGCTTTGTTGCGCATTCAGGGAAGGTCAGCACTTGTAGGTGAAGCTCGCCTTGTCGGTACGCGCCGGGCCCGGCGAGAGCACCTTCAGCGTGGCCGTGGCCTTGACGTTGCTCTTGCCCGACAACGTCCAGCGCAGCGGCACCGCGTAGGACGTCTTGTCGGCGCTCGTGCGCAGGCTGCCCTTGACGACCTCCTTGTCCAGGTTCTTGCGCCACTCGTAGCGGATCTCGCCCACGCCGCCGTTGGTGACCACCGTCCCGGTCAGGACGATCGCGCCGCCGCAGCCCAGCGTCTTCTTCGGCGCCACCACGTCGATCGACCGCACCGCCAGCTCGGGGGCGTCCGTCAGCCGGAACCAGGCCACGATCGCGCCCGCCATGACGACCGCGAAGAGCGCCGTGGACAGGATCGTGCGCCGCCGCCGCCGTCGCCGCGACACCTTGGCCACCCGGCCCTGGGACCGCTTGTCCGGCCGGTGAACGGTCGCGGCGCCGTCGCGCCCCTCGCGCCAGATGCGTTCGGCCGTCGTCTCGGGCTGCCGCACGGTGCCGGCACCGGCTCCAGGGCCTGCTCCAGGGCCGCCCACCCCCGGGCCGAACTGCAGGCGCGGCGGCGACCCCGACGCCGGCACGTGCAGCAGCGTGACGATGTCGCCCTCGTCCTGGGGCGCCGGCGGCGGCTGCGCGGCGAACGACGGCGGCTGCGCGAACGCCGACCTGCCGCGCGCCGCCCGCGCCAGCGCGTCGCGGCTGATCAGGCCGCCGGGCAGCGCCGCGCGCTCCTGGCTCAGCATGGCGCGGGCCGGTTCGAGGCCGAGCGTGGTGGCCGTGCCCGCGGCCCGTTCGAACAGGCCGGCGGCCCGCGGCGCGGTCTGCGTGAAGGACGCGGCCAGCCCCCGGGCCAGCGACGCCCAGCCCGCCGCGTCCCGCTCGCGCGGCGAGACCTGGCCGCGGATCGCGTCGGACAGGCCCCGCTCCGACAGCAGCGCGGCCCCCTCAGCAGTGATCACCACCGTGCCCGGGTGCACCGAGCCGTGCGTGACCCCGGCGGCGTGCAGCGCGAGCAGCGTCTGCGCGGTCTCCGTCAGCACCGACGCCGCCCCCGCCGGATCGACGGGCGCGCCGGCGAGCAGGTCGGCCAGCGTGGGGCTGACCGCCTGCGCGGTGAGCAGCCACACCTGGTCGCCCGCCGCGACCACGTCGGCCACCGGGATCAGCCCGCCCATGCCGCCCAGCACGAGGTGCTGGTCGGTCATGACCGCGTTCACCACGCGCTCCCGGACGCCGGGCAGGCCGATGACCCGCGGGTCGAACAGCAGCGCCCCGGCCCTGCGGCCGTCCGGCGAGATGGCGTCGATCCAGTTGCCGAGCTCGGTCATCCACGTGTGCTCGGTCAGCCGGAACCCCGCGATGCCGTTCCTGTGGTTGTCCATCCCCCTTGCCCCCCGGCGCGTCTAGCGCTGCTTTCTGTGGCGTCCTGCCATGCGACGTTTCACCGCAAGTGTGACCGGAACCGCGCCGGACGTCATCAGGCCGAGCGCGAGGAGTCCGGCCTGCGCCTTGCCCACCGTGTCCAGGGTGGGCGTCTCGGTGACGCCGTCACCGCCGCCGTCGTCGGTCGAGGTCCTTGTCGGCGTCTGCGACGTCTCCGAGGGGGCCGGGCTGGTCGGCGGCTGGCTGGTCGGGGGCGTCCTGGTCGGAGGAGGCGTCCTGGTGGGCGGGGCGGAGGTCTGGGTGGGCGTGGGAGCGGCCGAGGTGGGCTTGCTGCCGTCGCTGGTCGTGCTGTTCTTGCCGGTGATGTCCGGCTCGGGGGAGTCGGTCGGGGTCGGCTTCGGCGTCCTGACCGGCCGCCTGGTCGGCTTCCGCGTCGGGGTCGGCTTGGGCGTCGTGGACGGCGAGGCCGCCGCCGTCGCCGTCGGCAGGACGGGCGGCGGGGTCGAGACGGCCGGGTCCACGGAGGTCGGCGTCGGGTCCGGCTCCGGGGTGGTCTCCTCGGGCGTCGCGGTCGGCTCCTCCTCCGTGGGCTCCTCGTCGATCACCGGGTCGGTCGCGCTGGGCGTGACCTCGCTCGTCTGGGCGCGCAGCACCGGCTCGTCGGAGGAGGAGTTGACCAGGATCACGCCCACGGCCACCACCACGCCCACGGCGACCGCGCCGATCGCGACCTTGGCCGACAGCTTGCTCAGCAGGCGTCCGGGGTCGCGGAAGCGGGTCTCGGTGAGCGCGGTCTGCGTCTCGGCGGCATCGTGCAGAGGGCTCGGGAACAGCAGGATCAGCAGGCCCGCGAGCGCGGCCAAGCGGCGGCGTCCGCGCTCCTCCCAGTCGGCGCCGTACGCCTCGGCCGCGATGGCCTCCAGCTCGGTCAGGAACGCCTCGGCGGACGGCGGACGTTCCCCCGGCTGCTTGGCCAGGCCGCGTTCGACCAGGCTCTGGAGCGCCGAGGGCACTTCCTCGACGGGCGGCGGCGCGCTCTGGTGCTGGCGGGCGAGCGCGGCGATGTTGGGCGCACGGAAGGGCCGGGTGCCGGTCAGGCACTCGAAGAACACGACGGTGGCGGCGTAGACGTCGGTCGCCGGCCCGGCGGCCCCGCCCGCCCACTGCTCGGGCGCCATGTACGGCGGCGTGCCCGCGGCACTGGCCCCCTCGCCGGCCCGGACCGCGATGCCGAAGTCCACCAGCTTGCTGACCCCGTCGCCCTGGACCATCACGTTCTCGGGCTTGAAGTCGCGGTGGACGACGCCGATCGCGTGCGCGGCGGCCAGCCCCTGGAGCGAGCCCTTGAGCACGACCAGCGCCGCCTCGGCCCCGGTCGGCCCCTCGGAGCGCAGGATCTCGCGCAGCGAGACGCCGTTGACCAGCTCCATGACGATCGCCGCGCCCTGCCCCGACTCCACGTAGTCGATCAGGCGCGCATGGTGCGAGCTCTGCAGGGTGCCGAGCAGCCGGGCCTCGTGCCGGAACCTGGCCACGAAGCCCATGTCGGACCTGAGCTCGTCATTCAGATATTTGATGGCGACTTCCACGCCGTCGTGGTCGCGCGTGGCAAGGACCACCCGGCCGGCGGCACCGCTGCCCAGTTCCCGGACTTCGGTGTAGCCGGGGACCCCCCACTGCCCTTCGCCGTACATAAACGGTCTCCTCTGGAGTCATTCGGGCCCCCACCCGCATCAAACGCTGCGTAGCTTAACCAGAGGGAAGGGCTTTCCCGCCACCGATATGCCGATATGGCCGAATTTGCGAGATTAGTCCACTGTGTCGGACTTATCGGGTTGTGGGGTTTCTTGCGGTTTGGGCGTTTCCTGTGGTTTTGGGGTTTCTTCGGGCTTGGGTGTCTCTCTGGGGCATTCGGGGGTTTTTCCGCTCGCCCGGTCCGGGCCGCCGGCCGCCTCCGGCGTCGTGCTCGCCGTGACGGTCCAGGTGGTGCCGCACGGGACGGTCCGCAGCGCCCGGCTCACCGTCCTGGTGTACGTGGTGTCGCCGGACAGCGTGACCCGCTCCGAGCCGGCCGGCTCGCCGCCGATCAGGAACCCCACGTCCAGCGTCACCGGCCGGTCGTCGGCGGTGACCACCGAGACGGTCGCCACCAGGCCGCCCTCGCCCAGCCCGGCCCTGACGATCGAGACCTGCCGCACGGCGGGCGGGCAGGCGACCTCGGCGCGGGCGGTCCTGACGCGGTCGCCGGCGCGGACCCGTACCGACAGGGTGGAGCCGCAGGGGCGCGCCCGGAAGGCGTGGGTGAAGACGCGGGAGTAGGAGGTCCGGCCGGACAGGGTCGCCGTACGCGTGCCGACGGTCTCGCCGTCCACCGCGAACGCGGCCTCGACCGGGATCGCGCCGGTGCCGTCGGCGGTCACCCCGACCTGGGCGCGCGCGGTCAGCCCCGGCGCGGCGGGCATCGCCAGCGAGACGCGCAGCCCGCCCACCCGCGTCGGGCAGGCCGGCACCGACACCGAGGACGACCGGGCGCCGCCCGGCGCGGCGGGTGCGGTGACGACGGTCAGCGTGACGGTCCTGCCGCACGGCCGTTCGCCGATGTCCCAGGTGAAGGCGCGGGTGTAGGACGTCGCGCCGCTCAGCCGCAGACGCTGGACGCGGCCCTCGCCGCCCGGCGCGGTCCACGTGCCGGTGGCGGTGACGGGGGCGCCCCCGGCGGTCCGGACGGTGACGGAGGCGCGCGCGAGGCCGTCGCCGTCGACCGTGACGTCACCCACGCTCACCCCGAGGACGGCCGCGACGGGCGTCGGCGTCGGGGTGGGGGTCGGGGTGGGGGGCGGGGTGGGGGTCGGGGTGGGGCGCGGCGTCGGGGTCCGGGAGGGCGTCACCGGGGGCTTCGGCGTGGCGGTCCTGGTGGGCTTCCTCGTGGGCGCGGCCGTCGGCGTGCGCGGCGCGCGGGTGGCGACCGGCGGCCTGGAGGTCGTCGGCGGCGGCAGCAGCTCGGGCGAGGACGCCGGCGTCGGCGGCCCCTCGGCAGAGGTCCGCGGCGTCGCCTCGGGCGTGGTCGGCGGCGCGAGCACGGCCTCGGCCGTGCTCGGCGGCGCGGTCACCGCCTCGGTCGTGGCCGGCGGCACCGCGACGGCCGCGCCGACCGGCTGCTCGGGCGGCTGCCGCCGGGCGGCGAGCGCGACCACCACCGCCACCGTCACCACGGCCACCAGGGCGGTGCCCATGCCCACCCGCACGGCGTTGGACCGCAGGCCGTGGAAGACCGTCCTGGCCAGGGACGTGGTGACCTCGGGGGCGGGCTGCGGCGGGGCCGGCAGGAGCAGGGCGAGCAGGGCCACCAGCGCGGCCAGACGCCGCCTGCCCCGCTCCTCCCAGTCCTCGCCGTACGCGGCCCGCGCCGTGGCCTCCAGCTCCTCGACGAAGGCCAAGGCGCTCGGCGGCCGGTCCCGCGGCTCCTTGGCCAGCCCGCGCCGGACGAGCGCCTGGACCGGCTCGGGCGCGTCGTGGAAGGGCACCGGCGCGTGCACGTGCTGGTAGCCGAGCACGCTGGGCTCGGTGGACCGGTACGGCCGGTGCCCGGTCAGGCACTCGAAGAAGACCGCGGTGGCCGCGTACACGTCGGTCGCCGGCGAGGCGGGCCGGCCGGCCCACAACTCCGGCGCCATGTACGGCGGCGTCCCCTCCGGATGCGTGGCCGTGCCCTGCGGCACCGCGACACCGAAGTCCACCAGCTTGCTCATCCCGTCGTCGCGGACGAGCACGTTCTCGGGCTTGTAGTCCTTATGCACGACCCCGGACGCGTGGGCCCTGGCCAGGCCCAGCAGCGAGCCCTTCAGCACGACCAGCGCCGCCTCGGGCTCGGTCGTGCCGTTCTCACGCAGCAGGGCGCGCAGCGAGACGCCGTTGACCAGCTCCATCACGATGCAGGCGCCGTTCGGCTCCTGTATGTACTCCCACATCGTGGCGATGTTCGGGTCGCGCAGCGAGGTCAGCACCCGCGCCTCGGCCTGGAAGCGGGACAGGGCGGCGGGGTCGCGCAGCAGCGCCTCGGAGAGGTACTTGATCGCGACCTTCACGCCCGTCTCGTCGTGCACGCCCAGCACGACGCGTCCGCTCGCGCCCGCGCCGAGCTGTCTGATCTCCGTGTAACCGGGAGCACTCCACTCCATCGCCCTCTCCCATCAGGAGCCGGCCCACCTGATGAGACGCGTGATCAAGGAGTCGGGTTTGCCAGGTGGTTCCGGAATTATGGAACTACTCCCGACGGAGGATGTGAACCGGTATATCGATACCTTCTGGAAGTGCCGGATCCGGTTGCGGTTCGCCCCAGGTCGTGACCAGCGGATGCACCCCGGCCCAGACCGGCAGCGCGTAGTCCTCCTCCTCGTCCTCCGGCGCCCCGCTGCGGATCTTGACCGACGCCTCGGCCAGCGACAGGGCCAGCACGGCGGTGGCGGCCAGCTCCTTGCGCGTGGGCGGCCGGACGTAGTCCCACTGGCCGGGGGCGAGCTGCTCGGTCAGCGCCCGCAGGGCCGCCAGCCGCTCGTCGGGGTCGCTCACCAGCCGGGCGCGGCCGTAGACGATCGCCGAACGGTAGTTGATGGAGTGGTTGAAGACCGAGCGGGCCAGCACGATGCCGTCCAGGTGGGTGACGGTGACGCACACCTCGGCGCCGTCGCCGGCCCGCAGCGAGCGCGCGCCGGTGGAGCCGTGCAGGTAGAGGGTGTCGCCGATCCGCCCGTAGCCGGTGGGCACGACCATGGGATGGCCGTCGGACACCACGCCGAGATGGCAGACGAGCCCGCTGTCGAGCACGTCGTAGAGATCGTTCCGGTCGGTGCTGCCGCGGTGCTTCTCTCGGCCGAGAGCCGTGCGCGGGGTGGAGGAGAGCATGATTCGACGCTATTCGCGAAGTGGACCTATCCTGTAGGGCCACTAACCGACCCTTCCTAGAGACCACTTTCGTGCGCACCCACATTGACCTGCCGGTATCCCTGTCCCGCGACTCGGCCGTCCCGCTGACCACCCAGCTCGCCGGCTGGCTGCGGCACGCCATGATGGGCGGCGCGCTCGCGCCGGGCGAGCGGCTGCCGTCCACGCGGGCGCTGGCCGACCAGCTCAAGGTGAGCCGGACGGTCGTCACCGAGGCGTACCAGCAGCTCTACGCCGAGGGCTGGCTGGAGGGGCGCCACGGGTCCGGCACGTTCGTGGCGGCCATGGAGTCGCACGTC
This sequence comes from Nonomuraea sp. NPDC049684, assembly GCF_044465345.1. Taxonomy (NCBI): domain Bacteria; kingdom Bacillati; phylum Actinomycetota; class Actinomycetes; order Streptosporangiales; family Streptosporangiaceae; genus Nonomuraea; species Nonomuraea sp. NPDC049684. Next base: position 324,823 of record NZ_JBITLO010000004.1, on the reverse strand, counting down.
CCGCCGCGGGAGAGCCCGTACGAACCGGCGCCGCCCGCCCGGCGTCCCGAGGGCGAGTGGATCGACCTGCGTCCCGGAGACCCCTGGGTGCGCGACTACGACCGGGCCGCCTGGAAGCGGGCCTGGCGCCGGGCCGGCGAGCTGCCGCCCGGCGACTCGCCCGACCTGCACGGCCTGCCGCGCCTGCGCGAGCTGCTCGCCGATCACCTGCGCAGGGCCAGAGGCATGGCCGTCGGCCCCGAGAACGTCCTGGTCACCAGGGGCACCGGCAACGGGCTCGACCTGTGCGCGCTGGCCCTGCTGGCCGGCGGCGGCCGGGCGGGCGTCGAGGACCCGGGCTACCACGTGGCCCGCACGGTGTTCGCCGCCAGGGGCGCCGAGGTCGTGCCCTGCCCGGTGGACGAGGACGGCGTGATCGTCGACGACCTGCCGCGCGACCTGCGCGTCCTCTACACCACCCCCGCCCACCAGTACCCGCTGGGCGGCCGGCTGCCGATCCCGCGCCGGGAACGCCTGCTGTCCTGGGCCAGGAGCACCGGCGCCACGATCGTCGAGGACGACTACGACGCCGAGTTCCGCTACGACGTCGCCCCCCTGCCCGCCCTCTACGGCCTCGACCCCACCCGCGTCGTGCTGCTCGGCTCGCTGTCCAAGACCCTGGCCCCCGACGTCGGCGTCGGCTGGCTGGTCGGCACGCCCGACCTGGTGAGCCGGATCGCCGCCATCCGCGGCGCGGTCTCCGACCGCACCAGCGGACCGGTCCAGCAGGCCGTCGCCACCCTCCTGGAACGCGGCGACCTCGACCGCCACCTGCGCAGGATGCGCCTGGAGTACGCCCGCCGCCGCGCCGCCGTCGTGGAGATCCTCGGCCCGGTCTGCCGCCTGCGCGGCGACACCGCCGGCCTGCACGTGCTGGCCGAGCTGCCGGCGGGCGACGTCCAGGAGGTGGTGGAGCGGGCCAGGGAGCGCGGCGTGCTGCTCGACCCCGCCGACCGCCACCACCACGACCGCGCCCGCCTGCACGGCCTGGTCCTCGGCTACGGCTCGGCCTCGCTCAGGGACGTCCGGCGCGGCTGCGCGGTGCTGGCCGCCCTGATCCGGGATGCTCAGACCGGATTGAGTATCTGAGCGCTTCCGGCGGCCGGGCCGCCGCCTGCAGGGTGGCGGGCATGAAACCCTGGCTCCTGCCGGCCTCGCTGATCGTCACGGCGGTCACCGCGTGGCTCGTCCTGTACGCGGACGTGCCCCTGTCCATCCTCCTGTCGCTGGGCCTGGGCGCGATCTGCCTGGTCTGGCTGGTCGTCCTGCTGACCTTGCCGTGGAACCTGTCCTTCGCCGCCCGGCAGGTGGTGCGCGACATCGCGGTCTCCCGCGAGACCGGCATCGACGTCCCGGCCCGCGGCGAGGAGGAGGCCAGGACGATCGCCCGCCGCATGCTCGTCCTCGCGGTCGCCGGGCACGTGGTCTCGGCCGTCGTGGTCGCGGTGGTCACGTTCTTCTCCGGGCGGCAGATCGGCTACTACTTCGCCGGGTTCTACCTGCTGGCCACCGCGTTCCGGCCGGCCGGGGCCTACGTCGGGCACCTGCGCGAGCGGGTCAGGACGCTGGGACGCGAGGTCCGCTACCCGCGCCCCGACGTGATCGCGCTGCGCGACCAGGTCGAGGCGCTGTCCGCCGCCGCCGAACGGCTCACCCGGCAGGCCGAGGAGTTCGGCGGCGAGCTCGCGGCCGCCAAAGCCGGCCTGGAACGGGCCGACCACGACCTGGAGCGCCGGATCACGCTGATGGCCCGCCGCTTCGAGGAGACCGTGGACGGCCTCAACGACAACCAGGAGATCATCACCGGGCTGCGCGCGTTCCTCAGACTGCTTCGCGCGGACCCCGCATAGGCGGCTCCAGACCGCGCAGGACGGGCAGCGAGCGGGCCGCGTACAGCGGGTCCACGGGCAGCACGTGCCGGGCCCACCAGCGCGCGGGGCCCGGGTCCGGCGAGGCGTCGGTGAAGCCGAGCGCGTACTCGTCGTACGGCGGGTCGTACAGGTAGCCGGTGGCCACCCCGCGGCGCTCCAGCTCGGCGACGGCCGCGTCCCTGTCGCGCACCAGCAGCGGGACGCGGAACAGCGGCTGGTCCAGGTTGTCCAGCACGGCGGGCGCCACCGTGGGCAGCTCGGCCAGCCGGGCGATCCCGGCCAGCCGCCGCGCCCGCTCGCCGGGCACCTTGGCCAGGCGCCTGGACTGGTACCAGCGGACCACCCGCCCCCGCCGGGCGCGGTAGGCCGCCAGGTCGGCGCGTACCCACGGGTCGAACGGCGGCAGCGCGGGCACCTGCTTGAGCGCCAGCTCCAGCGCGTCGGGCTCCAGGGCGATGCGGTAACCCTCCCGCTCCTCCTGCATGCCGAGGGCGCGCATCAGCGCGAGCGCCGGACGGACGAGGTCGAGCCTGAGCGCCGCCTGCCGGGCCATGGAGGTGGCCACGCTGAACAGGTCGGCGCGCAGCGCCCCGGGGACGAGCAGCTCGTCGCGGGCGCGTTCGAGCGCTTCGAGGTCGGCGCGGTCGGTCACCGCCAGCACGCCGCCCGAGCCCGCGCCCGGATGCTTGGACAGGCTGAAGACCCCCGCCTGGCCGAACGTGCCCAGCGGGCGCCCGCCGGGAGCGGTCTCCAGGGCGTGCGCCACGTCCTCGATGAGGATCTTCCCCGCGAAGGCGGACACCTGGTCGGGCAGGCCGTACAGGTTCGTCGTCAGGACGGCGTCCACCGTGGACAGGTCCACGCGGGAGACGTCGATGTTGCCGTCACGCGGGGACAGCGGCGCGATCACCGGGCGCAGACCGGCCGCCAGCACGAGGAAGAGGATCTCGTCGGCCGAGACCGGAGACATGAGCAGCCGCTGACCCGGCAGGCACCAGTGGCGCAGCGCGAGGTAGAGGCCGAGGCGGTTGGATGGGAGCCACAGGCAGTGCCGCCCGGTGCGCTCCGCGATGAGTCTCACCCTTGTAGGACGGTACGCAATCGCCCAAAAGTTTTCAACGCTTTGTCGGCGGTCTTGAGCAGCAGCGGATTGGCCATCACCGTGGCGCGCGTCTTGCGCACCGGCACCCGCATCATCCAGTGGACCCCGGCCGCCACGCCGGCCCTGGCCACGCGGCCCTCGGCGACCTCCAGCTCGCCGTTCTTGAGCTTCTCCTTGTACTCCTTCTCGCCCCGGCCCATGTCGATCACCTGGACGCCCGACGCGGCGGCCGCCTCGGCCATCGCCAGGTGGTGGATCAGCCCGGGGGAGTACTTGGCGTAGGCGGTGTCGTAGGCCGGGAACCAGCCGGCCAGCGTCGTGCGGGTGCGCACCCCGAAGTGCCCGGCCACCGGCACGTCGTCGACGTAGACCATGTCGAGGACGCCGGCGAAGCTGTCGGACCGGGTGGCCAGCAGCCGCTCGACCAGCTCGACGATCCACCGCTGCGAGAACCGGTCGGTGCGCCCGGTACGCCGGTACTGGTCGGTCTTCCAGCCGAGCAGCGTGTGCAGCGGCCCGGTCTCGGTGATCGCGTAGTCGTGGCGCAGCGGCCCCGACTCGCGCTGCAGCTTGCGCGACTTGGCCAGGGTGGACTTGTACGTCTTGCCGGACCGGGCGCGCAACGTCTCGGTGTAGGGGCCCCAGCCGTCGCGCAGGTCGATGATCGGCGAGGGGTGGGTGGTGTGCCGCCCGTCGAGCAGCGGCTGACCGGAGACCAGGTGGTCGAACTCGTAGACCGACAGCCCGCAGCCCTTGATCAGCCGGTGCGGGTCGAGGTCGAGCCCCTTGGCGTGGATCAGGCCCTGGGCGTCGGTCAGCCCCGCGGCGACCGGCTTGCCGATGCCCAGCGGATGGCGTTCGAAGGGGAAGAAGCCGACGATGTCCGGCCCGTCGTACAGGACGGCCACCCGGACCAGGTCGCGGAGTTCGCCCACCGTGACCGTGAACTCCGGGGACAGGAAGGGGTTGTCGAAGGCGGCGTCGGACTCCTGCAGCGCGCGCCATCGGCTGAGTTCGGGCTGTCCCAGATCGCGAGGGTGGGCAACGGTGACGCGCATGGGCTCCTACTGTCGACTCACCACAACCTGACCAGCATGCGGTCAGAGGTGTATGGCCAGGTTAAAGGATGGCCGTCCATGCCTGGGATGTGCCGGGCCTACTGTTATGCAACTCTCAGCTGGCTTTCAGGACCGAGTGGCGTTCTAATGTGTGTCCATGACCGTACCAGGGATCGACTGGCCGCGGCTGGTCTCGTGGCTGGGCAGGAACGTGCCGGACGCCGGGGAGCCGCTGTCCGTCTCGCTGATCTCCGGAGGCAGGTCGAACCTGACCTACCTGGTGGAGGCGCGCGAGCGCCGGCTGGTGCTGCGCAGGCCGCCGCTGGGTCACGTGCTGCCCACCGCCCACGACATGCGTCGGGAGTGGCGGGTCATCTCAGCGCTGGCGCCGACGCCCGTCCCGGTGCCCGAGCCCGTCGCCTTCTGCGCCGACGAGGAGGTGGTCGGGGCGCCGTTCTATGTCATGGGGTACGTGCCCGGCGCCGCCGTCCAGACCAAGGACGAGCTGGGGCAGCCGACGCCGGACCAGACGCGGCGGTTGTCGGAGCGGCTGGCCGAGGTGCTGGCCGCCATCCACGCCGTCGACTACCGCGAGGTTGGGCTCGGCGACTTCGGCCGTCCCGAGGGGTACCTGGCCCGGCAGCTCGACCGGTGGTGCCAGCAGTGGGAACGGTCGAAGACCGCCGACCTGCCCGACTACGACAGCCTCGTCCGGCGGCTGCGCGAACGGCTGCCCGCCGCGTCCGACAGCACCCTGGTGCACGGCGACTACCGGCTGGACAACACGCTGGTGCGCCTGGCGCCGCCGCCGGCCGAGATCGAGATCATGGCCGTGGTCGACTGGGAGATGTCCACGCTCGGCGACCCGCTGGCCGACCTGGGGCTGACGCTGACGTACTGGCACGACCGCGGGGACGACGAACGCGCCCGCATCCCCGTGTCGGGGGACGTGACGGTGGCGCCGGGGTTCATGAACGCCGCCGAGTTCGCCGCCCACTACGGCAAGGTCTCCGGCCGCGACATCTCCGACCTCGGGTTCTACGTGGCCTTCGGCAACTTCAAGCTGGCGGTGATCGTGGAGGGTATCCACGCCCGGTTCAAGCAGGGTAAGACCGTGGGGGAGGGGTTCGACCGCATCGGCGCGGCCGTGCCGACGCTGATCTCCCGCGCCCATCGCATGCTCGACCAGCCCTGACCCCGCAAGGAGCCCCATGAGCACAGTTGCACTCATCACCGGAGCGGCCAGCGGCATCGGCGCCGCGGTGGCCCGGCGGCTGTCGTCGGGCGGCGCGAAGTGCGTCCTCGTCGACCGCGACGGCGAGGGCGTCGAGCGGGTGGCCAAGGAGGTCGAGGGCGCGTGGCTGGCCGCCGACGTCAGCACCGAGGAAGCCTCCCTGGAGGCCGTCGCGCTCGCCGAACGGCGGTACGGCCGCCTCGACCTCGTGCACCTCAACGCCGGCATCTCAGGGGGCGTGGACCTGGCGAACTTCGACCTGGAGCGCTACCGCGCGACCGTCGGCGTGAACGTGGACGGCGTCGTCTTCGGCGTGCGCGCCTGCGTGCCGCTGCTGGTCAGGTCGGGCGGCGGCGCGATCGTGGCCACGTCCTCGCTGGCCGGGCTGGTGGCCTTCGCCGGCGACCCGATCTACACCATGACCAAGCACGCCGTCGTCGGCCTGGTCCGGGCGCTGGCCGAGCCGCTGGCCCAGCAGAACATCCGGATCAACGCCGTCTGCCCCGGATTCACCGACACTCCGCTGGTGGCCGCCGCGCGGGAGATGTTCGTCGACGCCGGATTCCCGCTGCTCACGGCCGAGGACGTCGCCGCCGCCGTCGAGTCCGCCTTCTACGCCGAGACGCCGGGCACCCTGCTCATCGTGCAGCCGGGCAGGCAGCCGGTGCCGTACCGTTACTCGGGGGTTCCCGGGCCCGCGGGCGGTCAGCGTCCACCCGCTTCCGATTGATAGCAAGTCTGCTGCAAGCGGAACGATTACCGTCATAAGGGCCGGGCACTGCCTGGCCCTTGTACGTTGCGTGATGGTAAGGAGCGTTCCGTGATTCCCACCGAGGGCAGACACGCGCGCAAACGGTCGCCATGGCCGATCGCCCTGGGGGCCGGCGTCCTCGCGGTCGTGCTCGTCGTCGGCATCATGGTCTACGCGGGCATGCGGTCGAGCTCGCGCGAGGGCTTCAGGGGCGGCGAGGTGGCCGAGGTCGGGCCCACCCAGGCGCCGCCGCGGCTCGAACAGCCGCCCGTGCTCCACGACTGGCCCCGGTGGGGCATCACGCACACGCAGTACAGCACCGAGACCGAGCCGCGCCAGGTCGTCGAACAGGCCAGGGGCATGCTCGGGCGGGTGCCGATGCTGCAGAACCAGCACATCATGGGCTGGGGCGTGGGCAACCCCGAGCCGAGCCCCGGCCAGTTCAGCTTCCGCGACCTCGACCGGCGGCTGACGTTCATGGCGTCGTCGCGGGCGGTGCCGGTGATCACTCTGTGCTGCGCGCCCGACTGGATGAAGGGCGGGCAGCCCGGACGTACCGACTGGAGCAAGAACCACACCGTCGCCCCCAAGCCGGAGCACTTCGACGACTACGCCAAGCTGGCCGCGCGGGTGGCCCGGCAGTACCCGACCGTCAAGTACTACATGGTGTGGAACGAGTTCAAGGGCTTCTGGGACCCCTCCACCAACCGCTGGGACGCCGAGGGGTACACCCAGCTCTACAACAAGGTCTACGCGGCGCTGAAGAAGGTCGACCCGCAGATCAAGGTGGGCGGGCCGTACATGCCGATCGAGAGCGGCTCGGGCGGCGGGCCGTCCGAGCTGAAGGGTCCGTGGGGGACCGTCGACCAGCGGGCGCTCGACGCCATCGAGTACTGGATCGAGCACAAGAAGGGCGCCGACTTCATCGTCGTGGACGGCGCCTCGATGACGACCGACAAGGGGAACGTTCCCGACGACTTCGGCGCGCTCGGCAAGTTCGGCGCGATCACCAAGTGGCTGCGGGAGAAGAGCGGCGACCTGCCCGTCTGGTGGGCCGAATGGTACGTCGAGCCGGAGAACTCCGGCTGGAGCGAGGAGCGGCGCACGGCCGTGCAGGCGGCGGCGATGATGGAGTTCGCCAGGAGCGGCGTCACCACCGCCCTGTACTGGAACCCGCAGGTGAAGGGGACGGGCCAGTGCGACGGCTGCCTCTGGGCGCCCGGGCGGGGGGACGAGATGCCGATGGCGGGGCTGCTGAGCGGGTTCACCCGGTGGTTCCCCGCGGGGGCGCGGCTCGACAGCGCGGTGACGTCGTCCGACCCGAAGGTGCGGGTGCTGGCGCAGGAGCAGCAGGTCGTCATGGTGAACACGTCCGACCGGGAGGTGACGGCCACGGTGGACGGCAGGACGGTGACGCTGGGGGCGTACGAGATCAAGTGGGCGGGAAGAGGCGGCGCCTGACGCCCCCGGCGCCTTCGGCGCTGGTGGATTCCGCCCTGGCGTCTTCGGGACTCCGGGAAGGGCGCCTCCGGGGCTTCTGGAAAGCGGCTCAGGACCCCCGGGGCAGGCGCTTCGGCACCCTTGGGCGCGCCGTTGCTCAAATACCGGCGAAGTACTGCTACAGCCCTCCCCTCGGCTCCTGAGCCTGGCCACCAGCCTGCAACACCGTCGCCGCAGCACCCCGTCAACACCGCCATCGCAACACTGTCACCGCAGCACTGTCATCTCTCCGGCCGAACCCCCGCGAGCCTCCTCCGGCACCGCCCCCACCCACTTCCCCCGTCCTGCCCCCACCCCGAGGCGACCCTCGACGCCCAGCCCCCTCCCACCTGCCCCCACCTTCACAACCCTGACCGTCCCGGGCCGGCCGCCTGGCACGGTCCACCGCTTCACCACCCCCCGCACCCATGAACGTAGAGTGGTGCTCCATAAGCCGAAAGTGACTGACTTGTGATGCCGGGGACCGTGATGACCGACAGCAACGCCGAGCCGCCCATCGTGCACATCCTCGACCCGATGAGCGCGGCCTACGACGCCGCCTTCGCCACCTTCCTGGCCCACACCGACCAGAAGATCCGGGCCCGCGAAGAACTGGCCCGGGTCGTGGGACGGCTGCCCCACCGCCGTACGTTCATCGACGCCGGCGCGGGGACGGGCGAGACCACCGCGTGGCTGGCTCCCAGGTTCGACCGGACGATCGCCATCGAGCCGAACGAGCACCTGCGGGCGGAGCTGGCCCGCCGGTGTCCCGAAGCCGCGATCCTCAGCCAGGACATCGCCACCGCCGATCCGGAGGAGACCGCCGACCTGGTGCTGTGCGCGCACGTCCTGTACTACGTGCCGCAGCAGACCTGGCTGCACCAGCTCCAGCGGCTGGCGTCCTGGACGGCCGAGGGCGGCTTCGCCGTGGTCGTCATGCAGAACCCCGACAGCGACTGCATGCGCCTGCTGCGCCGCTTCACCGGCCACCGCTACGACCTGGACGCCCTCGGGCGCGCCTTCGCCGCCACCGCCGGAGCCGAGTGGGAGATCGGCATCAGCACCGACCCGGCCTCCGTCACGATGCCGGACCTGGAGACCGCGCTGGCCGTCGCGCAGTTCATGCTGAACGTCGTCCCGCTGGAGCGGCCGCCCGCCATGGACGAGGTCGCCGCCTACCTCCAGGAGCACTTCCGCACCCCGGACGGCTACCGCCTGAGCTGCGACCAGGACTTCCTGGAACTCCAGCGCAACGGCCCCAACGCCTGACAGCCGGCCGCCAGGACAGCCCGCCGCCGCCGGCGCGGACCTCCGCGATGGGGCCTCAGTCGCCCTGGGCGGGCGGCGGCGTGACGGCCATCGTGAAGGCGGTCTCGGTGAGGAGCGCCTGGTCGAGCGGGATGTGCGGCCGCGTGCCGCGTTCGAGCTGCTGGAGGCCGACCACCACCGCCAGCGCGAGCAGCGCGCGGCGTTCGGCCTCCTCCTCGTCGAAGCCCAGCCCCACCAGCAGCCCGGCGACGAAGTCGACCCGGCGGCGGGTGACCCGGGTGACGATGTCGGCGACGCCCTCGCGGTCGGCGTCGAGGTAGAGGCGGCTCTCGCCGCCGCGCCGTCCCGCGCGGGCCGCCACCGTGCCGAACAGGGCCCGCAGCCGGGCGCGCGGCTCGGCCTCGGCGGCGGCGGCCGCGATGATGTGCTCGGTCTCCTCGGCCTCCCAGCGTTCCATGACGGCCCGGACGAGCGCCCCGCGGTCGGCGTGGTGCCAGTAGAAGGAGCCCTTGGTGGTGCCGAGGTCGCGGGCGACGGCCTCGACCCGCACCGAGTCCAGCCCGATCGTGGTGAACCGCGCGTAGGCCGCGTCCACCCACTGTTCCGCCGTGATCCGGCCCCCTTGCGCCATGCGCCATACGGTACCGTATAGTCCTCACCATACGGCACCGTATGGAGGAGTCATGAGAACACCTGTCTACTGGTCGTCCGCCCTGGACGACATGCCCGCGCCCGACTACGCCGACGTGATCGTCGGCGTGCTGCCGCCGCGGGCGACCGACGACCCGCGGGCCTGGGCGAAGGCCGTCTTCTCGATCAGGTCGATGCCGCGCTGGATCGCCGCGGCCCTGTGGTTGCGCCAGGCGGTCGTGCCGCTGGCCGGCATCCCGCGCGCGCCGCGCGACGTCTTCCGGGTCGCCCGCGTCGAGGGGGAGGAGGCGCTGATCGCGGCCGACGACCGGCACCTGGACTTCCGCTGCGGGGTGGGGGTCGATCGCGAGGCCCGGCTCGTGCGGGTCACGACCACCGTCCGGCTGAAGGGCCGGCGCGGCCGGCTCTACTTCTGGCCGGTACGCCTCGTGCACCCGATCGTCGTGCGGGCCATGCTCCGCTCCGCCCAGCGCCGCCTGGGAGCCGGCATCTAGAGGGTGACGACGACCTTGCCCGTGGCGTGGCCCTGCTCGACGTGGGCGACGGCCTCGGGCACCTGGTCCAGCCGGTACGTCCGGCTGACGACCGGGACGACCTCGCCCGCCTCGACGAGCCCGCGCACGGCGGCCAGCGTGTCCCGGTCCTCGGCCGTGACGAAGTTGACCATGCGCTGCCGGACGAACGGCTTCGTCGCCAGGACGCGCAGGATGCGCCCGGACGGCCCGAGGAACGACCCGCCGCCGGAGCCCGAGTTGGGGACGTAGGCGCCGGTGGGGGTCAGGGCGCGCCGGCAGTCCGCGAGCCGCCGGTCGCCGACGTTGTCGAGGATGACGTCGTACCGGCCGGTGTGGCGGGTGAAGTCCTGCCTGGTGTAGTCGATGACCTCGTCGGCCCCCAGGGACGCGACCAGCTCCGCCTTGCCGCCGCTGCACACGCCGGTCACCTCGGCGCCCAGCGCCTTGGCGATCTGCACCGCGAACGTCCCCACCCCGCCCGCCGCACCGACGACCAGCACCTTCTGCCCGGGTTTGACCTCACCTCTGGTGGCCAGGGCCTCGTACGCGGTCAGCGCCGCCAGCGGCACGGCCGCCGCCTGCTCGTACGTCGACCCGGCCGGCTTCTCCAGCAGCACCTTGTCCTGGGGGACGGCGACGTACTCGGCGAAGGCGCCGCGGAAGTGGCCGAACACCTCGTCGCCGGGTTTGAGCCGGGTGACGTTGCGGCCCGTCGCCTCGACCTGCCCGGCCAGGTCCATGCCGAGCCCGCCGAACGAGGGCCGGCGCAGCCCGGAGACGGCCCGCAGCACGTAGGGCAGGCCGCGCACGAAATGCCAGTCGCCCGGGTTGACGGCCGCGGCCCGCACCCGGACCAGCACGTCGTCGTCGCCGACCGGCGGCGGATCGACCTCGCGCAGTTCGATGACGGTCTCTGGCGGCCCGTAGGCGGCGTAACGGATGGCCTTCATGGCACGCTCCTACTCGACGGTTCTGAGGATCTGCTCGATCGACGCCGTGCGGGCGCGCAGCTCGGCCAGATCGGCGGCCGAGCGCTGCTGGGCGTCAAGGGTGTTCTCGGCGAGCTGCTCGAACCTGTGCACGAGGCGGCGCAGGTCGTCCTTCTGCAGGGCCTCCAGCTTCGCCTTGCGGAAGTCGAAGAGGCCGACGATGACCAGGCAGATCAGGAAGCCGGTCACGAGCAGCACGCCGAGGATGAAGATCACCTCGGGCCAGGCGGTGGGCATCAGGGGCGCTCCTTGGGCTCCGGGTCGGGCGCGGTGAGGGTCTTGGCCGCCTCGGCCAGCGCCGCTGCGGTGAGGTGGACGTCGAAGTCGGTGACTTCGTAGTACTTCATGGCCTTGCCGTCCTCGGAGAGCTCCAGCGTGCCGACGATCAGGCCGGCCGCTTCCAGCCGCCGCAGGTGCATGTGGAGGAGCGGACGGCTGACGCCGATCTCGCGGGCCAGGTGGCTCACATAGTCGCGCCCGGCGGCCAGGGTCGCGACGATGCGCACCCGCAGGGGGTTGCCCAGCGCCGCCAGCATCTCGACCAGCTCGTCACCGGTCGGCCCGGCATCGGTCATGGTTTCCCGTCACGTGAAAGATTTTCCTTACACGTGAGAGCGTACCTCGCCCAAGGGGTCTTTGGGCAGATGTTCTCAGACGGTCTGTGCGGATTCGGCGGTCTTGTGCCGCTGGCCCGTGGGCCTGCGCCAGTACGTCAGGAAGCGCAGCACCCACTCCACCGGCCCGTACCGGTGCCCCTTGAGCCACCAGTGGCTGTAGAGCACCTGGACGGTGAAGATGGCCAGCGCGATCAGCACCTCGACGGGAGGGCTGACCCGGTCCACCAGGGCCAGGCCGTAACCGGTGAAGATCAGCGAACAGATCAGCGATTGGCCCAGGTAGTTCGACAGGGCCATCCGTCCGGGGGCGGCCAGGGCGCGGCCCACCCGCGGCAGGTACGGCAGCACCCGCAGGAACGTGGCCGCGTACGCGGCGGCCAGCAGCGGCGCGGTCACCAGGTCGATCGCCTCGCCCAGGAACTTGTTCACCGTGCCGTTCCAGGCCGACTGCGTGTAGACGAAGGCGCCGGCCAGCCCGACCGTGAACCCGGTCCACTGCAACCGGCGCAGCGCCACCTTGTGCGCCGACAGGTCCCGCAGCACGCCCAGCTTGCCGACCGCCAGCCCGATCAGGCACGCGGCCAGCACCGCCGGCCCCTGGAACAGCACCCGCAGCAGGACGATCAGCGACAGCTTGCGCATGTGCTCGGAGATGATCTGCCAGAACACCCCGCCGAGGGCGGTGTCGGACCGGGCGGCCTCGGCGGTGCCCTCGGCGACCGTGCCGGAGGCGTCCAGGCCGACCATCGCCAGCAGGGCCAGCATCAGGAACCCGAACGCGAGCATCAGGGTCAGCAGCCCGGCCAGCACGATCGCCGTCTTGGGCCCGATCCGGCGCAGCACCAGCAGCGCGATCCCGACGAACGCGTACGTGGTCAGGATGTCGCCCGGGAACAGCAGCACCGCGTGGGCCAGGCCGATCAGCAGCAGCCCGCCCAGGCGGCGCAGGAACATCGGCACGAACGCCCGCCCCTGCCGGACGGCCGAGTCGAGCTGGAGCGTGAAGCTGTAGCCGAACAGGAAGGAGAACAGCAGGTAGAACTTGTTCTCCATGAACAGCGTCACGAGCCAGCGCACGACCCAGTCGAGCGAGGAGTCGAAGCCGGGCTCCGCCATCCCGGCCATCCGGTAACCGGAGGCCAGGAAGGCGATGTTGACGACGAGGATCCCCAGCAGCGAGAAGCCGCGCAGGGCGTCCACAGAAGTGATCCTCGCAGCCGCGAGTCGTGCATCGGGCATGGCGGGAAGTGTCTCCTGTGTCCTCATCAGGTCTACATCATCCCGCAAAACCTTAGCGTTTCCTGTGAATTCAGTTATTTAGTGCGATGTGGATAAATCTCTCCACGATCACTGCTATGGAGATCAAGAACGCCGGAATGGCCAGGAACATCAGCCCCCTGCGCGCCCGTCGCGCCCGGTTCGGCCCGTTCAGCCCGATGACCTCGTAGCCGAACAGCGCCACCCACGTCACAACCAGCGCGCCGATGCCGACGGGCGTCCACGGCGAGGTGGGGTCGCCGCGTCCCTTGTAGGGGTTGGGCTCGGGGATCTCCGTGCCCTTCACGAACTTCTTCCAGGTGTAGAGCGCGGCGTCGTCGTTGGAGAAGACCTTCTTCAGGTCGGGCGAGGCGTCCAGCGCGGCCCGGAACCGCTGCCCCCAGTCCTCCGGGAAGCCCTCGTTGAGCTGGAGGTAGCTGACCTGCCCGCGGCTCACCATCAGGTACGAGTTGCGCGGCTGCTCCTTCAGCTTGGCCACCGCGTCGGCGATCTGCGTCGGGTCCTTGTGCACCAGCGCCTGGACGCCGAAGTTGACCAGCTCGACGTCCCGCTCGCCCCACGGCAGGGTCGGCGTGACCTCCGGGCCCTCCTTGGGCACCAGGTAGAGCACCTTGGCGCTCGGCTTGTCGTGGTCGTAGACGTAGTGCAGGGCGGCGACCTCGCCGGTGGTGACCCGCTCGAACTTCTCGTTGCCGTACCGGGCCAGCAGGAAGGCGAAGGCGAACAGCACCGCGAAGCAGGCCGCGAGCACGACCGAGATCTTCCTGGTCAGCTCGGGGTTGAAGCGCACGTTCCGCCTGCGCAGCGGCACGGTCTCCTCGCGCACGTCCGCGCTGTCGGCCGGCAGGTTCGGGAAGAACGCGTAGGCGGCCAGCAGGCAGGAGCCCGGCAGCGCGAACATGTAGATGCGCAGCCCGATCTCGCCGCCGTAGCTCTGCAGCCCCAGCGCCAGCACCGGGACGCACAGCAGGATCAGCGCGGACCGGTCGAACACCCCGCGGCGCAGCCGCCGGAACAGCCCGGCCGCCGCCAGCGAGAGGATGACCCCGAGGATGCCGAGCCGCGCCTGCAGCACCAGCGCGTGCGCCGGGTCGCTGCCCTCGACGCGGTCGGACGTGGCGCTGCCGATGTTCTGCAGGATCTTGCCCAGGCCGCCGAAGATCGCGTCGATCTGGCCCGCCCAGAACCCGACCGTCATGTAGCTGATCCACGCCAGCGTCACGAGACCGAGGAAGAACGGCAGCGCCCACGTCAGCGAGGTCCGCTTGAAGATCAGGAACGCCGTCACGACGCCCATCATCATGAACGGCGTGATCTGGTGCGAGGCCACCGACGCGAAGAACAACGCCAGCAGCATCAGCAGCATCAGCAGCTTGTCGGCCCGGTAGGTGCCGGTGTTCACGATCTCGCCCGGCGTCATCGCGTCGAGCTTGCCCAGCAGCTTGCGCAGCCCCTTGGGCGGGATCGGCTTGGTACGCGGCTCCACCCGTCCGAACCAGCGCAACAGGATCGCCACGAACGCCAGATACAGGGCGAAGGTGAACCCCTGCGGCGAGAAGTAGTCCTGTCCGATCCACTGCACGAGGATGAACAGCAGCGCCGCGAACCAGCGGGCCCGCGTCGTCGCCACCACTTGGCGCAGGATCAGGACGAACGGGAGCAGGTAGAGCAGGTTCGACAGGAGCGGCGTCCACTGCAGGATCGTCGTCATGTCGGTGATGCCGGCGGCCTTGGTGACGAACGCGAACAACGCGAAGAAACCCGGCCAGCCCATGCGGGCGTCGATGCTGATCGCCGTCTCGCCCGTCCGGGAGATGAACTCCACGAAACCGGCGTGGATGTAGGCCGTGGGGAAGCGCGGCTCGGTGGCCACCAGGGCGCCCGCGCCGTGCAGGGCGAACGTGATGGCGGCGATCTGGAACAGCAGCAGGAACTTGCGGTCGGTGCTCTGGGCGACCGTGACGAAGAACGACACGATCATGATCAGGATGGCGATGAACGCCGTCGCCGGCAGCGCCGAGATCAGGCCCAGGCCGTTGATGTTGTCCGGGTCCACACCCCGCAGCGGGCCCGGGGGCACGCGCAGGGCGAGGATGTACATGAGCAGGCCCTCAAGCACGAGGACGATGGGCAGCCACTTGGGCGCGCTGGCGATCAGCGCCCCGACCCGCCCTCCGGCGGCCCGGCCCTTCTGCCCCGCGGTCACGGCTTCGCCGCTCCGCGGGCCGCCCACGATCTGCCCGTCGGCGGGAGCCGCCGGGGCCCGCTCGACGACCGGCGCCCCGGCCCCGGAGGCCGCGACGGGACCGGCCGTCCGGGCGGCAGGCGCCCTGAAGGCGACGGTCCGGCCGTCACTCTCCTCGTCACTCTCGACGGCGGCCGCTTCGGGCCGCTTGCCCTGAGAACCGGGCACCCCGCCGCCCGCCTCACCGTCCGGCGAGGCGCCACCCGAGCCGGAGGAGCCCCCGGAACGAGCGGCCTCCGTCGCGGTCGTTCCAGAGGAGGCCCCGGAACGGGCAGCCTCCGTCACAGGAGTTCCGGAGGAGGCCCCGGGGCGAGCAACCTCCGTCGCCCCCGATCCGGCCGGGCCGGAGCCCTTCGGGCCGTCTTTCCGGGGTGCCGCGGGGCTCTTCGAGGGGCTGTCGCCGCTGTCGGCAGTGGTGGAGGAGCCGCCCTTGGCGGCCCCGGAGGCGGGAGTCGGCGAAGACTCCGCCACGGGCATCGGCATGGTCCCGGCGGCGGGCGCCCCCTTCGCCTCCGAAGCCGCGCCCTCCCCGGACGCACCCTCAGGGCTGGACGGCTCGGCCGCCGGCGCGTGGGGCGCCCTGGCGGTGAACGCGTTGGGCCCCACCGGCTTGGGCCGGGCCTCGCCTGCACGCTCCGCGAACGCCTGGGAAGGCCCGGAAGAAGGCTCGTCAGTCGTGGGAGGGTGGCCGATGTGCACGGTTCCGGGGACGCGGAAGGCCGTCGTCGTCTCGGCGTTCACCTCCGCCGGGGAGCCGGACGCCTCGGACGCCTCCTCGTCCGACTCCGGTGGGGACGCCGGAGCGCCCTCTTGACCGTCGTCGAACGTCAGCCGCGGGATCACCCCCGTGGCCTCCGGATCGAAGGGCGTCTCTGTCTCCTCCCCGGCGTCCTTGCGAACGTCGGAGGAGCCGGTCTTCCCCTTAGTCATGCCATCGCCGTCCCGTTGCCTCACGTTGACCATCATGCGGCCCCGGACGACCCCTGAGTGACAGTCGGCTGCCCAGTTTCACCAAAATTGAGTATTTTGCGTAGATTTCCGAAGATCAGAAGTGCCACCAGCAGCTCGCTGAAGAGCAGCCCGTAACCCACCGCGTTCACTCCGAACTGCGGGAAGAGGGCCACCGTGGACACCAGCACCAGCACCGCCAGCCCGATCTGCACGAGCGCCAGCGTGCGCGCGTGGCTCTGCGCCCGCAACGCGCTCAGGTACACCTCGATCAGCACCCGCGGCAGCACGGCCAGCGCCATCAGCCGCAGCAGCGTGGACCCCTCGTCGGCGAACTCGGCGCCGAAGACGGTCAGGATCAGCGGCGCCCCGATGATCGCCACCGCGATGATGGGAGTCACGATCATGAAGCCGCGCCGCAGCGCCCGCCGGCAGTTCAGGGCCAGCTTGGAACGGTCGAACGAGCCCTCGACCGTCAGCGACACCGCCATGTTCATGGCCAGCAGCTCGATCATGCTGGCCAGCGTGTGGGCCATCGAGAAGCGCCCGAACGTGGCCTCGCCCACCTTGGTCGCCACCACCACGGGCACCAGGTAGACGATCGCCAGGATCGACAGGGTGCCGGGGAAGTCGCCGGCCAGGAAGCGGCCGATCTGCCGCAGGCCGGGCGGCTCGTGGGCGGTGCCGAGGCTCTTGACGTGCCGGGGCACGACGACGCCGAAGATCAGCCAGTTGACCGGGATCAGCGCGAGCGCGGTGGGGATCATCCACGAGACGAAGATCCCGCCGTCGGGCAGCGCACTGGCCAGCGCGACCAGCAGGCCCATCTTGACCAGGCCGAACACCAGGTTGTTGACCGGCACCCAGGTGGCCTTGCGCAGGCCGGTGAGCACGACGTCCTGGAGTGTGAAGACGGCCCACACCAGCACCGAGGCCAGGAAGAACAGCCCCGGCCCGAACCCGGCCAGCACCGAGTACGTCTTCCCCCACAGCGGCAGCGTCAGCAGGAAGCCGAGCGCCGCGACCCCGCCCGTGGCGGCGGCCAGGCCGTAGCCGCGCAGGATGAGCTCGGGCGTGCGCCGCCCGGCCACCGGCAGGAAGCGGGCCAGCGCGCCCACGAAGCCGAGCGCGGTCAGCGACGCGAACAGCCGCATCGCGGTGATCACCGCCTGGCCGCGGCCGAACTCCTCGGGGGTGTAGAAGTGCGCCGCGAGCAGCCAGTAGCCCATGCCGAGGGTGCCCGTGACGACCGTGTTGGCCATCAGGGCGTAACCCTGGCGGAAGAGCGGATTGCTGAGGTCGCGGAGGAGCTTTTCCCGCAGGCTAGACATTTCCGCGCACCCGCTGCAGCCCGTACCTCGTCCGCCGGACGACCGCGTACCCCTTGGTGAGGATGCGTTCGCGCAGGTAGATGAGAGGTACGGCGTTGCCTTCGACGGCGCGCTTGAACATGCTGATGGTCGTCGGCTTGCCGACCGTCAGCCGGGGGATGGCGAGCATGTCGTGGCGGTCGGCCGCGATGGTGTTGCTCACGGCGCAGGCGGCGAAGTAGCCGGCCTTGCGCACCTCGTGGCGGACCCGGGCGCTGGAGTAGCCATAGGGGTAGGCCATGGTGGCGACCGGCGCGCCGATCTTCTCCTCCAGCAGGCCCTTGTTCCTGCGCAGCTCCTGCCGCAGGTCGTCGGTGCGGAGCTGGTCGAGCTGCGGGTGGCTGTGGCTGTGGCCGCCGATCTCGATGCCGTTCTGGGCGGCCTCGCGGGCCTGGCCCCACGACAGCATGTCGTCGAGCGGACGGCCCGCCGCGTCCTTGCCGGCGTCGGACACCCAGCCGCTGGTCAGGAAGACCGTGGCCGGGAAGTTGTAGCGGTCGAGCAGGGGCAGCGCCTGGCTGTGGAAGTCGGCGTAGCCGTCGTCGAAGGTCAGGACGATCGGCTTGGCCGGCACCGTACGGCCGTCGATCTTGTTCAGCGCGGCCACCAGGTCGCCCAGCGTGAGCGGGGTGAACCCGCTCTCCGACAGGTAGGCGAGCTGCTCGGCCAGGTCGGACGGCCGCACGGCGTGCGGCCGGGTCTCGTCGTTGGGGCTGTCGCTGACCGAGTGGTACATCAGGATCGGAATGCGGATCATGAGCGTGCCACCTTCAGCCGTGCCGTGCCAACCACGTAACCCCAGGTCGTCCAGGCCAGGCCGACGACGATCGCGGCGGCCCTGCCGAGCCCGGACGGATCGCCGCGCAGGGCGTCGCCCAGGCCGCGCAGCGCGCCGAGCGGCAGCGTCTTCATGGCGTGGGCGCGCTCGCTGGCCAGGCCGTCCTGGGTGCCGACCTCCCGCGTGACCAGGGCCTTCGACAGGCCCTCCGCGTAGCACCTGGACCTGAAGTAGGCGAAGCCCTCGCGCTGCCTGGACACCTTGTGCCCGATGACCGCGCGGGGCTCGAACAGCATGACCGAGCCCGGCTTGCGCTGGCTCAGCCTGATGCAGAACTCGGTCTCCTCGCAGCCCAGCGGGCGCGACTTGCGGCCCTGCACGCTGCGGCCGATGCCGCTGTGGAAGCCGCCGACCTCGGCGACGACCTCGCGCAGGAAGGCGGCGTTGCCGCCCATGACGTTGCGGATCGGGGCGCGCACCGCGGGCATGCCGCGGTACGTGCACCCGACGGTCCAGTCGAACTCGTACGGGAACCAGCGGGGCCGGCGCTTCGACGCCCACAAGGGGTCGGTACGCCCGCCCACGCCCACCACACCGGATTCCTGGAAGCCCTCCTCCAAAGCCTCCAGCCACCCCGCGTCGGCGACCGCGTCGTCGTCGAGAAACGCGACGATCTCACCGGTGGCCGTGGCCACGCCGGTGTTCTTGCCGCCGGACAGCCCCTGCTCGTGCGTGTTCTCCACCACGATGGCCTGTGGATAGGCGCGCTTGAGCTTCAGGTGCAGGTCCGGATTGTGGTCGACCACCAGGATCAGCTCGTGTGCCGGGCGGCTCTGGTTCTCGACCGACTCGACTGCCTGCCTGATGTCCTCCCAGCGCTCTTCTGTGTAGACGCAGATGACAACAGACGTGTTCACAACGGTTCCTCTTACGCGACGCCTCGGTCAGCGGCGGGAGTGGCGGTGGGCTCAGGCTGAGGGGCGGAGGGCTGGCGGCGCCACTCCTTCAGGATCGTCTTGAGCACACGGAAGCCATCTCGTACGGCACGCAGGTTGCTCTCGCCGTGAATGCGGTTGCGCTCGTGGCTCGGCACCTCGTGCACCTTCAGCCCGGCCTTGGCCGCCCGCACGTTCATCAGGGTCTCGACCTCGAAGCCGTCGCAGTCGAGGTCGAGCACGTCGAGGTGACGCGCCCAGAACGCGTTGTAGCCGTAGCACAGGTCGGTGTAGCTGGTCTTGTACATCACGTTGACGATGCCGGTGAGGACCTTGTTGCCCAGGCGCCGGTTGAGCGTCAGGTCGTCGCTGCCGCCGCCGGCGGCGTAGCGCGAGCCCTTGACGAAGTCGGCCCCGGTCACGAGGGCGCCCACGAACGAGATGATCTCGCGGCCGTCCGTCGAGCCGTCGGCGTCGATCATGACGATGATGTCGCTGGTGCACGCGGCGAAGCCGGCGGACAGGGCGTCGCCCTTGCCCTTGCCGGTCTGCGTGACGATCTTCACGTTGGGCCGCAGGCGCTTGGCGACCTCGACGGTGTCGTCGACGGAGTTGCCGTCGACGAGCACGATCTCGTCGACCCACTGGGGGATCGTCGCGAAGACGTGCGGCAGGTTCTCGGCCTCGTTCATCGCCGGGACGACCACGCTCACCGTAGGGGAAATGGCCAGGTGAGGGGTGACCGGCGTGAAGCTCGAAGGGGGCGGCATGGAACGCAAGGGGGACTTCTGGACCTTGCCGTTGTGCTTGGTGATCTCGGGACTCATGGCGAGGGATATCCTTCCGGGACCCGGCCCTGCTCACCGCACGGAGTCATCCCCGGGTGCTGCGGGAATGGCGGAGCCGACGAGCGGTGCATTGTTGGGTCCTGTGGAGTGAGGGTGTGTGCTGGTGCCGGGGGGTGGTGCCGGGAGCGCTCAGCCGGCTCCCGTTGGTTCCTTGACTACATTGGGTGACTCCTGCTGCTGCTGCATCGAGGTGCGCACCCGACCAAAGCCCTTGAGGACGCGGTCGGCCGCCTTATAGAGAGACGGTCGATCCAACACGATTGTTCGAGCTTTGTTGAAAGGAGTTCGGCCCATCCAGTGGACGGCCGCTGTCGCGGACGGACGGGAGATGCGGCCCTCGGCAACGTACAGGACCCCGCTCTTGAGCCAGTCTTTGTACTCCTTGCCGCCCTTGCCCATGTCGACCATGTGCATCCCGTCGTTCGCGGCGGCCTCGGCCATCTGCAGATGGTGGACGATGCCGGGCGAGTAGCGGGCGTACTCGGTGTCGTAGGCGGGGAACCACCCTACAAGCGTCGTGGCGGTTCGGAGACCGAAATGCCCGGCGACGGGCACGTCCCCGGCATAAAGCATGGTGAGGATGCCGGAGAAGTCCGATGACTTCTCGGCATGCATCATGTCGATGAGTTCGACGATCCACGGCTGGGCGAACCGGTCGACCCGGCCGGTGCGCCGGTACTGGTCGGACTTCCAGGCCAGGAGCGTGCGCAGGACCTCGGGGTCGGTGGCGTTCCACTCGAAGCGCAGCCCGCCCTGCTCCCGGCCGAACTTGCGCTCCTTGTAGCGGACGGTCTTGAGGTTCTTGGGGGAGTTGGCCTTGACCTGCTCCAGCCAGGAGTCGAAGCCGGAGGTGAAATCCATCACGGGGGCCGGGCGCACGTCGGCCTCGTACGGGGCGAACGTCGGCTGGCCGGCGACCAGGTGGTCGAAGTCGAACACGCTGAGCTTGCAGGCGCGCAGCAGCTGCTTGGCGTCGAGCTGCAGGTCGGGGACCGCGATCAGGCCGTGGCAGGTGGTGAGGAAGCCGCCGAGCGGCTTGCCGATGCCGAAGCTGTGCCGCTCGTACGGGAAGAACCCGGCGATGCGGTTGCCGTCGGAGATGACCGCCACCCTCACGTAGTCACGCAGGCGGTCCATCGCCACGGCGAACTCGACGGACAGGAACGGGTTGTCCAGACTCGGATCGGCCTTCTGGAGCTCGCGCCATCGGGCGCGTTCGGAGTCTCCGAGGTCTCTCGGGCGTACTACCTGGATGTTCACCTTGCCCTGGCCCCCTGTTCGGTCTGCATGTTCTTCCCCCGGTACAACACGCGAAGCACGTACATGAACCCGCCGAGCACGGCGACCGTCGCCACGCCGGCTCTGGGCGACCATGCGTTGAACAGCAGCATGGCTTCGGCGAGGAGCACGTTCAGGACGAGGCTGGCCGCGGCTCCTACTGATAGTGCGGCAAGGGGGTCACGATCGCGCAACAGTCCCACCACCGCCGCCCCCGGCACCACCATGAGGAACAGGGAGATCAAGAACGGGCGCAGCGGGGTGTCGAGGTCGAACAGCGCGACCACGGCCCCCGCTATGCAGGCGAGCGCCAGCAGCCATGCCAGCGCTCTGCGGTGCTTGAGCATCTCCTGTTTCTCTCCTGCTCTTTCTGGTCAAGACATGGTTGATCGAATTTCATGGGACCAATCCTGGTCCGGGCACGTCAATGCCGACGCTTGGTGAGCCCTTGAGGTTCACCGGCATGGCGAAGTTTGTCATGTGACTTCCGCCACACGACGTGGTGACTCCGGGTTTCCGGACGTGTTCCCCAAGCTAACCAGAATGCCCTATGTGGCCTATGATGTTCGAGCCAGGGTCCTGTTTATCCCGTTATGTCCGCTTCTGCTGGGGAGTTGTTCGTCACCCTTGTGGTGCCGCGTCCACATTCGAGCTCTGCCCCTCGCTCGGCGCCTCGGACGGCTCGGCGGTGGGCGTGGGCGGATCGGCGGGTGGATCGGACTCCGGGGCGCGGTCGGCGTTCCAGGCCAGCGAGCAACTGGCGGCGCCGCCGTTCGAGGTGAACGAGACGCGGCCGCGGCCGCCGGAGCTCGGGTCCACGACGGTCACCCAGATCGACACCGAGCCTCCCGCTTTGACCGAACCGCTGGCGGGAAAGACGTCCAGGCCCTGTGAGGCGGTCGCCACCCAGGAGACCGCGGCGTTGCGGGCGCGCAGCCCGATCTTGGCGGCGCCCGCGATCGAGGCGGGGCACGTCGTGCCGAGCCGGGCGACCGGCGCGGGCCTGCGGCGGCTCACCGTCGGCGCGGCCGGCCCGCCGCTGGGCCGCCGGGCGGGCCGCCGGACCGTCGGCGTTTCGGACGGGGACGTCTCCGGCGGGTCGGCGCTCGGCGTGGGCTCGGGCGTCACGTCGTCGTCCTCCTCCGGCACCGGCTCCGGCGTGAGGTCGGCGGAGGGGGAGAGAGCGGGGGTGGGCGTCAGGGTGAGCGCGGTCTGCGCGGCGTCGCCGCCGTTCATCACGACCACCGCCCCGGTCGCGGCCAGCACGCACGCCCCGGCCAGCACCACCGGCCCGAGACGGCGCGGACGGCGGCGGCGCGAGCGCCGCCCGGCGGCCACCGGGAAGCCGGTCCGGTCGAAGTTGTCGCCGCGGTCGGTGATCAGCGTCCTGGTCTGGTCGCGCCCGGGATCGACGCAGGTGTCCACCACCCGGCGGCGCAGCGAGAGCGACGCGAACTCGACCGGCACCAGGTCGAGCAGGCGCGAGGCCGCGACCTGCCGGTGCTTGCCCTCGGTGCACACCTCGCACCCGGCGATGTGCCCCGACAGCCGCCGCCGCAGCAACGGCGTGAGCGGCCCCTCCCAGGAGTCCACCATCGCCGACAGGTCCGGGCAGTGCGCCCGGCCCGTCTTCGCCAGGACGACCGCCGCGGCCGCGTTCTCCAGCTGGTCACGGGCCCGGCCCAGCCGGCCGGCGGCCTGACGGGAGGTCAGCCCCAGCACCGAGCCCACCTCCACCGGCGTCAGGCCGTGCCGCAGCGACAGCAGGACGATCTCGCGCTCGTTCCCGCTCAGCTCGCCCAGCGTCTCGCGGACCAGCCCGGCCAGCTCGGAGTCGGGCTCCCCGGCCGGCGCGGCGGACGGATGCGCCTGCGGCAGGCCCCCGGCGGGCGTGCCGCGGTGCGCCATCCTGGCCCGGACCTGGAACCTGGTCAGCGCGTACACCCAGGCGCGCAGGCGGCCGGCCTCCTTGAGCCGGTCCACGCAGCCCTGGGCGGTCACCAGGGCGTCGTGCACGGCGTCGGCGGCCGAGTCCCGGTCGCCGATCAGCGAGAGGGCGTAGTCGTAGAGCCGTTCGCCGTAGGAGTCGTACAGGGCGGCGGGAGCGTCGGTGTCGGCGCGCCGCAGAGCGGCGACCAGTTCCTGATCGTCGGCGCGGCCGGCCGTCGGCCATCCAGGCACGGATTCCCCTCCCCGCGGGTGGAACGGGCGTTCAAGCCCCCACGCGGGAGAGGACGCCGCCTCGATCGGCCAGGTTGACCGGCGCGGCCGCGCTCATGCCCATTCGGCATGACGTCGTGATCGGTGTGACGGGAGTGGCTCAGCCGTCGCAGTCGGGGGCGCAGAGGCGGCGTTCCATGCCCTGGAGGAAGAAGTCGCGGACCTGGAGCACGTCCTTGGCGATGTAGGCCTCGCCGCCGGTCGTCTTGGCCAGCGTGTCCATCTGCTTCCTGCCCGCCTCGGCCTCCGGGCCGAAGGCGATGAGCAGGATGCTGATCGGCCGCTTCGGGTTGTAGGTCTTCTTGAGGTACTGCAGGATCTGGGCGTTCGAGACGCCGCCGTCGGGGTCGTCGTTGCCCGCGCCGTCCGTCAGGATCAGCAGGGTGTTGATCTTGTCTTCCTGGTACGTCTTCGTCAGCTCGCCGTAGGCGGCCTTGATGGTGTCGTTCAGGCCGGTGTCGCCGGTGGCCTTGGCATGGATCTGCCCGAACTGCCGGACCAATGCCTGCTTGCGCAGCACGCCGTTGGTGGACTCGGCCAGCGGGCCGACGGAGACGAGTTCCTGCCAGTCCTTGCCCTGTCCGTCCATGTGGGTGGAGAACGTCCACAGGCCCAGCTCGGAGTCGGCCGGGAACAGCCCCAGGCCCTCCATGGCGATCTTGTTGATGGCCTGCATGCGGGTCATGTTCGTGCCGGGTACGGGCAGCGCCATCGTGCCGGAGACGTCGAGCAGGGTGAGCAGCCGGGTGCCGAGGTTCAGGCGCGACCAGGTCTGGACCATCGAGGCCACGCTCTTGGCGTCGGGCCTCGGCAGCGCCTCCGGCTTGTCGGGGACGAACCCCTTCTCCTTCGTCAGCGCGTCGCCGGCCTTGCCGTCGGGGCTGCGGAAGCCCGCGTCGCGCAGGATCTTCTTGGCCGCGTCCGTGCCGAGGTCCTGCCTGAAGTCCGCGGCCGCCTTCTGGACCGCCGGGTCCTTGGTGACGATCGTGATCGGGTAGTCGAGGCTGAGCGTGCCCTCCTTGGGATAGAGGGCGACCACCGGGGCCTCGGGCTTCTTGGCGTTGTGGGCGTAGACGGCCTGCTCGGAGGCGACGCCGACCGGCACCTTGCTGCCCGACTTCACCGTCAGGCTGGCCAGCAGCGCCGCCGGGTCGGAGGCGAGCTGGCCGGAGATCTCCTTCAGCGCGCCCACCAGCGCCTTGTTCTGCCCGGCCTCCTTGGCCGAGGTGGCGGCGGCCAGCAGCGCGGCCAGCCCGGCGGAGTTCTTCTGCGGGTCGAGCGCCAGCACCCGGACCTTCCTGCCGGGACCGTCGGGATTGGCCACGTTGGCCGCCGCGATCATGCCCGCCCAGCTCGGCGTCAGGCTGCCGGACAGCTTCGCCGCGGCGGACTTGGCCGCGGCCAGCACGACGGGCGACAGGGCGACCGAGCCGGCCGGCTCCGGCAGCGCCGAGCCCGCGGGGGAGTTGCGGAGGTTGCTCACCAGCAGGCTGGAGTCGGCCACCCACACGTCCGCGCCGGACTTGCCGGCGGCCAGCCCGTTCGCGGTCTTGGCCGCCGCCTCCCTGGTCACGGTGACCTCGACGCACTTGCTGTCGATCGAGTGCAGGGCTTTGGTGTAGTTGGCGGCGATCTTGCCGAGCGCGGGGTGGATGTCGGGGGTGGCCACGACGCGCAGCGGCAGCTTGCCGGCCGAGCAGTCGTGCTCCCGATTGAAGATCACGAACGCCGCGACACCGAGGAGCACGGCCAGCGCGACGGCCCCGGCCAGCGGTACGAGCACCCTGCCACGCCCGCTGACCGACCGCCTGCGGGAGGGTGGTTCCTGGGCTCGGTAGCCGCCGTCGAGCTCGTCTGTCCGGTGTCGCCCCACGATGTCCTCTTAGGTGTGTTGAGACCTTCCGGAGACCCTAGCGGGAGTTGCTCCGCAATACTCCGGGAACACTACTCGGTGGGCTCTGTGTGGCAAAACCACTCTTTTGGTGCACCTATTACGGAGAGTCGCGGTCAATGGCAGCAGGCGTGACCGCGCCAGGCGCGCG
Organism: Nonomuraea sp. NPDC049684; assembly: GCF_044465345.1. NCBI lineage: Bacteria > Bacillati > Actinomycetota > Actinomycetes > Streptosporangiales > Streptosporangiaceae > Nonomuraea > Nonomuraea sp. NPDC049684. Next base: position 299,306 of record NZ_JBITLO010000004.1, on the reverse strand, counting down.
CTCCCTCACGCACCGCGACCGCCGCGAGGGCCACCGCCATGGCCGGATCCACCCACCACCAGCCCAGCGTGTTCAGCCACAGACCGGCCAGCACGCCGGCCGCCATGGCGGCGCAGATCAGGTTCTGGGTGCCCTCGCCGGACGTCGCCGCCGACGCCAGCCGCGCCCCCAGCCGCCGCTTGACCAGCCCCAGCGCGGGCATGCTGAGCAGGCTGACCGTCGTGACCACGATGCCGAGCGCGGTCGGCGTGGCCCGGTGGCCGGCGTCGAGGTCGTGCGCGACGTGCACGACGAGGTAGGGCGCGAGCAGCCAGAAGCTCACCGCCACCGCGCGCCTGGCGGTGGTCTCGGCGTGCGGCGAGAGCGTGCGCGCGCCGGTGAAGCGCCACACCACGATCAGGCTCGCCCCGGCCTCGGCGAAGGCCGACAGACCCCACCCGATCAGTGCGACGGAATGCGCCGACAGCCCGGCGGCCAGGCCCAGCGTGCTCTCCACCGCCAGCCAGGCGAGCGTGGCCACCGACAGCGCACGCGCGGCGCGGGCGGCCCGCAGCCAGTCGGCCGTCGCGGCCGGATGCTCATGAATCCGCTGGTCAGACACCATGAACCCCCGAACTCCCGGCTATCCGGCCGTCGACAGCGTTACGTAACGTACCCATGACCCAGAGTGACCTTAAGCCCTGTGCGGCAAAGGATGTTCAAGATTCACCGGATAATGGCGGTGATCGCGTCCGGGGGAGGGATCGTGCCGTTCACGCCCAGTCACATCGCCGCCGTGCTGCCCTTGATGGCCTCCGGACGGGCGCGGCGGTTCGCCGATCCGTGGGCGCTCGCGCTCGGGGCGATGGTCCCCGACCTGCCGATCTTCCTGCCGTTCCTGCCGGTCTACGGCGACTGGCACTCCTGGCAGGGCGTGCTCACCCTCGACCTGGCCGCGGTGCTGCTGCTCCTGCCGCTGTTCCATCTCGTGCTGCGCGATCCGCTGATCTCGCTGCTGCCGCCGTCCCTGGCCGGGCCGGCCGCGGCGCTCCTGCGGCCGGGCCGGCTCAGGATCCTGCCGGTGGCGGCCGGCGGCGTGATCGGCTCGGCCACCCACCTGTTCTGGGACTCCTTCACCCACTCCTACGCCTCCGCCCACTGGGGCTCCTGGCCGGACACCCCCGTCTTCGGCACCACCAGGCTCTTCAGCGTGCTCCAGTACACCTCGTCGGCCGTCGGGCTGGCAGTGGTCGTGTGGTGGGCCTGGCGGGCGTTGTCCCGCGCCGAGTCCCGTACGGAGTCTGCCGACGTGCCGGGCCGGCTGCGGCTCGCGCCCGCCGTACGGTGGGCCGTGCTGGCCGCCTGCGCGCTCGGCACGGTCGCCGGCGCCCTGCTGTGGCCGCTGGTGGACGAGCCCAACCCCGCGTTCGGCTTCCGCAGCGTGCTCACCAAGACGGGCGCGGGCACCGTGGTCGGGCTCTCGGCCGTCCTGGCCTGCTACGCGATCGTCTGGCAGGTCAGGCGGCGCATGGCAGTATCGGAAGGTGCCTGACTACGTGTTCGACGCCGACGACCCCCGAATCGCCGACTACACCCGGCTGCGGGACGTCGAGCTGCGCAAGAGCCTGGAGGCGGAGCGCGGCCTGTTCCTCGCCGAGGGGGAGAAGGTGATCAGGCGGGCCATCGCCGCCGGCTACCCCATCCGCTCGGTCCTGACCACCCGGCGCTGGTACGAGTCGCTGTCCGACGTCATCGGCGACGCCACCGTCTACGAGGTGAGCGACGAGCTGATGACCGGCATCGCGGGCTTCCAGATCCACCGCGGCGCGCTGGCCTCCATGCGACGCCTGCCGCTGCCCGCGGCCGAGACCCTGATCAAGGGCGGGGCCCGCCGGCTGCTCGTCCTGGAGGACCTGGTCGACCACTCCAACGTCGGCGCGATCTTCCGCTGCGCCGCCGCGCTCGGCGTGGACGGCGTCCTGCTCTCGCCGCGCTGCGCCGACCCGCTCTACCGCCGGGCGGTGAAGGTCTCCATGGGCGCGGTCTTCTCGGTCCCGTACGCGCGGCTCGACGACTGGTACACCGGCCTCGGCGAGCTGCGGGCGGCGGGGTTCCAGACCCTGGCGCTGACCCCCGACCAGAGCGCGGTCCCCCTCGACCGGGTCCCGATGGGCGAACGGGTGGCGCTGCTGCTCGGCGCCGAGGGCGACGGCCTGTCCTCCCACTGGCTGCACGAGGCCGACCACGCCGTGTGCATCCCCATGAGCCCGGCCGCGATGGAGGCCGGCGTCGACTCGCTCAACGTGGTGGCCGCGGCGGCGATCGCCTGCCACGGGCTGATGCGCTCGGCCGCGCGCTGACCGTCCGAGGGCGCGCGAATGGGTCTGGTGGCGCTTCGAACAGGGGTGTAACCCTGTAATCATGCAGACCCTGTTCGAGCACGCCGGCGGCGAAGAGGGCTTACGCCGCTTCATCGAGATCTTCTACCGCAGCCTGCTGGCCGACCCGCTGCTCCAGCCGCTCTTCGGCGAGGGCAAGGCGAGCCACGTCGACAACCTGACCGCCTTCACCGTCGAGACGTTCGGCGGCCCCGACACGTTCTCGGCGGAGATGGGCGGCTTCCCGCTGCTCATCGAGGCGCACCGCGGGCTGGGCATCGAGGAGGCCCAGCGGCGGCGGTTCGTCGAGCTGTACATGGAGGCCGCCGACGCGGCCGGGCTGCCCGGCGACGAGCCGTTCCGGGCCTCGCTCCGCTCGCACGTGGAGTTCGGCACGCAGGTGGCGTTGCAGAACTCCCACGCCGAGACCGACGACCAGCTCCACCCGCTGCGCGAGGTGCCGCGCTGGGAGTGGGAGCGGCCGCCGGAGTAGCCGGTCAGGGGCGGTCGGTGTCCTCGGTGAGCCAGTCGGGGTAGGCGTCGATGTCGTGCAGCACCGGCTGGGCCTCGACGGCGCCGGCGCCGCCGTTCGCGCCGATGTGCGCCGCCAGCTCGGCGGCCTGTTCGCGTGGTGTGACGAGGGTGAGCTGCCAGGAGACCCCGGCCTTCGCGGCCGGGACTTCCGCGATGTCGATCGAGGTGGCCAGCCCCGCGAGCAGGATCGTGTGCGCGAGCGCGGCGGCCTGCTCATGGCCCTCGATCGTCGTGCGGACTTCGATGAATTCCGCCATGATCTTCCTTATTGCGGAGGGGTACATTCACCACCCTATCTGCGTGAATCGACCGTGGGGTCGGCTTCCGGCGGCGGAAGTCCGCCTGGGTGGCGTCGGTTGCGACGAGCCGTTACCCGAGATCGGCAGCCTCAATCACGACGGGATGCGGCAAGATGTGATCCGCCGATCACCCAGAGCGACCGACGGAGGCCCTGTGAAGCCGACCTGGATCATCGCGGCCGCGGTCGCGGCCACCCCGCCCGCGCTCACGGCCCCGCCCGCGCTCACGGCCCCGCCCGCGCTCACGATCTCGCCCGTCCGGACGATCCCGCCCGCGTTCGCGGCTGCGCACCCGTGGGGCGCCTCCGCCGACCGCAGCGCCCTGACCTGTGCCGTCAGCTCGCCGGCCGGCCGGCCGCTGACCTTCAGCCCGCGCATCGGCCTGACCGCGAAGCCGGTGTCGGCCCGCGGCAACCTCCAGCTCACCGGCTGCCTGTCGGGCGACGGCTCGGCCCCCTACCTGCGCTCGGGCTGGGTCACGCTGAAGAGCGTCGGCCGGGCCTCGTGCGCGAGCGCCCGGCAGGTCCACGGCACCGCCCGCATCACCTGGTTCGGCCTCGACGGGCGGCCGGTCGGCACCTCGGAGGTGCGCACGCGGGCCGACCGGATGGCCACCCAGAGCCCGGCCGACAGCTTCCTGACCGGCACGGTCGTGGCGGGGCCGCTGGCCCGCGAGCGCGTCAGCGGCACGATCACGCCCGCCATGGGCCTGCTGGCCTGCGCGACCGGCGGCCTGGGCACGCTGTCGGCGGCGGGCCGGCTCACCTTCGGCTGATCCGCGGCCGACCCGCGGGCCGGGCGGCTCCCGGAGGGTCAGCCGCCGGCGATCTGCTCGCCCGCGAAGTCCAGCAGTTGCTCAGCGGTGCTGAAGCGGCGCTCGTCCCCGTCGTGGAGCAGGACGCCGAACACGCGCCTGCCGCCGCGGTCGCCCGCGAACAGCAGGCAGTACTGCGCCGCGTTCGTGTATCCGGTCTTGACGCCCAGGACGTCCGGGGAGCGGCCGAGCAGCTTGTTGGAGTTGCGCCAGGTGTGCGCCCCGTGCAGGCCCGACTTGGCGACCTTGTACACCTTGCTGCCCACCACCGTGCGGAAGACCGGGTCGGCCATCGCCCGCTGCGCCAGCTTGACCTGGTCCACGGCGGTCGAGTAGCCGCCGTTGGCCGGCGTGGGCAGCCCGTCGGGGTTGGTGTAGCGGGTGTCGCCGAGGCCGAGCGAGCGCGCGGCCCGGTTCATCTTGGCCACGAACGCGGTCTTGCCCGGCCCGTACTTCCTGGCCAGGGCGTTGGCGGCGTCGGCGCCCGAGGGGAGCATGAGGCCGTACAGCAGGTCCCGGGCGGTGAGGCGCTCGCCCTTCCGCAGGCCGGCCGTGGTCGCGCCGTTGCTGGTGGCGTGCTTCGTGTCGGCGGCGGTGACGGTGATCGGCTCGTTCAGGCGTCCCTCGCGCAGGACGACGTAGGCCGTCATCACCTTGACCAGGCTGGCGACCGGCACCCGCCGGGTCTCCCGCTTCGCGAAGTGGATCGTTCCGTCCGAGTCCACTACATATGCCGCCTCCGCCTTCACGGTCGGGACGTCGGCGGCCCGCGCGGCGGACGCCGGGTAAGAGATCCCCACAACCAACGCGAGTACGGCAGAGCCGATGAAACCCCCAATACGCATGCCAGACATGTTCGCAGGAGATCAACGGTTGGTTTGCGAAACTCGGCCGTAAGTGGCCCTCAGTTGGGGGTAAATGCTTGATAGATCCGACATCTGCGGGGAGACGAGGCCGTGGCAGGCAGATTCATCATCAGTCAGGACGAGCGGGGCACGTTCCGTTTCGCGCTCGTCGCGAACAACGGGCAGACGCTGGCCGTGGGCGAGGGCTACCCGAGCAAGGCCGCCTGCGTCAACGGCATCGAGACCGTGCGCAGGAACGCTCCCGAGGCCGCCATCGACGACCAGACCCCGGCCGCGATCTAGGAGGCCAGGGCCTTGCGCCGGCGGCGGACGAAGAACCAGGCCACGCCGGCCGCGACCGCGAGCAGCAGCACCAGCGCGCTGACGGGCGAGCGGGCGGCCAGTTGCAGCCAGCCCCACACCAGCGCCGTGAGCCCGAACCACCAGATGGGCGCCCAGGTCAGGCAGCCGAGCGCGCTCGCCACCACGTACCAGGGGTAGGACACCCGCAGCGCGCCCGCCACCCACGGCAGCGTGTGCCGCAGCATGGGCACCCAGAAGCAGCCGTAGACGGCCAGCGCGCCCCACTTCTCGACGACGCCCTCGATCCGCTCGATGCGCTCGCGGCCGAGCCGCACGCCGACCTTGGACTCGTAGAGCTTCTCGCCGAGCTTGCGGCCGACCCAGTAGTAGACCTGGAACGCGCCGAACAGGGCCAGGATGAGGACGGCCCCCACCAGCCAGTACGGCAGCCCGAACCAGAACGGCCGGGCGGGATCGGGGAGGGCGGCAGCCGCATGCCACATGAGCCCGCTCACCCCCACTCCACGTCTTAGGTCAGCCTTACCTTAGTCAAGGAAGAGGCGTTCCGCCACATCAGCTTGCAAGGCCGGGCCACCGGCTGCAAGTAGCCGACAACCACCCCTCAACCATCTCGCCCTATACCTGAACTGAGCAAAAGGGGTGTTGATCATGTCGTCGAGAAGTGCGGTGGTCCTGGCCGGCGGTACCGCCAACGCGGTCAAGCTCTTCGTGGCCGCGCTCGCCTTCACCAGCGCATACGTCGGCCTGTCCGCCTACAGCAGCGCCGGATCGGCCGCCGAGCCGGTGCGGACCGTCACCCTCTCGGCCCGCGAGCTGCCCATCACCGCCCCGGCCCGGCAGAGCGCCCCCGTCCGGGCGGGCGAGATCGCCCTCAGCGCCCTGACCGACGGCGCCCCCGGCTGCGGCAAGTCGTTCCTGGCCCGCGGCCTGCTGGTCAACCCGCGGCCCGGCACGACGGTCCTGTACCGCTGGAGGCTGTCGCGCTGGAGCCCGGCCACCGGGACGTGGCGCACCTACCTGGCCGACCACTCCGGGTTCGCCGGCGGCAGCCGGAGCGTGGAGTGGCAGCCGCAGATCTCCGGCAACGCCGGGTGGTACCGGGTCGAGCTGATCGCCCGGCCCGGCGGGACCGTCACGAGCGAGCGTTTCCAGGTGAGCTGCTGACCGAGCGGCGCGCCGCCTCCACCCAGCGCGGCACGCCCACCCGCTGGGCCACCTCAAGAGCCTTCTCGTAGTGCTCGCGGGCCGCGTCGGGCTGGCCCAGCCGGATGGCCAGGTCGCCCAGGGTCAGCGCCACCGGCCACAACGCCACGACGCCCGTGCCCGCCCCGGCCACCCGGTCGGCGAACGGCTTGAGCTTGTCGTAGCAGTCGACCATGCGCTCGCGGTCGTCGAGCAGCATGCCCGCCAGGGCCCGCCAGGTCATCACCAGCTCGTACAGGAAGTCGGGCCGGACGGGCGGGCGGGTGGCGGCCACGGCCCTGGCGTCGTTGAGGTGCCCGGCCGAGGCCAGGGCGAGGGCGTAGGCGTCGAGCGTCCACTTGGCGCCGCGCTGGTGGGCCGCCGCCAGCAGGTCGACGGTCTCGGCCGCCCGGCCGTCGACCAGGTGCAGGCAGAACGCGGTGATCAGCGGGAGGTCCTGACGGCCTTCGAGCATGCCGGCCCGCGCGGTCATCCTGGCGGCCTCGCGGTAGGCGCGCTCGGCGCCCGCGTAGTCGCCGGCGATCATCAGGCGCTGACCGGCGTACCAGACGACGACGGCCGCGGGCGCGGACAGGTCGTACTGCTTGGCCAGGCGGTCGGCGGCGGCGGCGTGCTCGTCGGCGACCGCGAACTCGCCCCTGGCCGCCGCGCACTCCAGCAGCACCAGGTGGGCCAGGGCCTGCGTGGCCATCTGGCCCGAGCGCTGGGCGACCTCCAGCAGCTCCCTGCCGATGCCCTCACGGGTGTCGACCGCCGGGATGTCGTAGGACTGGCGCAGCCGGCCGCTCAGCGCCGCCGCGATCAGCGTCGGGTCGCCGCTCTGCCTGGCCAGCTCCAGCGCCTCCAGCGACGCCTGCCGCCCGCGCTCGGGCGCGGAGGAGCCCTCCAGCTCCAGCGCCAGCGTGGTGAGCAGGCTCGCCCGCAGGCGCTGCTCGCCCGCCGGCAGCTCCATGAGCGCCTTCTCGGTGACGTCGACGATCTCCCACGCGGTACGGGTGAAGTCGCGCGCCATGCCCTTGTGCGGCACCGCCAGCGACGCGGCCACCTTCGCGGTGATCTCCAGGTCGCCGAGCGGCAGCGCGGCGTCCATGGCCTGGCGGCGCAGCAGCCTGGCCGCCGTCATGTCGCCGCACAGGGCCAGCGCCTTGATCTGCCGGAGCATCAGCCGCAGCCGCTCCTTGGCACGCTCCGGCTCGGACTCGCGGCCCTTGTCGTCCTTGCGCGGACCGCCGCGGTCGAAGGCGGCGATGGCCTGCTCCCACAGGGTGGCCGCCTCGCGGTGGGCGAAGCGCCGCTCGGCCTGCTCGGCCGCCAGGCCCGCGTAGTGGACGGCCTTCTCGGCCGCGTCGGCCAGGAAGTAGTGGTGGGCCAGCGCCGCCACGTCGGAGGACGTGCGCTGCTCGATCACCGCGGCGACCGCGGCATGCAGGCGGGTGCGGCGCAGGCGGGAGGCGTCGGAGTAGATCGTGTCGCGCACCAGGTCGTGGTCGAAGCGCAGCAGCCCGGGACCCGGCTCGGTCACCAGCCCGGCCAGCAGCGCGGCCTCGACCGCCTCGATCACCGCGTCTTCGTCGCCGGCGACCGTGACCAGCACGTCGAGGTCGACGTCGCGGCCGATCACCGCGGCCTGGAGCAGGATCTGCTGGGCGCCGGCGGGCAGCCGCGAGATGCGCCGCCGCAGCACGTCGCGCACGCCCGAGGGCACGCGGGAGAGCACCTGCGTGGCGCTGGCCCGGTCGGCCGCGCCCTCGGCGTCGAGCAGCCGGACGGTCTCGCGCACGAAGAACGGGTTGCCGCCGGTGCGCTCGACGATGGACTCGACCGCGTCTTCGTCGATCTCGCGGACGCAGGTGGCCTTGACCAGCTCGGCCACGGCCTTGGGGTCGAGGCCGGACAGGCCCACGCGCAGCGGCTCAAGCCGGGCCAGGGCGGCCAGCACGTCGGACTGGCGGTCGTCGAGCTCGCTCTCCCGGCACGTCACGACCAGCAGGACGCGGCTGGTGGCCAGCAGGCTCGGCAGCGCGCGCAGCAGGGCCAGCGTCTGGTCGTCGGCCCAGTGGAGGTCCTCCAGCGTCAGCAGCACCGGCGCCCGGCGGGCCACGCCGGCCAGGTAGCCGCCGACCGCGCGGTGCAGGCGGAAGCCGCCCGAGACCTCGTCCTCGTCGGGGTCGGGGGCGGTGTCGTCGAGCAGGGGGGCCAGGAGCTGGGCGTACTCGCCGGCGCCGGTCGTGCCGATCAGCGAGCGCAGGATCTCGACCCAGGCCCAGCCCGGCGGGGTGGCGCTGGAGTCGGGGCAGGCGCCGGAGGCGGTGATCCAGCCGTCGGCGCCGAGCCTGCCGTCGAGCTGGCGCAGCAGCGTGGTCTTGCCCGCGCCCGCGACGCCGGTCACGATCGCGACCTGGAAGCGGCCGGTGCGCGAGGCGGCCGTGGTCAGCCTGGCCAGCTCGGCGTCGCGGCCGACGAACGGCTCGGGCTCCAGCGGCGGCGGCTCGACGTGGGCGGCGGCCGGCCGGGGCGGCCAGGTGTCGGTGACCGGGGCGGGCCGGGCGGGCCGCGGCGGCGCGGCCAGCTCCAGCTCGGGGGCCTGGGCCAGGATGTCGGACTCCAGCTTGCGCAGCGCCGGCCCGGGGTCGATGCCCAGCTCGTCGGCCAGCATGTTCCTGGCCCTGCGCAGCGCGGCCAGCGCGTCGCCCTGCCGGCCGCAGCGGTAGAGGCCCAGCGCCAGCAGCCGCCAGCCCTCCTCGCGCAGCGGGTGCTCGGTGGTCAGCGCCTCCAGGTCGGGGACGGTCTCGGCGTGCAGGGCCAGCCGCAGGCCGGTGTCGGCGTGCCGCTCGCGGGCCACCAGGCGCAGCTCGGCCAGCCGGTTGACCTCGGCCTCGGCCCAGGGCTGGTCGGCGAAGTCGGAGTAGGGGGTGCCGCGCCACAGCCCGAGCGCCTTCTCCAGGCGGCCGCGGGCGGACTGCGGGTCGCCCTCTTCCAGGTGCTCGCCCGCCGCCCTGACCAGCTGCTCGAAGCGCAGCGCGTCGACCTGCTCGGCGGCCACGCGCAGCGCGTAGCCGGAGGCGACGGTCACCAGCAGGCGGTTGGGGCCGCCGCGCGGCCGGCCCGGTTCGAGCACCCTGCGCAGGCGGGAGATGTAGACCTGCAGGCCCGACTGGGCGCCCTTGGCGGCGTCGTCGTCCCACAGATCGTAAAGAAGCGTGTCAACCGGCACGACCTGACCTCTGGCCACGAGAAGTCGGGCGAGGACGGCCCGCTGCCGCAACCCGCCGAGGTCGAGTTCGTCGTCGTGTTCGTACGCCTCGACTGGCCCCAGAACCCGGAACGCCACCATGTCAGCCGCCACGCTATGCGGGCTTCCGAAGGGCGCACAAGGTCTTTGATGGCTTTGGGATTGTCACTGCGGGGCCTTCGAGATCGCGGGCGGGGGTTCCGCGGCGGCGTTCCGGCCGTTGCGCCTGCGCAGGAGCGCCCACGCGCCGAGCGCGAGACCGCCGAACGGGATCTCGATAGTGTAAGTCCAGAAGCCGAAAAGTAGTGCTGTCGCGACGGCCGGAGTGCCCGGCACGCCGAACGTGATCAGCAGCGCGGCGACCCCGCTCTCCATGATCCCGGCCCCGCTGGGCGTGACCACGGCGCTGGTGAGCACGCGGGACAGCGCGAAGACCGCGATCGACTGGGCCAGGCCCGGCCAGGCGCCGGTGGCCGTCATGCAGGCCGCCATGATGGCCCACTGGAAGCCCAGGAAGAACACCATGCCGAGCGACAGGCCGAGCGCGCGCGTGCGGACGACCTCCGCGGTGTCGGCGCGCAGCCGGTGGAAGGCCTCGGAGGCGTGCACCTTCAGGCGCAGCAGCCGGGTGAGCCCGTCGAGCGCCCGGCCGAGCACGGCGGCGGCGCGGTCCCAGTAGAGGGCGACGGCCACGACCAGGCAGAGCACCAGGATGGAGATCGCGCCCGTCCAGCCGGCCTTGACGAACGTCGGGTCGAGCACCTCGCCCGCCATGAGCAGCGCGATGATGCCCACGGCCGGCAGGATGAACCTGAACAGCGTGTTCCAGATGCCGCTGACCAGCGTCATCACCACGATGGGCCGGTTGGCGAAGCCCCAGCCCCTGGTCATGGCGAACGACAGCGCCACCCCGACCGCGCCGCCGAACGGCAGCAGGTTGCTGACCGCGCTGCCCGCCGCGTTGAGCGTCAGGCCCTGGAGGTTGTTCAGCCCCGGCAGCGAGTTGGTCAGCACGAACGTGTACGCCAGCAGGCTCAGCAGCCACAGGGCCGTCATCAGGGCGATCTGGCCGAAGCTGAGCGCCCCGAAGACCGCGCCGATCTCGTGCCAGGAGACCGGCTTGCCGGTGAGCGCGCGCACGATCTGCGGCAGGTAGACCACGAGCAGCACGGCCAGCCCGAGCGACAGGACGGACAGGGCGATCTGGAGCGGCTTGTTCTTCATCGCCCACCAGTCTGACGGGTCGCCGGAGCCGGCACGTCACCCTCAGGTGCTACTTCGGCCATGGGTCGAAAGGGTGAGTCAGGCGAGCGCCCGGGGGCAGGTCGCGGCGTACGAACCACTCGGTGCCGAAGACCAGGCGGTAGAGCGGGCCGGGGACCTTCAGCATGACGGCGAGGGTGCGGTCGCTGTCGCCGCCGCTGGCCTGGGACGCGTGCGCGGCCATCGAGGCGCGCTTCTGCCGGGCGTAGCGGCGGACGTTGACCCGGTGGGTGATCGTGTCGCTGGCCGAGTACGCGCTCTCGAACGTGCGCACGTCGAACTCCGGCGGGAACTTGTACACCCGGCCCGCCATGCGCAGCAGCCGCACCAGCGGGTCGCGGTTGACCGTCGCCTCCAGGACGATCTCCGTGCCCGCGATCTGCGCCGCCCGCTTGCCCACCCGGTGGACCTGGACGTGGTCGGGGTGGCCGTAGCCGCCGGCCGGGTCGTAGATCGACAGCAGGTCGGCCTTCTCCTCCTCCAGGATCGCCGCGAGGGCCCTGGCCGCCGCCTCGGTGTCGGCGTCGATGAAGGCGTTGTCGGGCCGCTCCTCGGCGACGCCGCCCTTGGGGCTGAGCCCGGAGTCGCCGTAGCCCAGGCACTCGACGCGGGCGCAGCCGAGCAGCGCGGCCGACTCGTAGAGCTCCTTGAGCCTGGTCTCGCGCAGCTCCTCGCCGGGGCCGATCTCGGCCAGGCCGCGCTCGCCGGCGGTAGCGACCACGAGCACCACGCGGTGGCCCTCGGCCGCGAGCATCGCCATGGTGCCCGCCGTGAGCAGGGCCTCGTCGTCGGGATGGGCGTGGAAGAAGACCGCGGTACGTGGAGGCACACGCCCAGATTAGTCTGGGAGGGGTGCGGATCTTTCACGTGAGTGACTGTTACCTGCCGCGACTCGGGGGGATCGAGGTCCAGGTGGCCGACCTGGTGCGGGCGCAGCGCGAGGCCGGGCACGACGTCGTCGTGGCCACGGCGACCAGGGGCGAGGCGCTGCCGGGCGTGCGCAGGGTCGTCGCCAGGATGCCGTTCGACCTGCCGGTGCATCCGTTCGGAGTGGGGCATCTCACTCGGGGCGTCTCCGTCGTCCGGCCCGACGTGGTGCACGTGCACACCGGCGCGGTCTCGCCGTTCGCCTGGATGGGGGTGCGGGCGGCGCGGCGGGCGGGGGTGCCGTGCGTGGTCACCGTGCACAGCATGTGGGACCCGGTCACCCGGGCGCTCTACCGGCTGCTGCGGCTGGCGTTCGGCTGGCAGCGCTGGGGGCTGGTGGCCACCACGGTGAGCACCGCCGCGGCGGCGCCTATCAGGGCGGTGGCCGGGCCCGGCGTGCCGGTGCGGGTGGTCTCCAACGGCCTCGACCTGTCGGGCTGGGCGCCCGCCCCCGGCGTGCCGCCGGAGCGGGCGGAGGTGCACGTGGTGGCCGTCGGCCGGCTGGCCCCGCGCAAGCAGCCCGTACGGCTGCTGAGGCTGCTGCGGGCGGCGCGGGCGCGGGTGCCCGCCGGGATCCCGATGCGCGCCACGATCGTCGGCGACGGCCCCGCGCGCGCCCGCATGGAACGTTTCCTGGCCGAGCACGGCATGACCGGCTGGGTGTCGCTGCCGGGCCGCTACTCGCGCGAGCAGATCGCCAAGCTGCTGGAGTCGGCCGACGTCTTCGTGGCCCCGGCGCCCAGGGAGTCGTTCGGCATCGCGGCGCTGGAGGCGCGGGCGGCCGGCGTGCCGGTGGTGGCCAGGGCCCAGAGTGGCGTCGCCGACTTCGTCAAGGACGGCACCGAGGGGCTGCTCGGCCGCACGCTCGACGACCTGGCCGGGGCGGTGGCGCGGCTGTGCTCCGACGCCGGGCTGCGCCGGGAGATCGCCGCCCACAACCGCTCGACGCCGCCCGTCGCGGGCTCGTGGGCCGGGGTGCTGGAGGGGTTCGACCGGGCCTACGAGCAGGCGATCGGGCGTTAGGCCAGCCCGCCCCTGCGCAGCGTGTACTCCGGCGCGGCGAAGTCGCCGCCCTGCGGGACGCCGTCGGCGAAGAAGGCGGCCGGCGTGCCGGTCACGCGGGCGGCGTACGACTCGGCGTCGTCCTCGGGCTCGTAGCCGAGCTCGGGGGAGAGCAGCCAGAAGCGGCGGGTGTTGGCCGAGACGGCGTAGGCGGCCAGGAAGCGCAGGCCGGGCGTGGTGACGGCGGCGTGCACGAACCCGGCGCAGTCGCGCGGGCTCAGCCAGGTCGCCAGGTGGCGGACGTCCTGGGGCTCGGGCTCCAGGCTGCCGATGCGCAGGCAGACCACTTCGAGGCCGAACTTGTCGGCGTACAGGCGGCCCAGGGCCTCGACGGCGGCCTTGCTGACGCCGTACAGGCCGTCGGGGCGCGGCGGCAGGTCGGGGGAGATCGCGGCGGTGGCCGGGTACATGCCGGTCAGGCGGTTGCTGCTGGCCAGCACCACGCGCGGCACGCCGGCCAGCCGGGCCGCCTCCAGCACGCGGTGGGTGGTCAGCACGTTGCCGTCGAGCAGGTCGGGCAGCGGCGCCTCGTCGGGCACCCCGGCCAGGTGCACGATCGCGTCGGCGCCCTTGACCAGCGCCACGGTCCCGGCCAGGTCCGACAGGTCGGTGCGGACGGCCTCCTCGCCCGGCCCGGCCTCCATGGGCGTCCGGTCGGCCAGGACGAGCCTGGTGGCGGACCGGCGGAGCCGCTCGCGTACGGCGCCCCCCACCATGCCGGCTGCGCCGGTGAGCACGATCATCTCCATGCCGACATTGTGCGGCATCGGGGCTATGCGGTCAGTTCCGCCGGAGGACGACGTACCCGTCGCGTTCGAACACCTTCGTGTAGCCCTCGGTCTGGAGCTGCTCGACCCGGGTGCGCTGGTCGTCGGCGGAGCCGAAGGGGAACTCCCAGCGGGCGGTGTCGGCCACGATCCAGGGCGCGCCGCGCGGGGCCGCGCTCCACAGCAGGACGGTGGTGCGCGAGGACAGCGCCGGGCCCACGGAGTTGACCGCCTCGACCGTCACCCCCGAGGGCACCCTGCTCACCGCCTCGGCCGCCGCGGCGGCCTTGTCCTCCTTGTAGAAGGCGGGGTGGTAGAGCTGGTCGAGCGCGAACCTGGGCACCAGCGTGAGGGCGACGGCGCAGACCGCGGCGGCCCAGGCGAGCCTGAGCCCCTGCCGGTCGGCGCGGCCGGTCCAGCGCAGCAGCCTGGACAGGCCGTCCACGCCCGCGCAGAACAGGATGATCACGGTGAACGCGCTGTACTGGAAGTCGGCCTGCCACCATTGGGGGCGGTCGGACAGCAGGCGTTCGAGCACGTGCGGCAGTGCCGCCAGCGACAGCGGCGACAGCAGGCACAGCAGCAACGTCGGCCAGGCCAGCAGGAACAGGGTGTCGACCTTGGCCTCGTCGCTGAAGGGCAGCAGCAGGGCGGCGAGCGGGTCGCGCAGCATCGCCAGCAGCGCGGCGGGCGCGTCGGGGCCGAGGTGGCCGTAGGCCCAGAAGTCCTTGCTGTCGCCGCCGAACGAGGTGATCAGCAGGCCCCGGACGAGCACGACGGCCCCCGCGCCGACCAGCGCGCACACGACGCCGCGCAGCCGGTCGCCGACGACGAACAGGTACAGCCCGGCCCCGATCACCAGCAGCCCCATGTCCTCCTTGACGAGCAGCAGCCCGAGCATCGCCAGGAAGGCCGGCAGCACGCGTCCGGCGTGGTAGCGCTCGATCATGATCGCGGTGAGCAGCGGGACGAACATCACCTCGTGCGCGTCGAAGGCGACGGCCTGGGCGATCGGCCACGACAGCGCGTACGCCACGGCGACCAGATAGGCGGGCCCGGCGCCCAGCACCCGCCGGGTGAACAGCCACAGGAACGGGATCGCCCCCGCGAACAGCAGCGCCTGGGCCACGACGAGCGTCTCGGGCCCGTCGTGCACCCAGTAGAACGGCGCGAGCAGCGCGTAGATCGGCGAGAAGTGGTCGGCGAGCTGGAGGTAGTCCGTGCCGCGCCCGTGGAAGACGCCGAGCACCGGCACGTACGGCGGCCGGAGGCGGGCGTAGTTGCGCACCGCCTGGTCCACGATCACCAGGTCGAACGTGGTCGCCCGGAAGGTGGCCAGCTTGACCAGCCCGAGAACGGCGTACGCCACCGCGGCGAGCAGCGCGATGGCGCCGACCCGCACGCGGTGGCGGAAGAGCACTCTGGCGGGGAGTGCGGTGCCTGCCGGAGGCCGTGCGATCACCGTTTCGTCGGTCACGGCAGCAAGCGTAAGGGGATCATCCGGTCCTGTCCGTACCCCGTTGCGGCGGACCGGATGAGGCGGTCACCGCGCCGACCTGCCCCCCGCAGGCGGTGCGGCGACCGCGGACCGGTCAGGAGCAGGCGGCGGTGATCTTCGAGGTGAAGCCGCTCATCTTGCCGCTGAACTCGGTCGCCTTGCTGATGTCGCCGCTCTGCAGGCTCTCGAAGCCGGCGGCGAAGTCGTTCAGCGCGGCCGCGACGTCGCCGTCGTACTTGCCGGCGAGCTCCTTGGTCTTGGCGGCGGCGGCCTTGGAGGCGTCCCCGAGCGCCGCGGTGTCCGTGGCGTTCTTCGTGATGGCGCCGCTCCACTCGGTGGTGATCTTCGAGAGCTCGTTGACGGCGCTGTTGCAGTCAACGGCCTGGCCGACACCGCAGGCGGTGGACAGAGCGGCAAGGGAGATCGTCGCGACTGCGAGGGCGAGTCGGCGAGGGGGAGTCATTTTTGGTGCCCTTCGTTGGTTTTCCGTACGAGGAGGACATTAGCGATCTCTGGTTGATCCCCGCTTGCACGCCGCTAACATTCCGGCCGTCAGTTGGGCGTAAAGCCGCGCAGCAGCACGTGGACGACCTCCTCGGCGTCGGGCATGGGCAGGTCGAGCAGCCCGCGGTAGGCCACCAGGCCGGCGAACAGGTCCGTCAGGAGCTCCAGGTCGGCGTCCGGGGACAGCTCGCCGCGGTCGATCGCGCGCTCGTAGACGACCTGCGAGCGCCGCATCCGGGTGCGCATGCCGGTGCGGACGATCTCGGCCACGGCGGGGTCGCGGCCGGCCTCGCCGTACAGCTGCCTGGTCAGGCGGGCGACGCCGGGGTGCCGCCACAGGGCGAGGGTGTCGGAGACCACCACGCGCAGGTCGCCTTCGAGCGAGCCGGTGTCGGGGACGGCGACGTGCGTGTCCATGAGGCCGCCGATTGATTCGAGCAGCATGTCGCGTTTGGTGGCGTAGCGCCGGAACACGCTCGCCCTGCCCACGCCTGCCGCCTTGGCGACGTCGTCCATGGTGAAGTCGAGGCCGTGGGAGAGCAGTAGCTCGGTGGCGGCCCGCCTGATGCGGTGGTCGACCGTGGGATCGGGCTTGCGGCCGCGCGCGGGCATTGTGATACTCCCAGTATCTGATACTTGAAGTCTCTTGAAGTGAGGCTTCTATGAGGGTAATCGTGGCGGGGGCCGGGGTGGCGGGGCTCGCGGCGGCGCGCGGGCTGCTGGCCGCGGGGCACGACGTCGAGGTCTACGAGCAGGCGTCCGAGCTGCGCACGGCGGGCGGGTCGGTGACCCTCTGGCCCGGCAGCACGGCCATCCTCGACGAGCTCGGCGTCGGGTACGCGGGACTGGGACGGCGGCTGGAGACCATGGAGTCGTGGGCCGACGACGGCCGCCGGCTGGTCACCGTCGATCTCACCGAGGCCGAGCGGCGCTACGGGCATCCGTGCGTGCACGTGGCTCGGCGCGAGCTGGTCGAGGCCCTGTCGGCGGGCATGCCCGTCGTCTACGGCGCGGGCGTCGAGCACGCCGAGCCGGAGCGGGCGCAGGCGCGGCTGACCGGCGGCCGCACCGTGCGCGGCGACCTGCTGGTGGGAGCCGACGGCCGCCGGTCGGCGGTGCGCCGCGCCCTGTGGGGCGAGGATCGGGCCGCGTTGAGCGGCTGGGTCACCTGGCAGGGCTTCACCACCGCGCCGACCTCGCTGACGCGCTCCCGCCGGGCTGTGATGATCGCCGGACGGCGGGAGCTGTGCGGGCTGATCCCGGCGGGCGCGGGCCGGTTGCTGTGGTGGTTCGACGTCCAGGCGTCGCCCGGCGGGCCGTTCTGGCAGGACGACCCCGACATCGTGCCGCGGCTGCGCGAACGGTTCGGCGGCTGGGCCGACCCGGTGCCCGCGGTGCTGGAGACGATGGAGGACGTCGGCTTCTTCCCGCACCACCGGCAGGCGATCCCCCGGGTCTGGGGCAGGGGCCCGACCACGCTGGCCGGGGACGCCGCCCACACCATGCCGCCCACCATGGCCCAGGGCGCCAACCAGGCCCTGGAGGACGCCTGGCTGCTGACCCGGGCGGCCGGCGGCGACCTGCGCGCGTACGAGCGGGCCAGGGCGCGGATCGCGCGGCGTCCCGCCATGATCGCCGGTACGGAGGTGACCAACCGGCAGCGCTCGTTCGCGGGCCTGATCCCCGACTGGATGGCGACCAGGATGCACACGGCGTCGCTGCGCAGGTTCAGCACCTACCTCTTGACAGCCTCCTGAAGGCCGCCGGACGATGTCGCATATAGAGCAACTCGGTGCGTAATACGCAACAAGGGGTGTCGGTTGACCACCACGTCGAGCTTGATCTCCACGCTTCCCGGCCGCTCCTACACCGACCCCGCCCTGTTCGCCGAGGAACAGGCCAAGATCTTCGAGAGCATGTGGTTCTGCGCCGTGCGCGCCGGCGACCTGCCGAGACCCGGCGCGTTCCGGACCGTCCAGGTGGGCGCGGAGAGCGTGCTCGTGGTCCGCGGGCGTGACGGGCTGCTGCGCGCCTTCCTCAACGTCTGCCGCCACCGCGGCGCGCGGCTGTGCGTGGAGGAGCGGGGCGAGGTCAGAAGGACGATCAGGTGCGCCTACCACGCCTGGTCCTACGACCTGGACGGCAGGCTGGCCGCCGCCCCCAACCTGGCCAGGATGCCCGACATCGACCGCGTCGAGTACGGCCTGGTCCCGGTGAGCCTGCGCGAATGGCTCGGCTACGCCTGGGTGTGCCTGGCCGACGAGCCGCCGTCCTTCGAGGACACCGTCGCCTACGCGGCCACCGAACGCCTGGGCGACCCGGCCGCCATCGAGAACTACCACGTCGACCGGCTGGCCCTGGGCCGCCGCGTGGTCTACGACGTCAAGGCCAACTGGAAGCTGATCGTCGAGAACTTCATGGAGTGCTACCACTGCGCCACGATCCACCCCGAGCTGGTGGCCGTGCTGCCCGAGTTCGCCGGCGGGTACGCCGCCCAGTACTACGTCGGCCACGGCGCCGAGTTCGCCGAGCGGGCCGAGGGCTTCACCGTGGACGGCGGCGCGGGCTTCGGCCGGCTCCCCGACCTGGCCCCGGAGCAGGACCGCCGCTACTACGCGATCACCGTCAAGCCGCAGGTGTTCGTCAACCTGGTGCCCGACCACGTGATCCTGCACCGGATGTTCCCCATGGCCGCCGACCGCACGGTGGTCGAGTGCGACTGGCTCTACCACCCCGACGTGGTGGCCTCGGGGGCCGACCTGACGCCGTCGGTCGAGCTGTTCCACCGGGTCAACGAGCAGGACTTCGACGCCTGCGAGCGGACCCAGCTCGGCATGGGGTCACGCGCCTACCGGGCGGGCGGCGTGCTGGTGCCGAGCGAGCACCACATCTCGGCCTTCCATCAGTGGGTGAACCAGCGCTTGCGCGGATAGCGCACCCGCAGGCCGCCGTAGTTGGCCCGCCCGCCGACCACCAGGTAGAGGCCGCCGGGCCGCCGCCTGCCTGGGACGTCGCCGACGACGGTCTGGCCCCAGTCGGTCCGGAAGGCGTCGACGTTCACCGCGGCGCCCTCGGGCACGGTGATCCTGGCGGAGCCGTACGTGAGGTCGAGTTCGAGGTCGACGACGGGGTGGGGGATGACGGCCTGGGACAGGTCGAGGTCGACGCCGCCGTACTGGGAGGAGATCCGCAGCCGCCGCGGGACGGCCCAGTCACCGGAACGGCGCACGTGCCCGCTCTTGGACTCCAGCTCGACCACGTCCTCGACCGGGGCCGCCGGGGCGGGCAGGTCGGTGATCAGGCCGCGCAGGTCGCCGTAGGTCCTGGCGGTGAGCGCCAGCCCGAGCCGCTCCTCCAGCTCGGGACGCGTCAGGCGGCCCTCGACGAAGGCGTGCCGGAGCCGCTCCGCCGTGCGCTCCCGGTCCTCGTCGGAGACCCGCATGTGCATTTCCGACATGAACCGAGCATAGGTTCGCGGCGGTCAGAACGGGAGGCGTCGCCCGGAAGGGGTCCGCAGATCGAGATGGGAGTACCGGCGCCCCCGCAGGGGCCTGCGCACGAGCTGAAGTCGCTTCACGCCCTGTAAATACCCATTTGATTGTCTAAGAGTCCTCATGCGGAGGTACCGTGTGCCTGATGTCGGCGGACCCTTTCGTGCATCCGGCCCTCTTCTACCGAGGTGACCCGGAATATGTGGCTGCCACCACGGATTTCGTCCGCGAGGGGCTGGCCGCCGGGGAGCCCGTGGCGGTGGCCGTGCCCGCCGCGAACCTGGCCAAGATCGAGGCGGGCCTGGGGGCCGACGCGGCCCGGGTGACGCTGCTCGACATGGGCGTGGCGGGCCGCAACCCGGGGCGGATCATCCCGGCCGTGCTGCGGGCCGTGGCCGACCGGCATCCCGGCGAGCACGTGCGGATCATCGGCGAGCCGATCTGGCCCGGCCGCTCGGCGACCGAGTACCCGGCCTGCGCCCAGCACGAGGCGCTGATCAACCTGTCGTTCGCCGGGCGGCGCGTCACGATCCTGTGCCCGTACGACCTGGCGGGGCTGACGCCCGAGGTGCTGCGCGAGGCCGAGCGCACCCACCCGGTGCTGCGCGACGCCTCCGGCGAGCGGCCCAGCCCCGGCTACGCGCCCGACGAGGTCGTCGCGCGGCACAACCAGCCGCTCGCCGAGCCGGCCGCGTGCGTCTCGCTGCGCTTCGACCACACCAACCTGGCCTCGGCCCGCACCCTGGCGGCCGCCCAGGCCGAGGCGGCGGGCTTCGGGGACGACCGGCTCGACGACATCCGGCTCGTGGTGGCCGAACTCGGCGCCAACAGCCTCGACTACGGCGGCGGCGCCGGCCTGATCAGGGTCTGGATCGAGGACGCGCGGCTGGTCTGCGAGGTCGCCGACGGCGGTCACATCACCGATCCGCTGGCCGGGCGCCTGCCCGTCGAGGCCCGCCGCTCCGGCTCGCGCGGCCTGCTCATCGTCAACCTGCTGGCCGACCTCGTACGCGTCCACAGCCGTCCCGGCGCGACCGCGGTCCGCGCCTACTTCGACCTGCCGGTCTCCCTGGTGTAGACATCGGAGGATGATCCGGCTGCGGCCCATGCGGGCGCGCGACGCGGGCGAGTCCCACCGCGTCGCCACCAACCTGGAACTCTTCTTCGACCTGTGCTTCGTCGTCGCGGTCTCGTTCGCCGGCTCCCAGCTCCACCACGCGCTCAGCGAAGGGCACCTGGCCGAGGGCGTCCTCGGCTACCTGACGACGTTCTTCGCCGTCTGGTGGGCCTGGATGAACTACACCTGGTTCGCCTCCGCCTACGACAACGACGACTGGCTGTTCCGGCTGACCACGCTCGTCCAGATGGCGGGCGTGCTGGTGCTGGCCGCCGGGGTGCCCAGGGCGTTCCAGGAGCACGACTTCCGCGTCGTCTACGCCGGATACGTGATCATGCGCCTGGCCATGGCCGCCCACTGGCTGCGGGCGGCCTGCGGCGACCGTCCGGGCCGGCGGACGGCCGTGCGGTACGCCGCCGGCATCTGCGTCGCGCAGGTCGGCTGGATCCCGCTGCTGGTCGTGCCGGGGGAGTGGTACCTGGCGGCGTTCGCGCTGGGCGTCGTGCTGGAGCTCGCGGTGCCCGTGTGGGCCGAGCGGGGCAGCCCGACCGCCTGGCACCCGCACCACATCGCCGAGCGGTACGGCCTGTTCACGATCATCATGATGGGCGAGAACGTGCTGGCCGCCACGGTCGCCTTCCAGGCCGAGGCGCGCACCGCCGGACTGCGGCCCGAGCTGATCGTGCTGGCCCTGGGCGCGCTGGTGATCGCCTTCGCCATGTGGTGGCTCTACTTCGACCCGCCGACCGCCGAGATCCTCGACTCCACCAGGCGCGCCCTGCTCTGGGGGTACGGCCACTACGCGATCTTCGCGGCGGTCGGGGCGTTCAGCGCCGGGGTCGAGGTGAGCATCGACCACGCCTCGGGCACGTCCCACCTGTCCGCCACGGGCGCGGCGCTGGCCGTGGCGGTGCCCGTCGCGGTGTTCCTGTCGATGGTCTGGCTGCTGCACGTGCGGCCCCACCGCTACGGCCCGGCCGACAGCGCGGCCTTCCTGGGCGCGGCCGTGCTCGTGCTGCTGTCGGCGCTGACGCCGGCGCCGATCCCGCTGACGGCGATCGTCCTGGTCGCGCTGGTGGTCGTGACCGGCGTGACCAGGCGCGCGGCCTAGCGCTCGACCTCCGACATGTTCGGGTAGCGGGCGCCCCGGACGGCGTCCGCGGGCACCGCCCTGGCCAGGGCGTCGAGCTGCTCGGCGGTCAGCGTGACGTCGGCCGCGGCGGCGTTCTCCTCCAGGTACGCCAGGCGTTTCGTGCCGGGGATCGGCACCACGTCCTCGCCCTGGGCCAGCAGCCAGGCCAGCGAGAGCTGGGCGGGGGTGAGCCCGGCCGCCCCGGCGATCTCGCGCACCCGCTCGACCAGGCGGGCGTTGTGCTCGGCGTGCTCGCCGGACATGCGGGGCAGGTGCTTGCGGAAGTCGTCGTCGGGGAGCCGGTCGGCGCTCGGCAGCGCGCCGCCGAGCAGGCCGCGGCTGATCGGCGAGTACGCCACCACCGCGGTGCCCACTTCCCTGGCCGCGGGCCGGATCTCGGCCTCCAGACCCCGCGTGAACAGCGAGTACTCGCTCTGCAGCGCGGCGATCGGGTGCACGGCGGCGGCCCTGCGCAGCGTGTCCGCGCTCACCTCCGACAGCCCGAGATGGCCCACCTTGCCCTGCTGGACCAGCTCGGCCATGGCGCCGACCGACTCCTCGATCGGCACGTCGGGGTTGCGGCGGTGCATGTAGTAGACATCGATGTGGTCGACGCCGAGCCGCCGGAGCGAGGCGTCGCAGGCCGCCCTGATGTACTCCGGGCTGTTCTCGACCGTGCGGGTGCCGTCGTGGCGGTTGATGCCGAACTTGGTCGCCAGGACGACCTCGTCGCGGCGGTCCTTGACGGCGCGGCCGACCAGCTCTTCGTTGTGGCCGCGTCCGTACATGTCGGCTGTGTCAAGAAAATTCATGCCAAGGTCGAGGGCGCGGTGGATGACGGCGATCGACTCCTTCTCGTCGCCTTGCCCGTAGAACTCCGACATGCCCATGCAACCCAGGCCGAGGGCCGACACCCGCGGGCCGCCGGTCCCCAGAACGCGCGTCTTCACATCCGCTCCCGATAGTTGTCGATCTTGTGGTCGAGGACGTCCATGTCCGCGCTGAGCTCGGCGATCCTGGCCCGGACGCGCTCGCGGTGCAGCTCCAGCATCGCCAGCCGCTCGGCGGAGGTGTGCTCGCCCATGCGGCGCAGCTCCGCGTAGCGGCACATGTCGGCGATGGGCATGCCGGTGGTCCGCAGCTTGGTGAGGAAGTCCAGCCACCGCAGATCCGCCTCCGCGTAGTCGCGATGCCCGCTGACGTTGCGGCCGACCGAGTGGATGAGCCCGATGCGCTCGTAGTAGCGCAAGGTGTGGGCGCTGAGACCCGAACGCTGGGCGGCCTCTTGGATCGTCATGTATCCAGAGTCACCCTTCGAGTGCACTCCAAGTCAAATCGGGGGTATCGCCGACTGCACTCACCCTGAGGGGGGAAGCCCTACCCAGGGTCATGTTCCCGCAGGTCACGGGCCCGTCCCTGGACCCTGCCGACCAAGGTATTAGGGGATGGATCAGGGCCCGCTGGGGGCTCATCTCCGATGCCGGTCAAGGCCGCCTTACGCGAGCTTTAAGGCATGAGGGGATTGCTTGTCAGCGGATTCACGGCCATCGGCACCGGAGCCGGCGCGATGCTCACCTTGCACGCCGAAGCGGGCCTCGACCCGTTGCACAGCGTGATCAGCGAGTACGCCTTCCAGGCGTCCGGCTGGCTGCTGCCGGCCTCGCTGACGCTGTTCGCCGTGGGATCCGCGCTGATCGCCGAGGCGCTGCGCCGCTCCGGCGCCAACCGCTGGGTCGTCGCGCTGCTGGTGGCCTGGGGGGCGAGCATGTTCCTGATCGGGGCCTTCCCGACCGACCGTCCCGGGGTGCCGCTCTCGTTGTCCGGAGGCATCCACCGCTACGCCGCCTTCGCCGCCTTCCTGGTGATGCCCGCCGCGGGGTTCCTGCTGGCCAAGGCCCAGATCCGGTACGCCAGAGCGATGCGCGTGCTGAGCGGCGTGGCACTCGGGGCGCTGTTGCTGGTCGTGGTCCCGTACGTCGTGCGCATGTTCGGCATCCCCCTGAGCAACGACGACATCCCGGCGGGCCTGACCCAGCGCGTGGTGGTCGTGACCGAGATCGGGGTGCTGGCGCTGGCGGGCCTGTCGATGCTCAGGCCGGCGGCGCGGCGGGTGTCGGCCGTGCTGGCCTGACGCCCGGCCGGTTCGCGAGGGGCGGGATGATCTTCCCGCCCCTCTTCGCGTGAGAAGGGCCCGCTCCTGGAAAGAGGTAGGGCTCTGACCTCGCCCAAGGAGCTGTGAAGATGACCATTTTGATCGCCTACGACGGTTCGGACGACGCCAAGGCCGCCATCGCGTTCGCCGGACGGGCCGTGCAGGACAGGTCCGCCGTCGTGCTGACCGTGTGGGAGCGGCTGGCGATGACCTCCGCCCGCGCCTCGGCCGGGCTCATGATGACCCTCGACAACACCGCGGCCGAGGACGAGGCGATCGGCCAGGCGATGACCGAGCTGGCCGGGCACGGCGCCGAACTGGCCCGCGAGGCCGGCCTCGACGCGACGCCCCGGTGCGACCTGGACTCGGTGGCGGTGTGGTCCACCATCGTGGACGTGGCCGACGAGATCGACGCCACCCTCATCGTCACCGGCACGCGGGGACTGGGCGGCGTGCGATCACTGCTGCTCGGCAGCACCTCGGACCGCGTCCTGCACCACGCCCGGCGTCCCGTGCTGGTGGTCCCCGGCCCCGAGGCGACCTCCTGACGGACCCGGCGGCGAGGATGTCGGTGGCGTGCGGCAGAGTGGGGGCCTCGGGATCTCCTGACCGGTGACCCGATCAAGGGCGTGGGCCGGAGGAGGGGGCGGCATGGCCGAGGGCCTGGCGCGGCGGCTGGGCACCGGCGACGCGGTCGTCGTCGGGCTGAGCGCGATGATCGGCGCGGGCGTGTTCGCCGCCTTCGCCCCGGCCGCCGCCGCGGCGGGTGGCTCGCTGCTCGCCGCCCTCGCGCTCGCCGCCGTCGTGGCATACTGCAACGCCACCTCCTCGGCCCGTCTGGCCGCCGTCCACCCCGAGTCCGGCGGCACCTACGTCTACGGCCGGCGGCGGCTCGGCCCGCTGTGGGGCTACCTGGCGGGCTGGGGGTTCACCGTCGGCAAGACGGCCTCGTGCGCCGCGATGGCCCTCACCTTCGGCTCGTACGTCGCCCCGGGCGCGGCCCGGCCGCTGGCCGTCGCGGCGGTCGTCGCGCTCACGCTGCTCAACCTGTTCGGCGTCCAGCGTTCGGCGGCGGTCGCCCGGGTGATCGTCGTGCTGGTGCTCGCCGTGCTGGCCGCGGTGATCGTCGCCGGGCTGGCGGGGGAGCGGCCGCCCGGAATGCCGGGCGCGGGTTTGCCCGGCTCGGGCCCGTGGGGCGTGCTCCAGGGAGCCGGGCTGCTGTTCTTCGCCTTCGCCGGATACGCCAGGATCGCCACGCTGGGGGAGGAGGTGCGCGATCCGGCCCGCGCCATCCCGCGGGCGATCGGCATCGCCCTCGGCGTCACGCTCGTCGTCTACACGCTGGTGGCGGTGGCCGCCCTGCGCACGCTGGGCGCGTCCGGGCTGGCCGGGTCCGCGGCGCCGCTGGCCGACGTCGTGCGCAGGGCGGGGGCGCAGTGGCTGGTGCCGGTCGTGGGGGCGGGGGCGGCGGTGGCCTCGCTCGGGGCGCTGCTCGCGCTGCTGCTCGGCGTCTCCCGTACCGTGCTCGCGATGGCCAGGGAGCGTGACCTGCCGGGCGTGCTGGCCGCGGTCGACCCGGAGCGCCGGGTCCCGCGCCGGGCCGAGGCGGCGGTCGGGGCCGCGGTGGTCGTGCTGCTGCTGGTGGCCGACCTGCGCGGCGCGATCGGGTTCTCCTCGTTCGGAGTGCTGGTCTACTACGCGATCGCCAACGCCTGCGCGCTGACCCTCTCCCGGGCCGAGGGCGCGCCGGTCAAGGCCGTGCCGGTGCTCGGGCTGGTGCTGTGCCTGGTGCTGGCGTTCACGCTGCCGCTCGCGTCCGTGCTCGCGGGGGTGGCCGTCTTCGCCGTCGGATTGGCCGTCTGGGCCGTACGCCACCGCGTGCGCGGGTCGCGGGCGTAGACTGGGCGTGATTCCTCTCGACGATGGCCCGGGCGTGCCGACGAAAGCGCCCTTCTCGTGAACGTCCGCGTAAGGAACCTCCGCCCGGCCGCATGAGCGGCATCCGGGTGCGCACCCCCAGAGAGCTCCGGGCCCAGCGGCGGCGCAGGCGGCCCCGCTGCCTCGCCCATCTCACCGTCGCCCCTCTGTGGCCGATGCACGGCGTCAACCTCGGCACCCTGCTGCGTACCTGCGACGCGGCCGGCGCGTGCCTGGCCGTGCCCCGCCTGCCCTGGGTGCCCGAGGCGCTGGCCAGGGGGAACACCCTCCGGGCCGGAGCCTGCGTCCACTGGGTCGATCCGCTGCCCTGGCTGGCCTCCCGGCGCGACCGCGTGCTGGGCGTCGAGCTGGCCGAGAACGCCATCAGGCTGGCCGACCTGCCCATGGCCCGCGAGCCGACCGTCGTCGTGCTCGGCCACGAGGCCACCGGCATCCCCGGCGAGGCGCTCGACCTGCTCGACGCCGTGGTCGAGATCCCGATGATCGGCACCGGGGCCAGCCTCAACGTGGCGGTGGCCGGGTCGCTGGTGCTCTACAAGCTGGCCGGGCTGGCCTGACGCCGGGTACGATGCCGGACATGACGATCAGCTCGGTGATGACGGCCCCGTAGGGGGTTTCACCGACGACGTCCTGTTGAGGCCCTGCGACCCGGGGCCTCTCGTCGTGTCGGGGCCCCTTCCGGGAGGCGACCGATGTACATCACGACGACCATCCCCTACGTCAACGCCCGCCCGCACCTCGGGCACGCGCTGGAGCTCGTCCAGGCGGACGTGCTGGCCAGGCGCCACCGGCGGCGCGGCGAACCGGTGCGGTTCCAGACCGGGACCGACGACAACTCGCTGAAGAACGTGCTGGCCGCCGAGGCCGAGGGGCTGCCGGTACGGGAGTTCGTGGACCGCAACGCGGCCGCGTTCGAAGGGCCCTGTCCGGAGGGGCACGAGGGGCCCTTGCAGGTGGTCTCGGAGCGGAACTGGTTCTTCCGGCTCTCCCGCTACCAGGACGCCCTGCTCGACCTCGTCCGCGGCGGCGGCCTGCGCATCGAGCCGGCCGCCCGGCGCAACGAGGTGCTGGCGTTCGTCGAGGCGGGGCTGGCCGACATCAGCGTCTCGCGATCGGCGGCGCGCGCCCGCGGCTGGGGCATCCCCGTGCCGGGGGATCCCACCCAGGTCGTGTACGTGTGGTGGGACGCCCTCGCCAACTACGTCACCGCCCTGGAGGGCGCCGACCACGAGCGCTGGTGGGTGGCCGAGCCGGACAAGGTGCACCTGGTCGGGAAGGGGGTGATCCGCTTCCACGCCGTCTACTGGCCGGCGATGCTGCTGGCCGCCGGCGAGCCGCTGCCGTCGCAGATCTTCGTGCACGACTACCTCACCGTGAACGGCCGCAAGATCAGCAAGTCGTCCGGGACCGCCGTCGACCCGGTGGCCCTGGTGAAGGCGTACGGCGTGGACGCGGTGCGGTGGTGGCTGCTGCGCGAGGTGCCGCGCGTGGGCGACGCCGACTTCACCGAGGACCGCCTGATCGCCAGGGCCGACGAGGACCTGGCCAACGGCGTGGGCAACCTGGTCAACCGGGTGGCCACGATGGTCCACCGGTTCCTGGACGGGAACGTGCCGGAGGTGCGCGACGAGTTCGGGCCGGGCGACGTGGACGGCGCGCTGCGGGACTTCGACTTCCGCCGGGCCGCCGGAGCGGTGTGGCGGCTGGTGGAGGAGGCGAACAGGTACGTCGAGCGCGTCCGTCCGTGGCAGCAGGCCGCCGGCGGGCGGGAGGCGTCGCTGGGCGTGCTGGTGGGGGCGTGCCGGACGCTGGCCGTCGAGCTGGAGCCGTTCCTGCCGACGGCGGCGGCGCGGGTGGCGGCGGCGGTGTCGGGGGAACGGCTGCCGCGGCCGGAGCCCCTGTTCCCGCGCCTGACCCGGTGAATCGCGACATGTGCCAACACGCCGATCGGGACCCGCCCCGGACGGTTGACGGTGCGGCAGGGGCGGCCTACGTTGGGCGCACTTACTGACCAGTTGGTATGGAGGTCCCATGCCCACCGTCGAGACCGTCCGGGGCCCGATCGACGTCGAACGGCTCGGCCAGACGCTGATGCACGAGCACGTGTTCGTCGTGGCCGCCGAGCACGTGGACAACTACGGCAAAGGCGCCTGGTGGGACGAGGAGTTCCGGGTCGCCGACGCCATCGCCAAGCTCGGTGCGGTGGCGGCCAAGGGCGTGCGGACGATCGTCGACCCGACGGTGTGGGGCCTCGGCCGCCACATCCCGCGCATCCAGCGGGTGGCCGCCGCGGTGCCGGCCCTCAACATCGTCGTCGCCACCGGCCTGTACGCCTTCGAGGAACTGCCCCACCAGTACGAGCACCGCGGCCCCGGCCTGTTCCTCGACATGCCCGACCCGATGATCGACGACTTCGTCCGCGACCTCACCGAGGGCATCGCCGACACCGGGGTGAAGGCCGCGCTGCTGAAATGCGTGGTGGAGCACAAGGGGCTGACGCCCGGCGTCGAGCGCATCTGCCGGGCCGTCGCGCGGGCCCACGTGCTGACCGGGGCGCCGATCACCGTCCACACGAACGCCTTCACCCAGAGCGGGCTGCTCGCGCTGGACCTGTTCGCCAAGGAAGGGGTGAACCTGGAGAAGGTGGTCGTCGGGCACGCGGGTGACAGCAACGACCTCGACTACCTGATGCGCCTGGCCGACACCGGCGCGACGCTCGGCATGGACCGGTTCGGGCTCGACGTCTACAACCCGACCGAGCAGCGCGTGGCCACGATCGCGGCCCTGTGCCGGCGCGGATACGCCGACCGCATGGTCCTCAGCCACGACACCGCCTGCTTCATGGACTACTTCGGCGGCGCCTGGGACGAAGCCAGAAACACGCTCGCGCCGAACTGGCGCTACGATCACATTCACGATGACGTTTTGGCCGCACTGCTCGGCTCTGGTGTCACCGATGACCAGATCGAACAGATGCTGGTGTTCAACCCGAGACGCTACTTCTCGTAAAGTGGTCGAGAAGTGACGACAAGTGGGAAACAACGCGGGTAGGTGGAGCTGGGTGACTTCGGAGCAGGCTTTGTCGATCAGCCTCGGACTCCAGGGCCCCTGCGTCATCGCACGGCTGACCGGGGATTTCGACTTCGGGTCCGCGGCCGAGGTGCGCGACCGGGTCACCAAGGCGCTCGACCTCACCCAACCGCCGCTCCTCGTCATCGACATGCAGGCCGTCAGCGTCTGCGACTCCTCGGGCCTGTCCGTGCTGGTCTACCTGCACAAGGCCGTCACCGCCTCCGGCGGCAAGCTGCTGCTGTCCGGTCTGAACGGCCGGTGCAAGCACCTGTTCGCGATCACCGCGCTGGACAAGTTCTTCGACATCCGCAGCACGGCCGAGCTGGCCATCGCCGAACTCAACGAAGCCGGGAATTCGCCGCCTTTTACCGGGTAGTTGCCGTTACATGTCGGCCGCAGAGCCCGACCTGCTCGGCATGTACCTGGAGCAGATCGGAAAAAATCCCCTGCTCTCCGCCGCGGACGAAGTCGACCTCGCCCGGCGGATCGAGGCAGGACTGTACGCGGGCCACCTGATCGAGCGCGGCGCCGCGACCCCGGAGCTCGAAGCCGTCGTGCGCGACGGGCGGCGGGCCAAGGACCAGCTGATCAGGTCCAACCTCCGCCTGGTCGTCGCCGCCGCCCGGCGGTACGCCTTCCGCGGGCTGCCGCTGCTCGACGTCATCCAGGAGGGCAACCTCGGGCTGATCAGGGCCGTGGAGAAGTTCGACTACACCCGCGGGTACAAGTTCTCGACGTACGGCATGTGGTGGATCCGCCAGGCCATCGAACGCGGCATCCACGACAAGAGCCGCACCGTACGGCTGCCCATCCACGTGGCCGAGGACCTGTCGCGGCTGCTCAGGGCCGAGCGGCAGCTCGCCACCGACCTGGGCCGCGAGCCGACGGACGGCGAGCTCGCCGCCTCGGCGGCGCTCACCGCCGAGCAGGTCGCCGCGTTACGCAGGCTCGGCCAGGAGGTGGTCAGCCTGGACCTCCCGGTCGGCGAGTCCGGCGAGAGCCGCATCGCCGACATGATCGCCGACGAGGAGGGCGCCGGGGTGCAGGAAGTCGCCGAACACCGTGCCCTGAGCGCCGACGTCCGGGACGTGGTCACGTCGCTGCCGCCGCGCGAGGCGTTCGTCATCAAGCTCCGGTACGGCCTCACCGGGCAGAAGGCGGAGAGCTACAGCGAGATCGCGGACCGCCTCGGGCTCACCAGGGAACGCATCAGGCAGTTGG
Organism: Nonomuraea sp. NPDC049684; assembly: GCF_044465345.1. NCBI lineage: Bacteria > Bacillati > Actinomycetota > Actinomycetes > Streptosporangiales > Streptosporangiaceae > Nonomuraea > Nonomuraea sp. NPDC049684. Next base: position 269,554 of record NZ_JBITLO010000004.1, on the reverse strand, counting down.
AGAAGCAGGCACTGAAACGCCTCCGCCAGTGCAGACCCCTCCTGGCCTGGGCCTCCTGACCTCGCATCCGCCGGTTCTTGGACGGCGGGTCGTCCGCTGTTCTTGGGCGGTGGGCGTCGGGGCGCGGTCACCCGGTCGGTCCCGGACAGCGGACGGGGGCCGAGCGCGTGCTCGGCCCCCGTTCTCCTCGGGTCTTGGGTCAGGCGGTGACGAGGAGCGCGACCCCGATCAGCACCGCAACCGGGACGAGCCACATGACGGCCTCGACAGCGAACTCCTTGTACATCGCGCAAGTCTCCCTCGAAACGCCCAAGTGGGGCACCGCTAAACGTCACTGCGCAGCATAGCCGCCCCCACCCCCGACTCGATCCACCCACATCCCCGGGAGGTCCCGGCCGGCGGCACCGTCGACAGCCGAATGTGCCACGTGCGGGAGCCGTTCGCCGGGCGATGCGGACGTGTCAGCTGTTGACGGGCGATGCGGGCGATGGGGACGGGCCACTTCACAGCTGCCGGCGGCCGATGGGGAGGAGCCGCCTCACAGCTGCTGGCGGGCGATGCGTTTGCCGAGACTTGCCAGGGACTCGTCGGCCATCAGGGCGGGCAGGCGCGGGGCGTCCACGTCGATCTGGTGCAGTACGGCGGGATGGGCGCCGTTGAACCGGCTCCACGCCCGGACCACCTCCGGCATCGCCGCCACCGCCGGGTCCGACAGGATGGCCTCCCTCGGCAGCCACGACGTCAAAAACTGGCTCACCCGCGCCGGACTCCACCAAAGCGGACGCTCACCCACAAACTCCGCCAACTTCTCGAACGCCTCCCGCGCCCCCGGCACATCGGGCAGCTCGTGGAAATCGGCCATCGTGCCGTCGGGCGCCTGCCGTACGAGCCCGGGCACGGCGAGAGCCCGCGCGATGGCCAGCGGACGGACGGCGGGCAGCGTGTCGGCCACCTGAGCCCCCATGATCCGGTCGCCCAGCTCGAACGCGTCCAGCACCCGCCCGGCCACCACCCCGGGATCGGCCGGGCTCAGGCCCAGGTCGTCGAGGAACTTGACCTCCTCGACGACGGCGTCCACCGCGAGGCCGCCGTTGGGCTGGTCAATGCCGACGACGAGGATGTGCGGCTCCTTGCCGTTCGCGTACCGGAAGGACAGGACGGCCAGCGTCTGCTCGCCGTACGGGTCGGCCTTGCCGTACCAGGCTCCTTCACAGGTCACCTGCCCCATACGCCGCACCCACCCGGGCAGCCCGAGCTCGGCCTCGGTCATCCCGGGAACCTCCACCCCCAGGACCCGCAGCACCCCCGCCCCCGGCCGCGCTCCCGCTTCAGACCGCGCTTCCCCCCGAGAGGCGTCCGGCGCCGCGCCCGATTCCGCACCCTCCTGATCGCCATCCGCCCCGTGCCACCCGACCGCCGTCTCACCCGGCTCGGCCGACTCGTGATCAACGTCCGGAGAGGATTCCGCCCCCGTCCATCCGGGCCTGTCGACCGCGGCCAGGGCGGCGAGGGTGAGACGCGACTCGGCGCTGCCGTCCTCGGCCAGCTCCCGCAGGAACGGCCTGACCTCATCGGGCTCCAGAGCGGCGGTGAGCCGGGCCGCCCAGAGCTCGGTCCGCAGCGGCGAGCGCCAGCGAAGCAGGTCGCGGGCTTGGCCGACAGCCATGGAAAACACAGTTGTCCTCACCCTCCGACCGTATCGCCCCCACTGCAAACCCTCCGCCTAGTGGGGGATGAGCCGGTTGACAGTGGGCTGGTGGCAGGGGAGCCCTGACGGTGGGCCGGTTGTGAGGCCGGCCCGCCGTCAGGGGCTGACGTCAGCGGTTGTCGCCGCCGAGGCCCGCCTTGCGGAGGGCTTCGGCCATCGCGCCCATGGGAGCCGGACGGTCCTGGCGGCGCTGTCCGCCGCGCTGACCGTCGCCGCGACCCTGGCCACGACCACCGTCGCCACGACCACCCTGGCCACGTCCGCCGTCACGACCGCCACCGCCGCGCGTGCCGTCGCCCCGGCCACCTTCACCCCGGCCGCCGTCGCGGCCGTCGCCGCGGGAGCCGCCGTCGCGGCCGCCCTCGCCACGGGGGGCGGAGCCGTCACGAGCGGAGCCGTCGCGGCGGGGCTCGTTGCGGGGTCCGTCCGAGCGGGCGCCCGACTTGCGGGGCGGGCGGCCCTCCGCGGACGGCTGGGGGACGTCGTCCTCCAGGCGCAGGGTCAGGGAGATGCGCTTGCGCGGGATGTCCACCTCAAGGACCTTGACCCGCACGATGTCGCCCGGCTTGACCACGTCGCGCGGATCCTTGACGAACGTGCGGGACATGGCCGACACGTGGACCAGGCCGTCCTGGTGGACGCCGATGTCGACGAACGCGCCGAAGGCGGCCACGTTGGTGACCACGCCCTCCAGGATCATCCCCGCCACCAGGTCGGAGATCTTCTCCACGCCCTCCTTGAAGGCCGCCGTCTTGAACGCCGGACGCGGGTCGCGCCCCGGCTTCTCCAGCTCGCGCAGGATGTCGGTGACGGTCGGCAGGCCGAAGGTGTCGTCGGTGAAGTCCTGCGGCCGGATCGTGTGCAGGGCCGAGGTGTTGCCGATCAGCGACTTGAGGTCGGTCTGGACCGAGCTCAGGATGCGCCGGACCACCGGGTAGGCCTCCGGGTGCACGCTGGAGGCGTCGAGCGGGTCGTCGCCGCCCGGGATGCGCAGGAAGCCCGCGCACTGCTCGAACGCCTTGGGCCCGAGCCGAGAGACCTCCTTCAGCGCCGTGCGGGTGCGGAACGGGCCGTTGGCGTCGCGGTGGCGCACGATGCCCTCGGCCAGCGTCGCCCCGATGCCCGACACCCGGGTGAGCAGCGGCGCGGACGCCGTGTTGACGTCGACCCCGACCGCGTTGACGCAGTCTTCGACGACGGCGTCGAGCGAGCGGGAGAGCTTGGACTCGGCCAGGTCATGCTGGTACTGGCCGACGCCGATCGACTTGGGGTCGATCTTGACCAGCTCGGCGAGCGGATCCTGCAGCCGGCGCGCGATGGAGACCGCGCCGCGCAGCGACACGTCGAGGTCGGGCAGCTCCTGGGAGGCGTAGGCCGAGGCCGAGTAGACCGAGGCGCCCGCCTCCGACACCACGATCTTGGTGATCGACGGCATGAGCTTGACCAGGTCGCCGGCCAGCTTGTCGGTCTCGCGCGAGGCGGTGCCGTTGCCGATGGCGATGAGCTCGACGCCGTGCTTCTGGGCCAGCGCGCCGAGCACGGCCAGGGACTGGTCCCACTGGCGCTTGGGCTCGTGGGGGTAGATGGTGGCGGTCTCGACGACCTTGCCCGTGGCGTCGACCACGGCCACCTTCACGCCGGTGCGCAGGCCGGGGTCGAGGCCCATGGTCGCCCGGGTGCCGGCCGGGGCGGCCAGCAGCAGGTCGCGCAGGTTGGCGGCGAACACGCGCACCGCTTCGTCCTCGGCGGCCTGCCACAGGCGCATGCGCAGGTCGATGCCGAGGTGCACCAGGATGCGGGTGCGCCAGGCCCAGCGCACGGTCTCGGCCAGCCACGTGTCGGCCGGACGCCCCTTGTCGGAGATGCCGAACCGGGCGCCGATGCGCAGCTCGTAGTCGGCGGTCTCGTCGGGCTCCAGCGCGACGTTGAGCACCTCCTCCTTCTCGCCCCTGAACATCGCCAGGATGCGGTGGGAGGGGAGCTTGGTGAACGGCTCGGTGAAGTCGAAGTAGTCGGAGAACTTGGCCCCCGCCTCCTGCTTGCCCTCGCGCACCTTCGACACGAGCCGGCCGCGGCTCCACAGCCGCTCACGCAGCTCGCCGATGAGGTCGGCGTCTTCGGCGAACCGCTCGATCAGGATCGCCCTGGCCCCTTCGAGGGCCGCGCCGGCGTCGGCCACGCCCTCGGTGACGAACTCCGCGGCGACCGTGGCCGGGTGGAGCGTCGGGTCGCCGAGCAGCTTGTCGGCCAGCGGCTCCAGGCCGAGCTCGCGGGCGATCTGCGCCTTGGTGCGCCGCTTGGGCTTGTAGGGCAGGTAGATGTCTTCGAGCCTGGCCTTGGTCTCGGCCGCCATGATCTGCGCGCGCAGCTCGTCGTCGAGCTTGCCCTGAGACTCGATCGACTCCAGGATCGCCGCCCTGCGCTCGTCGAGCTCGCGGAGGTAGCGCAGCCGTTCTTCGAGCGTGCGGAGCTGCGCGTCGTCGAGGGCGCCGGTGACCTCCTTGCGGTAGCGCGCGATGAACGGCACGGTGGCGCCGCCGTCGAGCAGATCGACCGCCGCCTGCACCTGCCCGTCGCGCACGCCGAGCTCTGCCGCGATCCGCTGGTGAATAGAGAGCACTTGCCTGCCTTTCGATGGTCCCGCCGGTCAATTGTGCAGGACTACGCCGTCTTTCATGACCAGAGTGCGCCGAGGGTGAACGACCACGGCCTCTCCGGGGCCGCTCGCGGGCACCACGACGAGGTCGGCCCGGTCGCCCGGAGCCAGGCCGTAGCCGGGCAGCCCGAGGGCCAGCGCGCCGCCCACGGTCGCGGCCTCCAGGGCGAGCTCGATGTCCTCGTCGCGGCGGAACGCGCTGCGGTAGGCGAGGTGCATCGCGCGCTCCAGCATGTCGCCCGAGCCGTAGGGACCCCACAGGTCGCGGACGCCGTCGTGGCCGCAGGCGACGGTGACGCCCGCGGCGCGCAGCTTCTTGACCGGCGGCACCGGGTAGCTGTAGACGGCGGCGGTGGCGATGGCCACGCCCGCCTCGGCGAAGCCCTGGATCAGGCGATCCTGGGCGGCCTCGCCGAGCTCGCCCAGCGCGTACGCGTGGCTGACCGTGACCCGGCCGCCGAGCCCCAGCGCCTTGGTGCGCTCGGTGATCAGCTCCAGCTCCCAGCCGCCCAGCGAGCCGCCGTCGTGGAGGTGGATGTCGATGCGCGCGCCGAACCGGTCGGCCAGGCCGAAGATCAGGTCGAGGTGGCGCACGGGATCGCGGTCGACGCCGGCCGGGTCGAGGCCGCCGATCGCCTCGACGCCGCCGCTGAGCGCCTCGGCCAGCAGGTCGGCGGTGCCGGGGTTGGTGAGCACGCCGTGTTGCGGGAAGGCGACCTGCTGCACGTGGACGGGGGAGCGGGCGGCGGCCTCGCGCACGGCCTCCACGCCCCGCAGGCCCACGGACGGGTCGATGTCGGTGTGGGTGCGCACGTGGGTGGTGCCGGCCTGGCTCATCCGGGCCAGCAGCGCGGCGGCGCGCTCGGCGCTCGGCACCCCCAGCTCGGCGCGGCGGCCCAGGTCGTTGGCGATGCGGCCGGCCAGCGAGTCGTCGGCGGAGTGGGGGATCCAGGGGCCGCCGTAGAGCGTCTTGTCGAGGTGGCAGTGGGCGTCGACGAGACCGGGCAGGACGAGCTGACCGGACACGTCGAGGACGAGGGCGCCGGGCGCGTCGAGGGACGGGCCCACCCGGTGGATGCGGCCGTCGCGGACGAGCAGGTCGGCGGGGGACGCGAGCCCCCAGGGCCGGCCGCCGCGGATCAGCACGTCGGTCATGCCCAGCACCCTAGAGGGCGGCACCGACGATTTCCGTGCCCTCGGACGTGAGGGTCGTGAGCCGCCCGCGACGGCGGACGGAGCTAGTCGGGGCGGGTGGCGAACAGTTCGAGGTGGTGGCAGGAGCGGCAGCGGTAGGCGTCGATCTCCCACTTGGGACGGCCCATCAGCCGGGCGCCGCCGAAGATCCCGCGTGACAGCGCCCCCTCGACCCAGCGGGCGTACCCCCGGGAGTGCTCACCCTGGTCGGCGACGAAGCCGGGTTCGAGCCCCTCCTCGCCGCAATGCGTGCACCGTAAGTTGTCCATGCCGCAGAGCCTAGATCTCCGCGAGGTGCGCCACGTTGGCCACGTCGGCCGGGTCGGTGCTGGGCCGCCCGCCGAACCAGGCGTCGAGGATCTCGCCGAGCACGACGTCGGAGGTCAGACGGAGGCTGAGGGCCAGCACGTTGGCGTCGTTCCACTTGCGCGCCCCGTCGGCGGTGTAGGCGTCGGCGCAGAGCGCGGCCCGCACGCCGGGCACCTTGTTGGCCGCGATGGAGGCGCCCGTGCCCGTCCAGCAGCAGACCACCGCCTGGTCGGCCCGGCCCTCCGCGACGTCTCTGGCGGCCAGCTCGCAGGCCCACGCCCAGTCGTCGCGCTCGCCGTCGTCGAGTGCGCCGTGGGTCAGCACCTCGTGACCCCGACCGCGCAGCTCGGCCACGATGCGCCCGGCCACCCCGTCGTTGCTGTCCGCCGCCACCGAAATCCGCATGGCCCATCTCTACCAGCAATGTGGTGACGGGTGCGGGGATCGAACCCGCCTGGAGCGGCTTATGAAACCGCCGGGCACACCAGCGCCCCCACCCGTCTGGAACGGGCCGGGGGCCGCCGGTTCAGCGGCGGGAACCCCCGGACGGGTGCGGCATGCGCATTCGCCGGACGATCAGCTGGATGACCACGGGCACGAGCATGCCGCCCGCGCCCCCGGCCCCGCAACACGTTTTCTCAGGTGTACCGGGCGCGCATGCGCTCGCAGAAGTCGTCCGACAGCTTGGTCATCAGCCGGGACAGGTCGGCGCGCTCCTGCTCCGGCCAGTCGGACAGCACCTCCTCGAACCACTCGGTGGTGACCCGGCGGCACCTGCTCGCCACCTCGGCCCCCTCCTCGGTGAGCGCGATGCGCCAGGCCCGCCGGTCGTCGGGGTCGCGTACGCGCTCGACCAGCCCGCGCTGCTCAAGGGCCGCGACGTGCCTGGTCACGTGCGGGCTCTCGACCTGCAGCCCCTCGGCGATCATGCCGATCCTGCGGGGCTCGCCCGCGTCGAGCAGGTAGACGATGATCTGCACGTCGGGCCGGTCGAGCCGGATGCCGGCCGCCTCGGTGAGCCATTCGTGGGTCTTGGCGCGGTTGAGCGTGACGACCAGCCGCCGGAAGGCCGACACCGTCCTGTTGAGATCTTCGCCCATCTGTTTGCTTACCTAACTTACGTATGTATCATCGTTGCTCGGTTACTTACCTAAGTTATCTAAAGGAGCCGACATGGCGACAGCCGTCGTATCCGCGACGCGTGAGACGTCGATGCGCAATCCCTGGCCCACGGTGGTCTCCCTGGCGTTCGCGGCCTCCATCGCCGCACTCCAGAACACCGCCGTGGTCCCCTTGCTTCCCGTGCTGCAGCGGGAGCTGCACGCCTCGCTCTCGGCCGTGAGCTGGACGCTCACCATCAGCCTGCTGGTCGCGGCGGTCTCCACGCCGCTGCTGTCGCGCTTCGGCGACATGTACGGCCGGCGCCCGATGATCCTCGGCGCGCTGGGCCTGCTGGTGGTGGGCTCGGTCATGGCGGCGATGGCCACGTCGCTGACCTGGTTGATCATCGCCCGGATCCTGCAAGGGGCGGTGTCCGCGCTGGTCCCGTTGTCGATCGGCGTGGTCCGCGACCTGCTGCCCAGGCAGCAGCTCGCGACCGGCATCGGCGTGCTGAGCGCGACGATGGGGTTCGGCAGCGGCGGCGGCATGATCCTGGCCGGGCTGGCCGCCGGTGACTACCACCTGGTGTTCTGGATCACCGGCGGGATCTCGCTGGTGGCCGTCGTGATCCTGGCCTTCCTCGTGCGGGACGTGGCGCCGGCCGGCAAGGGCCGCCCCGACCTCGCGGGGGCCGCGCTGCTGACCGCCTGGCTGGTCGCGCTGCTGCTGGCGATCAGCGAGGGCGGCTCGTGGGGCTGGACGTCGCCCGGCGTGCTCGGCCTGTTCGCCGGGGCCGCCGTGCTGGCCGTGGTGTGGGTGCTGGTCGAGCGCAGGGTGGCCGAGCCGCTGGTCGAGATGTCGATGCTGGTGCACAGGGGCACGATCGGCGCGACGGTCTCCTCGATGCTGCTCGGGTTCTCGTTCTTCACGATGCTGACCGGCATGTCGCAGTTCGCCCAGGTTCCGAAGGCCACCGGCTTCGGCTTCGGCGCCTCGACCCTCCAGGTCGGGCTGTTCCTGCTGCCGAGCACCCTGTTCATGCTGGTCATCTCGCTGTTCGCGGGGCGGATCATGCGCCGGTTCGCCGCCTCGTTCATGGTGGCGACGGGCGCGGGCGTGACCGGGCTCGCGGGGGCGTGGCTGGCGTTCGAGCACGGCAGCCCGGCCACTCTGTACGTGGCCTCGTCCCTCATGGGCATCGGCCTCGGCATCGGCTACGCCGCGCTGGGCACGATGGCCGTCGAGCACGTCGAGCCGTCCAGGACCGCGCTGGCCGCGGGGGTCAACGCGCTGGTGCGCATCGTCGGCGGCAGCGTGGCGGGCGCGGCCATCGCCGCGATCCTGGCCGCGCGCCCCGGCGTCCTGGGCTTCCAGTGGGTGTTCGGCACCGCCGCGGCGGCCGGGCTGGTCGCGGCGGTGTTCGCCACCGTCTACGGAAAGCTGAACAGCCGGGCCGTCACAGCGCCTTCAGCCCACTGATCACTTCCAGCAGCACCTTGGCGTCCGGCGCGGGGGGCGGCAGCTCGACCTGGACGAGCTGCCGCGCGTGCAGGTCGCCGACCAGCACCCGGACCACGCCGATGGGCAGGTTCAGCTCGGCGGCCACGTCCACCAGCCGGGTCGGCTTGGTGCACTTCTGCATGATGATCAGGTGCTCGGGCCCGAGCCCGACCGGGGGCGTCAGCCCGCCGGCGGTGACGATGACCGCGATGAGGTCGATGGCCTCGCTCGCGGGCACCGTACGGCCCCTGGTCAGCAGGTAGGCCGGGACGATCGGACCGGCGTCCTCGTCCAGCCAGCGCTCGTCACTCACTTGGCACCACCCGCATCACAGGACGGGCGGGCTCCTTCACGTCGGCCTCCGGTTCCGGATCGGCGACGTGCTCAGCCGGGATCAACACGATCGCGGTGGTCCCTCCATATGGTGAACCGCGTAGCGTCACGCGGATGTCGTGCCTGGCGGCCAGGCGGGAGACGACGAAAAGCCCCAGCTTGTCGCTGTCGGCCAGGTCGAACTCGGGTGGGCTGGCCAGCCGCTCGTTGAGCTCGGCCAGCTCCTGGGCGCTCAGCCCGAGCCCGCGGTCCTCGACCTCGAAGGCGAAGCCGCGGGCGGTCTCCTCGCCGCGCACGATGACCTGCGTGTGCGGCGGCGAGTAGACGGTCGCGTTCTCGATGAGCTCGGCGACCAGGTGGATCACGTCGCCGACCACCGGCCCGGCCAGGCGCTGGCCGGACATCGGCTCGACGGTGACCCGGCGGTAGTCCTCCACCTCGGCCGTCGCGCCGCGGGCCACGTCGAGCAGCGGCACCGGCTTGCTCCAGCCGCGGCCCGGGGTGGCGCCCGACAGGATGATCAGGCCCTCGGCGTGGCGGCGCATGCGGGTGGTCAGGTGGTCGAGGCGGAACAGGTCGTCCAGGGCCTCGGGGTCCGTCGCGCGGTGCTGCATGTCCTCAAGCTGGATGCGCTGGCGGTGCAGCAGGGCCTGGGAGCGCCGGGCGAGGTTGCGGAAGACGTGCCCGACGCCCTCGCTGAGCTGCGCCTGGCCGATCGCGGCCTCGACGGCGGTCTGCTGGACGGTGGAGAAGGCCTGGCCGACGTCGCCGATCTCGACCGTGCTGGTGGCCACCGACAACTCCGGCATCTCCACCCTCTCGCCCTTGCGCAGCTTGGCCACCACGTGCGGCAGCCGCTCCTGGGCCACCTCCAGCGCGGCGAGCCGGAGCGCGCCCAGCTCCTTCGACAGCCGGTTGCCCATCCGCAGCGAGAACACGATCGACACGATGACCAGCAGGAAACACGTGCCGGCCAGGATGAACGCCCGCGACAGCACCTGGTCGGCCACCGGGTCGGCGCGCGCGTTGAGCAGCGTGCTGGCCCGCATGAGCGACTCCCCGTACGTCTTGGAGATCGACTCGGTGGTGCTCAGCCAGCCGCGCGGCGGCGTGGCGCCGGCGATGATCCGGTCCTCCATCAGCCGCATGCGCTGGTAGACGGGGGAGGTGACGAGGGAGACCTGGGTGTCGCGCAGGCTCGTGTCCAGCTCGCCGAGCCCCTGGTCGATGAGGAAGCGCCGGTTGCCGACGATCTGGGTGAACTGCCGGCGTTCCGCCGGCGTGACCGGGCCGAGCGCGATGGCCTGCTCCCTGGTCAGCAGCTCCTTGGCGTAGCCCAGCTCGATGATCACACGGGACTGCTCGTAGATCGGGATGTCGTCGATGAGCGCGACGCGCCGGTGCAGGCCGTAGAGGGAGTCGATCACGGTGTTGTACGCCTCGCCGGCGAGCAGACGGTCGGACAGGCCGTCGTCGATCTCACCACGGATCGCGTCGAGCCTGCCGAGCTGCGTGTACACCGCGTCCACCTGCGTACGGATCTCTTCCGATCGGTCCTTGGAGTTGCTGGAGAGCTTTCTGAACTCGTCCCTGGCGGCGTCGGTGCGGGTGCGCTGGTCGGCCACGTCCTTCTGGGAGGCGGCCCGGCGCAGCAGCTTGGCCGAGGAGAGACGCTCGTGCTGGAGCTCGCTGATCAACTTGTACGCCGGATGGCGGAGGTTCGTCCAGAGTGTCTTGTACTGACGCAGCTCCAGGCTCTCGCCGGCGGTGACGGCGGTGATCACGCCCCACAACACGACCATGGAGGTCAGAGGCACGAGTAGTAGTCCGATGATCTTCATGCGGATCGTCCGGCTACGACCCATGGCACCTCACTCCGGTCGGTCCCCTGCTGGCAACCCCGGACGGGACAAGCCCAGAGGATAGCAATTCGATCACCCAATTGCCCAATTTTTCGGGACTTTTGGACATGTGTCCGTGATCTTGCAGTAGGTTTCCCCCAAATCGGTTACAGAGGGAGATGCGTTGCGCCGTCGTCTCGCAGCGGCCGCCGCGCTGGCGCTTCTGTCGGCCTGTTCCGGGCCCACGGAGGTCCCCCGGCCCCCCGCCGCCGAGTCGGTCTTCGTGTACGCGCAGAACCTGGACGTCATCTCCGACTGGGACCCCGCGAGCTCCTACTCCAACGAGCTGATCGCCTTCCAGAACGTCTACGAGACCCTGACCCTCTGGAACCCCTTCACCAAGAAGTCCTCCCCCCGCCTGGCCACCTCCTGGCGCTCGACGCCCGACGGCCGCACCTGGACGTTCACGCTGCGCCAGGGCGCGACCTTCCACACTGGCCGGCCGGTGGACGCCGCGGCGGTCAAGGCGTCGATCGAGCGCACGATCAAGACCGGCGCGGGCGCGTCCTACATCTGGGACGCCGTCTCCTCCGTCAAGGCCGAGGACGCGAGCACGGTCACCTTCGCCCTGAAGTACGCCGTGCCGCTCGACCTGGTGGCCTCCTCCGGGTACGCGGCCTACATCTACGACACGCAGGCGGCGCCGGACCTGCGCTCATGGCTCGGCGCGGGCAGGGACGCCGGGTCGGGGCCGTACACGGTGGCGGCCTGGCATCCGGGCCAGGAGGAGGAGCTGACGCTCAAGGCGTACCCCAAGTACTGGGGCGGATGGGACAAGCCGCACTACAGCACGGTCAAGTACCGCGTCGTGCCCGACCCCGACCGCGCGTGGCGGATGCTGGCCCGCGGCGAGGTGAGCTTCGTGGACCGGCTCAGCCCCCGGCTGTTCGCCAGGGCCGCGGTCACGCCCGGGGTGCGCACCAGCGAGCGGGACTCGTACCAGACGGCCATGCTGCTGTTCAACACCGCGAGCGGGCCGATGAAGGACGTGCGGGTGCGCCGCGCGGTGCAGAAGGCCGTGGACTACCGCGGCCTGGTCAGAGCGCTCAGGGGCGCGGTCGCGCCGGCCGGCGGCATCGTCCCTGAGGGGCTGACCGGCCACGTCGCCGGCCGCCCGCCCCGGCAGGACCTGGCGGGTGCGGCGGCCCTGCTGGGCCGCGCCGGGTACGGACCCGCGGGCCGGCCGCTGCGGCTGACGCTCACCTACGCGCAGGGCGACCACGACCAGCGGCTGCTGGCCACCAGCCTGGCGGCGGAGCTGAAGCCGCTGAACGTCACGCTCGACGCCCGCGCCATGCCCTGGAAGGCCCAGTGGGAGCAGGGCAGGAAACGCGGCCAGGACATCTTCGTCATGTACTGGTGGCCCGACTACCCCGACGGCTACTCGTGGTTCGGCAACGTCTTCCGCGGCGGCGACCCGCCGGTGTTCAACCTCGCCTACCTGCGCGACAGGACCCTGGACGAGCTGCTCGACGGGCTGCCCGAGCTGAGCGTGACCGACAAGGAGGCCGCGCAGGCGGCGTACGAGCAGGCCACCGGGCGCGTGCTCGACGTGCGGGCCGCCGCGGCGCTGCCCTGGGTGGTGCGGTACCAGAGGGCCTACCTGGGCGGTGTGCAGGGGTACGACGACAACCCCGCCTACCCGGACGTGGTCTTCGCCTACGAGCTGCGCCCCTCGGGCTGACCCGCCTCGGACGCCGCCTCGACGCGTTCCCGCAGCCGCGTCCTGATCTCCTCGGGCGTGTACGCCCGCCGCCTGCGTTCGGCGCGCGCGATCACCACCCCCGTGGCCGCGACCCCCGCGATTCCCGCCAGACCGAGCATCTTCCACCAGCGCATGTGCCTAGGCTAGCGATGTGCTGACTCTCGACGAGGCCGTCAAGGTGACCAGAACCGGCGATCTGTGGATCTTCCGCGGCCGGTCCGTGCCCGACCGGGCCATCCAGACGATGACCAACAGCCCGGTCAACCACGTGGGCATGGCGATCGTGATCGAGGACCTGCCGCCCATGATGTGGCACGCCGAGCTGGGAAAGTCGCTGCTCGACCTGTGGGCGGGCACCCACCAGCGCGGGGTCCAGCTGCACGACCTGCGCGACGCGGTCACCGTCTGGGCCGACCGCTACGGCCAGCGTCCCTGGCTGCGCCAGCTCGAACCGCAGGCCACCCCCGAGATGGAGGACGCCGCGCTGCGCGTGGTCGCCCGGCTCGACGGCACCCCGTTCCCGTCCACCGCCCGGCTGGCCGCCCGCTGGGCCAGGGGCCGGGTCCCGCGGCGGGCCAGGAAGGAGGCCACGCTGGAGAGCGCGTACTGCGCGGAGGTCGTGGCCGTCACCTACGAGGAGATGGGGCTGCTGCCCGGCGGCCGGCGTCCCAACTGGTACGACCCGGGCAGGTTCTGGAGCGGCGACGACCTGGAGCTGCTGACCGGCCGCCGCCTCGGCCACGAGATCACCGTGGGAGTTCCGCGTACGCGGGCCTGACCCTGGCCAGCGGGATCGTCGTCACGACGAGCGCGGCGACCAGCACGAACCCCAGCCGGTAGCCGGTGTGCCCGAGCACCAGCCCGAACCCCGTCGCGCCCACGCCCATCCCGGCGTCGTAGGCCAGGTTCCACAGGGCGCTGACGCGGGCCGGCTCGCCGCGCTGGAGCATCACCGTCAGCGTCGCGTTCTGCAGCACCCCGAACCCCGCCCCGAACAGCGCCATCCCGGCCACGACCGCAACGGGAGCCGTCGTCCACGCCTGCAGCGCGGTGCCCGCGGCGGCGGCGAGCAGGCCCGGCACGAGCAGCCTGGCCGGGCCGTGGCGGTCGCCGAACCGGCCCGCCCACCAGCGGGCCGCCGGCGTGGCGAGCGACTGGGCGAGCAGGGCCGCCGAGGCCAGTCCCGGCGAGCCCGCCAGCGGCAGGAACGTCACCAGCACGCCGACGGAGACCGTGACCGAGGCGAAGACCAGCATCGGCGCGGCCAGCCCGCCGGCCCGCCCGCCCGCGCCGGCCGTCGCGGGCCTGCCGGCGGGCAGGCCGGTCACCGCCACGAGCCCGGCCAGCGGCAGCAGCCCGGCCACCACGAGGACGGGCGCGAACCCGAGCACGTCGGCCGCCCACAGACCCAGCGGCAGACCGGCGACCGAGGGCACGCCGACGGCCAGGCCGTACAGGCCGAGCCCTTCACCGCGGCGCTCGGCGGGCACCAGGTCGGCGGTGAGCGCGGTGCCGGCGACCACGAGCACGCCGAGGCCCGCGCCGCGCAGCAGCGACACGGCCAGCACCACGGGCAGCTCCGCCGACAGCGGCAGCAGCAGGGCGGGCAGGCCGAGCAGCACCAGGCCGAGCGCCATCGCCGTCCGGTAGCCGTGCCGCGACAGCAGCCAGGGGACGGCCAGCTCGGCGAGCACCGTGGACAGCATCATCGCGCCGGTCGCCAGGCCCGCGCCGGACGCGCCGGACCCGCCGGTCGCCGCGTACAGGGGGACGGTGGAGAACAGCAGGAAGAAACCGAGCATCCCGGTCACCGAGGCAGCCATCATCAGGCCCAACGAACGCGTCATCATGCCATCGACGATGACGAATCCCGCTTTGGACCGGATCGGGCATGATGCGTAGCCGCCTCTTCATAATGAGAGGTGTGTTCGTGGGACGTGAGGCCGAACTGGGCCGGCTGGCCGCCGCGTGGGCCCGTACCCCGAGTGCGGTGCTGGTCGTGGGCGAGGCGGGGATCGGCAAGTCCAGGCTGGTCGCGCGGTTCGCCGGCGGGGTGGACGCGCTGGTGGCCGAGGGCGGGGCCGATCCGGGCGGGCCGGCGTACGCGCCGTTCGTGCCCGTGCTGCGCCGCCTGGTCAGGGAGTACGGCGCCGGGCTGGTGCCGGGCGCCGGGCGCAAGGGGCTGGCCTGCCTGCTGCCCGAGCTCGGGGAGCTGGACGACACGCCCGACCTGGGCCGCGCCCGGCTGTTCGAGGAGGTGCTGCTGCTGGTCGAGCGGGCCGCCGAGCGCCGTCCGCTGGTGATCGTGCTGGAGGATCTGCACTGGGCCGACCAGGCCGCCCGCGACCTGCTGGCGTACCTGCTGCGCAACCTGACGCGGCCCGGCGCGATGGTCGTCGCGACCTCGCGCGAGCCGCTGCGGCTGCCCGGCGCGGAGCTGGTCAGGGTGCCGCCGCTCGGCCGCGACGAGGTGGCCCGCCTGCTCGGCCGCGACGACGTCGACGCGATCGTGGCGCGCAGCGAGGGCAACCCGCTGTTCGCCGAGGCGCTGGCCGAGGCGGGCGAGACGACCCCCGCCTCGCTGCGCGAGCTGCTGCTGGCCGGGGCCGAGAGGCTGCCGGGGCCCGGTCTCGACGTGCTGCGGATCGCCGCCGTGGCCGGGCGCAGGACGCCCCACGAGGTGCTGCGCCAGGTCGCCGGCCTCGACGACCTGGCGCTCGACGAGGCGCTGCGGCCGGTCGTACGGGCCCGGCTGCTGCTCGTGGACGGCGACGCCTACGTCTTCCGGCACGCGCTCATCCGCGAGGCCGTCTACGACGACCTGCTCCCCGGCGAACGCCGCCGCCTGCACGCCCGCTGCGCCCCCGCCCAGCCCGACCTGGCCGCCGACCACTGGCACGCGGCCGGCGACGGGCCGCGCGCCTTCGAGGCCGCCTGGCGGGCCCGCAGATGGGACCTGGTGCTGGAGCTGTGGGCGCACGCCGACGGCCAGGACCACGCCCAGGTGCTCGAAGACGCCGCCAGGGACGCCCTGCGCGACGGCGACGCCCACCGCGCCGACGACCTGGCCGGCCGGGCGCTCGCCGAGGTCGCCGACCCGCTGCGCGCGGCCCACCTGCTGGAGCTGCGCGTCGCCATCCGCGACCTGCACGGCGAGGAGGGCCTGGACGACCTGCGCGAGGCCGTCCGGCTGGCCCCCCGCGAGTCCCGGCTGCTCGGCGCCCTGGCCTGCACGCTGGCCTGGCACGGCCAGGACGACGAGGCCCGCGCCCGCGCCGAGGAGGCGTACGCGCTGGGCGACGCCAGGTCCCTGGTCACCCTGGCCGCGCTCGCCGCGCTCGACGACGACCTCGCCACCGCCTCCGCCCTGTACGCCCGCGCCCGGATCAGCGCGCCCGACGACGACACGCTGCTCGTCTCCTACGCCGGCGAGGCCGACGCGCTGGAGGCCGCCGGCGAGCACGCCAGGGCCGAGGCGGTCGCGCGGCGCGGCATCGCCGAGGCCGCCCGGCTGGGCCTGACCCGCTCGCGCGGCGCCCACCTGGCCGCCAACCTGGCCGAGCCGCTCGCCTCGCTGGGCCGCTGGACGGAGGCCCGCGAGGTCGCCGCCCCCGCGCTCGCCCTCGACCCGCCGCCGATCTACCGCGCTTGGATCCTGCTGGTGCTCGGCACGGTCGCGGTGCAGGAGGGCTCGCTGTCCGCGGCCGGCGCGCTGCTCGCGCAGGCCAGGCCGCTCATGCGCGGGCGGTCCCGCGGCTACGACTCCTGCCTGGAGCCCGACCTGCTCGAATGCCGCCTCGCCGAGGCCGGGGGAGACCTGGACCGGGCGCGCCGGGTGGTCGATCATGTGCTGTCGGAGCACGACCTGACCCGCAGCCGCCGCTACGCCTGGCCGCTGCTGGCGCTCGCGGCCCGCATCGGACGGGTGCGCGCCGCGCCGCCGGGCCTGCCCACCGTCGGGCGGCTGCAGGAGGCGTACCGGGCCACGTTCGAGGCCGAGCTCGGCGGCTCGTGGGCCGGTGCGGTGGCCGCCTGGCGGGCCGTGGGGCAGCCGTACGGGCTGGGGCGGGCGCTGGTCGGCGCGGCCGAGCGGGACCCGGCGCGGGCCCGCGAGCCGTTGCGCGAGGCCCTGGCCATCGCCGCCGCGCTCGGCGCGGAGCCGCTGCGCCGGCAGGCGGAGGCGGCGGCGGCCACCGCCCGGGTGACGCTGTCGGCGACGCCGGGGCTGTCGGCCCGCGAGCTGGAGGTGCTGGGCCTGGTCGCCGAGGGCCTGAGCAACAGGCAGATCGCCGAGCGGCTGTTCATCTCGGCCAGGACCTCCGGCGTGCACGTGTCGAACATCATGGCCAAGCTGGGCGCCGCCTCCCGGGTGGAGGCCGCCGCCGTCGCCCGCCGGACCGGCCTGATATGAACTCCGGCATGACCACCGTGAACGTCGCCCTCGTCGGCGTGGGCAACTGCGTGTCGTCCCTCGTGCAGGGCGTCGAGTACTACCGCGACGGCGAGGCGCCCGGCCTGCTCAACCCCGTGTGCGCCGGGTACGCAGTCTCCGACGTGCGTTTCACCGCCGCCTTCGACGTCGGCCGGGCCAAGCTCGGCCTGGACCTGTCGCAGGCGATCTGGGCGCCGCCGAACAACTCCCGCCGCTTCGCCGACGTGCCGCACCTGGACGTGCCGGTGCGCGAGGGAATCCTGGCCGACGGCGTGGGCGAGGGCTCGGCCGGGCTGGTCGAGCCGAGCGGCGCCGCGACGGTCGCCGACGTGGCCGCCCACCTGCGCGAGACCGGCTCCCAGGTCGTGGTGAACTTCCTGCCCACCGGCGCCCAGCGCGCCGCCGAGCGGTACGCCGAGGCCGCGATCGAGGCCGGCTGCGCGTTCGTCAACTGCATGCCCGCCGTGCTCGCCCGCTCCGCACGCTGGCGCGACCGCTTCGCCGCGGCCGGGCTGCCGCTGCTCGGCGACGACCTGAAGAGCTCCTTCGGCGCCACGCTCGTGCACCGGGCGCTGGTCGACGCCCTGACCGCGAGCGGGGTCCGGCTGCGCGCCGGCCACCAGCTCCTGGCCGGGGGCAACATGGACTTCGTCAACCTCCAGGACCCGGCCAGGATGGCCGGCAAGCGGGCCACCAAGGCGTCCGGCGCCGGCACCTCCACCCACGTCGGCGCCCAGTACCTGCCCTTCCTCGACGACCGCAAGATCGCCTTCATCCGGCTGGAGGGCGAGGGGTTCGGCGGCTCCCCGCTGGAGGTCGAGCTGCGCATGGTGGTGGAGGACTCGCCGAGCGCGGCGGGCAACGTCCTCGACGCCGTGCGCCAGGCCAAGGCCGCGCTCGACGCGGGCGCGGGCGGCTTCCTGCGCGACGTCTCGGCCGCCCTCATGAAGGCGGTCTGACCTCGGCTGCCGCGAGTGGTCGTGGCAGGCTGGGAGGATGCGCCTGGCGACCTGGAACGTGAACTCGGTCAAGGCACGGCTGCCGCGCCTGCTCGACTGGCTGGCCGCGACCGAGCCCGACATCGTCTGCCTGCAGGAGACGAAGTGTCCCGCGGAGTCGTTCCCCGTGGCAGAGGTGGGCGAGCTCGGCTACGCCGCCGCCGCCCACGGCGACGGCCGGTGGAACGGCGTCGCCGTGCTGTCGAGGGTCGGGCTGGAGGAGGTGACGCCGAGCTTCCCCGGCGAGCCGGGCTTCGCCGAGCTCGACGGGGTGGGCGCCGCCCGTCCCGAGGCCCGCGCGCTCGGCGCGACCTGCGGCGGCCTGCGGGTCTGGTCCCTGTACGCGCCGAACGGCCGCGCGGTCGGCTCGCCGCACTACGCCTACAAGCTGGCGTGGTTCGCCGCGCTGCGGGACGCGCTGGCCGAGGAGGCCGGCTCGCCGCTGGTGGCCTGCGGCGACTACAACGTGGCGCCGACCGACGCCGACGTCTGGGATCCCGCGCTGTTCGCCGGCTCCACGCACGTCACCCCCGCCGAACGCCGCGCGCTCGCCGAGCTGCTCGACCTCGGCCTGCGCGACGTGGTGCCGACGCCGATGAAGGGGCCGCACCCGTACACGTACTGGGACTACCGGGCCGGGATGTTCCACCAGAACAAGGGCATGCGGATCGACCTGGTCTACGCCAGCGCCGACGTCGCGGAACGGGTGCGGGCGGCGTACGTCGACCGCGAGGCGCGCAAGGGGAAAGGCCCCTCGGATCACGCTCCCATTGTGGTGGATCTCGACCCGGTAAATTAATCAACAAACAGCTGCAAGACGAGTATCGTGAGTAACCAAATGTGCGGGGGCACGCTTCTTCTTCAAGATCGAAAAAGGGGGCCGTGTCGTGGAACCTGCCGATGGTCGTGTCATTCTGTTCGTCCTCATCGGGCTGGCCCTGTTCGCGCTCGGACGCCGCTTCCAGAACATGATCATGCTTCGCCAGGTCTGGAAGCAGACGCAGCGGCAGGTGACGGTGCGGCGGGAGACCGCGCACCACGCGGTGAAGGGTCTGGTCGCCGTCACCGCCGTCGCCGCATTCGTCATCTGGCTGGCGATCAATCTCAATCGGATAATGAGCTGACCGCCATTCAGCTGATTACCGCCGCCATTATCCGGAACGGCGGCGGCGCAGGCCCCATGCGGTCAGCACGGCCAGCCCCGCCGCCGCCAGTCCGACCGCGCGGGTGAGCCGGGCGGCGCGCCGGATGTCCTTGACGTCCGGCTTGGGGCCGTCGCCCATCGTGGGGCGGTGTTCCGTCCGGCCGCCGTACACGTTCGTGCCGCCGAGGGTGACGCCGAGCGCGCCGGCGAAGGCGGCCTCGCACCTGCCCGCGTTCGGGCTGGGGTGGCGGTGGCCGTCCCGTCGCAACATCCGCAGCGCCCGGACGGGGTCGTCGGCCAGCGCCGCCGTCAGCAGTCCCGTCACGCGTGCCGGTACGTAGTTCGCCGCGTCGTCGAGCCGGGCCGCGGCCCAGCCGAACCGTTCGTAGCGGGGGGAGTGGTGGCCGATCATGGCGTCCAGCGTGTTGATCGCCCGGTAGGCCAGCAGCCCCGGCACGCCCGCCACCGCGCCCCAGAACAGCGGGGCGACCACGGCGTCGGAGGTGTTCTCCGCCAGCGACTCCACCGTCGCCCTGGCCAGCTCGGGCGCCTCCAGCGCCGCGGGGTCGCGGCCGCACAGGTGGGGGAGCCTGGCCCGGGCCCGCCGGAGATCGTCCTGCTCCAGGGCCTCGGCCATGTGCACGCCTTCGCGGGCGAGCGTCGTGCCGCCGAGCACGGCCCACGTGGCGAACGCCGTCACCGCCGTACGGACGGCCCGGTCGCCGCTCCGCTGGGCCAGCACGCCCAGGGCGGCCGCGCTCCCGACGCAGATCCCGACATGGACCACCCCGCGCCACCTCGTGTCGCCGTACGACGACTCCTCCAGCTTCGCCGCCGCCCGTCCGAACAGGGCGACGGGGTGGGCCGAGCTGCGCGGATCGCCGAGAACCTGGTCGAGTGCGACACCGAGCGCGAGACCTAGCGGGTCATACCAAATGGGCATGAAGCTCATCTTCGTGCACATCCAGCCAGGCTGCCGCCCGGCGGATGCGTTCCCCGGCGCCGCCTGCCCACATCTTGCCCCAGTTCCCGCCGGCCCGGGCGCGGGTGCGCATGACGTCGTAGGAGCGGTGGAAGCGGAGCCTGGACAGTTCGAGCAGCCGCCGGCGCTCGCGCGGCGCGAGGCCGTAGGCGTCGCAGAACAGGCGGATCCTGGCTCCGACGTCGGCGTCGCGCTGGAGGGGGTGGCGGTCGACGGGGTCGGCGATCGGGGCCCAGTGGCGGAGGGTGGTGACGATGTCGAACAGCCGGGTGGTGGGCCGGGCGAGGTCGAAGTCGATCAGCGCGACGGGGGCGGCCATGGGGACGCCGGCGTCCTGACGGAAGATCACGTTGTCCGGCGTCAGGTCGCAATGCCCGATGACCTCCGGCGCGCGGTCGTCGTTCGACCCGCCTTCCCACCCGCCGGCGTCGAGCGGGAACCCGGCGGTCGCGTCATGGAACTCTCTGACCAGCATCGCCAGGTCCACCAGGAACGCATCGCTCGAACCGGCCAGGCACAACCCGCTTCGCCCCGGGACGTACGTGAGGATCTCGCGCCCTAAGCCGTCCGTTCCCAGGACCCGCGGCGCACCCCCGAACCCGGCTGCCTCAAGGTGTCTGAGCAGGGCGTGCACGGCGGGCGTGGCCGGACCGACCGGCCTGCGCACCGTGTCACCGACGCGCACCACCCCGTCTGTCACGTCCCCGCCCTGCAGGGGAATCTCATGCAGGAGCGTCGCGACCATGCCACAACAGCTTAGCCCCATTTGCCCCAGGGCCGCCTGCCCTTTCCCCCACCCCCTCCCTCCCCACCTGCCCCCGTCTCCCCGCTTTCCGGCACGTCCTTACCCAACTCCGGGCCACCCTGCCCCCGTACCGGGATCACCCCATTGCGCGCCCCGCACCGCCCCGCCTGCCCCGCCCCCCGCTCCGTGCCGCCCGCTCCGTGCCGCCCGTTCCGTCCCGCACTGCGCCGCACCACCCCGCACCGCCTGCCCCGCCCCCGCTCTGCGCTGCCCGCTCTGCGCTGCCCGCTCTGCGCTGCCCGCTCTGCGCTGCCCGCTCTGCGCTGCCCGTTCCGCCCCGCACTGCGCCGCACCGCCCTGCACCCACACCGACCCGCACCCACCACCGACGCCTCCGCGACCGACGGACGCCGTGCCCTGCGGATCCCGCCCCTTTCCCCGAACCCGTGTCCTTCTGTGAGCCTCTCCCTGCACCCGGGCCCTTGCGTGAGCCCTCCCCGTGCTCTTCCGCGAGCGCCTTCCCTGAACCCGTGCTCTTCCGCGAGCCTGGCCCTGAACCCGCGCCCTTCCACCAGCCTGGCCCTGAATCCTGTGCTGTTGCTGAGCCTGTCCTGGAACCTGCGCCTTTTTGCGCGCCTGTCTCCGGAGCCGTGTCCTCCCGCGAGGTGGTCCGCGAACCCGCGCCCACCGCGAGCCGGTCCTCGAACCCGTGCTCCTGCGAGCCTGTCCTCGAAACCCGTGCCGCTCACGTGCCTGTTCTCGAACCCGTGCCCGCGATTCCGTTCATGCCTCGAATCCCCCTGTGCCCTCGAATTCCGCGGCCGAGTGTCGTACCGCCCCTGCCTCCCGGCCACCCCCTAGCCTGAGGAACCGTGCCCATCCTGCTCTCCTTGGCGGCCTTCCTCATGACGCTGCTGGGCGGGCTGGTCGCCGACCGCGTCAAGAACAACCGCCACCTCGTGCTCGGCGCCGCCGCGGGCGTGATGCTCGGCGTGGTGGCCTTCGACCTCCTCCCTGAAGCCCTCACCCGGGACGCCCTCGACGTGCTCGGCGTCCCCCTCCCGATGCTCATGTTCGCCCTGGCGTTCCTCGGCATCCACATCGTCGAACGCTCCATGGGCATGCACGACGCCCACGAAGGCGACTACGCCGCCCACCGCCACGCCCGAGCCGGCGTAGGCGTCACGGCCGGATCCGCCCTGGTCATCCACAGCCTCCTGGACGGCGCCGCCATCGGAGCCTCCTACCAGACGGACGCCTCGCTCGCCGCCGCCGTGGCCATCGGCGTCATCGCCCACGACTTCACCGACGGCTTCAACACGTACACGATCACATCTCTGTACGGAAACGCCCGCCGCCGCGCCCTCACCCTCCTGGCCCTGGACGCCCTCGCCCCCGTGATCGGCGCCACCCTGACCTTCCTCATCGCCATCCCGGCCCACGTCCTGACCGCCTACCTGGGCCTTTTCGCCGGATTCCTCCTCTATCTGGCGATCTCCGACATCCTCCCGGAGGCCCACACAACCAGACGCGCCACCGGCTGGACCCTGGCCGCCACGGTCACGGGAACCCTGTTCATGTGGCTGGTGATCGCCCTGTCGGCCTGACACGAGCAGAACGTGTGCGTGACAAGTCGCCGGATCATGCACAATAAGGCAGGAGCGCCCTTAGCTCAGCTGGATAGAGCACCGGACTTCTAATCCGACGGTCGCAGGTTCGAATCCTGCAGGGCGCGCTTTGATCATGGCCTGACCTGCGCGAATGCAGCGTCGGATGCGTTCTAGAATTTTCGTCTAGCGGTTGCGCGCTCCGTGCGTGCTCGGTTGCACCAACCCTGCACAAACCATGATCATCAGCCATCCCGGGCCGGCTCAGCAAGAACAGCGGCCCCGCCTCGCCGGGAGCAGTCAGCGAATGCGGGGCCGGATGCTTAATCCGACTGTCAGTTCCTCAGCGAGACGACTCTCCCGGTTTCGGCCTGGTCTTCCTTGCCGAACGGCAGGGCGGCGGTCTTCTCGGCCGCTGCCGTGGCCACCTGTGGGTAGACGGAGGTGTAGGTGTCGGCGGTGAACGCGCTGGAGGTGTGGCCCAGCGTTTCCTGGACCACTTTCATGTCCACTCCGGCGGCCAGCATGAGCGAGGCGGCGCCATGCCGGAGGTCGTGCAGCCGGGTGGGTGGCAGGCCGGCCAGGTAGGCCAGCCACAGGAACTGGTCGGAGACGTGCTGGGGGTGCAGGCGAGGGCCGTCAGGCTGGGTGAAAACGAACCCGGTGTCGACCCATGCCTCGCCCACGGCCAGGCGTTCCTGCAGTTGCTGCTGTCGGTGGGCGCGCAGGATGGGCGGTGTCGGTGTCCAGCGCGATGGAACGTACCGAGGCGTCGGTCTTCGGGGTGCCCTCGTGGACCTGCCAAGCCCAGCTGCACCAGCTGCCAGTTCA
Organism: Nonomuraea sp. NPDC049684; assembly: GCF_044465345.1. Classification (NCBI taxonomy): domain Bacteria; kingdom Bacillati; phylum Actinomycetota; class Actinomycetes; order Streptosporangiales; family Streptosporangiaceae; genus Nonomuraea; species Nonomuraea sp. NPDC049684. Next base: position 246,408 of record NZ_JBITLO010000004.1, on the reverse strand, counting down.
CCGTCAGACTGTGGTCGTCGAGGTCGACCTCCTTCCACCGTAGCCCGCACGCCTCGCCCCGGCGTAGCCCGCGCAGCGCGATCAGCTGGTACAGGGCGAACAGGCGGTGGCGGCGGGCATGGTCGAGGAACACACGGGTCTGAGCGGGCGTCCACACCATGACAGGAGAGGGGCGCGGAGCGCTGGTGTAGGCGTCGATCGGGTTCACTCGCTGCCTGCTCCGGCGCTGCTTTCCGCCTCCCGGTGCTGGGCGAAGTCGGCTTGCCAGGCGCGCACCCGGTCCTCGATCCTGTGCCGCTCGAATATTGAGTTACGTGGTCTGAGCTGCGGTTAAGCGGCGTGGTGGTATTCGTTGATCGTGCCTGTGACGACGGGTTTTCGGCGGACGATCCCCTGGTCGTTGAGGTCGGTTACGTCGCGGGCGGGTTGGGTTGCGATGTCCGGGGGACATTGGTGCCTGGACTGGTGCGGCCGGTGCCCGTTGTAGTGGATCAGGTACTCCTGAAGCACAAGGGTCAGGTGGCGTTCGTTGAGGATCAGGATCCGGTCGAGGAGTTCGCGGCGTAGGGTGCCGATGACGCGCTCGCAGATGGCGTTCATTCTCGGCGTCCGCGGCAGCGTGGTGATGTCCCGCAGCCCTTCAGATGTGAAGACCTCCCGGAAGGCGGAGGTGAAGAGCGGGTCTCGATCGTGGATCACGAACCGCAGCCCTGAGATGCGATCACCAAGATCCATCATGAGATTGCGGGCCTGCTGCACTGTCCATGCCCCGGTTTGGGCTCGCGGCTACGCCCCGGTTTGGGCTCGCGGCTACTCCGGCCAGGTGCAGTCTTCGGGTGCCGTGCTCGATGAAGACCAGCACGTACAGGCGTTTGAGCATCATCGTCTCGACCACCAGGAAGTCGCAGGCAACGATCGCGTGGGCTTGTGCGGTTAGGAACTGTCGCCAGGTCGGCCCGGCCCGGCGGGGTGCCGGATCGATAACGGCTGTGTGCAGGATCTCCCATACCGTGGAGGCAGCGATCGGATAGCCCATGCGCGCCAACTCGCCTTGGATTCTCCGGTGCCCCCAGGTCGGGTTCTCCCGCTCCATCCGAACGATCAGTCTCTTAACGGGTTGACGGGTGCGGGGCCGTCCCGGGCACCGCCTGTCGGTGAAGGTCCACTCACGGGCTACCAGGTGACGATGCCAACGCAGGATCGTCGCTGGAGGGACCGGGAAGATTTTGGTCCACTGGTGGCGGCAGACCAGCCGCGATAGCGCTGCAAGCCAGAGCCGGTCGGCGTGGTCCCACTGCGGCCGGCCGTCGAGTTGGCGGCGGAGCACCTGGTTTTCGTGACGAAGAACCAGCAGCTCAACGTCCTTGGACAGATCAGCGCGAACCAGGATCGTCAGCAGGCCGAAGAGGTTCCTCAGCAACTGATAGACCAGCGACAACAACACTTGGCGATGGTCGCAGTCGCTGCCCTGGACGCGCAGCAAAACCGCAGTTCACAGCACGAGACCGTATTTTCGAGCAGGACAGCATCCACCGCCGCTGCCGAGGTCGTTGCCGGAGCTGGCGGTGTGGGCCATCGCGCCCACCGGTACGGCTCCCCGCCTTCGTAGACGAGCATGTCGCCGGCAGACTGGAAGATCTGGGCCAGCCCGGTGGCGTGCGCATGTTGAGTCGCCGCAGGGGAGCGCCGGTCAGAACTCACCGATCGTCCCTGTCAGCCTCGGCGGTGATGTCTCGGCCGGCCTGATGGGTGCGGCTCTAGCCGAGTGAGGGGTTGAGCTGGGCGTTTACTGCCAGGACTGTCTGGCCGGGTGGTCGTTGTCTACCGTGTGAGCAAACGTGCGAGGCGGTGGTGGCGATGGGCTCGTTACTGGAGGAACTGGCGCGACGGGAAACGGCGGCGCGTCGACGGATCGAGGGGATCCGTGAGCAGATCGCCGAGCTGAACCAGCAGCTTGATACCGAGGAGAGCCGGTTGTCGCGGTTGGTGATCGCCAGGGAGACTGTGGAGGAGATCCTGGGCGAGGCGACCTGGCTGGTGGAAGAGCCCGAGTTCTCGGCCGATAGGACTGACATCGGTCCGGCCGAGTCGGGGGTGGTCGGGGTGGTGACAGTGCCCCGATGGCGACCGGGCGCACGGGTGGCTGTGTTGCCGCAGGCGTACCGGGATGCGAACGCCCAGCTCAACCCCTCACTCGGCTAGAGCCGCACCCATTCGAGATGCTCGTTCTCCTCCCAGTGGGGACGCTGTGCTCCGTCCGGTAGGTCTTGATGTTGCTGATCTCGTTGGCGTGCCGAGATCCAGGCCTGACAGGGCAGCGTCGGGGTCGCGGCGGAGTTTCTCCTGAGGAAGGGGCGCTTGTTGGCGTCCCGAAGGGAGGATGCCGTGGCTCCTAAATGTGCTGGTCGCAGTCCGCTGGGCTCTGTGGCGACAGTGTGGCCCCGGGCGCGGGGCGCGTATTCGGCGGGCGACCGTACACCTCCAGGGGTCACGCACCTATTTGGCACGATTGCCCATGGCGTTCGTTCAAGTGTCTGGGCGGGTGTAGTGGGTAGCGGAGGCGGGGAATTGGGCTGTGAGCTGGGATGCATGATCGAGATCATCCCGCGCATATCCCCTGATCATGGTCTTACGGCTGCATGTGGGCACCATCGGTTGCCTATCAAGGTCCGCAATGCAAAGACCTGTGGCTGAAAAACCGCGGGTCAGGGGCCGATGGTGTCGACTAGGGGAGTGCCCCCGGCAGGATTCGAACCCGCGGCACCCACTTAGGAAAGCTCGAGCCGAATGGCGTCCGGCTTCTCTGTTAATGGGCTATATGTGATGGTTGCTCGGCCTGTATTGGCTCCTCAGTAAGGGCCTTCCACTGTCCATCGCTGGACGGGTGTTTGTGCTGGTGCGGGTGCCTAGATCTGGTGGTGGGGAGCTTTGACGGCTTCTTGTCTACGTATTGGTGCGTGGCGTGGCGGGGGGTGAGCGTGTATGTGCGCTCGGTGAGAGCGAGGTTCCTCCGGCGTGGTCCGTGATGCAGCCAATAGCTGGCTCCTCTACATATTTTCTACATTCAGCGAAAATCGTCCGATGTGACCTAAATCACACTCGCGTCGCTGTGTGGATGAATACGGATTCCGCGACTGGGTTGACATGGAGTGCACTTCATTGTGAAAGGTGAAAGCGACATTCCGTAGTTCTCGTCGGCGGTGTGTAGGTATTGACCGCGGGAGGAGCGTCGATCACGATCCAGGCGATCGTCTTTATTGACTCCTTATGGCGCAACGCGGCCTTTCTTCAGGGGCTGCGTCAGCGTGCCCGGAAAAGGTGGCGACATGCGGCTCCGATGGCGGTTACGAACGACGCTGCTGGTCATCGCAGTGGTGATGGCGGTGGTCATCTCTGGATTGGGGGTGCCGGACAATCTCGTCAGCCTGGCGGCGGCAGAGGTGTCCGGGCCGGACCCCGAGACGTCCGTGGATGGCCGCCCGGTCCCGAAGGCCAAGGTGGCCAAGGGGGCGGAGGCGTCCCAGCCGAAGGGGGAGCGGCAGAAGCCGGTCTGGCCGAAGCCAGGAATCGCGCAGGTGGATCCTGGCGAGAAGGCGGTCGCGGCGGGTGAGTTGCCTGTCCGGGTCGCAACGGTCAAGGGCGCCGCGGACGTCGGCAAGGTGAAGGTGGAGACGCTGCCGGCCGCGACCGTACAGAAGCTGGGCGGGGTGGGCATCGCGGCCCGGCTCACCGGCGACACTCCCGGCAAGGTTAGGGCGGAGTTCTCGTACGCGAACTTCCGTGACGCCTACGGCGGCAACTTCGCCACTCGCCTTCAGGTGCTGCGGGTGCCGGCCTGCGCGTTGACGTCGCCGCGACCGCGGGACTGTGTGGTGCGCCCGCAGCGGGTGGCGGCGCACAACGACGTCAAGACCGGCACGCTGACGGCCGACGTCGACACCGACCCGGCCAATGGCAAGGCAGCCGCTGTCCCGCTGCCCAAGAGTGCCGACGGCAAGGGCGGCAAGTCGGACGCGCGGGCGGCGCAGGCGTTCACCTCCGGTTCGGTGTACGTGCTGGCGACCGGGATGACCGGCCCGGACGGGAACTTCGGCGCCACCGACCTCAAGCCGTCGGGCACCTGGCAGGCCGGCACCTCGGGTGGCGGCTTCTCCTACGACTACCCGTTGCCGGAGGCGCCGTCACCGGTGGGCACAGGCCCGAACCTGTCGTTGCAGTACGACGCCTCCTCCGTGGATGGCGAGGGCCACTGGACCAACAACCAGTCCGGCGTGACCGGCATCGGCTGGAACCTGTCGGCCGGATTCATCGAGCGCAAGTACCGCCGCTGCACGGCCTGGAACGAGTACGACCCCGACACCGCCGACCTGATCTGGCACGCCGACGAGGGCGGCCCCTACGGTTCGGCGGTCTGCTGGGAGTCGCCCGACGAGCTGGCCACCGACGTCACCAAGGACTACACCCAGTCCGAGCTGGTGCTGAACCTGGCCGGCCGCTCAGCCTCAATCGTCAAGGACCGCACGTCCGGGTTGTGGAAGACGGTGCCGGACTTCGGATGGAAGATCGAAAAGCTGACCGGCGGCGCAGACGGCCTGGAGTACTGGAAGGTCACCTCCTCCGACGGGCAGGTGCACCGCTTCGGCTACACCAAGGACGCCCAGTGGCAGCTGCAGTACATCGGTAACCAGCAGGGCGAACCGTGCTCGGACCGGTACTTCAACGACGTGATCCCGCCCACCTGCGCCGGGGTCTGGAGGTGGAACCTGGACCAGTCGATCGACGCCAACGAGAACGTCATCGACTACACCTACGAGCGCGAGACCAACTACTTCTGCATGCCGGGTTGCCAGTACGAGACCTACAAGGTCCTGCCGTACGACCGCGGCGGCTTCCTCAAGCAGATCACCTACGGCCACAACACCCAGGTCGCCGGCACCACACCGACCTCGCGGATGACGTTCACCACCTCCGACCGCGGCGGCCTGGACGTGCCGACCGACCTGAACTGCGGCCCCACCTGCGCCACCAACGACGCGATCGCGTTCTACTCCACCCGCAAGCTCGACTCGGTGCTCACCGAGTCACGCAACCCCACCTCCGGGGTGTGGGAGCCGAACACCCGACTCGACCTCCGCTACCAGTGGATCTACACCCGCACGGACTTCGGCCCCGCCTACGACCCGGTGCTGTGGCTGGACAGCGTCCAGCAGACCGGACTCAACGGCACACCGACCAAGCTGCCGCCGGTGGACTTCGACGCCGCCATGGTGGCCGGGCGAATGGACTACGACAACTGGTCGGACTGGACCGACTTCCTGTCCTGGCGGATGGTGCCCAGGGTCGCGGGAATCGGCAACGGGATGGGCGGCCGGATCGAGGTCACCTACGGCCAGGCCGACCCGTGCGGCGGCGGCAAGGGCCGCGACGGCACCGACTATCTCTCCGACGCGACTGGCGACTGCTACAAGGTCCTGTACGACGAGAACCCGGAGACGGGCTACGAAAGCTGGGGCCGCTTCTACAAGCAGCTGGCCATGAAGGTGGTCGAGCGAGACCTGGTCGGCGGCTCACCTGACATGGTCACCAGCTACGACTACCTCGGCGGGCCCCGCTGGACCAACCGCGTCGAGTACGCCCAGCCCAACCTGGTCCCGTCCGGCAGCGACTGGCGCGGCTACGGCACCGTCCGCACCACCCGCGGTTCCGGCAGCGACCCCAACGGCTACACCGTCACCTCCGACACCTTCTACCGCGGCATCGACGGCGCCACCATCACCACCTTCGAGGGCAACACCGTTACCGACTCCCGCGCCCTGCAAGGCCAGCTCCTGCAGGAGCAGACCTGGAAGCTGACGGCCACCGACCCGCGCGCCTACACCGAGGCCGAATCCACCCGCTACGAGTACCAGGTCGCCACCACCGGCACCGGCCCCGGCATCCTCGACCCTGCCTTCGTCCACCGCACCCGCGAACGCGCCCGCGAGCAGGTCACCGGCGGCACCTGGCGGTGGAGCGACCAACGCACCGCCTACAACGGCGACGGCCAGCCGGCCACGGTCAACGACTACGGCGACACCGCCGTCACCACCGACAACACCTGCACGAGCACCACCTACGCCCGCAACCCGGCCAACGGCATCACCAGCCTGCCCTCAGTGGTGGAGAAGCGCTCCGGCGACAGCTGCACCAGCGGCACCGTGCTAGGCAAGACGATCACGTTGTACGACGGAGGCACCGACCCGGCCACCAACACTCCGTCCGACGGCAACATCACCGAGACGCGCTCTTACGCCGGCGCCACGTCGATCTCGGTCACCAAGAACACCTTCGACGACTACGGCCGACCGTTGACCGCCACCGACCCGATGGGCAAGGTCACCACCACGACCTACACCCCTGCGGTTGGCTGGCCCCACCAGGGCGCCAAGGTCACCAACCCACTGGCGCACGCGGTCACCACGTACTCCTCGCACCGCAACGGCCTGCCCACGAAGGTCGTTGACGCCAACAACAAGACCACTGAGATCGACTACGACGCCTTCGGTCGCGCCGCCGCCCTGTGGGAGCCTGACCAGCCGAAGGCCAGCGGCACGCCGACCGCGACCGTTGCCTACGACATCCCCTTCGACGGCAACCTCGGCCAGCCCACCGCCCCGGCCAAGACCACCCTGCGCCGTCTCCTGCGCGGTACCACCTACCTCACCTCGTACAGCTACGACGACGGGCTCGGCCGCACCCGGGAAGAGCAGACCGCCTCTCCGGTCGGCGGCCGGATCGTCACCGTCACCGCCTACGACGCGCGCGGCCTGACCGCTGCCACCTCCCAGCCCGTGCACAATGGCGCCGCCCCCGGCAGCGGCCTGCTCAACCCGGCCCTGACCACCCTGCCGTCGTGGACCAAGAGCGTCTACGACAGCATGGAGCGCCCGGCCGCGGTCATCGACTACCAGCAGGCTACGGAATATCGTCGTACCACCACCGCCTACCCGGGACTGGACCGGATCGAGGTCACTCCGCCCGGCGGCGGCAAGACCGTCACCGTCTCCGACGTCTACGACCGTACGGTCAGGACCGAGGAGTGGAAGGACGGCTCCACCCACCACGACACCACTTACACCTATAACGCGACTGGGGGCCTCACCAAGCTCACCGACGCCGCGGGCAACGTCCGGACCTTCACCTACGACTGGCTCGGCCGCCGCACCGCCGCCACCGATCCGGACGCCGGCTCGGCGACCTACGGCTACGATGCCGCCGGCAGGCAGGTGTGGAGCGTCGACGGCAACGGAACCAAGATCTCCTTGGCCTACGACGACTTGGGACGCCGGAGCGGCCAGTGGGCCGGCGACCCGCAGACCGGCACCAAGCTGGCCGAATGGACCTACGACAGCGTCGTTAAGGGCAGCCCTGCCACGGCGGTCCGCTATGTCGGAGGCAGGACGTACAGCGACGCGGTGGTCAGCTACGACAGCGCCTACCGGCCTACTGCCACCAAGGTGATCATCCCTGCCGCCGAGGGCGACCTTGCGGGTGAGTACACCTTCACCACCAAGTACGACTACGCCGGCAACCTCATCGAGCAGGGCATGCCCGGCAAGGGCGACCTGTCCGCCGAAACTCTTACGCTGACCTACACTGACCTGGGCCTCGCCAAGAGTCTCACGTCGGACTATGGCGGCGGGACCACGTACGTCAAGGACATGGCCTACTCGCCCACCTCCCGGCTCAACGAGCGCTCCTACGGCGCCAACGCTCAGGTCAAGCGCACCTTCTCCTGGGATGAGGGCACCGGCTGGCTCAACCGCCTCACCACCACGGCTGGAAGCCAGACCGCCCAGGACGACCGCTTCACCTACAACGTCACGGGCGAGATCACTCGCGTTCTCGACGCCGCCTCGGCCACCCCCACCACGCCCGGCCAGGCCGAATGCTTCAGCTACGATGGCCTGTCCAGACTCACCGCCGCCTACACCACGACGGCAGCCGACTGCACGGCCGGCGCCGACGGGCAGGGCATCGAACCCTACAGCCAGTCCTTCGCCTACGACGCCACCGGCAATCTGACCAGCGTCACCGACAACGGCGCCACCGCGACCTACACCTACCCGGCCCCTGGCGCCTCCGCCGTGCGTCCCAACGCCGTCAGCTCGATCGCCAGGCCCGGCCGCACCGACACCTACGGCTACGACAACGCCGGTCGACTCGTCGCCCGCACCGTCGGGAATCAGCAGGCCACCTTCACCTGGGACGCTCTGGGCCAGCTGGACAAGGCAGTCGTCGAGGGCCACGAGACGTCGATGGTCTACGACGCCGACGGCGAGCGGCTCATCCGTCGCGACCCCGACGGGACCGCGACGCTCTATCTGGGCTCCATGGAGATCCGTGCGACGGCTGCGGGCGCCAAGGCCACCCGCTATTACGCTGGTCCCGACGGGGCGGTCGTCGCCACTCGTACCGGAACCAGTCTGAAGTGGATGGCGTCCGGCCTGCACGGCTCGACGCAGCTCGCTGTCGACGACGCCTCCGGCCAGGTGTCTCGCGAACGCTACCTGCCCTTCGGGCAGCGTAGGGGTGAGGATGACCTGCCCTTCACCGACCGCGGTTTCCTCGGCAAGACCGAGGACACCTCCACCCAGCTGGACTACCTGTCGGCCCGCTACTACGACCCCGCGATCGGCCGGTTCGTCTCCACCGACCCCCTGCTCGACTTCTCGAAACCTCAATGGCTCAATCCCTACTCCTACGCGGGCAACAATCCCGTCGGGTTGTCCGACCCGACCGGACTCAAGGTGATCGACGACGCCCGCCCGGCTGACCCGTGCGCCAAACCGAAGAGCACAGCCTGCAAGGTAAAGCGTAAGCAGGAGGCCGAGGCGCAGCTGCGGGCAGTGCAGGCCGACGTGGACCGCCAGCTGAACCTGCTGCTGTCTGCCATCATGGCGATCGCCAAGATCGCTGCCGATGAGCTGGGCATTACCGCCGGCATCAAGTGCTTCAGCACCGGCGACCTGGGCGCCTGCGGCGAGACCGCGCTGAACGTCCTCGGCTCGCTGGCCGGCGGCTTGGCGGGCAAGCTCGCGGCCAAATACGGCCTGCCGTGGAAATGGAAAAAGGCGTATGAACTTGGCAAGAAGGTCTGGAAGCACGCGGGTGACGCCATCGCCGCGTTCAAGAACTGGCTGAATGCCAAGGATCGGCTGAAGTTCGCCTCTAAGAAAGTGCAGGAGGCCACCGCCGCACTCGGCCGCGCGTGTGCACGGCCTAAACGGGCGAATAGCTTCGTGCCCGGCACCTTTGTGGTCATGGCTGACGGAAGCGCCAAGCCGATCGAAAAGGTCCGGGTGGGCGATGAGGTGATGGCGGCCGATCCCGGGACCGGCGAGCGCGGCGCCAGACGAGTCCAGGCAGTCATCGTGGGTGACGGCGCCAAGAACCTGGTCAAGGTCTCGGTCGACACCGACGGTGACCTGAGCACGGTCGAGGGCGCCGTCGAGGCCACGGCCGAACACCCATTCTGGGCGCAGGACCGCCGCGCCTGGGTGAAAGCAGGCGGTCTCGAACGGGGAATGTGGCTGCTCACCAGCGGCCAGACCCGCGTCAGGGTCGCTGGCGTCGCCAAGCGTACGGCGGGCGAGCAGCGTGTGCACAACCTCACGGTCGCCGGTCTGAACAGCTACCACGTCGTCGTGGGCGGTGTGGACGTGCTCGTCCACAACGAGGATGAGCGGCCCGGTGAGGACTGCGCGGCCACCGAGAGGGCCGCTGAGGAGGCGGCCGAGGAGAGCGTCGACTTCAACAAGGTGAAGGAGCGGCGTCTCGAGCAGGAGTTGCGAGAGCGGTACGATCTCGATCCGCACGAGTTCAAGCGTGAAGAGCTCGGACGTGGCGCCAAGGTCTCAAGTTTCGACGTCTACAAGGGGTCGGACGGCTACTACTGGCTCATCAGCAAGGACGGCAAGGCAAAGATCAAATCGGCGTACAAGTGGAAGTAGCCCATGTTCAACGTGTACCTGCGCCTGGTCGCCGATGACGGTGACCCCGAATCGGTGACCCAGGCGCTCGGTATCGCACCCGACGAGTCCACCCGGCACGGCCGCCCGTCCCCCAAGACGGGCAGGCCGTACGGGTTCAGTTCATGGACCCTCGCACTCGGCCGGCAGGTGGGGTCGGACCAGTTGGAGGAGGTGTTCACTAGACTGACGGCGTGGGGCGACCGGGGCGCTCACACGCTGCGTGATCTCGCCGGTGACCGGGGCTGGGAGACGACGTTGATCGTGGTGCAGGAGTTCCGCGACGCCGAGGAGCCCCGGGAGAAGGGCATCTCGATGGGCGCGGACTTCATCTGCTGGCTGGCGGAGGCGCGGGCCGGTGTCGAGGTCGATCAATACCTCATGCTTCTGCCGGAGTGAGCTTGATCGGCATGCGCGATGTCACTGACGAGTGGGGGACGCCCATACACCCGGCTCCGGATACACGAGCTGGGCATCATCCGGCTCTTGTGGACAGAAGATCGATCCATGCACCACGTCCGTGGACGTGAGGGGGTGTGGGGTGCGAAAACTGAGATTTGCGGGCTGAGCTGGGCGTACCGGAGCCTGATCAGGCTGTTTGCCGATACTGGTTGATCAGTCCGTTGAGGACTTCGTGGCGCTCCAGATGGAGCTGGTCGAGATCGTCGGGTGCCGATAGAACGGCTGGTAGCGGTGGTCGTCGATCTCGTGATCGGTGCGGACGATGGTTGTTGTAGTGCCGCTGATAGTCCGCCAGCACCTGGCGGAGGTGAGTTTCTCCGTAGATCAGGAGTCGGTCGGTGCATTCGCGCCGGGTGGTTCCGATCCAGCGTTCGGCGATCGCGTTCGCGCGGGGCGCCCGGATCGGTGTCTTGATGATGCGGATGCCAAGTGAGGTGAACACCTCGTCGAAGACTGCGGTGAACTTCGCATCACGGTCGCGGATGACGAACCGTAGAGTTTCAGCCCGGTGCCCCAGCTCGATGATCAGGTTGCGTGCCTGCTGCGCGACCCAGGCTCCGCTCGGATGCGCGGTGACTCCCATGACGTGCACGGATCGGGTGGCATGGTCGATGAAGAACAGTACGTAGAGCCGTTTAAAGGAAGACGGTGTCGACGTGAAACAGATCGCATGCCCAGATGCCGGCGGCCTGCGCCTGGAGGAACTGGCTCCAGCTCGGGCCGGTGCGGCGTGGCGCCGGCCCGAGGCCGGCTCGTTTGAGGATGTCGCGCACGGTACTGGGCGGCACCCGCAGGCGGGCACCGGCGAGTTCGCCGCTGATGTGTTGATAGCCCCACAAGGGATTCTCTCGAGCCAGACGCAGCACAGTTTCCTGAATTACTGCTCGTGTCCGCGGGCGGCCAGGACGCGTGGGTGGGTAGGTCCAGCGGCGCGTCACCAGCTGGCGATGCCAGCGCAGCAGCGTCGAGGGGGTCACGAAGAAAACCGGCCACGAAGCTTTCGGGAGCATCCGCGACAGCGCAGCGAGTAGCACCCTGTCTTGCGGACGGAGATCGGGCCGGTTCACCTGACGGCGCAGCACGGCGACCTGATGCCTCAGCACCACGATCTCCACGTCCTTGCTGCGGTCGTCACGGCCGAGCAGGACCAGCAATCGCAGAACGCGTCCGAGGATCACGTAGAGCGAAGACCACCACACCACCAGCAGGATGCCTCAGAGCACGCTGTGCTTGAGCCGCTTGGCTACAGGCCGACCACTTCGGTGATCGATTTTTGTACCCAACAGGCGCGTACGAGCTCGCGGATCTCGAAGGCCGCGCGGATCGCCTCCAGCATGGTGTCGCCCGAGTGCAGGTGGTGCTCGTCGCGGTGCCGGCCCACCCATTCCGTGTGAGGGTCTGCCGCGGTGGCGCCCTGCTCCGAGAGCACGGCGCCGATGTCGTAGAGCCACGACGCGGTGGCGCGATCTGCGCGTTCCCCGGCGAACTCGTCGACGATCAGGACTCCGCCCGGCGCCAGCAGCGCTCGTGCCCGTTCGACCGCTTCCGCCAGCCGGGCGGTGTGGTGCAGCGACAGGGAGAACACGATCGCGTCGAACGCGCGGCAGGCGTAGTCGGCGATGTCGGCTTCGACCGCGGTCCTGGGTGATGCGCGGCTCGCGGCCCGGCGGTCCGATCGTCTACGAGGAGACGACAGTTAGCCTGAAGTCTGCCGCCTGAAATCGGCGTCCACGTTCGAGGGGGAAGCCCCGAGCACCATGATCTCGACGTCCTTGGATGCCTGACCACGTTCCAGCAACACCAGCCAGCCGAACACTCGAAGCAGAGTCAGATACAGCAGACGAACCGACACAGACCGCGATCTTGTCCGCGAGGCGTCTGGGGGTCAACGCCCCAGGTCAAGCACCACGCGATGAGTCATGAAGCAGTGCACGTGCGCGGCGCGCGACGGAGTGCATTACTCCACGGCCTGCACGGATAAATATTCGGCACCCGCAAGGCCAGGCGAAGGAGCACGGCCGATTATCGCGCCGCATTTGGTTCGTCTCCTGGATGGCTGGAGTTCGCGCTGCCACGCGAAGCCGCCGGGCTCCTGCTTCTGGGCAAGAAAGGATCACGCAGCAAAACCCCAGTTCACAGCGCGAAACCGTGTTTTCGAGCGGGACACCAACTCAATGTCACGATTTGATGCCACTTGCCAGACTTTCGACCTGCGGCGATCACTGCAGGTGACCGATCTCACGTCGATGATCATTGGCGACTACTGGCCGTCGATATTGACCTGAGATGTCCCCGTCTGGCTTGATTGGGGCGTTTCGTCTTCTTCACCTCTCATGAGCGGAGATCCACGTGCGCCTCTTACCCGCGATACGTCGCAGGTCCACTGCATCATGGCCGACCGCGCTCGGTGGCGTTCTGGCCTTGACTGTCGGCCTCCTTGTCACCCTGGCCCCGACGGCCTCGGCCGAGGATTCCATGACCGACCTCGGGGCCTTTGCCTATGGCGGTGACCTGGTGGTCGGAGGCGACAAGGTCGTCGTGTCCATCGACAATCGCATCATTGTCGCCGACACCGCCGGCGAGGTCCAGGGGACCATCGCCGGCGTGTCCGGCGCCTCCGGCCTGGCCATGACGGCCGACGGTACCCGCGTGTACGCGGCGCTGCAGGGCTCCAAGGAAGTGGCCGAGATCGACACCGCTACGCGGGAGATTACACGGCGCATCGACCTCGACGCCTACGGATGCCCCTTCAGCCTGGCACTCACCGGCGAACGGCTGTGGGTCGGCTACGGCTGCGACGGCACCGGCGTCCTCGGCTTCGATCTCTCCGCACCGACGTCCCAGCCGGCGGTGGCCGACACCTCCCTGCTCAAGTCGTCCCCGTACATCGCGGCAGCTGGAGACACGCTGGTGGTCGGCGAATTCACGGGCAGTCCGACCGACCTGTTCGTCTACGACGTGAGCGGCGCCGCACCCGTCCTGCGCGGCGAGATCGATGGGCACACCTACAGCAACTACAGGCTGGAAGACATCGCGGTCACCCCGGACGGCTCGCACATCATCTCGGCATTCGCGCTCCCGGACGCCTTCACCATGTGGGACGCCACCACCTTGGCCAAGGTGCGCGACTATGAGAAGGGGCCCGAGGCCGAGGGATACCCGCGAACCGTCGCCGTCAGTCCGGACGGCACCTACATCGCGGGCGGACGCACGGGGGGCGTAGGGATGACGCTGTACGACAGGGCCTCGGGCACCACGGTCTATGCCACGAACCCTCCACAAGGCGAAGTGGTGAGCGGAAGCGCCGCGTACGCCGGCCGGGACGTTTACAGCCTGGTGAAGTCGGACACTGGCCACCTCTACCTGTGGCGGCTCCACGACGTTACCCTGCCGGCGAGCACGCTGACGTTGACGGCGGAGCCCGGTGGGACTGCCCAACAACCGCTCACCGTGACGGGGCAACTGACGTTCGCCGACGAAATGGCCCCGGGCATGCAGCCCCTCACCGTGACCCGCACACTCCCTAACGGCACCACCGCGACGCTGCCCAGCGCGACCACCGCTGCGGACGGAACCTTCGCCATCACCGACACACCCCCGACCGGTGGACAGATCACCTACACCGTGCTCTGGAAGGGCGACGGTGAGCACCGCTGGAGCAAGGTCTCGGTCACCACAGCGGTTAGATACAAGGCCGGGCTCACGCTGACGGGGCCACCCAGCGCGGTCGCCGGCACGACGCTGGTCTTCAGTGGAACGTCGCAGGCCGATGGCACTACTCCGCCGAGGAGGGTCTGGATCACCGTCCAGCGCAGTCTCAACGCCGACGGCGGCGACACCGTCGAGTGGCAGGCGTGGATCGGCGACTTCGGGTCGTACCAGTTCACCGACACGCCGGAAGCGGGCAAGTACACGTACACCGTACGGTGGGCTGGCGACGCCCGTACCGGACCAGCGGAGGCCAGCCAGGTTGTCACCGTCGAAAAGCCGAACGACTGACCCGAGACGCCGCCCGGCGTAATCTTTGAAGCTGAATCATAAGGTCTGCGATGCTCTCGAAGAGAAATGCGGCAACAGCCTTATCCGTGCTGGCGGCTCTCATGGGCACCGCAACCGTCTTCGTGGCCCTCCCCGTGGCCGCGTTACCTGCAGAAACTCCAGCATCGCGGTAGGGATCGCGACGGCGTGCTCGGGCTGGCCGTGGTAGGCGGCAGGGACGGTGGCCGCGTGAAAGTTCCCGTTCAGCCTCCATCCAGGTCACGGCCACCGCCCAGGTGCCCAAATCGCCGTCGCTGGCTTCGTAGGTGCGTATGCGCAGCCGTCGGGATGCGATGACGTGGGTGCCGCAGGTGAGGGACTCGGTGACGTGCTCGCCGAGGTCGCGCCACGCTGAGCAGCGCATGAACAGCACCTCACCGTCCTTCCACTGCTCAACACTGTTGTCGTAGGTGCGGGCGCTGGAGGCGATGGCGAAGTCGGCCACGGCGGTGCAGGAATGTGAAGAGCCTCGGCGCTGTCAGCGCCGAGGCTCTGTCGTGAGTTGCCGTGGGCTGGCGGTTACCGGTTGCTTGTGCGCCTGCTGTGATCGTGCCGGTCGCAGATGCAGCAGCGGTCGAAGCAGAAGAGCTGTTCACGGGCTTGCTTCCAGATGCCGGCGCTATAGGGGTCCGCGGACGCCGGGTTGATCAGCCGCGCGATCACGAGCGCCACCACTGCAGCAGCTCCGGTCTCGATCAGCGCGGACGCGGCGCTCTGCACGTGAGCGCCGGACACGAACAGGTCATCCACCAGCAGGACGCGTGCCTTGTCTACTCTGTCGGGCCGGGGGATCTGGAAGGCGTTGCGGTGAGAGCGGCGGTCGGCCAGTACCGGTGCGTACGTGGTGTCGGCCTCCAGGAGGAGGGGCTGCCACAGTCGACCCAGGGCGCCCACCTTCTCCACGACTTTCCACATGAGGTGGAGGGGTTTGGCGGGTGCGTGGAGGTTGTTGCTCGGGATGGTGGCCACGAGGGTGAACGGGCCGCCCGCCCGTTCTTGCAGGCAGCGGGCGTGCTGTTGGTAGAAGTGGCTCACCGTGGCGGCCAGGAAGTCCGCCCGTTCGCGCCGTCCTCCGGCACCGCGGGGGTCTTTCTCGCGGATAAGAACGTCGTACAGCTGCTCGTTCGTGGTCGTCAGCGAGATCGGCACCACCTCCTTCGTGTGGCCGTACAGATGCTGCGTGGTGCGCTTGCAGCTCGCGCATGTGGCGTGAGGCCCGCCGGTGTCTCTGGCGTTGTTCGGACCTGAGTGGCAGATTCGGCACACGCCTGGCCGGGTGGGTGGCACCGGGCGAAACAGCGGCAGGAATTCGCGGGTGAACGCCTCGGCATCACCCATGATCAGAAGGTGCTCGTTCGAGGTGTCATGCATACTAAATTGACCGCCCGCTTGGACAGTTCGTCAGTGTCCTGGACGGCAGTCATGCCTCCCCGCGACCCTGCCCGCGCGACCCACGGCTGTTCCTGGTGGAGCTGCTGGGAGACAAGCACGTACTTGCCGGTCTGGAGTGCCTGCTCAACGTGGCTGGCT
This sequence comes from Nonomuraea sp. NPDC049684, assembly GCF_044465345.1. NCBI lineage: Bacteria > Bacillati > Actinomycetota > Actinomycetes > Streptosporangiales > Streptosporangiaceae > Nonomuraea > Nonomuraea sp. NPDC049684. The sequence goes on along the minus strand of NZ_JBITLO010000004.1, from coordinate 230,368 downwards.
GACGTCCCGCCGTCGGCTCCGTCGAGGACGTAGAGGCAGTCTGCTAGCCCGCAGGTCACGATGCGGGCGAGCGCGATGGTCCGGTCGGTCGGGGCGGCGTCGGGCCAGAACGCGGACACGAGCGCGCCGCAGTCGGCTATCCGCTCGGCCACACTGGTGTACTCGCCGAGGACGGTCGGTTCGGTGATGCCGCCGGCCAGGACGGCCAGGGTGCGGCCACCGGCGTCCATCGCGGCCTGGTGGACAGACGCGTCCAGGGCCGTGCCCAGGGGCGCAATGACGGTGATGCCCGCGTGGGCCAAGGCGCGGGCCGCCGCCGCCGCATGCTCAGAGTCGTCCTCGCCGATCACGGCGACGGACCGATGGTCACCGGGGCGGATGTCACCGCGGATCCACAGGAACGGCTGCCGGTCGTAGGCCCACATCAGGTTGCCGGGGTAGGCGTCGTCCAGCACGGTGACGAGCTGGACGCCGTTATCGCGCATGGTTGTGACGAGGTCGCGGGCCCAGGTCAGGTCGCCGGATTGGACCCGGGCCGCGATGTCGGCGGCGTGCGCCCGGTCGTCGGCGTCCCGACTCGCGCACCGGCCGGCGAGCAGCTCAAGGGCGCTACCAGCGTCGAGGATGGTGCGCGCGGTAGAGAACCAGGGCTCTGTACGGGTGGCTTTGGTGAGGGCGAGGACGGCGGCTTGCTCATCGATTGTGGTCATGGTCATCACCATCTTGAACGTGGTTCGGTGTGAACGGACGCGCCGACGCCGACAGAGGTGGCGACGGGATGCGTGGTTCGCCTTGGGCCTATCGTGCCGAGGTCGGCCCCACAGCGGGGCGGGTTTGCCGGGTTGGATTCCTTGCTGTGCCCGCCGCGCCGCGGGCGCCTGCCGCAGATTGCCGGCCCTATGGCGGGCATCCAGCCACTGAGCTGCCGAGGTCAGGCTTGTTCACGTGCTCAAACATGCCGCAGGCGATTCAGCCCGAGTGCGGTCGCCTGATGCCGCGTTGCTGAGTCGGTTCCTGGGCGCACGGCCCAGGACGGTCATGCCCGGCAGGTTCCATCCTGGGGGCGCCTTGCCCAATCACTACATTCTGATGCTATTCAGTTGCGTTCCGCGACATTATGAAGCACGTGTACGACGGGAAGGAGAGCGATGGCACGGTGGGTGGCGGTAGCGCCAGGCGTGTTGGTGGGTTCGTTGCTGGTGGCTGGGCCTGTGTGGGCGTCCCCGCGTCCGTGGCCGATGGGTACCGCCAACTCGGTGACGTGCAGATCAGCGCCGACCGGAAAGACGTGACACTCTGCGATCGGCTCGACGACGAGGACAAGGTGGCCGTGGAGTACAAGACCACGATCGGCCGGACGATCCTGCTGCAGGCCGGGCCCAAGCAGGGCTGCGTTTCGGACTCGGTGGTTTTCGGCTCTATCAAGTGGGCCAAGTTCTGCTACGGCCCGGACGTCGATCCCGATGGCGGCTCGTGGCGCTGGTGCAACCAGACCCGCAACCTATAGGCGTATTCCGGGACGACTCTTCTCATAGAGGATTGGAGGATCGGGTGTGTTGACCGGGGTTGCTTCTCGTGGGTTGCCGCAGCAGGCTCGTCAACGCAGGCCGGCACTTGCCGCGCTCGCTGTGCTGCTTGTGCTCGGTGGTGCTCTGGCCACGACCTTGCTGGTGATGCGGGCCGACGAACGTATCTCCGTCATCCGTGTCACCAAGACGATCGGCGCGGGCCAGCGCTTCGATCGCGGCGCGCTGCAGGAGGCGCGCATCGCCGATGGGGGAGTTTCCTACTGGTCGTGGTCCCGGCGCGACCAGGTGGCCGCCACCGTCGCAACAGTCACGGTGCTTCCGGGGACGCTGCTCACCCAGCCGATGGTCGCGGCGAACGGGAGTGGAGCGGTCAGCGGGAAGTCCGTCAGAGTGGGGCTGGCTCTCAAGCCCGTGCCGGGGATCGTGGCTGGACGATGTGGATCACCCGGTCGGGACGATCTATTGCGGAGGTGCGTGCCGGACGGCGGCGTGGATCACGACCCTCGCCGCGTCGGCCTTCGCCAAACCCCGCGATTCATAGCGAACAGGGATAGATCGCTACAGTTTCGACCGTGCATCGACGTAAGTTCCTCACGGTCGCAGCTCTGTCCGGCCTGGCAGCGGCCTGTAGCTCGGGTTCCGACGCCAGTTCCTCGTCTCCGGCGGCCGCACTCGATTTCGGCAATGCCCTGCGGGTGCCCCCGCTGCTTCACCCCAAGCCCGACAAGCACGGCGTACGGCGCTTCGAACTGTCCATGCAGGCCAGCCGGACGCAGATCCTGGCCGGCAAACAGACGCCCACCTGGGGCTTCAACGGGACGTTCCTCGGACCGACACTGCGCGCCAGCCGTGGTGACAAGGTCGAGATGGCCGTACGCAATCAGCTACCCGAGGTCAGCACCGTGCACTGGCACGGTATGCGCCTGCCGGCCCGGATGGACGGCGGTCCGCACCAGCCCATCGAGCCAGGCGCCATCTGGACGCCGCACTGGACGATCGACCAGCCCGCGGCAACCTCGTGGTACCACCCGCACCCCCACGGCACGACGGCTCAGCATGTCTACCGCGGCCTGGCCGGGATGTTCATCCTTGACGACGACCTCGATCTCGATCTGCCCGCCGACTACGGCGTCGACGACTTCCCGCTGATCCTGCAGGACAAGAAGTTCGCCGCCGACGGCTCCTTCGACGGCGACCCGCTCAAGGGCACCTTCGGCATCCTGGGCGACCACATCCTCGTCAACGGCACCTACAACCCCTACCTGACCGTCACCACCGAGCGCGTACGCTTCCGCGTGCTCAACGGCTCCAATGCCCGGATGTACAACCTTGCCTTCGCCGACAAACGCCGCTTCCACATCATCGCCAACGACAGCGGCCTGCTCAGAGCGCCGGTCGAGGTTGAGGCGTTCTCACTCACCCCCGGCGAGCGCGCGGAGATCATCGTGGCCTTCGCACCCGGCGAGCAGGTGGTACTGCACACCACCGACAACGGCGTCGACATCGGCAAGGGCGACTTCGACCTGCTGAAGCTCACCGCCGCCAACGACCTCAAGCCGAGTCCTGACGTCCCCGCCCGCCTGGCCGCCCTGACTCCCATCACCGCACCCGCCGGCGCCAAGGTGCGCCGCTTCAAGCTCAGCGGTCACGACGCCATCAACGGCAAAGAGATGGACATGGCGCGCATCGACGAGGTCGTGCCCGCCGGCGCCATCGAGATCTGGGAGATCGAGAACAACGTCTACTCCCACAACTTCCACATCCACGAGGTCGCCTTCCAGGTGCTGGAGGTGGACGGCGCCGCGCCGCCCGCCTACGCCACCGGCCACAAGGACACCGTCTACGTGCCCTCCAAGAGCGTCGTACGGCTCGCGGTCCAGTTCGGCCACTTCACCGACGCTGCCTCGCCGTACATGTACCACTGCCACATCCTCCGCCACGAAGACTCCGGCATGATGGGGCAATTCGTGATCGTCAACCCCGGTACTGAGAGCCAGGTGAACCTCACCATCCCCACCCACACGGGACACTGAGCAATCCGGACGGGTATCGGGCGTGTAAGAACAACGGCTCTGGCCCGTAATCGGTGGCGGCGTTGAGTGATCTTCACCGCGGCAAGATGCGGTGGCGCAGAAGATCGAAGCCGGCACGGCCCGTGCATTTGGCGCGTGATCCTCTTCGTCCCAGCGGGCGGTGCGCAGCAGCCGCTGCAGCGCCTGCGGGCCGTTGGCGGCGGCGTGTTCGGCCAGGTTCCAGCAGTTCTTGCGGTCGATGTCGGCAAGCAGCCCGCGCACGTAAGCGGTCGCGGCCCTGCGTGGTTCGACGCGGCCGAACCGACCGGCGATCCGGGCCATCAGCTCATTGAACATGACCATCCAGCCATCAGGGGTCTACGCTGTGGGCCGCGGCCACCGCACGATTTTGGTTGTCTTCACAAACCCCGAATGATCACGCGATGGCCGTCGCCATGTGACCCCGACCCTCGAGATCGCGATGTGTCACGGATTGCAAGGGTGCGACACATATCTTCTTCCCATGGATAGACCATGGAGACTTCGTCCAGCAACGCCGGCCGATGCTGACTGGCTCGCCGACCTCAAAGCCCTCACTATGCGCCCAGACCTGGAACGTCTCGGACTATGGGATCAAGACTGGGCACGTCGTCGATTCCTGGACACGTACATCCCGGCCAACACCGACATCATCGAGATCGACGGGAAGCCGGTGGGCGTCATCGCCGTGCGAGCCGAGGTCGATACGCAGTGGATAGAACACTTCTACCTCGACCCCGCAGCCCAGGGCCGCGGCATAGGTGGCCAGGTGCTCCGGCACGTCATGGACGCCCATCGCGACGCCAGGCCTTTCCGGCTCGCGATCGACCGCGGTAGCGCGGCGCGTCGGCTCTATGAGCGAGCGGGCTTCGTTCATCTCTACGATGACGCCAACGGTGTGGACCAGATCTTTGGTACTCCCGGAGAGTGTCCCGCGCGACCGTGATGTTTAAGGGTCTGAGAGAGCGACACCGGGCCGGCGCAGTGGCGTCATGGCAGTCGGAAAGGGGACGGTTGATGGAAACATCCGCATCAGATGGCGGCCCCGCCCCGTTGACGGGCTTCAGCGACGCGCAACGCCGGGCGGCGATCGAGCGCTGGCGGCTGCTGCCGCCCCATCTCGAAGACGATGTCCCGCCGGCCCAGCTCGCCGCCGCCTGCGGGATTCCCCGAGCGGACGCTGCGCCGCTGGCGTGCCGCCTACCGAACCGGCGGCCTGGCCGCTCTGGTGCGCCGGCCGCGCGCCGACCGCTGCCGGGTGAAGATGCCCGAGCCGTTGCGGCTGCTGATCGAGGGGCTGGCGCTGCGGCCGCCCCGCCGTAGTATCGCGGTGATTCACCGGCAGGCGGTCAGCGTCGCCACCGCGCAGGGGTGGCCGGTTCCCAGCTACTCCACGGTGCACACGAACAGAGCCTCGATTCCGTTCGGTCACCGCTCCGGCGCGACCCTTGTGCACCATTCCGGTGACACCCCCGCAGTGCCGCCCCCTTGCTCGATCCTTGGAACGGTGGGAGTTGCAGCTTGGGCATGGTGGGAAAACGCCTGGCGGTGAAGCAGGCCGGCGAGCGTCAGGTGATCAAACGCGTTCTCACCGTCCTGCGATGTCTCGGGGGGCTCGCCGCTCTGGCGGCGGTGCCGGCCCTGCCGTGGCTGCTCGCGCTTCTGGGTGTATACGGTCCGGACGGCTGGCAGCGGTGGGTGTTGGGGGGCGCGGCGGTCCCGGTGGGTTGGGCCTTGCTGTGGGCCGCCATGGTGGGCTTGGCCCCGATCGTGGACGCGTTGGGCAAGATCTGGATATGGTCCTGGCTGGCCGACACCCTCGTCGCCGTGATGGCGTGCTGGCTCGTCTGCGCGGTGGGAGTCTCGTTCATCGTCGCGCCTGCCCTGATCAGCGACAAAGCGCTCGCGGAACGCGGCCGAGTGAGCGTGTGCCTGGTGACAGGGGTTCGGGCGTACACCGTGATGGACAGCATCCCCGGGCACGGCGACCCCGGCGCCTTCAGCTACCGGTACGACTACCGGCTGCGCTGTCCCGGCGGCACGCCGGACGCCATGCAGACCCGGTCACCGGCAGCGAAACCGGGAACCGTCCTGCAGATCAGATGGGACCCCGCAGGCCGCGTCCCGCCCAGCCCCGCCGGCGAGTCGGCCGACCTCCACAACAGCTTGCGAAGGATGGCATGGGTCATCGGGGGCGCCACCGTCCTGCTGACAGCCCTGGGCGTCACGCATCTCATCAGGTCCTACGTCAAGACACGTGCCGCGGCTCAGGCCAGGCGCCGGATGTATCTCGCCGTGGGCGAGGGGCGCTCGCGACGTCACCGGTGGAGGCGGGGGGATTAGCGCCTGCTCACCTCGGCCTACCGGCGCGGGCTGACCCCGCTGTTCTGGCAGCACGTACGCCCCCATGGCGAGATGAGGCTGAACCTGGGCGGCCCGGCTGCCGATCGCCGATCCCGCCGCTGCGCCGCGATCACGAACCGTAATCTTGATCACTCACACAGCTACTTTGGGGCTGAGGCCAGCTTCGGGAGCGGAGGGCCCTACGATGCGGCAGGCCGGATCGCGGGCCGTCACGAGGGCGTTGGGTTCGACTGGCGCGGCCCAGGAAGTCTCGGATGAGCGGGGCGATCTCGCCCAGGTTGGCGCCAGCGTCCAGGTGAGCATCGGGCTCGCTGATCGCCAGTATCGCCGGGCCGTGCTGCAGACCCCAGCCGAGCCGGTTGTGCGGGCCGCGCTTCTTCGCCACCTCCGCCAACGCGTCCGCGTCCAGGTAGAAGAACCGCTCCAGGTCCTCCGGCGACGGATCAGTCAAGAACCGCCGGTAGCGGGCCTTCTGCTCCTCGGACAAGTACTGAAACGACATGACCCGCGACGGTATGAGATCAATGATTGTCTATCGGCGGGTACACCCAAACCGAGATCAACTCATTCGCGACGCCTTAGCCTGCAACCCCCTGACCTGCGGCGGGAGGCCTAACGTTCAATTTCGGCCGGATAGTCCCAAGACCCCATTCCCGGTACGCCGGTCAACCAGATGGGCCGGGTGTAGTCGGGGTTCGTTTTGGCGACATTCCTCGACCGGTCCCTGGCCTACTCCACCCTCTCGGGATATCGTTGCTTCATGGAAAGAAAGAAAGTGGTGCGCGACCTCAACCGTGCCGCGTTCGCCCTCATCACCGAAGGGCAACGCGGCATGGCCAGAGCGTTCGACGCGCCGCGCGTGGGCGTGCTGCGCGCCGTTGCCTCCGGGCGCCTGCGGCCCAGTGAGATCGGCGAGCGGCTGGACATGGCGCCGTCGTCGGTGACCCGTCACGTGCAGGCGCTGGAGGACGCCGGCCAGGTGAGCGTGGAGCCGGATCCCACGGACGCGCGTACCTGCCTGGTCGAGGCGACAGCGGCGGGGCGCAAGGAACTGGAGCGGCTGGAAAGCGCGGGGCTGGCCGCGTTCGAGCAGGTCGTGAGCAACTGGGACGAGGACGACCTGCGCACGCTGACCCGCCTGATGCACCGGCTGAGCGCCGACTGGGCCGAACGCGGGGCGGCGGCGCGCCGCCAGGTCCGGCCGGCGGGCGTGCCGCGCTGGCGGTTCCGGCCGCAACCCGCAACACCGCCCGCGGAGTCCGGTGACTGATCCTTGAGGAGGCCGTCATGCTCGACGTTACGCGCTCTTCCGCCTCGCTTCGCTGGACCGGCTGGTGCCTGTACGCCCTGGCCGCCTTCCAGGCGCTCATCGCCGTCCTGCTGCTGCTCAACTGGCAGGACACCGTGTCGGGCTTCACCGGCCGCGCCTTGGCCTCGACCAAGGCCGCCGCCGAGGGGGCCGTCGCCGGGTCGCTGGGCGTGCACGTTCTCCTGGCGGCCCTGTACGTCCTGGTCGCCGTCAAGGTCCCGGCCGGCCGGCGGTGGGCGCGGGTGGTGGCAACCGTCCTGCTCGCGTACAACGTGATCGGCGGAATCGTGACACTGTTCACGATCCCCGGCGAGACGCCGCTGAACCCGGCCGGCATCGTCCTAGCGCTCGCCGCGCTGATCCTGCTGTGGGGGCCGCGCCTCAGACCCCGCTCCCGCCAGAGCGGAGGACGTACCAGCTAAGCACGTATCCAGAAGTTCTGCCGTAACAGGGCGTGATGGCCAGCACCGGCAGCCGGCGACTCGGCTGGGTTGTGTCATGCTCGTACGTCTTGGCGTCCTGCTCCCGAACATGTCCCCAGCCCCAAGGTAGATCGGCCGCCGCAGGTCAGGAACTTTGGCGTTTCGCTCTGGCCGGGCCGCCGGTGCGGCGGCGATGTTGATCGGGAAGCAGAGGTCAGTGCCCCGTTCCCGCCTGGTCCATCATCGAGCCGATGGTCATGGCCATCCGCCGTCGGCTGACCAGTCGTCCCGCTTGCACCATCAGCCGGTTCCTCGTGCCCGTGATCACGCTGGGTGGCGGGGTGCGCCGGTCGAGGGCCTTCAGGGCGATCGTGACGACCTCGTCGGGGCGCATCCGGCTGGTGCCGCCGTCGGCCTGGGCGCCGGCGACGTCGAAGAACTCGGTCTCGGTGGCACCTGGCGACAGCGCCATCACGCGCAGCCCGGTGCCGCGTGATTCGTACCAGAGCGCCTCGGTGAAGCTGAGGTTGGCTCCACGCCGTCGCCCACGGCGCCGATGCAGCTGCCGCCTTCGCCTCCATCCTGCCCTGGCGCGGCAGCACATTGCTGGACCTGTGCGCCCGCCGAATGACGGCCAAGGCGGCTCGCCACCGCTACGTCCAACTGGAGGACGCGCGACTCGCCCGCGCCATCACGACCATCCTCTTCGCCTCCTCTCCGTCCGTGGACGAGGCCACCGACTGGCTGGACACCGTGGCCCACACCTTCGCCGGCGCCGAACCGGGACCCGTGCCGCCGTGGGCGTTCAACACCTTCGCCACGTTGCAGTCCCTCCACATGCACCTGACCCGGGGGCTGGCCGGCCGCGGCACGCCACCTCACGCCGAGGCCGTCGCCACTCGCGTCGTGGACATCCTCCGCGGCCCCTTCCCGTGGCTGTTGTGACGCTGCCGGCGACCGTCCCCTCACAGCACTCAGGCCGGTACGCGAGCTCTGACGGATGCCATCACCAATCCGCGCGACCTCTGAGCTCCGCCAACTGAGACGTCCTCTTTCTCCATATGGCCGGCCCGAGCTCTGCCATTGTCCGAGGTTTTGACGCCAGGCGAAATCACTTACGAGAACGGGTGTCGGTATCGGCGGTTGCTCACCTGGTCATCGACGTGTTGCCTGGCACTCGCGTACGCGGTCCACGCTGCGGCTCAACGTGGTCTGCGCTGCTACGACCCTCAGCGGATCCGGCGTGGCGTATCGCGCGCGGTAGCTTACTGTGCGCGTATAACTACTCTGTGCCAAATGAAGTGCAGAAAGTGATTTGTGTCGGTGGCGGACCCGCTGGCCTTTATTTCGCGATCCTGATGAAGCTGCGCGATCCTTCGTGTGACATATCGGTTTTCGAGCGCGATCCGGCAGGTTCGACATACGGCTGGGGCGTGACGTACTGGGGCAGCCTGCTCGACCGGCTGTACGCGAGCGATCCGGAGTCGGCCCGCGCCATCGGCGAGGCGTCCGTGCGGTGGAATGACGGGATCGCCCTCGTCGGCGGCCGCACCACCACGCACCGCGGCGACGAGGGCTTCGGCATCGGCCGCCACCGGCTGCTCGGCATCCTGGCCGACCGGGCGATCGCACTCGGCGTGCGGGTGGAGTTCGGGTGCGAGATCCTCGGCGAGGTCCCGGACGCCGACCTGGTGGTGGCCGCCGACGGGGTGAGCAGCCCGCTGCGCGGCCGCCACGACTTCGGCACCCAGATCGCCACTGGCGGCAACACCTACATCTGGCTCGGGACCACCAGGGTCTTCGACGCCTTCACCTTCGCCTTCGTGGAGACCGAGCACGGCTGGATCTGGTGCTACGGCTACCCCTTCGACGACGAGCGCAGCACCTGCGTGATCGAGTGCGCGCCCGTCACGTGGCGCGGGCTCGGGCTCGACCGCGCCGACGAGGCGGGCAACCTGGAGCTGCTGGAAAAGCTGTTCGTCGACCTGCTCGACGGGCATCGGCTCATCGGGCGCGGGCAGGGCGTCGCGCGGTGGCTGCGCTTCCAGACCGTGACGAACCGCTCCTGGCACCGCGGCAACCTCGTCCTGCTCGGCGATGCCGCGCACACCACGCACTACTCCATCGGCGCCGGGACCACGCTCGCCATCGAGGACGCCATCGCGCTGGCCGGCGCGATCGAGCGCCACCCCGCCCTGGAGCCCGCGCTCGCGGCCTACGCGCGGGAGCGCAGAGCCGCGCTGTTGCCGGTCCAGAGCGCCGCCCGCTACAGCGCGCGGTTCTACGAGGACCTGCCGCGCTACCTGCGCCTGGAGCCTGCGGAGATGTTCGCGCTGCTCGGCCAGCGGCACTCGCCGCTGCTGTCGTACATGCCGCCGCGGCTGTACTACCGGCTCGACCGGGCGGCGAGCCGGCTGGAGGCGCTGCGCAAGATCAAGCGCTGGGCCGGGCACCGGATCGCCGGGTCACTGCAGTCGTTGTCGTGCTGACGGGGTCAGCGCAGGTCGCGGACGAGGTGGCCGATGACGGAGCGGACCCTGCCGTCGTCGAACGAGTCCGAGCCGATCAGCAGGGTCACAGCCCGGCGCGGACACGCCCGCGTCTCTGACTCCCTGGGGATTCGGGACGCAGCAGATCGATGACAGACCTCGGCGAGGTCTCCATCGCCTACACGGTCAGGATCAGCGCTGTGAAGGCCAGTTGCTGGACGCGTACCACGTCCCTGACAAACACTATTCATCGATGTGCCGGTCACCGCCTTCTTTACCTCCGAAGGACCGTGCGCGCCGCCCGGGAGGAGCGCGTGGTGTTCCTGCCGGGCCGTCAAAAGGAGGTCACTCGAATGAGCGAGCCGGCAGGTGGGCGGGCAGCGGCGGGACTCCTGATTCTGCTCACTCTGTCCGCCGACGCCATCTACGCCACCTTGCCGCCCGGTCGCATGAGGGCCACTGCGCTTCCCGCGGGTTACTGGGAGCATTCGCGAGGCGACCGGTTCACCGCGACGTCGGACAGCGGCCGGCAGTATCTCTATCAGGGCCGGGTGTGCAACGGGAACGTCTGGAAGCTGCCCTCGCCCGGTGGCTGACAGCGCGGAATGGACCCGGGCAGTGGCGCACTGCCCTGATGTCAGAAACGTCGGCGGCCAGGTGACTAGGTCGAGACCGGCAGAGCTGCGGCAAGATCACCGGGCTGCTTCGGTCGGCAGGTACCGGCATGACGCTGGTCCATCAGATCGCAGTGCCGGTGCAGGATGGTGTCCGGTCGGACGAGGAGCCGTAACCGGTGTAGGGCCTCGCGGGGCAGCGAGGTCAGGAGAGCGGCAAGAAAGGTCCGGTCTTCGGGCGCGAATCTCCACGTCCTTGACCCGAGTGCGCATGGGGGCGGCGAATGTGTTGGTGATGGTCAGGTAGGCGAGGCGAAGGAATACGGCCGACCATCTTGCCGCACGCATTCTCCAAGGTGGCCGGAACTCGCGCACGCCACGCGAGCCCTCGTAGGGTCATGACCAGGGCGGACGTAATCACCGGCAGATGCAAGGTTGTGCCGTCACCACAGCCCATCACCGTCACGATCACGTCGAGCGCTGTGGCGGCATTCCACAGTCGTCCCCGCGGGAGACACCCCTCAAGAAATGGAGCCCCTACGCTCCCTTCCAGCACGCCCTGACTACTCGCGTTTCGGTGTTTCCTCATGATCAGAGCGCAGGACATGGGTTGTGGGGGCCTGGATCGCCGAGTCCATCCGGCCAGCCCACGCCACCGGCGATCTTCGCCCACGTCTCCGGTGTCACCCGGAGAGCACGTAAGGCCGAGTCGGCGCAGACGTCACGCAGAGGATCACCGCTGATCCCGCCGACCAGCCACGACCTCACCCCCCACCCGGCCGCCGCGCTCATGGCCACCCCGCCGTCGGCGCTCAACGCCACCGCGCCCACCGGGCCCGGCGCCCCGGGCAGATCGGCCAGCAGCACCGGACGCACCCGGTCACGCAGCCCCCACCAACCGACCCTGCCGCCGTCCTCGCCCGTCACGGCGCCACTCCCATCGGACGTCAACGCCACGCCGATCACCAGGCTCCGCACCCCTGGCAACGTCGCCAGCCGCCGTGGCCTGGCCGGATCGCCCACGTCCCACACCTGATTCCCCGTCACCGCCGTACGCCCATCGGCGCTCAGCGCACCCGCACCCCACGGTCCACCCGGCCGGGTCAGCACCCCCGCCTGAACCGGACGCGCCGGGTCGGCCAGGTCCCACACCACCGCCTTGTCCTCGCTGACCGTCAACGCCCTGCGCCCGTCGGAGCTCAACCCCGCCGACGACACCGCCGACGCGTGCACCGCCGACGGCCGCCGGATCTGCCCGCCGGCCGCGTCCCAGAAGACGACCCCGCCGCCGTCGAAGCCCGCCACGGCCCTCCCGCCGTCCCGCGACAGCGCCACCGCGCTCACCGGCCGCACGCCATCACCCGCCACGACCGTGCGCGAGCGGGAATGACCGCTCATCTCCCACACGCGCACCGAACCGTCGCGGCCACCGATCAGGCCGGTGCGGCCATCAGCGGTGAGCGCCACCGCGGAGGCGTCCAGGCGATCCTGCAACGTGCTCGACGCGGTCACCAGCAGGCCGCGCCCGGGAAGCCCCTGAGGCGCCAGCTCCCACCGGACGACGCGCTCGTGCGCGTCCGCCGACAGCGCGATCCGCCCGTCGGCCGACAGCGCAAGGTCCCGCACATCGCTCGCGCCCGGCAGATCGCCCTGACGCCCGGCGAGCAACGTGCCGATCAGCGCGGCCCGCGTACCGGCATCGGCGTGCAGCTCGACCGCGGCCGCGCCCACGAGCCGCGCGGCCAGGTCATCGACATCACGCAGCCTCACCCCTTGCAGGGCCAGGTCCCTGGCGGTGGCGATCCTGGCGCTCTCACGCCCGTCGACCACCACCCAGGCCAGAGCGGCCAGCAGCACGCCTGCCAGCAGAATCAGGCCAAGACCTGACCAGGACCGACCGCGTGCAGCACGTTGATTCGTCATTCCTCGCGCCATCTGTAAGTAGTCGGGGCGGGGCCTGAAGCCATCGACCGCAGGAGTCGAACGTGAAAGTGCCACTGGCTCGGGTTGCTCTTGCGCAGCCGGTCCCATTTCATGTTCTCCCAGCTGACACCATGGTCGAGCAGGATGTTCTCCATGGCGGACAACCCCTTGCAGATGTTGCCGACCACGCCCTTGTACTGTCCGACCACAGGAATCTTATCGACGCCCAGGAATCCACCGATTACGTCAATGGCCCCACATACACCGTTGACCGAGCCCGGCTGCTTGTCCCGCAGTATCTTCTTCATCCATACCTTGGGCGGGGGAGCAGCTCTGCTAGCAGCGTTCCTCGTACTTGTGCTTGAGTTCTCGATGCAGGTCTCGATCGGCTTGTCGTCACATCCAGCGCGCTTCAGGTGAGGAATGCACTCGTTCACGTCGGCGTGCAGTTTGGCGCATCCTTCGACCTTTCCGGTTTCCCGATGCATTCGAGGTCTATGAGCCCTCCTCCGGAGCAGGTCTTCGGATCGCCTCCTCGGACATGGCAGTTGCTCACGCTGTCGGCCACATCGGCACAGACGCGTCCGACTGCTTGTAGCTAATCCGCCCCGACGATGCCCAGCCGTCGTAGGTGCACACCGAGTAGGCCTCACGCGCTGCCTCACATCCAGGTGTCGTACCCCGGTCCATACGGCAGCGCCATCGCATCTGTTGCCCTTGTGCCGATACTCCTCACTAACCTTGTGAACGGCATCCTTCTTGCACTGCTGTGTCGTTTTATTCGTCCCGAACACACACTTCTCGAAGCCCTTCTTGTGAGGTTCTTCTTGCATTTGTCGTACTGAGTCTTCGGCTTTTTCGGCTTGCTCGTCTTGTGGCCGTCGGGGTCGGTGACGGTGTCGCGGCTGATGAAGCTGCCGATGGTCGGCTGGTACCAGCGGGCGGCCATACTGATCTTGCCACTGCTCGGGTCGGTGTGGCCGCCCTGATAGCCGAGCGTATGGGCGGTCCCGGTGCGCGTGACGACCTCGCCGGAGAATTTGTACGCGACCGACTCGATCAGCGCGGTGCCGGTGACGGTGAAGGCCCCGATGAGGTCATCGCGCAGATCGCAGAAGGCGAGTTGAGCGCCGCCCCCGTCCGGACGTCATGTTGTCGTCCAGGTCGTCGCCGTACTCGATGGAGGTGACGGCCGCGGCGGTGCCGTCGAATGAGCAACCGTTTCGACCCGCTGACCACGGACATGGCGCCCGCTACCGCGAGCTGGGGAAGCGCGTCGATGCGCTCGAAGCGCGGCATGGCCGCTCCGGACATGAGCGGCATGCCCGCAATGGACGACCGCATCTACATCAGGGGCAGGCGGCTGACGTTTCGGTCGGGCGGCAACGGCTCGGAGGTGCAGCTCAGGCCGCCTGTCACGATCGGTGACCCGGGCGACGTATCTGCGGGCGACGCGCGACCTGCACGGCGCTGGAGCAGGCGCTCCTCAACCAGCTCACGTCGCGGTTCGACGGCATACGGCCATCCATGGTGAGCAACGGCTTCATCGTCCAACCCGCTGCTCACCTCTCCAGTGGGGCTCTGTCGGGCTCGCTTTGGCGATTGGTGTCGATGAGCATCAGCACTGGGGCTGCAAAGCCGCAGAGGACTTGAATCGTGATCACCACGAGACTCGCGTCCAGCGGAACAACGTTCGACATGTTGATGACGAGCAGAGCGATGAACACCGACATCAGGAGATTCGCCCATCCGGTGAGGCGACCTGGGCGGCGCTTGCCCCGCCGGGCCATCCACGCCGGCGGATGGCCTTTGCCCACGGTGTAGGCGCCTAAGAGAGCATTGAGGGTGGCTACCGCGAGTAAAACCCACACGAGTTCTGGCATCACCTGATCATTATCCACGGCCGTGCTCAAGTTGGAGCTGTCCCAGGCGTGGGCCGGGACGACCACACATCCGCAGGAGACGGTGATGGTTGCGTGGGGGTTACCGCTGTGGTCTAGTGTGCCACCCTATGGGCTCAGGTGCCGGGGGGTGCGGCGCAGTTGGACAGTTCGGATTCTCCGATGAGTACGCCCGGGGTTGTTGCTGATTGTTCAGGCCGGGGTCAGGGGTAGCTGATCCACTCCAGGAAGAGGGTGTCGTTGTTGCGGATGACGAGTCTCTTTCTGCCGCCTTCGATGCCGTTGGACACGCGGCCGCTGTTGTCGAAGTCGCCCATCGCGCTGCACTTGATGTCGCCGTGGTCGGATCCGCCGTATCTCTGGAACACCCAGTAGCGATTCCGGTTCCCCCACTTGATGGTGATGCTCTTCCACATCTCGTCCTGATGGCCGGCCCAGGGGACCCACATGGAACCGGTCCATTGGCGGCCGGCCGGGACGGTGAAACGGAGGTCCTGGTTCTCTCCGTCGTTGACCTGTACTTCGTGCGTCGTCTGGTTCACCACTTCCCTGATGTCGGTCATCTCGCTGATGGTGGGTCGTGCCACTCGGGCCAGGGGCCTTTGCCGCACGGGGAACTGGTTGCCGCGGCGCCGGAGGGTGAGGTGGTCGTGAGGAGTGTGCCCGCTGAAACCGCTGCTAGGGAAAGGGTGAGGGTTCGGCGGATTGCCTGCATGTGAGCCCCTTCTCGGAGACTGCGAATCCCTCGCCGCTGGTAATCGGCCGACTACGCTCGATCCATGGCTCTGATTCGTATTGCCGGGACGGACCTCGTGGTCCGCCTGGCTTCGGGCCTGGGCAGGGTTGAACGGTCGTCAGGCCACGTGGAGGAGGGGGCGCCGGTCAGTGCGGGATGGTGTGCCGGTGGGGCCAGCCAGGTGGTGACCTGTGCGCGGCCGAGTTCGAGGTCCTGGTTCGGCTCGTGGAGTCGGAGCGGCGGGAGATGTCCGTCGCGGAGGGGCCGCCGCGACGCAGGGGGAGAAGAGTCGCCTGTCTCACCAGCTCACCCTGATGGCGCAGCGCGGGTTGGTCGAGCGGGTGGACTCTGGCGACCGCCGCTGCCCCGACGTGCGGCTCACCGACAAGGGCCATGGGGTGATCGACAAGGCCGTCTCCGAGCACACCGAGCTGGTGCACGTCCTGTTCATCGACGTGCTGGGGCCCGAGCGGCTGGCTAGTTTCGCGCAGGCGTGCGCCGCGCGCTCGGCGAGCGGCGGGAGTGGGGCTGCTCGTTGTGATCCCCGTTCCCCGCCCACGGCATGGCGAGGACCGGAGATCGGGCCACGGTGCCATGGGCGTCCCCTGCGGATGAGTACGGCGAGGGCGTGGCGCTGCAGCGACGAAGGGGGGCAGGGCGCTCGGCGTGGCGCGTCAGGTTGTGAGGGTGGTGCCCTTGAGCAGGGTGGTGCGGATCTGTTTGCGGGAGGTGATGCCGAGCTTGGCGAAGACCTTGCGCAGGTGCCATTCGACGGTGTGCGGGCTGATGAAGAGCTGGGCGCCGATCTCGGGGTTCGTCAGCCCGTCGCCGGCCAGGCGCGCGATCTGCGCCTCCTGGGCGGTGAGCGTGGCGCGTGTCTCGACGGTGCGCTTGCGTACCGTCTCGCCGGTGGCCTGGAGCTCGCGCCGGGCGCGTTCCGCGAACGCCTCGGCACCCATGTCGCCGAGCATCTCGTACGCCAGGCCCAGTTGTTCGCGCGCGTCGAGGCGGCGGTTCTCCCGGCGCAGCCACTCGCCGTAGAGCAGCCGGGTGCGGGCGAGCGTGGTCCGGACCTCGGTGCGGCCGAGCCGTTCGATCGCCTCGCCGTACAGGGCCTCGGCGTGCGATCCGTCGCTCACCTGGGCCCGTACGCACGCCGAGGTGCCGAGGGCCCAGTCGGTGCCGCCGGCTCGGGCCATCTCGTCGAGCTGCCGGGCGACTTCGGCGGCCCTGGACGGCCTTCCGCTCCGGACGGCGGCCTCGACCAGTTCGATCGTGGACCTGATGGCCGTCCCGCCGAGCTCCTGCGGGTGCTCGAAGGCCCGCTCGGCGGCGACGTACGCCTCCTCGTAGCGGCCGAGGCCGTTGCAGAGCACCGCGTTCGCCCATTGGGTGGCGGTCAGGACCTTGCCTTCCCCCTGAAGGGCCGGGTCCCGCGTGATCGCGGCGCTCACCTGTCGTGTCGCGGCCTCGCGTCCTCTCCACGCTTCGAGGATCAGGGTCGCGTACTGGGCCAGGTAGCGGCTGCCCGTCACCTCGGCGATCGTCACCGCCTCGGCGACCAGCGCGTCGGCCAGGGCGAACTCGCCGGCCAGGACCCTGTTCGAGACGAGCATGTGAAGTGCCGAGGGCAGCACGGACAGCGCTCCGGTCCCGCGTGCCAGGTCGACCAGTCTCGCGGAGAGCACGGACCAGCTGTCGAAGTCCCAGACGTTGTGGGCCATCCGGGACGCGAACGGCAGCCAGCCGAGGCCCTCCTCCCTGGAGACCCCTTCGGCGCGGAACGCCTCCAGGGCGCGCAGCACCATCGGCGCGCCGGCGGCGTATCCCTCGGTGAGGGCCACGCCCACGCCGTTCAGGAGCAGGTCGTTGCGCTCCGGCGGCGGCCCCGGCGGCGCGGCGAGCATCGCCTCGGCGATGTCCACCACCTGGGCGCCGCTCGGCAGCCGGCCCGCGTTCATGGCGGCGTTCAACGTGTCGCGGTAGGTCTCGCGGGCCAGCCCGGAGTCCAGCGGCGCCAGGCGCTCACCGGCTCTGAGCAGCAGCGGGAAGGCAGAACCCGCGCTCCTGGAGGCGAACGCGATCTGGCCGCGCAGCAGGCCGGCCTGGGCGAGCTCGCGTTCGTTCAGGGTGCCGAGTTCGGCCGCGTCCAGCAGTTCGAGTGCGGCGTCGTACCCGCCGGCCTGGTATTTGGCCCGTGCGGCGGCCAGCGCCCGGGCGCCGCGGCGGGCGGGATCAGGGGTCAGCTCGGCCGCCCGGCCGTGGAACGCGGCCGCCGCGGCGATCCCGCCGCGCGCCTGCGCCCGATCGGCCGAGCGCTCCAGCTCGGCGGCCACCGTCTCGTCCGGGCCGGCCGCCGCGTTGGCGAGGTGCCAGGCCCGGCGATCGGGGTCCGTTCGGGGGTCGGTGGCGTCGGCCAGCGCGCGGTGGACGTCCTGCCGGTCCTGCGGGGACGCGGCGCGGTAGGCCGCCGAGCGCATGAGGGGATGGTGGAAGCGCACCCGTGTGCCGATGGCGATCAGCCCCGCCGCCTCGGCCGGCGACGCGGCGGCGGCCACCTCGACGCCCAGTAGCTCCGCCGCGCGAGTCAGCAGGGTCACGTCGCCGACCGGCTCGGCCGCCGCGATGAGCAGCAGCCGCTGGGTCTCGGCAGGCAGCGACCCGACCCGGCGCAGGAAGCCCTGCTCGATCTGGCTGGCCAGCGGTCGCGCGTCGGGCCGTCCGAATCCGCCCGCCAGCTCCGCCGGCGCCAGCCCCCGGGGCAGTTCGAGCAGGGCCAGCGGGTTTCCCTGCGCCTCGATGACGATCCGGTCCCGGACCTGCTCGTCGAGTCGTCCAGGGGTCACGGAGTCCAGCAGGGCGCGGGCGTCGCTGTCGCTCAACCGTCCGACGTCGAGCTGGGGCAGCCCTCTCAGCTCCGGTTCGAGGTGCTGTCCGCGTACCGAGAACACCAGCCCGATCGGCTCGGCGAGCAGGCGTCGCGCGACGAAGGCGAGGGTCTGCGCGGAGACCTGGTCCAGCCATTGCGCGTCGTCGACGAGGCAGACCAGGGGCCCTTTCCCGGCCGCGTCGGCGAGCAGGCTGAGCACCGCGAGCCCGACGAGGAAGCGGTCCGGCGGCGTTCCCGCGCTCAGGCCGAACGCCGTCCCGAGCGCGTCGCGTTGCGGGGCCGGCAGGCGACCGAGCTGGTCCAGGAACGGGGCGCACAGCTGGTGCAGCCCGCCGAAGGCCAGCTCCATCTCCGACTCGACGCCGGTCGCCCTGGCCGTCCGGCAGCCGGACGCGCTGTCTCGCGCGTACTCCAGCAGCGCCGTC
This sequence comes from Nonomuraea sp. NPDC049684, assembly GCF_044465345.1. NCBI lineage: Bacteria > Bacillati > Actinomycetota > Actinomycetes > Streptosporangiales > Streptosporangiaceae > Nonomuraea > Nonomuraea sp. NPDC049684. Next base: position 211,715 of record NZ_JBITLO010000004.1, on the reverse strand, counting down.
TTGCCGATGCCGGCCTCGCCGCGCAGGACCAGGACGGAGCTGTGGCCGTCCTGCACCGTCGCCACGAGCTGGTCCAGCGTCTCGCACTCGATCTGCCGGCCGCGAAGCTGCGATCCGGGACCTCTGCTTGCCATGGCGCTGCCCCCGACGATCGTCTGTGTGTTGCCCCATGACCGCCGACCACGGGGAGAAACCGGCGCTACATCCTAGACGGACACGTAACCTACCGGTCTGCCATCAAGCCCAGCAATTTGCCCGTGACTCCAGGCCACGGTACGGACCACGGGGTTCCCGGGGCTCGATGCAGCGGCCCGAGCGGCGACCGTGATCCCAGCGGCATCACCGGATGCCCGGGTTGAACGGAGCCGACATCGTGACCATGAGCCTTTTGGAGTCGCGCGAGGACCACGCGGAGCAGACCCCTGACCGGTCGATCACGGAAGGGGACGGAGCCGCCTCGGCGTTCGTCAGCGCCGCGCCCCGGCTTCTCTCCATCGGTCTGCGCGTCCTGCAGGACGCGGGCGAAGCCGAGGACGTGGTCCAGGAGACCTGGCTGCGCTGGGCCCGTGCCGATCGGTCGGTCGTCGTCAGCCCGCCGGCGTTCCTCGCGCTGACCACCACGAGGCTCGCCCTCAACGTGGCCCAGTCCGCGCGCAGGCGCCGGGAGACCTCGGCCGGCCCCTGGCTCCCCGAGACGGCGGACCTCTCCGCCGGGCCCGAGACGGCAGCCGAACGACGCGAGGCGGTCGACACCGCGATCCGGCTGCTGCTGGAGCGGCTGAGGCCCGCCGAACGAGCCGTCTACCTCCTGCGCACGGCCTTCGACTACCCCTACCGCCAGATCTCCGAGACCCTCCACCTGGGCGAGGACCACGCGCGGCAACTCCTGCGACGGGCCCGCGAACACGTCACCACCGAGCGACGCCGCCAGGTGAGCGCCATCGCGCACCGGCGCCTCGTACGGACGTTCGTCGCCGCCGCCCGGTCCGGCGACCTCGCCGGGCTGGAACAGGTGCTCGCCGCCGACCTCGCCCGCTGACCTCATCCGCTCACTTCCGCCCGCTGACTTCCGCACGCTGTCGTGGCGGTCTGTCACAGATCGCGAGGCTGTCCGGTCCTAGTGGGCGACAACCGGACTCGGCAGGAACGACAGGAGCGTGCGCGTGCCCTCGACCAGGACCAGCATTCGGATCAGGGTCCGGATGAGCTCGCGGCCCGTCGACGAGCCGCATCGCGCGTCGAGCCAGCTCGAACTGCTCTTCGATCTCACCTTCGTGGTCGCGGTCGCGGCCGTCACGGCGCAGTTCGCGCACGCCATCGCCGAAGGTCACGCGGTGGCCGGGATCGTCCCGTTCCTCCAGGTGTTCTTCGCGATCTGGTGGGCGTGGATGAACTTCACCTGGTTCGCCTCGTCCTACGACACTGACGACGTCCCGTACCGGCTGCTGACCATGGTGCAGATGGCGGGCGTGCTGGTCCTGGCCGCCGGAGTGCCCGCCGCGGTCGGCCGGGCCGACCTGGGGATCATCACGCTGGGGTACCTCGTCATGCGGGCCGGGCTCGTCGCCCAGTGGCTGAGGGCCGCGTTCGAGGACCCGGCGAGCCGCCGTACGGGGCTGCGCTACGCCGCGGGCATCAGCCTGGCCGAGGCGGGCTGGTTGCTCCGGCTCGCCCTGGTGGAGGCGGGCGTGCTGCCGGAGTCACTCGGGCTGCCGTTCTTCGCCTGCCTGGTCGTCCTGGAGCTGGCGGTGCCGTGGTGGGCGGAGCGGGTCAGGGCGACCACCTGGCATCCGCGGCACATCGCCGAGCGCTACGGCCTGTTCACGATCATCCTGCTGGGCGAGAGCGTCCTGGCCGCGAGCAGGGGGGTCGAAGGGGCGCTCGAAGCGGGTCCTCTCGTCGTCATCGCCGGATCGGGTCTGGTCCTGCTGTTCGCCTTGTGGTGGCTGTACTTCCTGGTCGAGGCGGGGGAGGGGCTCAGCGACCGGCGTCACCGGTCGTACTGGTGGGGGTACGGGCACTTCGGCGTCTTCGCCGCGCTGGCGGCGCTCGGCGCCGGGCTCGAAGTGGCGGTGGAGCAGAGCGGGCGGCAGGTGGCGGCCTCGCCGACGGCGCTCGGCTACGCGGTCGCCATCCCGGTCGGGGCGTACCTCGTGCTGCTCCGGACGGTGCACGCGCTGCTCGGCGCGCACTCCGCCCTGCCGCGCACCGCCCTGGCCGGGTGCGTCGTCGCCGTCGTGTCGTCGCCGCTCGCGGCGCCGTGGATCGGGGTGGCCGGCGTGGTCGCGGTGATCGCGGCCGCCTGCGTCGCGCTGGTCGCCGTCGCCATCTGGACGGTACGTGCATGAAACCGGCCCCGACGACACCTGGTCGGCCGATCACATGGAGGAGACATGAGCGACCCGAACGCCGAGCGCGAGTTCCTGTACGAGCTCCACGCCGAGATCGAGGAGGAACTGGTCATCGCCGAGGCCGGCCACCCGGAGGAGGAGATGGGCCGGCCGGTCACCGAGTGGCTGTACGACCCGGCGGACGCGGTGCGCGAGAGGATCGCTCTGCGGGTGCTGCGCGACGCGGTCGAGGTGCTGGAGGAGGGCTCCCGGCGGCCGTGCCTTTGGGGACGAGGAGGGGGTCATGGCCGTTCCCCGGCGCGGTCCACGACGCCGATCGCGACGCGGGTGAAGACCGACCAGGTCGTTCCCTTCTCGATGCTCCATTCCAGATGCGGGGGAGCGGGCACCCACTTGCCGTCCTTCAAGGTGGACATCAGGACACCGTCCGACTTGGGGTAACGCTCCTCGTGGTCGGCGATCGCCGTCTCCCGCCGCGCCCGGTAGGCGTAGGTCACGGGGTCCAGCAGAATCTCGACGTTGCGCCAGCCTTCGGCGACCTGGGAGACCGACAGCGCCGGACGTCCCTCGGTGTCGGTCGCCGTCTCGTCCACCGTCACCCCGGGCAGCTTGGCCATCGCCCGGAAGATCGCGGCCTCATGTTCCGGGGAGACGAGGTTCTGGCTGAGGGTCACGGCGAAGCGCAGGAAGATCCACTCGTCGTCGGCGGGGCCCACGCCCTGGTAGAACTCACGGTATTCGGCCAGGAGCGCGTCAGGGTCGGTCGGCAGCGAGGCCAGCAACGCGTAGGTGTTCTCCGGCATCCTCTCACCGGGGTTGGAGGTCTGCAGCTTGCCGTTCACCATATAGCCCACCCGCTTGCCGTCGGCCCGGGTCCACCACGGGTCGGCCCTCTCCGGCAGCGGTGTCCGCGGGGTGAGCCGTTCGCCCTGGGCGATGCCCTTGCCCCGGTCCGCGACCCGGCTCTCGGTGTAGATCCACTGGTCGTCGCGAGGGGGTGTGAAGTCCTTCTTCTGTACGGCCGCCGCGATCCTGGTCAGCACCACCTGCGCGTTGGCGGCGGGCAGCGTGCGCTCGCCCTGGAACACGCTCACCCCGGTCGTGATGATCACGGCGGCGGCGGCCACCGCCAGCGCCCGGACCGCCCATCCGCGCCTGGAACGCGGACGGCCGGCACGGGCCAGGAGAGCCGCCCGCGCTGCGGCTTGGGCGTCGGGGGCCGGCGGCGCCGGGCGCGTCCAGTCCTCGCGCAGCCTTTCGAGGTCGTTCATGATGCGTCCCTTTCCAGTGCGGCTTGGATGCTTCTGCGGGCCCGGTGCAGTCGTGAGCGGGCCGTCCCGGCCGGGATGCCGAGCGCGCTGCCCGCCTCCTCCGAGGTCAGCTCCGCCCAGGCGACCAGGAGCAGCACGTCCCGATCGCGATCGGCGATCCCGGCGAGCGCCTCGGCGAGCCGGCGCGTGCGGGCCCCCGCGTCGACGGCCCCGGCGACCTGGTCGGCGTGGTCCTCCACGGGGCTGTCGGCGCCCGCCTTGGCCAGGGCCCGGTACTGGCGTACTTCGGCGCGATGATGGCGGGCGATGAGGTTGGAGGCGATGCCGTACAACCAGGGCCGCGCGTCGGCGCGGGAGAGGTCGTAGCCCGCCCGTTTGTCGAAGGCGATGAGGAACGTCTCCGCGGCGACGTCGTCGGCCAGGCCCGGGCCTAACCTGCGCGCGGCGTAACCGTGGATCTCGGGGTAGTAGCGGTCGAATATGCCGGCGAAGCGCTCGGGCTCGCGCCGGGACTGCTCGATGATCACGGCGTCCGCTGCTTGGGCCGGCAGCGCGCGTGACATCGCGGTCACCTCTTGATTCCTGGGTTCACACCGGTCCTTCGCCGATCGGGAGACAAGTGTTCACGCGTCCGGAGCGCGAACCGGTCAGCTTCGGTGGCCGCGTTGTCACAACCGAGGGGGCTGCCTTGTCTTAGCTGACGACGGGGGCGCGGTACAGCGTCCACAAAGCCAGAAGGGTGTCAACAATGAAGATCGTGGTGATCGGCGGGACCGGGCTCATCGGGTCGAAGCTGGTGAAGAAGCTGGGTGAGCACGGCCACGAGGCGGTGGCCGCGTCGCCGAACACCGGCGTCGACACGCTGACCGGCGAGGGGCTGGCCGAGGTGCTGAAGGGCGCCGAGGTCGTGATCGACGTGTCGAACTCGCCCTCGTTCGAGCGCGAGGCCGTCATGAACTTCTTCCGGACCTCCACCGGCAACCTGCTGGCGGCCGAGGCGGCCGCGGGCGTGGGCCACCACGTGGCCGTGTCGATCGTGGGGACCGAGCGGATGCCGGAGAACGACTACTTCGCGGCGAAGATCGCCCAGGAGGAGCTGATCGAGAAGTCGGGCATCCCGTTCTCGCTGGTGCACTCCACCCAGTTCTTCGAGTTCGCCCGCGGCATCGCCGACGAGGGCACGGTCGACGGCAAGGTGCACGTCGCACCGGTGCTGTTCCAGCCGATCGCGGGCGATGACGTGGCTCAGGCGGTGGGCAGGACCGCGGTGGGGACGCCGCTGAACGGCCGGATCGAGATCGCCGGACCGAACCAGTACAGGATGGATGAGTTCTTCCGTAAGGCGCTGGCCGCCTGGGGCGACCCCCGCGAGGTCGTCGCCGACCCGCAGGCCCGCTACTTCGGCAGCGTGCTCGGCGAGCGGTCGCTGGTGCCCGGCGAGGGCGCGCAGCTCGGCACCATCACCTACAAGGACTGGCTCGACCGGTCCGCCGCGAAGTAGGGCAGGGCGATGGGCAAACCGCGATCGACCGCGTGGCAGACGGCGCTGACCGTGCTGCAGGAGGCGCGGCCGCCGTACATCCCCGAGGGCGCGCACGTGATGACGGTGGTCATCGAGTACCCGCCCGGCGACCCGGGCGCGCCGCCGCATCGCCATCCTGGTCCCGCCTTCGGCGTCGTCCTGGAGGGCGAGATGCTGATGGAGCTGGAAGGGGAACCGGAGCGGGTGATCCGGGCCGGTGAGGCGTTCTGGGAGCCGGGCGGCGATGTCATCCATTACCAGGACGGCAACAACCGCGACGATGTCCCGCTGCGGTTCACGGTCACCATGCTGTGTGAGCCGGGCAAGCCGATGTTCACGCTGGTGGAGGAGGCCGAGCTGGCCCGGCGCGAGGATCGCCGCGCGGCACGTCCGTCCTGAACCCCGGATCGAGCCAGGCCGCCGGCCCGCGGGCCGGCGGCCCGATCCGCCATGCCGACAACCCGAGGTATGACACGAATGAAACATGAACGACCGGTTCGGATCGGCACGCTCGACAGCCTGCGCGAGCACCTGCAGTGGGCGATCGAGCTGGAGCACGCGACCCTGCCGCCGTACCTGACGGCGCTGTACTCGCTGGACCCCGAGCGCAACCCCGCTGCGGTGGAGGTGGTGAGCGGCGTCTTCGTGGAGGAGATGCTGCACCTGGCGCTGGCGGCCAACCTGCTCAACGCCGTCGGCGGCACGCCGCGCCTGGACATGCCGGAGATGCTGCCGCCGCACCCGCGCAGGCTGCCGCACAGCGATCTGGAGGTGTCGCTGGTGCCGTTCGGCGCGCAGGCGCTGGAGATGTTCCTGCGCCTGGAACAGCCCGCGCCGCCCGGCGCGCCGCCGGAGGACGAGGGCTACGAGACGATCGGGCAGTTCTACGCGGCGATCGAGCAGGGGTTGCGCCATTTGTGCGACACGCTCGGCGAGAAAGAGGTCTTCTGCGGCGACCCGGTCCGGCAGGTGAGCGGCGCTCACTTCCGTCACACCGCCGGTTCGCTGTTCGCCGTCGAGGATCTGGAGTCCGCGCTCGGCGCGCTGAAGGAGATCGTCGAGCAGGGGGAGGGCAACGCGCGCGGCGAGGTCTGGGACGGCGACCAGGACGTTCTCCACCCCGAGCGGGACGAGGTCGCCCACTACTACCGCTTCCAGGAGCTCAAGCTCGGCCGCCGATACCGGCGAGGCGACACCCCGAAGACCGGCCCGACCGGCGAGGAGGTCCGCGTCGACCCGGACGGCGTGCTCCCGATGACCCCCAACCCCCGGCCCGCCGCGCAGGGCAGCGCCGTGCGGGCGGCGCAGGATCGGTTCGACACCACCTACAGCACCCTGCTGGAGCTGCTGGAGCAGGCGTTCAACGGCGACCCGAAGCGGCTCACGGACGCCACCCGCGCCATGTTCACGCTCAGGGCCCAGGCGCAGGCCCTGATGGCGCTGCCCGGCGACGCCGGCCCCACCTTCGCCTACGTGCCGCGCGAAGCACGCGGCTGATCCACGACGGCGGAAGGCACGTAGCCCGCGAAGCTCTCGACGGCCTGGGTGCGGCTGAGAGAGGATCTTGAGGTGGATCCCGCGCCGACCACAGAGCACACCGCCATGACGGACCGGACAGCTCGGCGAACGCGGGAGCAGGCCGGTCGCGGACGACGAACGGGAGTGTGCAGGTGGTCAAGGTCCGAAGGGCTGCTGCCGTGCTGATGGCGCTGGTGATCCACGCGAGCACATTGGCGCTGATCGCGCTGGGCGTCCGGGTCATCTACGTGAACCCCGGCTTCCTCTTCGCCTGGATGATCGGGGGCGTGCTCATCGGCGTCGGCGTGCTGATGTGTCCTCGGCCGCCCCGCTTACCCGCCGACGCCGAGGTGGTGGAGCGGTCAGCCGCGCCCGAACTGCACGCGTTGGCCGAGAGGGTGGCGCGGGCCGTGCACGTCCAGCCGCCGGCCCGGGTGGCGGTCAGGGATCTCGGAATGACCAGCGAATATGTACGAACCGGGTTCGGCGGCAGGGCACTGGTGATCGGGCTGCCGACGTGGCTGGTGCTGCCCGCCCGACACCGGGTTGCCCTGATGGCGCGCGCCTACGCCGAGCAGGCCCATGAGGGGCTGATCGTCGGCACCGCGCTGACCACCCTGACGCAGTGGCGTGAGTCGCTGCAGGGCGGTGGCGGCAGCGCGTCGCACCTGCGTGAGGAGCAGCACACCCGCATCGGCGCCCTGTTCGGCGTGCAGGGCACGCCGGCGGGCACGTACGAGGCGGCGGGGTCGATCGGGCGCGCGGTCGGCCACGTGCTGGGCTGGCCGGTGCTGGTGCTTCAGCGACTGCTGATCAGGCTCGCACGGGCCGATGGCGGCAGGCGTACGGAGCAGCAGCTGCCGGAGGTGGATGCGGTCGTCACGGACGCCGACCTGCGCGAGTTGTCCGAGTTGATGGAAGGCGCGCGGTTCCTGGCGCCGGTGCAGGCCGCGGCGTTGCGCGGGGCCGCCACGTCCGCGATCCGGACGTCGGCGCTGGACCGGGCGTCGGAGATCGGCATGGACACCGGCGACGCCGACCTGCTGACTGCGCAGGCGTCCTCTCGCATCGACTGCGAGCTCTCCGAGCACTACGCGCGGGCGATCCGCGGGTTCGGCCTGATCTCATAGCCCCGGGAGCGCCTGCGCAGACGCTGCGGCCGCCCGGCGGAGTCGCCCGCTCTTCGGCCGAGAATCAGTCGAGGAAGCGGTTGCTCAGCAACGTGTCGTGGCCGTGCGGCAGGGCGTCCAGCGCGGTGTCCACCCCGGCCGGCCGCGCCGCCGTCCTGACCTGCTCGGGCGAGGCGCCGAGCGAGCTGTTCTCCGCCGCGGTGAGGTCGTGGGTCATGCGGTGACGGGAGCGCCGAGCCCGGCCACGGTGACCGCGCGGGACCTGACCCGGCCGGAGTCGTCGAGCAGGTAGAAGGCGGGGAAGGCGGCGTTGGGGAAGGCCAGGCAGACCGGCCCGTTGGCGGGCTCGGCGATCACGGTGGCGCTGCCGCGCAGCGCGTCCCGGTAGCTCTCGCCACCGGGGCCGGAGACGACGGCGAGCACCTGCGAGGGGGAGTAGCCCGCGTTGGCGACGAGCTGGAGGAACGGCGGCAGTTGCCCGGGGCAGGCCTGGCACTCGGTGTCGAAGAAGCCGATCACCGCGGGCCGCCCGATCCCGCGCACGTCGGGGACGGTCGAGCCCACCGGCAGCAACGGCGGCCCCGCGGGAGCGGCGTGCTGCTCGGTGTGGCGCACCCTGCGGATCACCGCGAACGTCAGCACCAGGTTGAGCGCGCTCATGACGCCCACGATGACCAGGGCTGCGATGACGTACGGCATCAGAGGTTCCTCTCCAGGAGAAGGTCGGCGAGGTCGTCGAAGAGCACCAGTACGGCGGCGAGCACCGCGGCGGCGACCAGCGCCAGCGCCACCCCGGCGAGTTCGACGCGCCCGCCCGGCATGGCCCAGCCGGTGACCGCGACCGCGATCAGCAGCAGGTTGCGCACGATCTGGGCGCGGCTCAGCGGAGCGGCGGTGACGCCGAAGCACCGGCAGGTGGCGGCGGAGCCGCGGCGCAGGGCCAGCAGGATCGCGGCGGCGAAGGCCGCGAGCAGCACGGCGGCCAGCACGAACCCGGCCCGTTCGCCCAGGACGAGCAGCGCCACGGCGGCGCCCTCGCCGGCCGGCACGGCCACCGCGACCGGCACGGCGGGCAGCCCGGGAGCCAGCCCGGGGACGGAGGACACGAAGGCGCGCCAGCCGGCGGCCTTGCCCGCCAGCGCGGCCAGGAAGACCAGGCAGAGCACGGCCCGGCAGCCCAGCTCTATGTACGGCATCGCGCTCCTTCACGTGGGGGGCCGCCCACGGCCTCCTGCGGAGAGGGCGTGGGCGGGGTGTGGAGGGTCAGCAGCACTCGTAGCAGGACACGTAGGTCGTGCAGTCCGGCCGCACGCAGGTCCACGCGGTGTGGTCGAGCCAGTGGTAGCACCAGCACTCGTAGGGGCACCCTCTGGCGTCCGCGGTGCTGGCGGGCAGCAGGGCGCCGAGCATCCGGTCGCCCAACGCCTTGAGTGTGCGAGTCATCCGACCTCCTGGGGGAGAGGGACTGTATTCGCCTGATCATCACCATCGGGTCAGGGAAGGGGCAATCCTTTCGGACCGCCACCGAAATGCGACAAATCAGGCGCTGTAGTCGAGGAGTTCGTGCCCCAGCGAGGTGAGCACGTGCCGCACGGCCCGGCCCTCGCGGTAGGTGTTCACGAGCCCCGCCAGCCGCAACGCCGTCACGTGCTCGGACACCGTGGAGGCGCTCACCGCCAGCGACCTGGCCAGCTCGCCGGTCGCCGAGCCGCCGCCGATCGAGCGCAGGACCCTGGCGCGGGCCTGCCCGACGACCTGGGCCAGGGCGTCCACCGACGTGGGACGGCGGGCGCCCTCGTCGCTGACCGGATAGGCGATGACGGCCCTGCTGTCGCCGCGGGGCGGCGACAGCGCGAGGAAGCAGGGGCTGGCGCACATCAGCGGCGAGAACGCGACGCCCCCGTCGCCGAGCTCCACCGGCGACGGGCACAGGTCCGAGGTGTCGATCTGCAGGGCGCAGCCGTACCAGCTCAGCCTGGGGGTGAGTCCGGGCAGCGTACGGCCGAATCCGCGCACGCAGATCAGCTCGGAGCAGCGGTTCACGTGGGCGCTCAGGCGGCGGCGTATCGCGTCCCACTCGGGGGCCACGCAGCTGAGGTAGAAGGCGCGGAGCGCGTCGGCGACGTCACCGAGGCCGGGCTGGACGTCGAGCTCGTCGTTGAGCGTGCCCACCCCGGGCGGCAGCGGCAGGTCGGCCCAGAGGAAGCCGGACACGCTGTGCGGCGCGTGGTGGACCCGCCGGACGAACGGCATGGCTCTGGCGGGCGTCCTGCGCGCCAGGTCACGCCACGGCGATCCGGGTACGGCGAAGCCGGGATGACGCAGGCACAGGGCGGCGAACAGGGTGTGGTGGAGGGGGGAGATGGTGAAGGTCGTCGCGGCCAGTCCTGCGGCAGAGAAGACCAGACGCATACCCCAGCCCCGTTGTCAGGAAATGTCCGGACATATTGGAGTATGCGGCTGTTAGGACGTACTAACAAGGGTGCGCAGGACGACCCCCAGAACCCGATCGGCCGGGACGAGCCCCCACAACCGCGAGTCCGCGCTGACCTCCCCGTCGCCCAGCACCACGAGCGTTCCGGGCGGCACCGTGGCGGGCAGCCCGGGGCACTGCGGCGGCACCGGCTCGCCCGGCAGCGCCGCGACCCGCTTGACCACCCAGTCGGCCGCCGCGACCTCGGGCAGCGGCCCGTCCCGCCACCGCATCCCCGGCCCGATCGGTTCCAGCACCACGATCTGCCCGCGCCGGGCCGCCTTCCCGCGCAGCACCAGCAACCGGTCGCCGGGCCGCAACGCCGGCACCATGCTCTCCCCCCGTACGGTCACCACCGCCAATCGGCGCCTGCCGAGAACGACGACCACGATCAGCAATGTGGCGAACACGGCAATCACGGCGATCACGGGCATGGCGCGAGCGTAAGCGTCCGGGCTGTGGGGCTCAAGAACTCGTCCGGCCGGACGGGAGGGGCTGAAGTCCTGTCCGCGACGAACGCCGTCACCCGGCTTGAGCGCCGTACGGACGGCATGGGGCGCCCGTTCCTCGGGGGCGGAGGGCGACCTCGCGGTGGTGCTCCGCCTAGTCGGGGGAGCGCAGGAGCATGGCCTCCACCTCGGAACCGGCGTCGGCCGTGCAGACGTACGTGGGCCTTCCGGTCGCCGGGTCGACGGCGTACAGGGTCGCCCGCTTGCCGCACTTCGAGCACCAGGAGTCCGGCCCGCCGCCGAGCTCGGCCAGGCCGACCTTGATCTCTGGGATAACAAAAGCCATGCGGGCAGCGTAGGTCGGCTTGGTCGGGACGTCCGTGGTGACAGGGCGTCTTGCGGAATCCATGCCCGCAGATTGTTCGACACGGGGGTGCCAGGTCGTGCGGTGAGGTCCGTGAAGGTTGCTCGTGGGCCGCGTGCTACGAGTTCGGGCCTTGGGCGCGCCTGTTTCTGTTGTGGTCAGCAATACTCGGCGATCGTCTCCTGCCGGAATTGCTTTTCCGGGATTCTCGCACCGCTGGGGGCTGTCACCAGATCTGTGCCGCTCATTTCTTTCGGCGCCTCACCGAACAGGAAGCCTCGCCCGATCGGAGCATCGCTCGTCACCTGCACGTCGACGCTGATATCGGGCGGCAGAGGCGACGACAACGGGGATTCCTCCGTCGTGAATCCTTGGGCGTCGCCCAAGGTGATCGATCCCTCGCGTTCCGCCGATCGGGTCGGCTGCGAAGCCTTCCACACGAGCCGTTCGGTCCGGTGATCCTGAACCTCGAACGAAAGGACGTTCTCTCCCTCGCAGAGCGGCACGACGAACCTGAACCGGCCGTCGTCGGTACGCCCCATGGCCAAGGGGCGAGGCGCGGAATCACCGGACGGCGCCAGGCTGCAGCCGGAAAGCAAGAACACGCCGATCACGGCGAGGATCGAGGGAGAGCGTAGGCGGCGTCGACGGTGCGTGACTTCATGCATCACAGGCCTCTCGGCAAAGGCGGAGATCGCCTTCTGGACCGTTTTCTGCTCAGGGACGCTATCGCACCGGCCCGGCTTTTCGGCGTGCGAGCTGACCATAAGTCGGATCACCTCTCGTGCCGGACGCACCTCGCCCGCGATCACCGGCACATTGAACCCTTTTCATCCCCGGTGGTAGAGGGTGCTGAGCACAACATGATCGTGGGTCCCAGTGTCGAAGCCCATCACTTCAGCTCTCCGATAGCGGCCACCACGTGCCCGCCACCGCCTTTGCAGGTCCAGCGCGCTGCCCCGCCCACCTGTTCCGGATGCAGCCCGAAGAAGTGTGCCGGGCAGGTCGGCCAGGCCTTCCCATCCTGCTCGGCGATCACCGCTTGGGCCAGGTCGGCGATCAGCACGAGGGTGGCAACCGGTTCATGCTCTTCGTCAGCACGCAGTCCTTGGCTGGAGTATCGACCCTTGTATTCGACGCGCAGGTAACCGTGCTCGTCCCACTCCGGGATGTCGAAGCCGAGTCGTCCGGCGACACCGGTCACGCCCATGTCACCTTGTACTGCGAGTACCGCGTCATCCAGCACTTTGTTGATGGTCATGTCCCTAAGCCTGGCGCACTTCCAGCGGTCGCCGCCGGCCTTTCCTCATCCAGGAGCCGCAGCATCATGGCTGGCCAACGGATAGAGGAGAACGGGTGAACCGCTGCCCGGCAGGCCGCAGGGCAGTGCCACATCGGCCTCCATCCAAGGCGCTTGGCGAACGAGGATGAAAAGAGCTCATTGGTTGCGTCTCGTTCGGGAGGCAGAAACACGCGGCGTTGATTCCAGGTCTTGACGATCGCTCGTGGCCGGTGCTCACCTGAATGTGTTCTCCTGCCCGAGTGTGAGGAGTCTCCCGAAATGAAGATCCGCCGATTACCTTCCGCCGCACTCGCCCTGGCGCTGGGCGCCGGTGTCCTGGCCGTCGCCACCCCCGCCGTCGCGGCCACCCAGGCCAGCGCGTCCGTTGCCGCTGCGGGCTGGCCGACGCCGGACTGGTACCTCCAGGGCCCCTACTCCACCCTGGCCGCCTGCGACCTCGCCTACGAGGACGCGGCGCAGAACGGTCAGTACACCGGCCTCGTCTACTGCCACTGGTTCCGCGGCGGCGGCCCTTACCTGCCGGGCTTCTACTACGAGGTGTACATCCCCTGAGCGCGCAAGAGGGTCCCGCGCGACTGGCCTCACGTGCCGGAGGCGGGTCAACGGCGGGTGCTCGTCAGAGGTAGGTGCCGTACAGGTCTGTGGTGGGCCAGGTGGTCACCGCGTTGGCGGCCTTGTGGAGGGCCGGGTCGATGTCGGCGTAGCTGAGGCCGGAGGCGTCGTCGCGCTGGTTGAAGAGCGCAGCCCAGGTCAGCCCGTCGTACCGCCGTACCAGGAGGGTGTAGGTGCCGGGGAGGCTGCCGGTGTGCCAGGTGTTGCGGCCGCCGGTGACGTTGCGGACCGACCAGCCGCAGCCGTACCACCAGCCGTCGCCGTTGACGCCGGTCTCGGGCTGGGCGAAGGCCCGGGAGATGGACGTCGAGGTGAGCACCGAGCCGGCGGCGTCGAAGATCCCGGCGAAGCGCACCAGGTCGACCGCCGTGCCCAGCCAGCCGCCGTGCGCGTCCATGTTCTCCAGGTTGAACGAACCGTACGGAGCCGGCACAGAGCTGCCGGAGGCGTCGAACACCGTCTTTCCCGTGTACTTCGAGACGTACGGCACCTCGCCGGTGACGGCGCCGGCCTTGAGCGTGCGGCCGAGCCTCATCCGGGTGATGCCGCGCGGTGCGAGGATCTTCTGCTGCACGTACGTGCCGTACGGCATGCCGCTGACCTTCTCGATGATCCGGCCGAGCAGCAGGTAGTCGTAGTTGGCGTAGGCGTAGGTGCTGCCGGGGTCGTGGTCCAGGGCGAGGCCGCCGGCGTACCGCATGATGTCGGCCTGGCGGACGGGCAGCGCCGTGCCGAGCGCCCTGGAGACCGCCAGGTCGCTGAACATGGGGTCGGCGGTGACGGAGGAGTCCCAGCCGCCCAGGTGCTGCAGCAACCTGAGGACGGTCACGTCCTTCAGCCGGGGATCCAGCGTCCTGCCGGACGGCGGCGTCAGGGGGAGCAGGTCGGGCAGCCGGTCGGTGAGCTTGAGCTTGCCGTCCTGCACCAGCTTGAGGACGGCCGCGCCGGTGATGGGCTTGCTCAGGCTGGCGATCCGGAACAGCGAGGTCGGCTGGGTCTTCAGGGTGGTGCTGGTCGTCCACGTGTAGCCGCGGGCCAGGACGAGCTTGCCCTTGCGGGCGACGGCGAGCGATCCGCAGGAGAGGTTGCGGGCCTGCATGAAGGCCTTCATCGTGCTGTCGAAGCTGCCCAGCCCGGATCCGAGGGTTCCGGACGTCTTCCAGGTCGCGGCGGCGGCCTCCGCCCTGCCCGGCTGACCGGTGACGAGCCCGGCGCCGGCCAATCCGAGCCCGGCCAGGCCCATCGTCCGGCCGAAATCGCGTCGGGTCAGCCTGTCAGGCATCTGTCTTCCTCCTTGATCGAACAACACGTCACCGGGCAAACTATCTGAAACTTCGCCGCCGGTGGCGCGGGCCGGACGAGCTCGCGGGTTGGTAGGGCTCGCGGGTCGGTAGGGCAGTCCCCACCATCGGGACACCGGGCGGCATGATCGATTCCGGCGCTCGGCAGCCGCAGGATGGGCACATCACCTCATCCAAGGGAGTCGCCGACAACATGCGTAGGTATCTTGCCGCAGCCGCAGCAGCCGTCGTCCTGCTGGGCGCCGCGTCCCCGGCGCTGGCCGCCGCCAAGCCGTCGTCGCCCACCGTGCAGCAGCAGCTTGACCGGTTGACGCGGCAGGACGGGCTGGCGGGTGCGCTGGTGTCGGTGCGTGAAACCGACGGCCGGGTCAGGACGTGGACGTCCGGCGTCGCCGAACGCGGCTCCGACCGGCCGATGGTCGGCGCGGACGCGCACTTCCGCGTCGCCAGCGTGACCAAGTCGGTGGTCGCGGCCACCGTGGTGCGCCTGGCGGACCAGGGCAGGATCGATCTGGACGCCCAGGCGGAGCAGTACGCGCCCGGCCTGCTCGACGGCAGGCCGATCACCGTGCGGCAACTGCTGACGCACACCAGCGGCCTGCCCGAGTACCTGACGCTGATCGACCCGGCCCGCCTCGGCACCGACCCCGACGCCCAGTTCCTGCGCCTGGCCCTGGACGCCGAGCCTGCCGGCGAACCCGGCGAGAAGTGGGCCTACTCCAACACGAACTACCTGGTGGCCGGCATGCTCATCCAGAAGGTCACCGGCAAGGACTTCCGTACGGCCACCCGTCAGGGCGTCCTGAAGAACCTGCGGCACAGCTACTGGCCGCGTCAGAACGAGCTGGACATCCGCGGCGAGCACGCCCACACCTACGGCGTGAACCCGTTCGACCCGAAGAGCCAGGGCAAGGTGGTCGACACGACCCTGGAGCCCGGCCACCTCTTCGGCGCCTCGGGCGGCCTGATCTCCACCCCCGACGACCTGAACCGCTTCTGGCAGTCCCTGCCCGCCTCGACGATCAAGACCATGCTCGCCCGGACCGTCCCCGCCAACGACCCGCCGAAGGCCGACTACGGCCTGGGCGTCTACTCCTACCCGTTCGCCTGCGGCCCGGCCTGGATGCACGACGGCGGCCTGCCCGGCACCCGCGTCCTCAGCGGCCGCGACCGCTCGGGCCGCGCCGTCACCCTGTACGTGACCGGCACCCCGAAGACCGACGCGCACATCTTCGAAGCCTTCGGCACCGCCCTGTGCGGCCGGTAGTCCCGGTCCGGCCCGGAGGTCGCCTCCCGCGGACGGCCTCAACGGCGAAGGAGCAGGCGCAGCAGGCGCATCGACAACCTGCACGCCCGGTTACGCGCGTCGAGTCCATAGAGACGGACGCCTCGGGATCCGTACCGACGAGACGGGCGACGGGATGGTCATCCTTCGTTTCTGATCCTGGCGGCGAGGAATCCCAGGTCCAGCATGCTCTGGGAGAAGGCGACGCCGGTGAGCTTCTTCGCCAGCGCGAACGATCGCTGGAAGGGGGCATGGAGGTCCGGGCCTTCCCAGGCGTGGCAGGGATCCAGCCCTGTCTCCCACATCTCGAGAAACAAGCGATCGGGCTCACTGCCCATGCGTGTTTGAGGAGAGAGCAGGTTGAAGTAGGTGATCCGTTCGCCGTCGATCGCATAGGTGAAGTAGTCGTCGGCGTGGAGATTCCGGCTGATCGACACGACCTCGGTCCCTTGGGAGAGAATCGGCAGCCGGCGGTTGCAAGATTCTGTCCAGAGTTGGACGAGCACCGTCCAGCCTTGCGTCTCAAGTGCGCCCACGTAGCCACTGCGCAGGTTGTCGGCGTCGATGCATTCCATCGTCCGTTCCTGGAGGCCGTCGAAGGTCACCTGCTCGATGTCGCCGGTCCCCGCGCCGAGCCGGGTCAGCGCTTCGCGAGGGGTGAGGGATCGGGCGAAGGACACACACGAGACGTCATAGAACGGGCCGTACGTGGCCAGCCAGTCGAACTCCTTGTACGCGTCCGTCACGTCAGCGCTCCCATGATCAGTTTTCCGGACATCATCGCGACGATCGGCGAGAGACGCGGACGACCGATCGGCGGCCGTGCCCCGGGACGGAAAGGGTTGTTGCGGGTGACAGGTGGCGGCAACGGTGCGACTGTGAAGGCAGGGCGACCTGCTGGAGGAGATCGTGGATAACCCCGAGCTGACCACGGACATGGTTCTCGCCGCCGTCCGGGATCACGGATTCGCGGCCTATGACGTCCTGGTGAAGGACTTTCCGTCGGACGTGGTGGTCGCGGAGTTCACGAAGGCGGCCAGGTCGGGCTTCACCACTTTCGGCGTGGGCGTCCACCTGGCGTCGTTGACGGACAAGGGGCGGGAACGTCTCGGTTAGGGACAGTCTGCGGGGTTCTCCGGGGGCTGCGGGTTCTCCGGGGTGCCGGAGGCGGGCGTGGGGGGGGGGGGGGGGGGGGGGGGGGGGGGGGGGGGGGGGGGGGGGGGGGCCCCCCCCCACCACAGCCACCACGACCGTCACGCACCCCCGGTCAGCGGGCGCGCGCGACGGAGAGTGTGATCACGTGTGACGGGAAGCGTGATCATGAGCAACGCGAACACGTGGTCAGGTGCTTCGGGCCAGTGGCTCCTGCGGCTCCTGACTGGTTTCCGTTCCGATCGCGACGTTGCCGCCCGACAGGACCGCGACGACCGGCCCCTGCGGCAGGTGCGCCTGGTGGGTGAGGTAGGCGGCGGTGGCCACCGCGCCGCTGGGTTCGGCGCGTTCCCCCAGCTCCCGCCGGAGCAGGACGGCGGCGGCGTCGATGGCGTCCTCGGTCACGGTCACCATGTCGTCCACGTACCGGTGGATGTGCTCCCATGCCAGGGCGCCCAGCACCGGCGCGCGCAGTCCGTCGGCCCGCGTGCGGTAGGTCAGCTCCACCGGCCACGCCGTGCGCGTGCCCGACCGGAAGCTGGCCGCTCCGTCGGCGGCCAGCTCGGGCTCGACGCCGATCACCCGGATCGCCGGGTCGGCGGCCTTGACCGCCACCGCGATCCCGGCCAGCAGGCCGCCGTTGCAGACCGGCACCAGGACGGTCCCCGCGTCCGGCAGGTCCAGGCAGATCTCGGCCCCGGCGCTGCCGTGCCCGGCGATGACGTCGAACGCGTCGGAGCCGATCACCGTCGCGCCGAACCGGTCGGCCAGCGCCAGGCATGCCTCCTCCCGCAGCGCGGGCGGGACGATCACCACCTCCGCGCCGAGCCGGCGCGCGGCGCTCACCTTCAGCTCGGGCGCCGTGTCCGGAAGGACGACGGTCGCCCGCACCCCGTGCTCGGCGGCGGCGTAGGCGATGGCCTGAGCGTGGTTGCCCGACGACTGCGCCACCACGTGCCGGACGCCGCGTCCGGCCAGCCGGCCCACGGCGTTGACCGCGCCGCGCACCTTGAACGAGCGGGTGGGCTGCCGGTTCTCCGGTTTGACCCAGAGCCGTTCGCCGGGCAGCCGCAGCAGCGGCGTGCGCCGGACGTACGGCGCGATCCGGTCACCGGCCGCCCGGACGTCGGCCGCGGCGACAAGCCGCACGCCCGCCGCATCCTCCGCTTCCATGGGCTCAGCACCGCCGTTCATGCGCTCAGCACCCTCTCCTGGATGGCGTCCAGGTCGGCCGCGGCCTCCGAGGGCGGGGCGGCGTCGGGGACGAGGTCCTCCAGGTGGTGCAGCGGCCGGTGC
The DNA here is from genome assembly GCF_044465345.1 of Nonomuraea sp. NPDC049684. Classification (NCBI taxonomy): domain Bacteria; kingdom Bacillati; phylum Actinomycetota; class Actinomycetes; order Streptosporangiales; family Streptosporangiaceae; genus Nonomuraea; species Nonomuraea sp. NPDC049684. The sequence continues at coordinate 193,688 of NZ_JBITLO010000004.1, read as the reverse complement.
CGCAGCCCCAGCAGCCCCCACAGGACCAGGAACACGCCGCTGGCCAGCAGCACCACCCCGGCGCCCCCGCCGGGCCCGCCGGCGAACCGTCCGGCCCAGTCCGCCAGCGGGCCGGCGGAGAGGAAGCCGATCGGCTGCATGGCCGTGGCGATCATGATGTTCACCGCGAGCACCCGCCCCTGCAGCTCCGGCCCGACCTTCACCTGGATGATCGACAGCCAGTGCGCGTTGCCGATGCTCATGCACGCCAGCCGGACGAACAACCCGGCCGCGACCAGCCACACGACCGGCCACACGCCCATCAGCACCACGCCGAGCCCGGACCCGACGACGAAACCGATCATGCCCGTCGCCCGTCGCCGGGTGCCGCCCCACACCAGCACCACGCCGGTGCCCACGGCCGCGCCGACGCCGCCGACGGCGGTCACCGCGCCGAGGTCGGCCGAGTCGCCGATGGCCAGCACGACCGGGGTGACCAGCACCCACATCAGCGCGGTGCAGAAGTTCACCACCGCGAAGTAGAGCGCCATCACCATCAGCGGACGCCGCCGGCGCAGGAACCGCCACCCGCCGGTGAGCGCCGACATGAACGTCTCCTCGCGCCGGTGGAACAGCCGGTCGGGGAAGCGCACCAGCAGCAGCGTCAGCACGCCGACCGCGAACGTGGCCACGTCCACGGCCACCACCGCCGACAACCCGAACAGGCCGATCAGCGCGCCGCCCGCGAGCGGCGCGACCACGTTGCCCGCGCCGAAGCCCACGTTGGCCAGGGCGTTGGCCTGCGGCAGGTACGGCTTGGGCACCAGCTGCGCGATCGCCGCCAGCCAGGCGGGCTGCTGGAACGCCGACACGACCGAGGTCACGCCCACGATGAGGCAGACGTTCCAGAACTCCAGCCGATCGGTGGTCAGCAGCAGCACCAGCGCCACCATGGCGATCCCGGACAGCGCGTCGCAGGCCAGCATGATCTTACGACGGTCCACCCGGTCGGCCAGCGCGCCGCCGAGCGGGGTGAGCAGCACGGCCGGGATCTGCGCCAGCATCGTGACCAGCGCGAGGTCCAGGATCTCGCCGCTGCGCTGGTAGGCCCACACGCCGAGCGCGAACGAGCTCAGCGCCGTGCCCAGCGCCGAGACGATCTGCCCGCCGGCGACGGTGTAGAAGGACCCCAGTCTGGTGCGTTCCGGCGGTCGTACCGGATCGGGCAGCGTTCCGGCCGCCCAGCGGGTCAGGTGCGCCAGCACGACGGCGGCCAGCGGCTCGGCCTGGTGGCGCAGGAAGTAGTGACCGGCCCTGGGCAGCACGGCCCGCTCCACCCGCGGCGCGAACGCCGCCCACTCGGCGTAGCGCTCCTCGTGCAGCTCGGTGGCGCGGTCGCGCTCCCCGACCAGGCTCAGGATCGGGGCGCGCAGCGGCGTGCCCCCGCCGGCCAGCTCCTGGCCGAACCACTCCTGCGCCTGGTCGGCGTCGTGCCGCATGGCGCGTACGGCGGTGCGTTTGGCGGCCTCGTCCATGTCGTCGAGCAGCCCGCCCGAGGCGCGCAGCGCGTCGCGGAACATCCGGTCGGAGACCCAGCGGTCGCCGCCGAACAGCCGCCTGACCATTCCGGGCAGTCGTGCCGCCGGGAAGCTGGCAGCGGCGATCACGCCCAGCACGGGCACGCCGTCGGCCTCCAGCCTCCGCGCCAGCGCGACGGCGGGCGCGGAGCCCACGCAGTGGCCGTAGACCGCGACCGGGCCCGACGCGGTCGCCGCCACCTCGGCGGCCAGCACGTCCACCAGCTCCGCCAGCGGCAGCGGCAGCTCGTCGGGGCGGGCGGGGTCGTGGCCGGGCAGCTCGGCCGAGAGCACCTCCACCCGGTCGCCCAGCGCCCTGGCCAGCGGCTGGTACACCGCCGCCGACCCGCCGCCGTACGGCACGCACACCAGCGTGAACTCGCTGGTCCGGCCGCCGCCCAGGCGGTGCAGCAGCCCGCCGCCGTCCTCGCGGCCCAGGTACGCGGCCAGGTCGGCCACGGCGGGCCGGGTGAACAGGTCGATCACCCGCAGCCCGCGGCCGATCTCCTTGACCGCGCGGACGGCGGCGAACGAGTCGCCGCCGAGGGCGAAGAAGTCGTCGCCCGCCCCGACCCGCTCCACGCCGAGCACCCGGGCGAAGGCCCCGGCGACCAGCTCCTCGTTCGGCGTCGAGGGCGCCGCGTACGCGGCCTGCTCGGCCACCGGCTCGGGCAGGGCGGCCCGGTCGATCTTCCCGTTCGGGTTGAGGGGAAGCCGGTCGAGCGCGACGACGTGCGCCGGGACCATGTAGTCGGGCAGCCGCTCACGCAACGCCGAGCGCACGGCCGCGGCCTCCACGGTCGCGGGCGTCACCCAGGCGGCGAGCTGCCTGGCCTTGCCCTCGCCGACGGGCAGGACGACGGCTTCGGCGATCTGGGGGAGGGCTCGCAGGGCGGTCACCACTTCGCCGAGTTCGACGCGGTAGCCGCGCACCTTGACCTGGTCGTCCACCCGGCCGCGGAACTCGATCTGTCCGTCGGCGGTGAGGCGGAGCAGGTCGCCGCTGCGGTAGCAGCGTCCCTGCCCGGTCAGCGGGTCGGGGACGAACCGTTCGGCGGTCAGCTCGGGCCGGCCGATGTAGCCGCGGGTGACCCCGGGGCCGCCGACGACCAGCTCGCCGGGCACGCCGGGCGGCACCGGCCGCATTCCGGCGTCCACCAGGTGGCCGTACACGCCGGGCAGCGGACGGCCCAGCGGCACGATGCCGGTCCGCCGGTCGGCGGGGATCTCCTCGGTGTCGCACACCAGGCAGATCATCGTGGACTCGGTGTGGCCGTAGTGGCTCTGGATCCTGAGCTCGGGACGGGCGGCGCGGGCCCGCTCCACCAGGTCCCACGGGCACGCCTCGCCCGCCAGGATCAGCAGCCGGCCCGGCAGCACGGCGGCCAGGTCGCCGCCCGAGGCCAGCAGCTCCAGGTGACTCGGGACGCACTTGACGACGTCCACCCGGTGCTCGGCCAGGTATCCGGCGAACGCGGCCGGGTCCATCGCGGTCTCGCGCGGCACCAGGTGCACCGTCCCGCCGGTGGTCAGCGCGCCGAACACGCAGGTCAGGCCGAAGTCGGCCGCCGGTGTGGAGACCACGGCGAACGACCCGCCGGGCACGCCGATGCGCGGCAGCATGCCGCCCAGGTAGTTCAGGACGCCGCCGTGCTCGGCGGCCACCGCCTTGGGCGTGCCGGTGGACCCCGACGTGAAGATCACGTGGTGCAGGTGCTCCGGCAGCACCTCGACCCGGGGCCGGGTGTCCGGCAGGGACGGCGGCCGGTCCAGCGCCAGCACCTGCCTGCCGTCCCCGATCAGGGGCGCGAACTCGCTCACCGTCACCACGGCGCGCACCCCGGCGGCCTCCAGCATCGCGGCGATCCGCGCCGCCGGGTACGCCGGGTCCATCGGCAGGTAGCCGCCGCCCGACTTCTGGATGCCGAACAACGCGCACGCCAGGTCCACGCCCGGCTCCAGCAGCACGCCGACCGGCTCGTCGGCGCTCACCCCGGCCTCCAGCAGCCAGTGGGCGATCCGGTTGGCGGCCGCCTCCAGCTCCGCGTAGGTCAGGGCGCGGTCGGCGCCCACCACGGCCGGCGCGCCGGGGGTCTCGTCCACCCAGCGTTCGATCAGGTGGTGCACCGCCCCGGCGGGCGGCTCCGGCGGCGGACCGCCGTCCAGCGCCGGGCCGGTCACCGGCTCCAGCGGCACCGCGCCCACCGGCGCGTCCAGGTCGGCGAGCAGCCCGTCGAGCAGGGCGGCGTACCAGCGGGTCAGCTTGGCCGCGGTGCCCGGTTCGAACAGGTCGGTCCGGTAGGCGAGCCCGCCGCGCAGCGGCGCGCCCGGCCCGTCGTCCACGACGTGCCAGCTCAGGTCGAACTTGGTGGTCAGCTCCGGCAGGTGGATCTCGGACGTCTCCAGGCCGGGCAGCCCGGCCCCGGCCACGCCGGGGATGTAGTTGAGCATCACCTGGAACAGCGGCGTGGCCGCCAGGTTCCGCTCCGGCCGCAGCCGGTCCACCACCCGGTCGAACGGCGTGCCCGCGTGCGCGAGCGCGCCGAGGGCCGACTCCCGCGCGCGGGCCAGCAGGTCGCGCCCGGTCGGGTCGCCGCCCACGTCGGTCCGCACGACCACGGTGTTGAGGAAACAGCCCACCACGCCTTCGGTGTCCGGGTGGTCGCGGCCGGAGACCGGCACGCCGACCGCGATGTCCGCGCTCGCCGACAGCCGGGCCAGCAGCGCCTGCAACCCGGCCAGCAGCACGATGAACGGCGTGGACCGGTAGGCGGCGGCCACCGCCCTGATCCGCTCGCTCAGCTCCGCCGGGAGCTCCAGGTCGAGCGCGGCTCCGCCCGGGTCCGGCACCGCGGGGCGCGGCCGGTCGGTGGGCAGGTCGAGCACCGGCGGCAGGCCGTCCAGGTGCCCGGCCCACCAGTCCAGGTCGGCCGGGTCGGGGACCGGCGACACCTCGGCGTACTGCGCCGGGGGCGGGTCGAGCGGCGGGCGCAGGCCGAGGCGGGCGGCGTACAGGCCGGACAGCTCCGACAGCAGCAGCCCCCGCGTCCACGCGTCGGTGGCGATGTGGTGGAAGGTGAGCGAGAGCACGTGCTCGTCGTCGTCCCGGCCGTCGCCGACGGTGAGCAGCACCGCCCGCATCGGCGGCTCGCGGTCCAGCGCGAACGGCGTTGCCAGGTGCCCGGCCAGCACGTCCTCGACCTCGGAGGGGTCCACGCGCGCGGTGGAGACGGGCACCTCGGCGGCCTCCCGCACCACCATCACCGGCTCGGGGCCGGAGTCGTCGACCACGCCGCGCAGCACGTGGTGCCGCTCGGCCAGGTCACGCACCGCGTCCAGCAGCGCCTCCGCGCGCAGCGGGCCGCGCAGCCGCAGCGCCACCGGCACGTTGTAGGCGCTGCTGTCCGGTTCGAGCTGCGCCAGGAACCACAGCCTGGCCTGCACCCCGGACAGCGGCACCGGCCCGTCCGCCGGCGCGCGCCGCACGCGCGCCGCGGTGGCCGGACGGGGCAGCGCGGCGGCCAGGTCGGCCAGCACCGGATGCTCGAACAGCAGCCGCACCGGCACCGCCGCGCCCAGCCGCTCCCGCAGCCGCCCGGCCACCCGGGTCGCCGCGAACGAGTGCCCGCCGAGGGCGAAGAAGTCGTCGTCCGCCCACACCTCGGCGAGTTCGAGCACGTCGGCCCAGACCTCGCCGACCAGGCGCTCGGCCGGCGTGCCCAGCGGCACCCGCACCGCGGGCCCGGCCTCGGGGACGGGCAGCGCCGCCCGGTCCACCTTGCCGTTCGGCGTGAGCGGCAACGCCTCCAGCACGCCGATCGCGGCCGGCACCATGTAGTCGGGCAGCCGCTCGCGCAGCGCCGAGCGCACGGCCGCGGCATCCACGGTCGCGGGCGTCACCCAGGCGGCCAGGCGGCGCTCCAGGCCGTCGCCGAGCGGCTGCACGTACGCCTCCGCGACCTGCGGCAGGGCGCGCAACGCCGCGGCGACCTCGCCCAGCTCGACGCGGAAGCCGCGCACCTTCACCTGGTCGTCGATCCGTCCCAGGAACTCGATCAGCCCGGTGCCGGTCACCCGGACCCGGTCGCCGGTGCGGTACCAGCCGCCGGTGAAACGCTCGGCGGTCAGGTCAGGACGGCCCAGGTAGCCGCGGGCCACGCTCGGCCCGCCGATCCACAGCTCACCGGGCACGCCGGGCGGCACCGCCCGCCCGGACGGGTCGGCCACCCGGCACACCACGTCGGCCAGCGGCCGGCCCAGCGGCGCCCGGCCCGGGCCCAGCTCGGCCAGGGCCTCGACCGCGTCGCAGGCCAGCACCGACACCGTGGTCTCGGTCGGGCCGTAGTGGATCTGCACCTCCAGGTCCGGCCGCGCCGCCCGGACCCGCGCGACCAGGTCCGCCGGCACCGCCTCGCCGGCCAGGATCAGCAGCCTGCCGGGCAGGGCGGCCGTGCCGAGGAGTTCGAGCTGGCTGGGCACCATCTTGATCGCGTCCACCGGGTGCGCCGCCAGGCGGGCGGCGAACGCGGCCGGGTCGGTGGCCGTCTCGTGGTCGATCAGGTGGAGGGTGGCGCCCGTGGTCAGCGCGCACCACACGTTCGTCATGCCGAGGTCGGCGGCGGCGGTGGAGACCAGCGCGAACGACGTCAGCCCCGCCGGGACGACCTCGGCCACCGCGCCGAGGTAGTGCGTGATGTGCCGGTGCTCGACCGCGACGCCCTTCGGCCGCCCGGTCGAGCCCGAGGTGTAGATCACGTACGCCAGGTTCTCCGGCGCCACCGCCACGCCGGGACGCTCGCCGGACGCCTCCGCCGCGGCGGCGAGCTCGGCGCCGGTGAGCACGATCCGCGCTCCGGCGTCGGCCACCACCGCCTGGTTGCGCCGCTCCGGGTAGACCGGGTCGAGCGGCAGGTAGGCGGCGCCCGCCTTGAGCACGCCGAGCATGGCGACCACCAGCTCGGGCCGCCGCTCCAGCAGCACGCCGACCGGCTCCTGCGGCCGCACCCCGCTCTCCAGCAGCCAGTGGGCCACCTGGTTGGCGCGGCGGTCCAACTCCGCGTAGCTCAGCGAGCCGACCGCGACCGCGTCGGGGCGGGCGTCGGCCATCCGCTCGACCAGCGTGTGCAGCGGCACGTCCACGGGCAGGCCGGCGTCCCGGCCGCGCAGGTCGTCGCCGGCCGGCAGCCGCACCGGCGCGTCCGGGTCGGTGAGCATGCCGTCCAGCAGCTCCAGGTACCAGCCGGCGAGCCGGCGCACGGTGTCCTCGTCGAACAGGTCCGTGCGGAAGCGCAACTCGCCCGAGAAACGGGTGCCGTCGTCGCCGAGCTCCAGGTTCAGGTCGAACTTGGCGGTCGGCACGGGCGGCGTCCCGGCCTCGACCGCCAGCCCCGGCAGCGACGGCGGCGCGCCGGTGTCATAGACGTTGAGCATCACCTGGAACAGCGGCGTGACCGCGAGGTTCCGCTCCGGCTGCAGGCGCTCGACGACCCGCTCGAACGGCGTGCCGGCGTGCGCGAACGCGTCCAGCGCCGCCGTGCGGGCCCGTGCCAGCAGCTCGGCGCCGGTCGGGTCGCCCGCGGTGTCGCCGCGCACCACCAGCGTGTTGATGAAACAGCCGACGACCCGCTCGGCGTCGGGGTGGTGGCGGCCCGCGTGCGGCACGCCGACGGCGATGTCGTGCACGCCGGACAGGCGGCTCAGCAACGCCTGCAACCCGGCCAGGAACACCATGAACGGCGACGTCCCGGCCACCGCGCGGACCTTCGCCGACAACGCCTCGGGCACCTCCACCGCGACCGCCGCCCCCTCCCACGTGGGGACGGCCGGGCGCGGCCGGGCCAGCGGCAGGTCCAGCACCGGCGGCAGGCCCGCCAGGTGACCGGCCCACCAGTCGAGGTCGGCGTCGGGCCGCCCGGCCTCCCAGGCGGCCACGTCCGCGTACTGCAGGGCCGGGGGAGCGGGGGGCGGCTCCAGGCCGAGGCGGGCGGCGTACAGGTGGGCGAGATCGTCCAGCAGCACGCGTTCCGACCAGGCGTCGGTGGCGATGTGGTGCAGGGTGAGCGCGAGCACGAACTCCTCGTCGCCGAGCCGGTAGAGCGCGGCCCGCAGGGGCGGCTCGGCGTCCAGCCGGAACGGCCGCCAGGCGTGCTCGGCCAGCTCACGCTCCAGGTCCGCCGGGACGGCGTCCGTCATGTCCACCACGGGCACCGGCACGGCGGCGACGGGCCGCACGCGGCCGTCCTCGATGACGCCGCGCAGGATCCAGTGCCGCTCGGCCAGGTCCGCCACCGCGCCGGTGAGGGCGGCGACGTCCACCGGGCCGCGCAGCCGCAGCGTCAGCGGCACGTTGTAGGCGGGCGTGCCGGGTTCGAGCTGGGCCAGGAACCACAGCCGCTGCTGCGCCGGCGACAGCGGCATGTCCGCGGCCGACGTCGCAGGGATCCGCGGGACGGCCGCCTGCTCCTTCTGCTTCAGGGCGGCGGCGAGCCTGGACCGGACGAGTTCGGCGATCCGGTCCTCACGTACCTCGGTCATCCCTCGTTCCCCTCGATCAGGTCGGCGGCCAGCAGTTCCTCCAGCGCGGCGGCGAAGTCGGCCAGCACCGGCCGGTCGAACACCAGCCGCACGGGCACGGTGACCTGCAACATCTCGCGCAGGCGGGCGGCCACTCTGGTCGCGGCGAAGGAGGCCCCGCCGAGGGCGAAGAAGTCGTCGCCGGCCGAGACCTCGGGCCGTTCGAGCACCTCGGACCAGACGGCGGCCACCAGGAGCTCGGCCTCGGTGGAGGGTTCGACCCGCGCCGGGGCCGGGCCGGTGTCCGGCTCGGGCAGCGCGTGGCGGTCCACCTTGCCGCTGGGCAGCGTGGGCAGCGCCGGCAGCGCGACCCAGCGGCGCGGCACCATGTGGCCGGGCAGCCGGGACCGGGCGTGCCGCTCGACCGCGGCCAGGTCCGCCGTCTCCGGCGCGACGTAGCCGACCAGGTGGGCCTGCGCGTCCGTGCCCGCCACGGTCACCGCGGCCTCGGCGACCTCGCGCAGCACGGCCTCGACCTCGCCCAGCTCGATCCGGTATCCGCGGACCTTCACCTGGTGGTCGCGGCGGCCGTGGAACTCCAGCGTCCCGTCCGGCCGCCGGCGCACCAGGTCACCGGTGCGGTAGCAGCGGCCGCCCGGCGTGAACGGGTCGGCCACGAAGGCGGCCGCGGTCAGGTCCGGACGGCCCCGGTAGCCGCGGGCCACCCCGGCGCCGCCGAGCAGCAGCTCGCCGACCGCGCCCGGCGGCACCAGCCGCAGCCGCGCGTCGACCACGTACGCCCGCTCGCCCGGCATCGGCGACCCGATCGGCACCCGGTCGCCCTCATGCGGGCGCACCCGGTGCAGCGTCGAGGTGACGGTGGTCTCGGTGGGCCCGTAGGCGTTCCACAACTCGCCGACGCGCAGCAGGATCTGCTCGGCCAGCGCCGGGTCCAGCGCCTCCCCGCCGGCGACGGCGCGCAGCGCGGGGTCACCCGCCCAGCCGGCCGCGATCAGCATCCGGTACGAGGTCGGCACCAGGTCGATCACCGTGGCCGCGCTATTGGTGATCAGCTCCGCCAGCGCGTGCCCGTCGGTGGCCGTGGCCCTGTCCACCACCACCGACGTGCCGCCGGCGGCCAGGACGCTCCACAGCTCGGAGGCCGAGGCGTCGAAGCTCAGCGGCGCGACCGCGGGCTGCACGTCGGCCGGGCCGAGGCGGAGCGTCGAGATCATGCCGGCCACGAGGGCGGCCAGGGAGCCGTGGGTGACCTCGACCCCCTTGGGGGCGCCGGTGGAGCCTGAGGTGTAGGTGACGTACGCCAGGTCCTCGGCGCGCACCTCGGGAAGGTCCGCGCGGGGGCCCGCCGCGAGCCGGTCCGCGTCGAGCGTCACCGGCCCGTCCGCGTCGGGCGCCGTCTCCAGGGGCGTCCCGCCGCGGGTGAGGACCACGCGGGCGCCGGCGTCCGCGGCCAGCAGGCGCAGCCGCTCGGCCGGGTGCTCCGGGTCCAGCGGCAGGTACGCCGCCCCCGCCCGCCACACGCCCAGCAGCGCCACGGGCAACATCTCGTCCCGCGGCACGCGGACGCCGACCACGTCGCCGCGCGACACCCCGTGCGCCAGCAGCCCGGCCGCGATCCGGTCGGCGCGGTCGTTCAGCTCGGCGTGACTCATCGCGACGCCGTCGGGGCCGACCACCGCCGTGCCCGCCGTGCCCGCCGTGCCGTTCGCGTGCGCGGCGAGCGACAGCGGCACCGGCGGCAGGTCGTCGGGCAGCCGGGGGCCGGCCGCGCGGGCCAGCAGCTCGGCGCGTTCGTCCGGGGTGACCGGCTCGAACGTGGCGATCGCCAGGTCCGGCTCGGCCACCACGCGCCGCAGCAGCCACAGCAGCCGGTCCAGGTACGCCCCGGCCGCCTCCCGGCCGAGCAGCGCGACCGCGTACTCCAGGTGCAGCTCGGCGCCGGCGGCCGTCCGGTTGACGAGCACGCTGAACTCGTGCACCGCCGCACCCGAGCCGACCTCGGTCAGCAGTTCCAGGCAGCCGGCCCGCACCGGCACCTCGGCGTGCTGCATGGCCAGCAGCACCGGGGCGCGGGGCACGTCGGCGGGCGGGACCTCCTGGTGGACCAGCGCCCGCGTGGCGGCCTGCCCGGCCTGCCGGACCAGGTCGCGGAAGGTCGGCGCGGCGTCCGGCCGCAGCCGCACCGGCACCGTGTCGATCAGCGGCCCGACGACCCGGGCCAGCTCCGGCCGGGCGCGCCGCGCCGCGACCATGCCGACCAGCGTGTCCGGCTCCCCGGCGACCAGGGCGAGCGCGGCCAGGTACACCGCGTACGGGGTCGCGCCGCACGCGCGGGCCAGCGCGGCCACGCCGTCCGTGAACTCCTCGGTGAGCGGCCTGATCACCCGGCACGTCGTCAGGTCGCCGGGCGGCGGGCCCGCCACCGGCGCCCCCGCCAGCTCGCCGCGCCAGAACTCCCGCAGCCGCGCGAGGTCGGGCCGGTCCTCCTGCTCGCGCACCGCCACGTCGCCGAGCTGCACCGCGGGCTCGGGGACGGGCTCACCCGCCAGCTCGGCGGCCAGCTCGTCCATCAGCACGCCGACCGAACCGCCGTCGAAGGCGATGTGGTCCGTCACGAGCACCAGCTCGGCCACGCCCTCTCCGACGGGGCACAGGCTGGCGCGCAGCAGCGGCACCTCGGTCGTCACGTCGAACACGTGCTCCACCGCGGCGCGGGCCACCTTCACCGGGTCCGCGCCCGCCGGATGCTCGACCAGCGGGACGGCGACGGGCGGGTGCACGACCGCGTACGGGACGCCGTCCTCGCCGGCGGAGATCGTGCTGCGCAGGGCCTCGTGCCGGCGCAGGACGGCGTCCAGCGCCCGGCGTAGCGGCGCGCTGCCGCTCAGGCCGCGCACGCGCAGCCGGATCGACACGGTGGTGACCGGGCTGTGCGGGTGGAGCTGGCGCAACGTCCAGAACTCGCGCTGCGCGGCGGTGAGCGGGTGCCGGGTCCGGCCGGTCCGCCGCACCGGAGCCGATCCCGGCTCGCGCAGGCGCGCCGCCAGCCCGGCCGCGGTCGGCTCGGTCAGGAACGTCGCCAGCGGCACGGTGTGCCCGAGCCGCCGGGACAGCTCGGTCACCACCCGGGCGGCGGCCAGCGAGTGCCCGCCCAGGTCGGCGAACCGGTCGTGCACGCCCACCTCCGGCAGGCCCAGCACGTCCGCGATCACCTCGGCCACCTGGCGCTCGTCGTCCGTGCGGGGCGCGACCGGCGCGGCGCTCCCCGTCCGGGCGGCGCCCAGCTTGGGCAGGGCCGCGCGGTCCACCTTGCCGGTGGGGGCGATCGGCAGGTCGCCGGTCACGCCGATCCTGGCCGGGACAAGGTGGTCGGGCAGCCGGTCGCGCAGCCAGTCGCGCAGCTCGGGCTCGGTCACGCCGGAGGCGGCCACGTGCGCGACGAGGTAGGCGATGCCGTCGTCGTCGGTGTGCGCCAGGACGACGGCGCGGCGCACCGCGGGATGGCGGTCCAGCGCCGACTCGACCTCGCCCAGCTCCACCCGGTAGCCGCGGATCTTGACCTGGTCGTCGGCGCGGCCCACGTAGCGCAGCTCGCCGTCCACCCACCGGACCAGGTCGCCGGTGCGGTAGACGCGGGTGCCGTCCGGGTCGGCGCCGAACGCCTGCGAGTCGTGGCCCAGGTAGCCGCGGGTCACGTTCGGCCCGCCGATCCACAACTCGCCGACCTCGCCGTCCGGGACCGGCCTGCCGTCGGCGTCGCGCACGCTGAGCAGCGCGCCCGCCATCGGCCCGCCCAGCGGCGGTTCGCCCTGGTGGTCGCGGGCGACCTCGAACAGGGTGGAGCCGGTGGTGCACTCGGTGGGGCCGTACATGTTGAGCACCCGGCGCACGCCGGGGTTGGCGTACACGCGCGCGACCAGCGCGGCGGTCAGCCGCTCGCCGCCGGACAGCACCATGCGCACGCCCTCCGGCAGCGGCTCGCGCAGCAGCACCGACAGCGCGGACGGGACGCCGAATACCGTGCGCACCTCGTCGCGGGCCGGCAGCGTGGGCAGCGCCAGCACGTTGTCCGCCATGATCACGGTCCCGCCCGCGTACAGCGGCGTGAAGATCTGGGTGATCGAGGCGTCGAAGCAGATGGAGGAGCCGGCGAGCATGCCGCTCAGCTCCTCGGCCGTATAGGCGGACGCCTCCCAGCGCACCAGGTTCAGGGTGTTGCGGTGCTCCACGACCACGCCCTTGGGACGGCCGGTGGAGCCGGAGGTGTAGATCACGTACGCGGCGTCGCCCGGCTCGCCGGGCACCTCGGGCCCGTGCGCGGCGGGCGTCACGTCGTCGACGAGCACGACGTCCGCGCCGGTCGGCGCCGCCGTCTCGCGCCGCGCCGTCGAGGTGACCACGGCGGTCATGGCGGCGTCCTCGGCCATGAAACGTAAGCGTTCCGCCGGATAGGCCGGGTCCAGCGGCACGTAGGCCGCGCCCGCCTTGAGCACCCCGATCAGCGCGGGCACCAGCCACTCGTCGCGGTCGAGGCAGATGCCCACCAGGTCGCCGCGTACGACACCCCGCCCGGCCAGGGCGTTGGCGATCCCGTTGGCCCTGCGGTCGAGCTCGGCGTAGGTCATCCGGCTCGTGCCCGCGACGACGGCGAGGCGATCGGGTGTCCGCCGGCACTGCGCCTCCAGGGCCTCGTGGAGGCGTCCCGGCGAGTCGGTGAGAGGGCGGTTCGCGCCCGTCACATCCGTATTCATGTGTCCTCTTTCCAGCAAAGGTCAAACGTGCCCGGGTGGGCGTTATGGAACAGCCCGTTCCTCGGGACGGCACGCGGGCCAGGGCGAGGTCGTCGCTGGGCGCGTGGGGTCGTGCGGGGTCGTGCGGGCGGTTCAGTGTCGCGCGGTAGGCGGGTGCGGCGGGGGGCATTCGCGGCAAATGTCGTGTTCTGCGGTTGCGTGCTCCTTTCGCCCATAGTCGTCCGCACGACAGCATCGGTGAGCCGGCTTGCCACTGACTTGGAACCTGCCATGATCTTGCTTGCAGGCGTCGCCGGCCGGTGGGCGCGGGACGGCTCGGCAGGAGGTCAGCGGCGTCCCGGCGCCCGGCGTCGGCCGGAGCGCGCGAACCTCCCGGACCGGCGACAGGCAAACCCCGGGCTCCGGACGCAGGCGAGGAGTGCGGCCTTCTCGCCACCGCTCCGGAACGCCACACCGACATGATCCTCTTCGCCGGGGCGCTCCCGCAAACGGGGTCGAAAGGCGCGAAAGACGCGGACGGGCAAGCACATCCGTCGCAGGACCTCGGAGGACGGCGAGGTCGGCAGCGCGACGGGAAAGGCCCGGTCCGCGGGCGTCGTCGCGGAGGACGGCCCGGAAAAAGAAGGCCCCCGCCGGGGTAGGGCCCCGGCGGGGGACACGCGGCGTCACGGACGCCGCGTCGTGCGCGGACAGCGAGGGCGTGGCCGCCCCGCACGTGGCGCCGTGTCGTGCGCGGTCAGGACGGCATGGCCGCCGCGCACGTGGCGCGGCGGTGGGTGGTCAGGGACGGTGTGGCCGCCCCGGTCGCCGCCCGCACGTCGCGCCGCGGCGTCCGGGCCCGGCTCCCGCCCGTGATGGCCAGGCCGCCGACGCGGCCGACGGGCAGGAGAGGCGGGACGTCACGCGGCGGCGACGGGTCGTGATCAGCCGGTGTAACGCGGCTTGACGGCGACCGGCTCCTTAGGCCCCGCCGTCCGCTCCACGGTGGGCCGGCCTTCGGCGGGCACCGGGGCGGGCGCCGGGGAGGTGACCGCGGCGGGCACTGCGGCGGGCACCGCGGCAGGCACCGCGGCGGGCTTCTTGGGCTCGGCCGAGGCCGTTCCCGAGAGCCCGGCGAGGCCCGCCGCGAGGGCCAGCGCCGCGACGCCGCCGACGAGCATGGTTCTGATCTTCATAGGGTTCCTCTCATCCTTCGAGCAGGGCCTCAGCCCTTGACGACGACCGGGGTGCCGATCGCCAGGTTCTTCGCCATCCAGGTGATGTCGTCGTTGCTGACCCGGACGCAGCCGTGGCTGGCCCGCGTGCCGATGGCGGAAGGCTTGTTCGTCCCGTGGATCGCGAGCTGGCCGGGGCCGCCGGCGAAGCTCTTCAGCACCGGCGAGAAGCCGCTCAGCCCGAAGGCGTAGGCGCCGTAGGCCCCGCCGTCGCCGGTGGGCCTCACCAGCTCGGTGAAGAAGTAGCGGCCCGGAGGCGTCGGCGTGCCGGCCTCGCCGGTCGCGACCTTGCCCGTCCTGACGGGCCGGTCGCCGTCGTAGACCGTGAAGCGGAACGCGCGGCGGTCGATCTCCACGCGGTGGGACGTCTCCGCGAGCGTCACGTCGGCGGCCTTGATCCAGCCCTTGCTGCCGTTGGGCCGGACCGGCAGCAGCACCTGGAGCCAGTCGCCCTCGTCGCGTTCCACCAGGAAGACGCGGGTCGCGCCGTAGTCGTTGGGACTGGCGATCGTCCGCTGGGCCGCGCCCTGTCTGCCCCGGTAGATCGTGATCCGTGCCCCCTTGACGCTCGCGATCTTCGACCTGGCAGTGCTCGCCGCAGTGCTCGCCGTGGTGGTCGCGGGATCGGGTCGCACGGCACTGTCCGCGCTGCCCGCGCAGCCCGCCGCCAGGAGGGCGAGTGCCGTCGCCGCGGCCGTACGAAGCAGGTTGGTTCTCACCCGGCGCAGCCTGGCGGCAGAATGTGTGGAACCTGTTTGCCTGTCATGCGGATCCCGTATGCACTCGTGGCGGGCGCATAACCTCGGGCCATGTGCGCGTACGTGCTGGTCGCCGAGGACGACCCCAAGCAGGCCGAACTGCTCAGGCGCTACCTGGAGCGGGAGGGCCACGAGGTCCGCGTCGTGCACGACGGGCGTTCGGCGATCGACGAGGCCCGGCAGGGTGACCCCGCCCTCGTGCTGCTCGACGTGATGATGCCGAAGGTCGACGGGCTGGACGTCTGCCGGGTGCTGCGCGCCGAGTCCGACCTGCCGATCCTGATGCTGACGGCCAGGTCCACCGAGGACGACCTGCTGCTCGGGCTCGACCTCGGCGCCGACGACTACATGACCAAGCCGTACAGCCCGCGCGAGCTGATGGCCCGCGTGCGCACGCTGCTGCGCCGCACCGGCAGGTCGCCGGAGGCGGGCCGGCTGTTCCGGGCGGGCGACCTGGTCGTGGACCCGGTCAGGCACACCGTCACCGTGGCGGGCACGCCGGTCGACTGCACGCTCGCGGAGTTCCGGATCGTCGAGACGCTGGCCGCCGAGCCGGAACGGGTGTTCACCAGGAAGCAGCTGCTGGAGCGCGTCCACGGCTTCGACCGGTTCATCACCGAGCGCACGGTCGACGTGCACGTGATGAACCTGCGCAGGAAGATCGAGCCCGACCCGCGCCGCCCGTCCCGGCTGCTGACCGTGTACGGCGTCGGCTACAAGCTGACCCACGCATGAGGTCGCTGTTCGTCAGGCTGCTCACGAGCTCGGCCGTCGTGGCGGTCTGCTCGATCACGGCGACGGCCTGGCTGGCCGCCAACAGCACCTCCGGCGCCATCCAGCGCGAGCAGGGCCAGACGCTGGCCAGCGACGCCCAGATCAACAACAGCCTGCTCGGTTACGCAGCCCGCCATCCCGACTGGTCCGGCGTCGCGGCCACCGTGCGCGACCTCGCCGCCGCCAACAGCCGCCGCATCGCGCTGACCACCGAGAAGGGCGCCCTCATCGCGGACTCGGCGGCCGCCGGGACCCCGCTGCCCGCCCGGGTGTCGGCCGTCGTCGATCCGCTGGCCGTGGACGTGACCCTGGTGCCGGGGGCGGCGAAGGACCGCATCGATCCGCGCGCGGTGGGCCCCTTCCTGCTGCCCGACCGTGACCGCGTCCGGCTGGGGAAGGCCGCCGACGCCTACGCCGCCTGCATGAGACGTACCGGTCAGCCCGTCCGGACGGTCGTCTCCCACACCGGCAGGCCGTCCGTGACGACGACCGGCGAGGGCGTCCCGCAGGAGCCGAGCCCGGCCCCGGCGGTGACGGCCCCCTGCGACGCGGCCGCCTTCAACACGCCGACGCGCACCGAGAAGGCCGCGTTGAAGCAGCTCAACCTCCTGGTCGGCAGGTGCCTGAAGGGCAAGGGCGCGGAACGCGGCTCGGTCGGCCTGGACCTCACCTGGGTCGCGAAGGAGAAGCGGCCGGCGTCCTCGGCCGCCGAACCCGGCCAGACGATCTCCTCGTGCATCGCCGCCGCCCGCAAGGAACAGCTCGATCCCTACGTCGCCCCCGCCGCCTACCTGTACATCGGATCCCCGTCCGAGGCCGCCGGGCCGCGCATCCCGCTGCCCTCGATCGCCGGGGCCGCCCTCCTCGTGCTCGTGCTGACCGTCGGCGTCAGCGTCATGGCGGCCAGGCGCCTGGTCGGCCCGGTCAACGCGCTCACCCACGCCGCCCGGCGGATGCGCGACGGGGACAGCTCCGCCCGCGTCCAGGTCAGGACGACCGGCGAGATCAGCGAGCTGGCCACCGCGTTCAACGAGATGTCCGAGCACCTCCAGCGCATGGAGGAGCAGCGCAAGGCCATGGTCAGCGACGTCTCCCACGAGTTGCGCACCCCGCTGAGCAACCTCAGGGGCTGGCTGGAGGCGGCCCAGGACGGCGTCGCCGAGCTCGACCCCGCGCTGATCGCCTCCCTGGTCGAGGAGCTCCTGCTGCTGCAGCACATCGTGGACGACCTCCAGGACCTCGCCCTCGCCGACGCGGGCAAGCTGCGCCTGCACCTCGAACCCGTGCACCTCGGCGACCTCCTCGACCAGGTGGCCACCGCCCACCGGGGCCGCGCCGAGGCCGCCGGGCTCACCCTGACCGCCGGTGGCGCCGCCGCCCCCACCCTGACCGCCGACCCCGTACGGCTGCGCCAGGCCGTCGGGAACCTCGTCACCAACTCCCTGCGCTACACGCCGCCCGGCGGGCACATCACGCTGGACGCCCGCCAGGACGGCGACCACGTGGTCATCGAGGTGACCGACACGGGGATCGGCATCCGCGCCGAGCACCTTCCGCACGTCTTCGACCGGTTCTGGCGGGCGGAGAAGTCGCGCAACCGCCGCACCGGCGGCAGCGGCCTCGGCCTCGCGATCGTCCGCGACCTGGCCGAGGCGCACGGCGGCACCGCCACGGCCGCCAGCACCCCGGGCGTCCGCACCACCTTCGCCTTGCGCCTTCCGGCGCGACCGTGATCCTGTGAGGACACGTCCTAGGGTGACGGAGATGACGGGATCGGCGGTGGGCGTGCGGACGCAGGAGCAGATGCGGCAGCGGAACCTGAGCGAGGTGCTGCGCCGCGTCCACGACGAGGGTGCGGTGTCCCGCGCCGCGCTGAGCCGCCGGATGGGCCTCAACCGCAGCACCATCATGGACCTGACCGCCGAACTCGCCGCGGCCGGGCTCGTCCGCGAGGGCGTGCCCGCCGGGCGGGGCCGGGCGGGGCGGCCGTCCATCGTCGTCATGCCCGAGCAGGGCACGGTGTACGGGCTGGCGTTCGACGTCGCCGTGGACCGGCTGGTCGCGGCCCGCGTCGGGCTGGGCGGCCGGGTCCTCGACCGCAGGGAGGCGGTCCGCGCCCGCGCCGGGGTCGACCTGGAGGACGTCGTCGGGGTCCTGGCCGCGTTCGGCCGCGAGCTGGTCGCCGGGGCGGCGCCGGGCGCGTTGTGCGTGGGGGTCGGCGCCTCGTACTGCGGGTTGATCAGGCGGACCGACGGCACCGTGCGGTACGGGCCGCACCTCGGCTGGGTGGACCAGGCGTTCGGCACGGAACTCGGGGCGGGGCTCGGCCTCGGGCTGCCCGTCGAGGTGGGCAACGAGGCGCACATGGGGGCCGTCGCCGAGCACGTGCGCGGCGCGGGACGAGACGTCGACGACCTCGTCTACCTGCACGGGGACGTCGGCGTCGGCGGCGGCATCATCGTCGGCGGCGACCTCCTGGACGGCGACACGGGCTACGGCTGCGAACTCGGGCACATGCTGGTCAACCCGTTCGACGGCCGGCCTTGCCTGTGCGGGTCGCGCGGCTGCCTGGAGGCCGAGGTGGGGGAGGAGGCGCTGCTCGACTACGCGGGACGCTCCGGCGACCTCGTCGGCCGCGACGGCATCCGGTCCGTCGTCGCCCTCGCCCGGGCCGGTGACGGCAGGGCGCGGGACGCCCTCGACCGCGTCGGCGACTGGCTCGGCGTCGGCGTCGTCAACCTCATCAACCTGTTCAACCCGGCGCTCGTGGTCTTCGGCGGGATGCTGCGCGACGTCTATCCGGGCGCCGAGCCGCGCGTCCGCGCCCGGATCGACGCGCATGTGCTGCCGGTGTCGCGGGAACGGGTGCGCCTGGCCGTGACGGCCCTGGGCGACGACACCACGCTCGCCGGAGCCGCCGAGCTCGCCTTCGCCGGCCTCCTGGACAACCCCCTCACGACCCTGGCCGCCCTCCGCTGAGCCGGCCGTCCGGCGTCCGGCGGTCGCGGCGGGCGCACGCGCCCCCGGTTCGATCCGCGGGCCCGGGGGGCGTGCGCCTCACGGGGTCACGCGTAGAGGAAGTAGTAGCTGTACTTGCTCTCCCACTGGCATGAATAGTCGTCCCACCAGTTCTGGTCGACGCCCTGGGTGCCGATCCGCTCGCACTCCGCGTGCTCCCTGAAGACGCCCGCCAGTTTCTCGGCGTTCGCCGGGGCGGCGCCGATCGTCAGCGACACTCCAAGGACCATGACGGCCGAGACGAGAACAGCGCGTGCCTTTCGCATTCGTCCTCCTGCGACTGGGGAGATCATGTCGGTGGACATTATCACTCACCGCTCCGGCGGGATTGTCGCGGCGGAATCGCGGGCCGTCAGGTCATGAAAGTTTCATCGGCGTGAAAGACGCCGCGGGGATGTATCCGACCGGCTGTGCATGCCATGGATCATCTGGGGCCGTCTCCGCGCCTTACAGCCCCAAAGTACGATTTATGCCGCTTTCCCGTTCTAAAGGAAACGAAACTTCGAAAACTTTGACCACCGTCGCGTAGGTGTCATATCGTCTCCCCGCCCATATCGATGTGAGCCGCGACACTCGAACAGGACGTTGTTCTCACAGGAGCTACAGGTCGGCGTGCTCATCACGGCCGCCCTGCCATCGGACGAGACACGGACGGCCACCCGGGGAAGCGGCGACCATCCGACCAACCGGAGTCGCACCATGCAAGCTCGAATCCGCACGGCCGCCGTCGGCCTGGCGATGACCGTGCTGGCCGCCGTCGGTGTGCCGGCGGCCATCGCGCCGCCGGCGCACGCGACGCAGACGATCACCGACATCGCCTACGCGCCCGCGCAACCGGCCGGCAGCAGAGGGCATCTGCTGGATCTCTACCTGCCCGCCACCGGCATCACGCCACGCCCCCTGATCATCTGGCACACCGGCTCGGCGTGGAGCAGCGACGACGGCAAAGCCGGCGCGGACGCCATCGCCGCGATCTTCAACCCGCTGGGCTTCGCGGTGGCCGGCGTCAGCGTCCGCTCCAGCGCCCAGGCGATCTTCCCGGCCCAGGTGCACGACATCAAGGCGGCGATCCGCTGGCTGCGCGCGAACGCCGCCACGTACCAGCTCGATCCCGGCCGATTCGCGATCATGGGCGACTCCTCGGGCGGCTGGCTGACGGAGATGGCCACGCTGTCCGGCGGCGTCTCGGCGCTGGAGGGCGGCATCGGCACGACCGGCGTCTCCAGCGCCGTGCAGACCGGGCTCGCCTTCTACAGCCCGACCGACTTCCTGCAGATGAACGCGCAGAACCTGCCGACCGGCGGGCTGGACCACAACTCGCCCGCCTCGCCGGAGTCCCTGCTGGTCGGCTGTCCCATCCAGACCTGCCCGGCCACGGTGGCCCAGGCCAACCCGATGACCTACGTCGACGCCAACGACCCGCCGCTGATGTTCCTGCACGGCCAGGCCGACTTCCTGGTGCCGCACGGGCAGAGCGTGCTGCTCTACAACAAGATCAAGGCTCAGTGCGGGTCGGCCACCTTCGTCTCGGTGCCCGGCGCCGACCACATGATGCCGCAGATCATGGACCCCGCCCATTACGGCACGCAGACCGTCCGCACCACCAAGAACTGCGGCGAGACCGTCGGCACCGGCACCCTCGACCCCACCTGGCCCAACTTCACGACCTTCCTGCGCGGCGGGCTCAAGATGGGCACCTCCTGCGAGGTCACCTACGCCACCGAGGTCTGGAACGGCGCGTTCAACGGCAGCCTGACCATCAGGAACACCGGCACGACGCCCATCTACGGCTGGACCGTCACGTGGGCCTGGACGGGCAACCAGCAGATCACCAACGCCTGGAACGCCACGGTGACCCAGACCGGCACGCAGGTGACCGCCCGCGACGCCGGCACCAACACCTACATCGGCCCCGGCTCCAGCCAGAGCCTCGGCTTCTCTGCGTCCGTCACCGGGACGAACGACATTCCCGCCCAGTTCAAGCTCAACAACCTCCTCTGCACGAGAGTGCCCGCCTGAGACGACCGGGGTTCCGTCGCCGCGGTTTCCCGAATTTCATTCGGCGAATCCGCGGCGGGGAGCCGAATAGCGGCTTTCCCTTATTGCGCCACGTTCCGTCGAACCTTGGTCACGGAAGGTCGCGGATCACGATATTGCTTTATTCGGCGGGCCGCCCCTATCCTTACCCGGGACGGCCCGCCGGCGCATTTACCGTCGTATTCACCGACCGGCCGGGGGCCACGTGACTCCTGGCCGGAAATAAATCGGATAAGCGCTTTTCCCTGTCGAGGGCCGTTGTCCGGGATTCGTCGATGAGTTAGGGGGCGTGTGCGTACACCCAACATGTTCGTCAGGAGCCTGGGCGTTTACGTGCCTGACAGCGTGAGCGTCGAGCAGGCCGTCCGCGAGGGCTGGTACCCGGCCGCGGACGCCGAGAGGTTCCGGCAGATCGGCGCGGCGGTGGCCGGCGACATGCCGGCGCCGGAAATGGCGCGGCTCGCGGTCCTGGACGCCTACGAGCGGTGGGGCGAGTCCTCCCCGCGCGAACTGGACCTGCTGCTCTACCCGTCGGTCTGGCACCAGGGCCCCAACGGCTGGCAGCCCCAGCACTACCTGCAGATGCACCTCCTCGGCGGCGGCGTGCCGGCGCACGAGATCCGCAGCGGCTGCGTCGGGATGATCAGCTCGCTGGAACTGGCGGCGAGCTACCTCCAGGCCGCCGCCGACCGGCAGACGGCCATGGTGGTCTCCGCCGACAACCACGGCACTCCGCTGGTGGACCGCTGGCGGATGACCCCCGGGGCGCTGATCGGCGACGCCGCGGCCGCGCTCGTCCTCGGCAAGGACTACGGCATGGCCGAGCTGCTGTCGGTGAACATGACGGTGATCCCGGAGGCCGACGCCGTCAACGACGGCGCCTACCCGCTCTTCCCCCCGGACGCCACCGTCGGCAGGGGGCTGAGCTTCGGCGACCGGCACGAGGAGTTCCGGCAGCGGCTGCTCAAGTCGCAGGGCACCGGCATCCACCTGACGATCCAGAAGACGATGATGCAGCAGGTCGAGCAGACCCTGGACGAGGCCGGGATCGGCTTCGCCGACATCACCCGGGTGGCCTTCCCGCACGGCCGCCGCGAGGACCTGGACGGGCAGATGTCCTGGCTGGGCATCGACGAGGACCAGACGACCTGGGACTACGGCCGCCGCGTCGGCCACTGCGGCGCGGTCGACCAGTTCATCGCCTTCGAGCACCTGATCGCGACCGGCGGGCTGGTGCCCGGCGACCACCTGCTCATGGTCGGCTTCGGCTCCGGCACGTCGGTCGCCGCGGCGGCGTTCCGCGTCCTGTCCACCGCTCCCGTCACGAGAGGAGCCCGCGCGTGAGCGACGACGACCTCGCGCGGCGGCTGGTCGACTTCGTCCAGGACAACCTCGTCCTGGACGGCGACGACGTCGAGGTGGACGAGACGACCCCGCTCCTCGTGTCGGGCCTGCTGGACTCCCTGCGCACGGCACGGCTGCTGAACTTCCTCAGGAAGGACGTCGGCGTCCGGATCACCGCCGCCATGCTCGACCCCGAGAACTTCAGGGACGTCGCGACCATCGTGACGATGGTCAGACAACTCCAATCCGCTTAGCCGGGACGAGGACGGAAGTCATGCGGTACGCGGACACCTACATCGGCGGCGTGGGAACCTACCTGCCCCGGACCGTCGTCAGCGTCGAGAAGGCCGTCGCCAAGGGCTGGTACCCGGCGGCGGACGCCGAGCTGCACAACCTGGCCGGGGCGGTGGTCGCCGGCGACGTGCCGGCTCCGGAGATGGCCCTGCACGCGGCGCGCAGCGCGATCAAGCGCAGCGGCCGGGCGCCGGGCGACCTCGACCTCCTCCTGTACGCCTCGACCTGGCACCAGGGCCCGGACGGCTGGCCCCCGCACTCCTACCTGCAACGCCATCTCGTCGGCGGGGACGTCCTGGCCACCGAGATCCGGCAGGGCTGCAACGGGATGTTCATCGCCCTGGAACTGGCGGCCGGCCACCTGGCCGCCGCTCCCGGCAGGCAGGCCGCCCTGCTGGTCACCGCCGACAACTACGGCACCCCGCTGATGGACCGGTGGCGGATGGGCCCCGGCTACATCGGCGGGGACGCCGCCGCCGCGCTCGTCCTCACCAAGGACCGCGGGTTCGCCCGCCTGGCGTCGGTCTGCACGACGACGGTGGCCGAGGCCGAGGAGCTGCACCGGGGCAGCGAACCGCTGTTCCCGCCGGGCGTCACGGTCGGGCGCCGGATGAGCTTCGCGGCCCGCAACGAGCAGTTCCGGCAGCAGGTCATGCCCCAGGGCGAGGCCGGCGCGGCGTTGTTCAACATCCAGCGGGCGCTGATGGAGATCGTCGAGCGCGTTTTGGACGAGAGCGGGATCGAGGCCCGCGACCTGGCCCGCGTGGCGTTCATGAACTACTCCGAGGAGATCGTCGAACAGCGGTGCATGGCCGTGGTCGACCTGCCCATGTCCCGCTCCACCTGGGACTACGGCCGCACCATCGGCCACTGCGGGGCCGGCGACCAGGTCCTGTCCCTCGACCACCTGCTCACGACCGGGCAGCTGGGCCCCGGCGACCACCTGCTCATGCTCGGCACCGGGCCAGGGGTGACCGTCTCCGGCGCCGTGCTCGAAATCCTCGAAACTCCTCATTGGGCCTGACACCGAAGGGAAACGAACGCAGATGGTCGACACTCCGCGCGGCGCCAGGGTGGAACCAGTCGCGGTGGTCGGGATCGGATGCCGTCTTCCCGGCGACGTCCACTCGCCGGACGAGTTCTGGGACCTGCTGTGCGCCGGCCGCAACACGACCGGGCCGCTGCCCGCCGGACGCTGGCGCCGCTACGAGACCCGCAGCCCCGAGGACGCCGCCGCGCTGCGCGACGCCGTGCGGCACGGCAGCTTCCTGAGCGACATCGAGGGCTTCGACGCCGAGTTCTTCGGCCTGTCGCCCCGCGAGGCCGAGCTGATGGACCCCCAGCAGCGGATCCTCATGGAGACCGCGTGGGAGGCCCTGGAGCACGCCGGCCTGCCGCCGCACGAGCTGGCCGGGACCGACGCCGGGGTGTTCGTCGGCGTCTGCACGGCCGACTACGGCGGCCGGCTGCTGGAGGACCTGCCCGAGATCGAGGCGTGGACCGGGATCGGCGCCGCGACCTGCGCCGTGGCCAACCGCATCTCCTACTCCCTCGACCTGCGCGGCCCCAGCATGGCGATCGACACCGCCTGCTCGGCGTCGCTGGTCGCGCTGCACCTGGCCGCGCAGAGCCTGCGGCTCGGCGAGAGCGACGTCGCCCTCGCCGGCGGCGTCAACCTGCTGGTCACCCCCGGCCAGACCCTCACGCTCGGCACCGCCGGCGCGCTGGCGCCCGACGGGCGGTCGAAGTCGTTCGACGCGGCGGCCGACGGCTACGGCCGCGGCGAGGGCTGCGGCGTGGTCGTGCTCAAGCGCCTGTCCGACGCGCAGCGCGCCGGCGACCGCGTGCTCGCGCTGGTCATCGGCAGCGCCGTGAACCAGGACGGGCACACCAACGGCATCATGGCGCCGTGCGGCGAGGCCCAGGAGCACGTGATGAACCGGGCCTGCAGGCAGGCGGGCGTCGCGCCGTCCACGGTCGACTACGTCGAGGCGCACGGCACCGGCACCCGGCTCGGCGACCCGCTGGAGGCGGGCGCGCTGTCCTCGGTGTACGGCGCGGGGCGGCCCCCGGGCGACCCGTGCCTGATCGGCTCGGTGAAGTCCAACATCGGCCACCTCGAAGGCGCCGCCGGCATCGCCGGGGTCATCAAGGCGGTGCTCGCCCTCGACCGCGGGGAGATCCCGCCGAGCGTGCTGTCCGCGCTCAACCCGGCCGTCCCGTGGGAGTCCTCGGGCCTGCGCGTGGTGACGCGGCGATCGTCCTGGCCGCAGCGCGACCACCCGCGCCGGGCGGGCGTCTCCAGCTTCGGGTACGGGGGCACCGTCGCGCACATCGTGCTCGAACAGGCCCCGCCGCCCCGGCACGCGCAGGCGGAGGAGGCGGCTCCCCGGGCGGAGCGGCTCTTCCCGCTGTCGGCCGCGTCGGAGCAGGCCCTCCGTCAGTACGCGGGCCGGCTCGCCGATCACCTGGGCACGGGCGTCGACCCGGCGTCGGCGGGGCACACGCTGGCGCTGCGGCGCACCCATCTGCCCCGCCGCGCCGTCGTGATCGGGACGGACGGCGACGAGCTGGCGGCCCACCTGCGCAGGCTCGCCGACGACGTGCCGGCCGAGGCGGTGCTCACCGGCGACGTGCTGCCCGAGCTCGGCCCCGGGCCGGTCTGGGTGTTCTCGGGGCAGGGCTGCCAGTGGCGCGGGATGGGGCGGGAACTGCTCGCCGTGCCGGACTTCGCGTCCCTGGTCGACGAGGTGGAGCCGATCTTCGCCGAGGAGATCGGCTTCTCGCCGCGGCAGGTCCTGGCCGACGGCGAGCTCGACTCGATCGACCGCGTGCAGACCATGATCTTCGTGATGCAGCTCGGCCTCGCCCGGCTCTGGAACGCGTACGGGGTCGCTCCGCGGGCCGTCATCGGCCATTCCGTCGGCGAGATCGCGGCGGCGGTGACGGCCGGCGCGATGACCGTCGCCGACGGCGCCCGCCTGATCTGCCGCCGCTCGCGGCTGCTGCGGCAGGCCGAGGGCAAGGGGGCCATGGTGATGGTCGGCCTGTCCTTCGAGGAGGCGGCGGAGCGGCTGGCCGGCCGGACCGACCTGGTGGCCGCGATCTCGTCGTCGCCGGTCTCCACCGTGCTGTCCGGCGACGTCGCCGCGGTCGAGGCGGTGGTGGAGGACTGGCCGGCCGAGGGCATCGTGGTGCGGCGGGTGGCCTCGGACGTCGCCTTCCACAGCCCGCACATGGACCCGCTGGCCGTCGAGCTGGCCGCCGCCGTCGCCGACCTGTCGTTCGGGCCGCCCCGCATCCCCATGTACACGACCGCGCTGGCCGACCCCCGGGCGATGCCCGTGCCGGACGGCGCGTACTGGGCGGCGAACCTGCGCGACCCCGTGCGGCTGACCGCGGCGGCGACGGCCGTGGCCGAGGACGGCCACCGCGTGTTCCTGGAGATCTCCCCCCACCCGGTGGTCGCGCACTCCGTCACCGAGACGCTGTCGGAGCACGGGTTCGAGGACGTGTTCGTCGGCACCTCGCTGCGCCGGAACCAGCCGGAGCTGCCGGCCTTCCTGGCCGCGGTGGGCACGGCGCACTGCCACGGCGTCGAGGTGGACTGGAACCGGCTGCAGCCGTACGGCGGCCTCACCGACCTGCCGCCGTACGCCTGGCAGCACCGCCGCCACTGGCGCGAGGGCTCCGGCGACGACGACAACCGCGGGCACGACGTGCGCTCCCACACCCTGCTCGGAGCCGTGACCAGCCTCGCCGGCAGCCGCACCCGCGTGTGGCGGACCAGCCTGGAGGACGCCAACCGGCCCTACCCGGGCAGCCACACCCTCAACGGGGTCGAGATCGTGCCCGCCGCCGTGCTGGTCAACACGTTCCTGCACGCGGCCGAGGACGAGGACGTCACGCTCACCGGCGTGGAGATGACGCATCCGCTGATGACCGCGGAACGCCGGCAGGTCCAGGTCGTGCACGAGCCTCCGGCGGTCCGGCTCGCGGCCCGCACGCCGGCCGCCCCCGGCGAGCCCGAACCGGCCTGGCTGGTGCACGTCACCGCCGACGTGGCCGCTCCCGGCCAGGTCAAGCCCGACGTGCTGCCCGACGCCGGCGCTCTGACCGCGATCGACCCCGGGTTCGTGCATCAGCGGCTGGCCGCCGTCGGCGTGCCCTCGACGGGCTTCGACTGGACGATCGAGACGCTGCTGGGCGGCGACGGCGCGCTGCGCGCCACCGTCCGCACCGGGGACGCCGGGAGCTGGGCCCCGGCGCTGGACGCGGCGATGTCCGTGGCGCCCTGCGTGTTCCCCGGCGATCCGGTGCTGCGCATGGTCGTGCACATCGACGAGGTCGTGCTGACCGGCGCCCCGCCCGCGACGGTGGTCATCGACGCGGCCGTGGACCAGGGCGCCGACGACACCGTCCGGGCGCTGCTGGCCGACCTGGACGGCCGGGTGGTGGGACACCTCACGGGGCTGCGCTACCCGGTGATCGACGCGCCCGTCCCGGCCGAGGACGAGCTGGGCGGGCCCGCCGAGTCGTTCGCCGGGCTGGCGGCGGAGGATCTGCGCGACCGCGTCCTGCCCGAGGTGCGGGCGGAGATCGCGGCCGTGATGCGGCTGGCCCCCGAGGACCTGGCGGTCCGCCGTCCGCTGGTCGAGCAGGGGCTGGACTCGGTGATGACGGTCATGGTGCGGCGGCGTCTGGACAAGCGCTTCGGCTGCCGCCTGCCCGCGACCCTGCTGTGGCAGCAGCCCACCATCTCCGCGATCGCGGACCGGCTGGTGGAGCTGCTCGCGGCCGCCGGGCCGGAGGCGGCGGCGGAGGCCGTACCGGAGGGACTGCCCGCGATCGGCGGATGAGAGCGCCGCGGGCGGCCCGGCGGACGATCTCCCCGGGCCGCCCGCGGCGTCCCGTTGGGAGACCCGCCGGCCGGCGGCGTTCGGTCAGGAGCTCGCCGGTCGGTCGAGCCGGCGGAGCTGGTGGTCGAGGACCGCGGTCGCCTCCGCGATGTCCAGTTCCCCGACCAGCACCCCGTCGGCCAGCCCGCGCGCGAGCGCGAGCAGCACGTGAGCCTCCGCGCCCGCCTCGACGCCGGGGTCCGCGGCGGTGGCGGCCACGAGCGCGGCGATCTCGCGGTGCACCGCGTCGCCGCCCGCGCGGTACAGCTCGCGTACGTCGGGCTCGGCGACGGCCCTGGCCAGGAACGCGTGCCCGGCCAGCAGCAGCACCGGAGCGCGCGAGCCCAGCTCGACGACGGCGAGCAGCGTGCGCCGCAGCGTGTCGGCCGGCCCGGCGGCCTCCCGCAGCGCCGCGCGGACATGGCCTTCGATCTCCTGCCTGAGCAGCTGCGCGCTCGCGCGCATCAGGTCGGCCTTCGCCCCGAAATAGTGCTGCACGAGCCCCTTGGAGACGCCGGCCTCCTGGGCGACCCCTCCGATGCTCACACCGGCCAGGCCGTCGCGGGCGCACAGCCGGAGCGCGGCGTGGGCGATCTCGGCCCGCCGCGCCGCGTGGTCCACCTGCTTCGGCACGGCCCCCCTTCCTTTGCGATACGAGTGTATCGTGACATTGTTGCGATACGATCGTATCGCGAAGGGCGAACGAAGGATGCCGCACGTGAACGACCCTGTGGAAGCCAACATCGGAGCCGAGTTCCGCGCGCGGCGGCTCGGCCACTTCCGCGACGCCCCCGCCTTCGCGCGCTACCGCCGCGCCTACGACGACGCCATGGCCCGGCTCCCCGAACCCGGGCAGACCCACGACGTGGTGACCGGCTTCGGATCCGTCCGGGTCTACCGTTTCGGCGGCGGCGACGGCGTGCCGCTGCTCCTGCTGCCGGGGCGCACCTCGGCCACCCCGATGTGGGAGGCGAACCTGGCCGGCCTCGTCGCCCGGCGGCCGGTCTACACCGTCGACCTGCTCGGCGAGCCCGGCCTGTCGGTGCAGACCCGGGCGTTCGGCGGCGCGGACGACCAGGCGACCTGGCTGGCCGAACTGCTGGACCGGCTCGGCCTCGGCCGGGTGCACCTGGTCGGGGTGTCCATCGGCGGGTGGAGCGCCTTCCACCTGGCCCTGCGCGTGCCGGAGCGGATCGCCTCGGTGAGCGTGCTCGATCCCGCCAACCTGTTCGGCCGGATCACCTGGAAGGTCGTCGTCTTCTCGCTGGGCTCGGTGGTGCCGTTCTTCCCCGAGTCGTGGCGCAGGAAGCTGCTGAGCTGGATCTCCGGCGGGGCCGACGCCTCCGCCGACGAGCCCGTCGCCAACCTGATCTCGTCCGGGATGCGGGACTTCACCGCCTTCCTGCCGCCGCCCGCGTACCCCACGGACGAGCAGGTGGCCGGGCTGGACGTGCCGGTGCTCGCGCTGATCGCCGGGCGCAGCATCATCCACAACCCGCGCAAGGCCGCCCTGCGTGCCCGCCGCCTGCTCGGCAGGGGCGTCGTCGAGTTGTGGCCGGACGCCTCCCACGCCCTCAACGGCGAGTTCCCCGACCGCGTCAACAGCCGCGTCCTCGCCTTCGCCGACGAGATCGACAGCGCCGGCGACAGCGCCGGGGGCGCCGCCGACACGCACTGACGCCGCGATCCGGCATGCCAGGCGCTGCCGGGGCGCCTCAGCCGGACTCCTCGCGGATCTCCTTGGTGGCCGAGCGGTAGGCGCGGGCGACGCCGGCGAGGAGGCCCAGCATCAGCGGCACCTGCTCCTGCGCGAACTGGCCGCGGATCTGCTCCAGGTGCCGCTCGGAGGTGACGCGGGTGGCGTGGTACTCGGCCATGCCGTCCTCCAGCAGCTCCACCGTGACCATGCGCCGGTCGCGCTCGCCGCGCACCCGCCGTACGTAGCCGGCCTTCTCCAGGCGGTCGATGAGCCGGGTCGCGGACGCGGACGGCAGCCCCAGCTCCTCCGAGATCGCCCCCACCGGGAGGGGACCGCGCATCTCCAGCAGGATGAGCGCCGCCACGTCCACATGGTGCACGCCGAGCCGGTCGGCGATGGCCTCGATGTGCAGCATGACCGCGATCAGGAACTCGCGGTAGACGTCCGCTTCTGGGTGGTTGTCGGTCACTCGCCCCAATGTACTTCACAGCGATGTATCTTTGAATCGAAGTAACTTCGTTTTGGAGATAAAATGAACGTTGTCGTCATCGGCGCCGGAGTGGGCGGCCTGGCCGTCGCGCGCAGCCTGCTCGCCGCCGGCCACCAGGTGCGGATCTACGAACAGGCCACCACCATGCGCACGGGCGGCGCCGGGCTGAGCATCTTCAGCAACGGCGCCGCGGTGCTGCACGACCTCGGCGTCACCCTTGACGGCGTCGGCGGCCGGTTCGACCGGATCGACGCGCTGACCGCGGACGGCCGGCTGCGGCTCACCTCCGACATGGCCCACGCGGCCGCGCTCTACGGTTTCCCGAACAAGTCGGTCTCCCGCCGTCTCCTGCTGGAACGGCTGGCCGACGGGCTGCCGGGCGACCTGATCCGCTACGGCACGGCCTGCCGCACCGTGACCCAGGACGGCGACCGGGTGACCGCGACCTTCGACGACGGCTCGACGGCCACCGGCGACCTGCTGATCGGCGCCGACGGCCACCACTCGGTCGTCCGGCGCGAGTTGTGGGGCGACGTGCCCGTCCGGACGGCCACGTTCGGCACCTGGCAGGCCCTGAGCCGGATCGACATCGACCTCGCCCGCACCCATCTGCACCTCATGATCACCGGTAAGGAAGGTGCCTGCGGGATCATCCCCGCCGGCGACGGCAAGCTCCAGTGGTGGTTCGACGTGCGCTGGGCCCCCGGCGAGCCGCGCCCCGCCGCGCCCCTGGCCGAGCTGCGGCGCCGCTTCGGGCACTGGGCGTCGCCCGTCCCCGAGCTGCTCGCCCAGGCGTCGGAGGCCGACCTCGACTTCTTCGGCCACCACTGGCAGAAGGTGCGCAAGGAGTGGGGCAAGGGCCGCGTCACCCTGCTCGGCGACGCCGCCCACCTCATGCCGCCCACCCTCGGACAGGGCGCCAACCAGACCCTGGAGGACGTCTGGGTGCTCGGCCGCGAGCTGGCCAAGGGCGGCGACCCGGCGCAACGGCTGCGCGCCTACGAACGGGCCCGCTACCCGCACGTCAACCTGGTGTCCAGGCTGGCCCGGCGCAGCCCCGCCAACTGGCGCATCCCGCCGTTCGTCGGCCGGATGGTCTCCGAGACGTCCCAGAGCGGGTTGCTCGCCCGCTTCAGCAACCGCCTCACCGCCGCCCTCGCCCACTGAGAGCGGGCACGCCGGGTCGCGGGCTCCGGCGCCGGTGGTAGGCGTAGGTGACGGCGGCGAGCAGCGGCCCCCACAGCAGGAGCGGAAGTTAGCAGACGGCGAAGATCGCGGCCTCCCAGCCGCCCGCCTGGCTGGGGAAGTCCGGCGGGATCGGCTCGCCGCGCATGGTCACCCCGGCGAGCTCGGTCACGAAGGCCGCGGTCCACAGGACCGTGAGAATCACGGCGCCCGACGCCGCCGGAACGACGGCGGCCGGCGTCGGCACCCTGCGGCCACGCAACCCGGGGACCCAGCGGGGAAACCGCTCACCCCACGCGGCCACCAGCCCGACGGCGGTGAACGCCGCCAGCTCCGACACGATCGACAGGAGCACGACGTACAGCCGTTCACCGAGCCCGATCCCGCGGTCGAACGCCGCGGGCAACCGCCAGAGGCTGGACGGCAGCACGGTGAACGGCACGGCGTAGGCGGCGATCCGCGCCCAGCGGGGCACCCCGGCCACCGGCGCGTGGGCGGCCCGCCACGCCGTGCGCAGCCGCCCACCGGTCACCGGCGATCCCGCGGTCGCGGCGGCCACGGGGAGCGGCGCCGCGGCGCCGCGCGAACGATCAGTTCTCGTCATGGCGCTCACGCTAGGAACGACCGGGCCGCCCTGCCTCCCCCCGGCGGGGGAGTGCGGCCCCGGCGGCGTCGGCTAACGTCGGTCCACGTGAAACGCCCTCTCGCCCAGGCCGCGCGGGCCGGGGTCTACCAGCTCCTGGGCGCCGCGCTGCTGGCTCCGGTCGCCGCCGGGCTCGGCCTGCCGATCCTGGCCGAGCCGACGCCGGGCCGCCTGCTGGCGCTGTGGGCGGCGTGCCTGCCCGCCTCGGTGCTGCTCGCGCTGCTGCCGCTGACCCGCCGCCTGGAGGTGATCGCGCTGTCGGACCTGCTCGACGTGGACGTGCCCGAACGCGGTGACCGCCTCTACCTGGTGGCCCTGTCCAGCCTGCACCTGTACGTCGGCGGGACGCTCAGCGCGGCCGTCCTGGCGTTGTCCCCCGGCCTGCTGCCGCGGGCGTGGCAGGCGGCGCCCGGCCAGGTGGCCGAGGTGCTGCTGCTCATCGCCGTCGTGCTGGCCGCGATGGTCGCCGCCGGGCTCGGCCAGCGCTGGGTCGCGCGGCGGCTGCTGCGTTCCGAGCCGTCCCGGCTGATCGACGAGCTGGACCGCCGCCAGTCGCTCGCCCTGGAGCTGCACGACTCCGTCGGCCACGCACTCAGCGTCGTCCTGGTGCAGGCCATGGCGGCCGAGGCGGCGCTGCGCCGCGCCGCCCCCGAGCTCGCCGCCCAGTCGCTCGGCCACCTGACGACCACCGCCCGCAACGCTCAGCAGGAGCTCGACGTGCTGCTCGGCGTGCTCGACGACGGCGCGGCCGGCCGGACGCCCACCCTGGAGGCGCTCGGCACGCTCACCCGCGGCCTCGACGTCCGGGTCAGCGTCGGCCACCTCGGCAAGGTGTCGCCCACGACCTCGCGGGCCGCGTTCGCGATCGCCAGGGAGGCGCTCACCAACGCCCTGCGGCACGGGCACGGCCCGGTCACGCTCGCCGTCGCCGCCGCCGCCGAACTGACCCTGACCATGGACAACGCGACCCTGAGCAGGCCGGGGGAGCCGGGGCGCGGCCTTACCGGCATGCGCATGCGGGCCCGGCTCGCCGGCGGGACGTGCACCTGGGAGGAGGTGGGCGGAACGTGGCGCGTCCGGGCGAGCCTGCCGCTGTGATCCGGGTCGTCCTGGCCGACGACGAGCAGCTCATCCGCTCGGGCTGGGCGACCATGCTCTCCCTGCACGACGACATCGAGGTGACGGCCGAGGCCGCCGACGGACGAGCGGCGGTCACGGCCGGCGCCGGCGCGGACGTCGTGCTGATGGACATCCGCATGCCGGTCATGGACGGCCTGGCCGCGACCCGGGAGCTGGCCCGCCGCTCGCCGAGGACGCGCGTCGTCATGGTCACCACGTTCGAGAGCGACCAGCTCGTCTGGGGCGCCCTGCGCGCGGGAGCCGCCGGCTACGTGCTCAAACGCTCGCCCGCCGGCGAGCTGGTGGAGGCGGTCCGCCTGGTGCACCGGCGCGACGCGGTGCTCTTCCCCGACGCGCTGCGCCGCATCGCCTCGCCGCACGTGGGCAGCGCCCGCCAGAGCCTGCCCGTCGAGCCGACGCCGCGCGAGCTGGACGTCCTGCGGCACATCGCGCTCGGGCGAAGCAACGCGGAGATCGCCGCCGCGCTGCACGTCACCAGGGAGACGGTCAAGACGCACGTCGGCAACCTCCTGGACAAGCTCGGCGCCCGCGACCGCACCCAGGCGGCGGTGCTCGCCTACGAGCTCGGCCTCGTCGGCCCGGTCGGGGAATGATCCCTCTCAGGAGGGAGGCGGGGTACCGCATCCCGCTCAAGAGCGAGACGGGACTTCGCCCGCTCCGGCGATGTCCGGCAGGCCGCGGAAAACCAGGATTGGGGAGGTCATCACCGCTAAGGAGTCAACGAGATGAACCCCCGCATCGCCTTCGTCGCCGCCCCCGTGCTCACCTTCACCTACGGCGTCCTCCGCATCCTGGACGGCCTGGACGGCAGCCGCGGTCCCGGCCTGGCCTGGACGACCGGGCACCTGGCCTTCATCGGCGCCCTGGCGTTCTTCGCCGTGACCTTCCACGAGATGTGCAGGCTGGCCGGCCGCGGCCGTCTGGCGACAGGGCTGGCCGTAGCCGGATATGTCGGCATCACCACGCTGATCGCCCAGTTCTCCATCGACATCGTCGTGGGATTCCGCTCGGCCGACCACGCCGCGATGGGCGTGCTCTTCGACCAGGTCCAGTCGGTTCCCGGGGTGCAGCAGGTGGTCTACGACTTCGGGCCGATGTTGTTCTTCGTCGCCCAGATCGGCCTGGTCCTCCAGCTCGCCGTCCAGCGCCGCGTCAAGGCGTGGACGCCCGTCCTGGTGGTCGCCGACGTCATGGTGCCGTTCGTGGAGAAGGACCTCATGCCGCTGGGCGCCGCCTGCCTGCTGGTCTCCTTCCTGGCGATGGCCCGGGTGTCGCGGGCGTCCCGTGCGGCCGACGGCCGGCACCGCGTGGCCGAGCCCGCCGTACCGGCCGCCGTGTGACGATCGGGGTGCGACCCGTCGACCGCCTGGTGTCAGCACGCTGCTGAGGGGACGCGGCGCGGAGCCGCGGTTCACCTCCGCGGGCCGGACGGGCCCACGACGCCCGGCGACTGACACCCGGAACCAGCCCCGAGCGCTCACCGTCCGGGACCGGCGGCGGGCAGGGTGAGGATCATGGTGAGACCGCCCCCGGGGGTCTCGTCGGGCACGAGCGAGCCGCCCATGGCCTCGGCGAGCCCGCGGGACAGGGCCAGCCCGAGCCCGACGCCGGAGTGGTTGTCGCGGTCGCCGAGCCGCTGGAACGGCTGGAAGACGCGGTCGTGCGCCTCCGGCGGGATGCCGGGGCCGCGATCCATCACCCGGATCTCGACGTGGTCGCCGTGCCCGCTCGCGGTGACCAGCACGGTCCGGCCGGGCGGGCTGAAGCGCACGGCGTTGGACATGAGGTTGACCAGGACGCGTTCCAGCAACGCCGGATCGGCCAGCACGTCGGGCAGCTCGACGGAGACGTCCCCCTCGACGCGGTCCCGCAGCGGGCCGAGATCGTCGATGGCGCGCGGCACGATCTCTTCCAGCGCCAGCGGCTGAGCGCTCACCCCGAGCACGCCCGCCTGCAGGCGGCTCATGTCCAGCAGGTTGGCCACCAGCCGGTCCAGCTTGTCCAGCGACTCCTTGGCGGTGGCGAGCAGCTCGGACCGGTCCCGCTCCGACCAGGCGACCTCGGTGCTGCCCAGGCTCTCGACGGCGGCCTTGGCGGAGGCGAGCGGCGTGCGCAGGTCGTGGCTGACGGCGGCCAGCAGCGCGGTGCGCATCCGGTCGGCCTCGGCGAGCGGGCGGGCGAGCTCGGCCTCCTGCTGCAGGCGTTCCTGGCGCAGCGCGACGGCGGTCTCGGCGGCGAACGCCTCCAGCACCGTGCGGTCGGCGGCCTCCAGCGGCTCGCCCCTGGCCGCCAGGACCAGTTCCTCGTCGATGACGACGTCGGTGTCGGAGCGTCCCGGGCAGGTGGCGGGGGCGCCGCCGGAGGTCGCCACGATCCGCCAGGCGTCGGGGTCGGACTGCTGGTCGGGCACGCGGGCGGCCTCGGGCCGGCGTTCCAGCAGGGTGACGGAGGTCAGGCCGAAGGTCTCGCGCATGCGTTCCAGCAGCGAGGACACCGCGGCCTCGCCGCGCAGCACGTGACCGGCCATGGTGGACAGCAGCTCGGCGTCGGCGCCGGCCCGCGCGGCCTCCCTCGTCCGGCGGGCGGCGATGTCCACGATCGTGCTCACCGCCGCCGCCACCAGCACGAACACGACCAGCGCGAACAGGTTCTCCGGGGCGGCGATGGTGAACTCGCCGACCGGCGCGGTGAAGAACCAGTTGAGCAGCAGCGAACCGCCGACGGCCGCGGTGATGGCCGGCCACATGCCGCCCACCAGCGCGACCCCGACGGTGAGGCACAGGAAGAACAGGATCTCGCTGGGCAGCGACAGCATGTCGCGGAACGGCGCCAGCGCGGCCGTCAGCAGCGGCATCCCGGCCACCGCCAGCGCCCAGCCGCTCGCCCGCCGGGTGCGCGTGAGCGCGGCCCGCGTGCGGGCGGGCCGCCGGCGTCCCTGCTTGGCCTCCTCATGCGTGATCATGTGGACGTCGATCGAGCCGGACCGGGCGGTGGTCTCCACGCCGACGCCCCGGGAGAAGATCTGCGCGAAGCGCCCCCTGCGCGAGGCGCCGAGGACGAGCTGGGTGGCGTTGACGCCGCGGGCGAAGTCGAGCAGCGCCCGGGGGACGTCGTCGCCGACGACCTGGTGGTAGCTGCCGCCCATGTCCTCCACCAGCGTGCGCTGGCGGGCCAGGCTGGCCGGGTCGGCGCCGGCCAGCCCGTCGGCGCTGGTGACGTGCACGGCCAGCAGGTCGGCGCCCTTGGTGCGGGCGGCGATGCGGGCGGCCCGGCGGACCAGCGTGTCGCCCTCCGGCCCGCCGGTCAGGGCGACGACGACGCGCTCGCGGGTCTCCCAGGTGGTGGCGATGCCGTGGTCGGCGCGGTAGCGGTCGAGCTGGTCGTCCACCTTGCCGGCCACCCACAGCAGCGCGAGTTCGCGCAGCGCGGTGAGGTTGCCGACGCGGAAGTAGTTGGACATGGCGGCGCTGACCTTCTCTGGCGCGTACACGTTGCCGTGCGCCATGCGGCGGCGCAGCGCCTCCGGTGACATGTCCACCAGCTCGATCTGGTCGGCGCGGCGCACCACCTCGTCGGGCACGGTCTCGCGCTGCGGCACGCCGGTGATCTCCTGGACGACGTCGTTGACCGACTCCAGGTGCTGGATGTTCACCGTGGAGATCACGTCGATGCCGGCGTCCAGGATCTCGTCCACGTCCTGCCAGCGCTTGACGTTCTTCGAGCCGGGCACGTTGGTGTGGGCCAGCTCGTCGATCAGCGCCACCTTCGGCCGCCGGGCGATGACGGCGTCCACGTCGAGCTCGGTGAAGGTGGCCCCGCGGTGGACGACGGTCCTGCGCGGGATGATCTCCAGGCCCTCCAGGAGTTCGGCGGTGCGGGGACGGCCGTGGGTCTCGACCAGGCCCACGACCACGTCCCGGCCGCGTTCCCGCGCGCGGCGGCCCTCGCCGAGCATCGCGTACGTCTTGCCGACCCCGGGCGCCGCCCCGAGGTAGACCCGCAACCGCCCCCTCATGTCACTTCCCGTCGAGGGCGAGGTTGAGGTCGAGCACGTTGACCGCCGGTTCGCCCATGAAGCCGAGCGCCCGTCCGGTGGTGTGCCGCTGGATGAGCCGGTCGACCTCGGCCCGGTCCAGGCCGCGTTCCTTGGCGACGCGAGGGGCCTGGAGCTCGGCGTAGGCGACGGAGATGTGCGGGTCGAGCCCGGAGCCGCTGGCCGTGACCGCGTCGGCGGGCACGGCGGGGGCCCCGGCGGTCCCGCGCACGGGGACGGTCCGCCCGGCCGCGTAGTCCTCGCCCGGCTTGCCGCATTCCACCTTCCTGCCCTGGTAGGTGGGGATGAACGGAGTGGCCGGGCACGCCTGGTTGACGCTGACGGCCCGGTCGGGGAAGACCTTCAGCACCGCGCCGACGCCGTCCGGGGTGCAGTACGGGCGGGCGCCGCTGACGCCCTCCAGCTCGCCGGCCGCCCTGGAACGGGCGCAGACCTGGGTGAGCAGCGACTGCCGGCCCTCCTCACCGGCGACCGGCAGCGTGTCCACGACGTCCTCGGGGCCGAGGTTGCTCGCGCCGGACGAGGTCGGGTCGTAGCCGTCGCCCGCCGCCGACGGACGGGACTGGAAGTACTTCCTGACCGGGTTGCCGTCGGCGTCGGTGAAGGACTGGCCGATGAGCGAGCTGCCCACGGCCCTGCCGTCCTTCTCGACGAGCGAGCCGTTGGCGTGCCCGTGGAACAGGGCCTGGGCGACCCCGGTGGTGACCAGCGGGTAGACGATGCCGAGCAGCGCGGTCAGGACGGCGACGGCGCGCAGGGCGGCGAGGTGCTGGCGGACCCAGCTTGGCAGGCGTTCCATTTATGACATCCCCGGAAGGAACTGGATCAGCAGGTCGATGAGCTTGATGCCGATGAAGGGGGCGACGATGCCGCCCAGGCCGTAGACGTACAGGTTGCGCGAGAGCAGCTTGGACGCGCTGGAAGGCCGGTAGCGCACCCCGCGCAGCGCCAGCGGGATCAGCGCGACGATGACCAGCGCGTTGAAGATCACCGCGGCCAGGATCGCGGACTGGGGGCTGGACAGGCGCATGACGTTGAGCGCGTCCAGGCCCGGGTAGACCGCGGCGAACATGGCCGGGATGATCGCGAAGTACTTCGCGATGTCGTTGGCGATCGAGAACGTGGTCAGCGCGCCCCTGGTGATCAGCAACTGCTTGCCGATCTCGACGATCTCGATGAGCTTGGTCGGGTTGGAGTCCAGGTCGACCATGTTCCCGGCCTCCTTGGCGGCCGAGGTGCCGGTGTTCATGGCCACGCCGACGTCCGACTGGGCCAGGGCGGGGGCGTCGTTGGTGCCGTCGCCGGTCATCGCGACCAGCCGGCCGCCCTCCTGCTCCTTCCTGATCAGGGCGAGCTTGTCCTCGGGGGTGGCCTCGGCCAGGAAGTCGTCCACGCCGGCCTCGTCGGCGATGGCCTTGGCGGTGAGCGGGTTGTCGCCGGTGATCATGACGGTGCGGATGCCCATGCGGCGCATCTCGTCGAAGCGTTCGCGCATGCCCTGCTTGACGACGTCCTTGAGGTGGATGACGCCGAGCACGCGGCCCCGCTCGGCCACCACCAGCGGGGTGCCGCCGGAGGCGGAGATGCCGTCCACGATGTGGCCGACGTCGTCGGTGGGGTGGCCGCCGTTGTCGCGCACCCACTTCATGACCGCGGTGGCCGCGCCCTTGCGGACCTCGCGGCCGTCCAGGTCCACGCCGGACATGCGGGTCTGGGCGGTGAACTGCACCCATTCGGCGCCGTGGATCTCGCGTTCGCGCAGGCCGTACCGCTCCTTGGCGAACACCACGATCGAGCGGCCCTCGGGGGTCTCGTCGGCGAGGCTGGACAGCTGCGCGGCCTCGGCCAGCTCGGCCTCGGTGATCCCGTCCACCGGGACGAACTCGGCCGCCTGCCGGTTGCCCAGCGTGATCGTGCCGGTCTTGTCCAGCAGCAGCGTGGACACGTCGCCGGCCGCCTCGACCGCGCGTCCGGACATCGCCAGGACGTTGCGCTGGACGAGGCGGTCCATGCCGGCGATGCCGATGGCCGACAGCAGCGCCCCGATCGTGGTGGGGATCAGGCAGACCAGCAGCGAGACCAGCACGATGCCGGTGACGCCGTCGGCGTTCAGCGCGAGCGAGTCCGGCACGCCGGGGTTGATGGACTTCGAGTAGATGGCCAGCGGCTGCATGGTGACGGTGGCGACCAGGAAGACGATCGTCAGGGCGGCCAGCAGGATGTTGAGCGCGATCTCGTTGGGCGTCTTCTGCCGGTTCGCGCCCTCGACCAGGGCGATCATGCGGTCGACGAAGCTCTCGCCGGGCTTCTGGGTGATCCTCACGACGATCCGGTCGGACAGCACCTTCGTGCCGCCGGTCACCGCCGAGCGGTCGCCGCCGGACTCGCGGATGACGGGGGCGGACTCGCCGGTGATGGCCGACTCGTCCACCGAGGCGATGCCCTCGACCACGTCGCCGTCGCCGGGGATGACCTCGCCGGCCTCGACCACCACCAGGTCGCCCTGCCGCAGCTCGGGCGCGCCGACCGTGTCCCATCCGCCCTCGGCGTCGCCGCGCAGGCGGCGGGCCCGGGTGTCGGTCTTGGCCTTGCGCAGCGTCGCCGCCTGCGCCTTGCCGCGCCCTTCCGCGACGGCCTCGGCCAGATTGGCGAACACGACGGTCAGCCACAGCCACACGACGGTCGCCCAGGCGAAGAACGACGGATCGACGATCGCCAGGACGGTGGTGAACACCGCGCCGACCTCGACGATCAGCATGACGGGGTTGCGCCACAGCGTGGCCGGGTTCAGCTTCCTGACCGCGTCGGGAAGGGACCTGACGAGCTGCCTGGGATCCAGCAGGCCGCCGCCCAGGCGGCCGTCCCGCCGCGCGGAAGAGGGTTTGTCCAGTACGGGGGTTGACATGTCAGGACAGTCCTTCTGCGATCGGGCCGAGCGCGAGTGCCGGGAGGAAGGTGAGGGCGACCAGGATGATCGTCACGCCGACGACCAGGCCGACGAACTGCGGCCGGTGCGTCGGCAGCGTGCCGGCGCCCTCCGGGACGGGCGACTGCGCCGCCAGCGAACCGGCCAGCGCCAGCACCAGGATGATCGGCAGGAAGCGGCCGAAGGCCATGCACAGGCCGAGCGCCACGTCGTACCAGGGGGTGTTGACGGTCAGGCCGGCGAAGGCGGAGCCGTTGTTGTTGGAGGCGCTGGTGAAGGCGTAGAGCACCTCCGACAGGCCGTGCGGGCCGCCGTTCAGCATGGCCGCGCGCTGCTGCGCCGAGCCCATCGCGCAGGCCGTGCCGACCAGCACCAGGGCCGGGGTCACCAGGAAGTACAGGGAGGCGAGCTTGATCTCGCGGGCGCCGATGCGCTTGCCCAGGTACTCGGGGGTGCGGCCGACCATCAGGCCCGCCACGAACACCGTGATCACGGCGAGGATCAGCATGCCGTACAGGCCCGAGCCGACGCCGCCGGGCGCGACCTCGCCGAGCATCATGTTGACCATCGTCATCATGCCGCCGAACGGCGTGTAGGAGTCGTGGAAGGAGTTCACCGCCCCGGTGCTCGTCAGGGTGGTCGAGGCGGCGAACGTGGCCGAGTTCGACACGCCGAAGCGCAGCTCCTTGCCCTCCATCGCCGCGCCCACCGCCTGCGGCACGGTCGCGTTCCCCGACAGCTCGAAGACGTTGGTGAGCAGGACGCTCGCCAGGGCCAGCAGGCCCATCACCGCGAGGATCGCGTACCCCTGCCGGACCTGGCCGACCAGCCGGCCGAAGGTGCGGGTGAGCGAGAACGGGATCACCAGGATCAGGAAGATCTCGAACCAGTTCGTCCAGCTCGCCGCGTTCTCGAACGGGTGGGCGGAGTTGGCGTTGGAGAAGCCGCCGCCGTTGGTGCCCAGTTCCTTGATGACCTCCTGGGAGGCGACCGGGCCGCCGGTGATGCCCTGCGTGCCGCCGGTCAGCGTGGTCACCTCGTGCACGCCCGAGAGGTTCTGCACCAGGCCGCCCGCCACCAGCACCAGCGCGCCGGCGAAGGCGATCGGCAGCAGGATGCGCAGCGTGCCGCGGACCAGGTCCACCCAGAAATTGCCGATCGTGCCGGCCTTGCGGCGGGCGAACCCGCGCACCAGCGCGACCGCGACCGCCATGCCGACGGCCGCCGAGACGAAGTTCTGCACGGCCAGCGCGGCCATCTGGGTCAGGTGGCCCATCGTGGACTCGCCCGAATAGGCCTGCCAGTTGGTGTTGGTGACGAAGCTGATCGCGGTGTTCCAGGCGATGTGGTCGGTGACCGGCTCCATGCCCAGGCTCAGCGGCAGCTTGTCCTGCAGGCGCTGGAGGCCGTACACCACCAGGACCGAGATCACCGAGAAGGCCAGCACGCTGCGGGCGTAGACGGGCCAGCTCTGCTCGGTGTCGGCCCGCACCCCGAGCAGGCGGTAGATCCCGCGCTCGACGGCGTTGTGCCGGGCCGTGGAGTAGACGCGGTACATGTAGTCGCCGAACGGCTTGTGCACCAGGGCCAGGGCGACGATCAGGGACGCGATGAAGATCATCCCTGCGACGGTCGTGCTCATCAGAACCGCTCCGGGAACAGCAGGGCGGCGACCATGAAGATCACCAGACCGGCGACCACGATGAGACCGGTGGCGTTGACGGCGCTCACAGCCGCTCCACCGCCCTCACGACCAGCCCGAAGACCACGAAGATCGCGATCGTCAGGGCGACGAAGATGACGTCGGCCATCCCCACTCCTCAGTTCGATGATGAGACCACTGCCGCCCCTCGACGGGCGGCGCGCAGGTCCAGCAAACGCCGGAAAATGGGGTGTTTTGCCGTTCTTGACGGTTTCCATACGGCCGCGGCTCGAATCTTGACGGCCTCCCTACGCGGCCCGTGCCCCCTGTGGCAGCCGGGTCCGGGCCGCGCCCGGGTCACGGCAGGAGGTCGCGCCAGCGTTCGGCCGAGGCCAGGGCGTCCAGGCTGATCTTCTCCAGGAACGCGCCGCCCCTGGCCAGCCGGCGACCCGCGGGCGTGTCGAGCCCGAGCGTCTGCCCCGCCGTCTTGGCGACCTCCGCCG
Source organism: Nonomuraea sp. NPDC049684 (assembly GCF_044465345.1). Taxonomy (NCBI): domain Bacteria; kingdom Bacillati; phylum Actinomycetota; class Actinomycetes; order Streptosporangiales; family Streptosporangiaceae; genus Nonomuraea; species Nonomuraea sp. NPDC049684. The sequence goes on along the minus strand of NZ_JBITLO010000004.1, from coordinate 152,228 downwards.
CCGCGAGCGTCTGCCGCGCGCTGATCACCGTCGAGTGGTACCAGGCGTCGTCGTCGACCACGTAGACGTCGCGGCGTCGTTGCGGGTCGCGTTCGCGCCTGATCAGGCCCTGCTGGGTCAGGTAGCCCACCGCCGTGGAGATCGAGGCGGGGCTGACCTTCAGCCCGCGCGCCAGCTCGGCCGCGGTGAGCCGGCCGTCCGCGCTCAGCCACAGGCCGATGAGCACGCGCGCCACCATCTTGGGCAGGCCCATCGCGACCGCCAGCTCGACGGCTCCCTCCTCCGCCTCGAAGACCTCGCGGTCCCGGGCCTCGGCCGGACGCGCCGGGGCGCCGCGCCGCGCCCGCCGCGCCGTCGCCTGGTGCGCCCGCTCGGGACGGTAGTCGCCGGGGCCGCCGTTGCGGGCGACCTCGCGGCTGATCGTCGAGGTCGGCCGGTCGAGCCGCCTGGCGATCTCGGCGTAGGAGCGGCCTTCGGCGAGACCGGTCGCGATGCGCCTGCGGTCGTGCAGGGTCAACCTTCCTTCTGCCACGGCACCACTATTGCGTTCGCGTTCACACAATGCAACGTTTCATTGCATTCAGCCTCAGCGCCAACGTACCGAATTCACGCATTCTACCTGCGCTTATGTAGTTCTGTTGATTGACGGAATTTCTGAAAGCAACGTAGCTTTCAATCATGTTGAACATCGTCTCGGTGGCGGGGCTGCGCAAGTCCTACGGCGCTCACCGCGTTCTGGACGGCATCGACCTGTCCATCCCCCAGGGCAGCGTCTTCGCGCTGCTCGGCCCCAACGGCGCGGGCAAGACCACCACGGTGCAGATCCTGTCCACCCTGATCAAGGCCGACGCCGGCGAGCTCCGGGTCGCCGGGCACGACCTGTCCAGGGAGCCCGACAAGGTGCGGGCCGCGATCGGCGTCACCGGCCAGTTCTCCGCGGTCGACGGCCTGCTCACCGGCGAGGAGAACCTGCGGCTCATGGCCGACCTGCTCCACCTCGGCCGCGCCGAGGGCCGCCGCCGAGCCGGCGAACTGCTGGAGCGCTTCGACCTCACCGGCGCCGCGGGCAAGCCCGCGGCCGCCTACTCGGGCGGCATGCGCCGCCGGCTCGACCTCGCCATGACCATGGTCGGCACGCCCAGGCTCATCTTCCTCGACGAACCCACCACGGGCCTGGACCCGCGCAGCCGCCGCACGATGTGGCAGATCGTCCGGGACCTCGTCCGGCAGGACGGCGTGACCATCTTCCTGACCACCCAGTACCTGGAGGAGGCCGACGAGCTCGCCGACCGCATCGCGCTGCTCAGCCAGGGCCGGCTGGTGGCCGAGGGCACTCCCGAAGAGCTCAAGCGCATGGTCCCCGGCGGGCACGTCGTCGTGCGCCTCGCCGACCTCGACGGCTACCGCAGGGCGGTCTCGCTGGTCGGGGCGAGCTCGCGCGACGAGGAGTCCCTCACGATGCAGATCCCCGGCACCGGCGTCGGCGCGTTACGCGAGCTCCTGGAGCTGCTGGACGCGCACGCCGTCGCCGTCGCCGAACTGTCGACGCGCACGCCCGGCCTGGACGACGTCTTCCTGGTCCTGACCGAGGAGCCCGCACGATGAGAGCCGTCACCGACTCGGCGACGATGTTGCGCCGCCAGATCAGGCACATGTGGCGTTACCCCACGCTGATCCTCACCTACGCGGGCGTCCCGGTGGTGTTCCTGCTGCTGTTCGTCTACGTCCTGGGTGGCATCATGGGCGCCGGGATCGGCGGCGACCGCGCCGCGTACGTCGCCTACGTCACGCCCGGCATCCTGATCATGACGGTCGCCAGCGCCGCGCAGGGCACCGCGATCGCGGTGGCGATGGACATGACCGAGGGCATCGTCGCCAGGTTCAAGACCATGGCCATCGCCCGCGTCTCGGTCCTGACCGGGCACGTGCTCGGCGCGCTCGTGCAGAACTTCACCGCGATCGCGGCCGTCATGCTGACGGCCCTGCTGATCGGCTTCCGCCCCGCCGCCTCCGTGCTGGACTGGCTGGGGGTGGTGGTCGTGCTGGCCATGTTCACCTTCGCCATCACCTGGCTGTCGGCCGCGCTGGGCATGGTCACCAGGAACGTGGCCACGGCCAGCAACCTGCCGATGCCGCTGATGCTGCTGCCGTTCCTGGGCAGCGGCGTGGTGCCGCCGGAGTCGATGCCGGGCCCGTTGCGCTGGTTCGCCGAGCACCAGCCGTTCACGCCGGTCATCGAGACCCTGCGCGCGCTGCTGGCCGGGCGGCCGGCGGGGCCCGGCCTCGCGGCGGCGGCACTCTGGAGCGCGGTCATCGCGCTGGGCGGGTACCTGTGGGCCCGCCGGCTCTACAACCGGTGAGGTTTCCCGGTGGGGCCGGTCTTCCCGCTGACGGACTCCTGGTAGAGGTCGGCGTAGGTGCGGGAGTCCTTGATCAGGCCGTCGGCGAAGGCGGCGACGTCCGCGCCGATGAGTTCCATGACTCCCTTGCCGGCCGCGACGCCCTCCTCGAAGAAGTCGACGATCCCCGGCAGCAGGGAACCGTCGGTCAGCCCGACCGGCCCCACCTTGAAGTAGTACCGCTGCATCTCCTTGTAGACGATCTGGTAGTCGGGCGGCAGCGCCTTGACCCGCGCCAGGTGCGCCCGCCACTGCTTCTTGCCCTCGATGATGTCCTGGATGCCCATGTCAGCCTCCCAGCCGGCCCAGCTTCTTGGCGACGTTCCTGTTCAACTGCTCGCGCCAGCGGTCGCGGAAGCTGCGGCCCCCTGACTCGCCGGCCAGGGCCGCGCAGAATCCCGGGATGTCGTCGCCCAGCACCTCGTGGACGTTCTGCCCGTCGGCCGCCGTCTCCTCCAGCAGCCCCAGGACGCCGTCGAAGATCGGCATCAGGTTCCGGCCGGTGAAGTCGGAGTAGTGGAAGAGCTGACCCTTGATCTGGTCCCAGGCCGCCCGGTGGTCGGCCGGCAGCGCCGCGGCCCGGGCTTCGAACGCCTTGTAATCCCTGCTGAGATCGCTGCCGGTGATGGTCTCCCAGAAGCTCATTTCCCGCCCTCCTTGAGCTTGTCGATCCGGGATGTGATGTACGCCCATTTCGCCCAGAACGTCGCTAGTTCCTCGCGTCCCGTGTCGTTGAGCGCGTAGAACTTGCGCGGCGGGCCCTGTTCGGACGGCCGTTTCGTCACCTGGACGAGCCCGTTCTTCTCCAGTCGCAGCAGGATGGTGTAGACCGTCCCCTCGACGACGTCGGCGAAGCCCAGGTCGTTCAGCCGGCGCGTGATGGCGTACCCGTAGGTCTCCTCGCTGCCGATGATCTCGAGCACGCAGCCCTCCAGCGTGCCCTTCAGCATCTCCGTCAGGTTGTCCATGGTGGCTCTTCTCCCGCCCCCTCCTGTGCTACTCGGTGCCACCGAGTACTGCTGTACGGTAACACCTGGTACCGGGGTCAGGCTTCCCAGGTGACGGGGAGGCTCTTGACGCCGTAGATGTCGGCGGACTCCGGTCGCAGGGCGACCTGGTCGGCCGGTACGGCCAGGCGCAGGGTGGGGAAGCGGCCGAGCAGCGCGGGGAAGGCGACGCGCATCTCGACGCGGGCGAGCTGCTGGCCCAGGCACTGGTGGATGCCGTGGCTGAAGGCCAGGTGGCCGCCGTCCTGCCGGCGCAGGTCGAGGGCGTGGGGGTCGGGGAAACGCTCGGGGTCGCGGTTGGCGGTGTTGAGGGACAGGATGACCATCGTGCCGGCCTTGACGGTCTGGCCGGCCAGCTCGACGTCCTCCAGGGCCACCCGGTAGAACTGCTTGGCGACCGACAGGTACCGCAGCAGCTCCTCGACGGCCTGGTCGGCGAGCGCGGGGTCGGCGCGCAGCGCGGCGAGCTGGTCGGGGTTCTGCAGCAGGGCGAAGGTGCCGAGGGCCAGCATGTTGGCGGTGGTGTCGAACCCGGCCGACAGCAGGATCAGGGCCATGCCCTGCAGCTCCTCGTCGGTCAGGTCGCTGTCGAGCAGGTCGCTGAGCACGTCGTCGGTCGGGTGGGCGCGCTTGGCGGCCACGAGCTCGGCCAGGTACTGCCGGGTGGCGAGGTAGGCGGCGATCAGTTCCTCGTCACCGGCCTCGCCGCCGAGGAACTTGTCGATGTTCTCCTGGAAGCGCCCCCGGTCCTCGTACGGCACGCCCAGCAGCTCGCAGATGACGATGGCGGGGATGGGCTTGGCGAACGCGGTAACCAGGTCGGCGGTGGGGCCGGCCTGCTCCATGGCGTCCAGGTGCTCTGCGGTGATCTGCTCGACGCGCTCGGTGAGCAGCCGCATCCGGCGGACGGTGAACCTGCCGACCAGCGGCTTGCGGTAGCGGCCGTGCTGCGGCTCGTCCATGAGCAGGAACTCGCCGGGCGGGGCCGGGGGCACCTCGATGTCGCCGTAGTCGATGGTCGGGTGGTGGCTCATGAGCTCCTTGCGGGAGCTGAAGCGGGGGTCGGCCAGGATCGAACGGGCCAGGTCGTAGCCGGTGACCAGCCAGCCCTGGTGTCCGTCGGCGAAGGGGAAGCGGCTGATGGGGCCGTGCTCGCGGGCCTCGACGAGCTCCTTCGGCGGGTCGAACGGGCAGCCGGGACGGCGTTCGGCGGGCATCGGCGTGACGGTGTGGAGAGAGTCGGTCATGAGCGTCCTCCTAGGAGATCTTGCGGCGGTAGGTGTTCATGGCGAAGACGTAGGCGACGACCAGGATGCCGACGCACCAGGCGAGGGCGATCCAGATGTCGTTGCCGACGGGCTGCTCGGCGAACAGGGCGCGGACGGCGTTGACGATGGAGGTCACCGGCTGGTTCTCGGCGAAGACGCGCACCACGGTGGGCATGGTGTCGGTGGGCACGAACGCCGAGCTGAGGAACGGCAGGAAGATGAGCGGGTAGGAGAACGCGCTCGCGCCTTCCATGGTCTTGGCCGTCAGGCCGGGGATGACGGCGATCCAGGTCAGCGCCAGGGTGAACAGGATCAGGATGCCCGCGACCGACAGCCAGGCCGACAGGCCCGCGCTCGATCGGAAGCCCATGAGCAGGGCGACGAGCATCACGACCACCAGCGAGACCAGGTTGGCCACCAGCGAGGTCAGCACGTGCGCCCACAACACCGACGAGCGCGCGGTCGGCATGGACTGGAACCGTTCGAAGATGCCGCCCTTCATGTCCATGAACAGCCGGTAGGCGGTGTAGGCGATGCCGGAGGCGACCGTGATGAGCAGGATGCCGGGCAGCATGTAGTTCACATACGAGTCCGACCCCGTTCTGATCGCGCCGCCGAACACGTAGACGAACATCAGCATCATGGCGATCGGCATGATCGCGGTCGTGACGATGGTGTCGGGGCTGCGGGAGATGTGACGCAGGGACCGTCCCAGCAGGACGGTGGTGTCGCCGAAGAAGTGCTTGCTCATCGTGGTGGTCCTTAGGCTTTCGTGCCGACGAGGGTGAGGAAGACGTCCTCCAGGGTCGGCTGCTTCTCGACGTACTCGACCTTGGCGGGCGGGAGGAGCTGCTTGAGCTCGGCGAGGGTGCCGTTGACGATGATCCGGCCCTCGTGCAGGATCGCGATCCGGTCCGCGAGCTGCTCGGCCTCGTCCAGGTACTGGGTGGTGAGCAGCACGGTGGTGCCCTGGGCGGCGAGGTCCTTGACGGCCTGCCACACCTCGATGCGCGCCTGGGGGTCGAGGCCGGTGGTCGGCTCGTCGAGGAAGATGACCGGCGGGTCGCCGATGAGGCTCATCGCGATGTCGAGGCGGCGGCGCATGCCGCCCGAGTAGGTCGCCGCCTTCCGGCCGCCCGCGTCGGTCAGCGAGAACCGTTCGAGCAGGTCGTCGGCGATCTTGCCGGGGTTCTTGAGGTGCCGCAGCCGGGCGACCAGCACGAGGTTCTCCCGCCCGCTGAGGATCTCGTCCACGGCGGCGAACTGGCCGGTGAGGCTGATGGACTCGCGTACCTGGGCGGCCTGCCCGGCGACGTCGAGGCCGTTGACCCTGGCCGTGCCGGCGTCGGCCTTGAGCAGCGTGGACAGGATCTTCACCAGCGTGGTCTTGCCCGCGCCGTTCGAGCCGAGCAGGGCGAAGATGCTGCCCCGCGCCACCTCGAAGTCCACGCCGCGCAGCACGTCGAGTTCCTTGTACGACTTCTCCAGGCCGTGCACCTGGATCGCCGGAGCTTGTTGTGTCGTCATCACTTGGCCCTGTCTTCTCTTCCGGGGGGTCTCGCCGTCGGGGCAGCTACTCAGTGGCGCTGACTACTGGCTACATAGTGGCACGAAGTACTGGTACCTAGCAACACCGAATAGTCGTGATCGTCGTGGTGGTCATGGCGTCCACCTTCGCGGGCCGCGCTGACACCGCGCCGACGCCGTGCTGACACGGCACAACCCTGTCCTGACGCCGTCAGGGGCGGCGGGATGAACCTTTCATCGCCCGCGGGACGTTCGCGCTGGTCGCCGGGGCCGGGCGAGGGCCGAGGTTGCGGTGCGGACGAGCCCTGTCGTGCAATTCACGGTGATCGCCATTCGCACAATCCGACCCTTGATGAGGGGAGAGCCGATGCGTCGCGGAATCACCGCCCTGGCGCTTGCCGCGGTCACCGCCCTGGCACCCGTCCTGGCGAGCACGCCGGCGGAGGCCACGTCCACGCTCCAGGTCGTCTACACCGGCCTGCCGTACGACATCTGCGTCTCCTTCGGCCAGTCGGGCCAGCAGAACGGGCGCTGGCAGACCTGGTGGTGCAGCACGCACTATCCGCAGAGCTACCCGGGCTCCACCACCTACGACCTGTGGGCGTACGTGGACTGACGCCCTTCTTCCGCATAATCCGCCGGATAAGTTGCGTACGTGGGCAATCAGGCCCGAACCTATGATCTCGGGGGACGTACCACATAGAGATCATGAGGGCGGATGGGCACCAAACGGGGCGCGGGGGCAGCCATCGGCTGGACGGCGCTGTCGATCGTGATTCCGGGCGCGGCCCATCTGCGGGCCGGGTACCGCCTGCTCGGGCTGGCGCTGCTGGGGCTGTTCCTGGCCGCGGGCGTGGCGGTGGCCGTCGTGGTGGTCTCGGCGGGCGGCTGGGCCATGGCGACCCAGGCCGCCTGGGCCAAGGCGATCAGCGGTGGCGCCGTCGGCGTCGGCGTCGCGTGGGGGCTGCTGGTGGTCGCCTCCTACACCGTGCTGCGGCCGCGGCGGCGGCTGGTCTGGTCGGACGGCGTGGCGCTGCTGCTGGTCGCGGCCGTCATGTCGCCGTTCGTGGTGGCCTCGCAGACGGTGTCGGAGGTCGACGCCACGCTGACCGACGTGTTCAACGCCCCCGAGCCCACGCCCATCAACCACGCCGACCCGTGGGCCGGCCGGACGAGGGTGAACATCCTGCTGCTCGGCGGCGACGGCGCGCGCGGCCGCAACGGGACGAGCATCCGCACCGACAGCATCAACGTCGCCAGCATCGACGTCAGGACCGGCGACACCGTGCTGTTCGCGCTGCCCAGGGAGATGGAGAACGCGCCCTTCCCCAGGGACAGCGTGATGGGCCGGCTGTTCCCGCCGCCCAAGGGCTTCTACATCGCGGGGGCAGGGCGGGAGTCGGAGGACCTGCTGAACGGCGTCTGGGCCTACGCCGACACCCATCCCACGCCGTTCCGCAACTCGCCCACCCGGGCCCCCGACGCCGTCAAGGACGCGGTCGGCGAGATCCTCGGCCTCAAGATCGACTACTACGTGCTGGTCAACATGTGGGGCGTGGCCCGGCTGATCGACGCGCTCGGCGGCGTGCGCATCCACGTCGAGCAGGACATCTGCTACGGCGTGGGCCGCAGCGACGGCGGCGTGATCAAGGCGGGCACCCGCCGGCTGAACGGCAACGACGCCCTCTGGTACGGCAGGGCCCGCGACCACGACGGCTCCAACTGCGCCGGGGGCGACAACCACACCCGGATGCGCCGCCAGCACTGCGTCATCTCCGCCATGCTCGACCAGCTCGACCCGGCCAACGTGCTGCTGAAGTTCAAGCAGCTGGCCGGCGCGGCCCGGCAGACGTTCCGCACCGACATCCCGCGCGGGCTGCTGCAGGACCTGGTGCCGCTGGCCGACAAGGTCAAGGGCGCCCGGGTGGGGACGTTGTCGATCGTCCCGCCGCGCTACAACCCGGCCTATCCGGACTTCCCGCGCATCCGGGCCGACGTCCGCAGGGCCATCGTCCGGTCGCACCGCGCGCCCGCCACCGTCGCCGCGGGCACGCCGTCCGCCCGGCCGTCGGGCACGCCGTCCGCCCGTCCCTCCGTCACGCCCACCAGGACGGCGATGGCGTCGTCGGGGAAGCTGGCCGACTCCTGCATGGCCTGATCTACCGGCTCCCGCAGGGGCCGGTGGGCGCCTGGCCGAGGCTCACCCGCAGGGCGTTCTCGATGAACTCGCTGTTCTGCTTCTTGGACACCGTCTCCGACTGGGTGAGGGTGCCGGTCATCGCGAGCCGCTTGTCCGGCACGTAGATCTGGAACGCGCCGAAGAAGCCGCTGTGCCCGTAGACGGCTTCGCCGGTCGCGGTCAGCCGGGCGATGCCCAGCCCGTACGGCGATCCGGCCTTGACGCTCTGCGGGGTGCTGCGCAGCATCGTCCGCAGCGTCGCCGGGCTCTTGAAGAGCCTGCCCTCGAACAGGCCGCGCATGAACCGGTTGAGGTCGGCCCCGGTCGAGACCAGGCCGCCGCCGCCGAACGTGTCGAAGGTCGGGTTGTAGTCGTAGGTGTCGCGCTCGCCGAGGTAGTTGTGGGCGCGCGGGCCGCGGTGCGGCTCCCACCACTCCAGGTACGTGCGGTCCATCTTCAGCGGCTGGAGCAGCAGCGACCGGTACAGCCGGTGCAGCGGCTCGCGGCCGGCCCTCTCGATGACCATCCCGGCCAGGACGTAGCCCGTGTCGGAGTAGTGGTAGCCCTTGCCGGGAGCGAAGTAGGGCTTGCCCGACCGGAGCGCCCAGTCCACCAGTTCCATCGGTTTCCAGGTCTTGTCCGGATGGTCGAGCACGTACTGGAACCACTTCTCGTCCCCCACGTAGTCGTACAGGCCGGCGGTGTGGTCGAGGAGCTGCCGGACGGTGATCCGCGACCCGTACGGGATGCGCGCGACCAGCTTCCGGTCCAGGTATTCGCTGATGGGGGCGTCCAGGCGCAGGTCGCCGCGTTCGGTGAGGCGGAGCGCGAGGGCCGCGGTCATCGTCTTGGTGACGCTGGCCGTGCGGAAGGCGTCGGAGCTGCGCAGGGCGCGCCCGCCCAGCTCGTACACGCCGGCAGCGCCGTCGAAGGCGCGGCCGGGGCCGGTCACGGTGAGGATCGCGCCAGGCACGGGCGGCGTGACGACGCCGTCCAGCAGGCAGCGGAGCTGCTCGTCCGTGGCGTCCGTGGCGCTTCGGGCCGCGGTGGCGGGAACGTGCGCCGTCCGGGCGTGGGCCGGGACGGCGAGGCCGCCGCCGAGCACTACACCGGCCAGGACGACGCCGAGCACGCAGGTTTTCCGAACGTGATGATGATTTTTTGACCGCATGGCCAGGATTTAATCCAGATGGTATGAGTGAGACAAGAGGTTCGCCCGGATCGTGCGGTTTCCCGCACCGAGGAGGTGCCGCCATGCCCGACCCCGGCTGGGACGAGTCCCTGCTGCCCCGGGAGCGCGAGGTGCTCGCCCTGATGGCCGAGGGCTGGTCCAACACCGGCATCGCCGAGCGGCTGTACGTGTCACTGAGCGCGGTGGAGAAGCACGTCACCGCGGTGTTCGCCAAGCTCGGCCTGCCCGCGTCGGCGGCCGGCAACCGCCGGGTGCTGGCGGTGCTGCACTACCTGGCGGCGACCGGCCGGCCCGGAGAACGACCCGGCGAACGGCCCGGAGAACGGCCCGGCGAGGGGTGGGGGAAACCGCACAGTCGGTGAGCGGGGCTTGCCGCACGCCGTCCGCCGGGCTTGAATCCTGGCCATGCGGTCAAAAATCGATCAGGACGGCCAGAAGAAGGCCTCGTTCATCGAGGAGGCCCGGCGGCGGCAGATCGTGGAGGGCGCCATCTCCACCATCGCCACCGCCGGGCTGCCCCAGGCGTCGCTGGCCCGGATCGCCCAGGACGTCGGCGTCAGCAGGGGCGTGATCTCCTACCACTTCGCCGGCCGGGACGAACTGATCCAGCAGGTCGTCAACGCCCTGTTCACCGAGACCAACCGGTTCATCAAGGCCCGGGTGGACCGGGCGCCGGACGCCCCGCACCGGCTGCGCGCCTTCATCGAGGCGAGCTTCGAGTTCATGGCGGCCAACCGCGCCAACTTCGTCGCGCTGGTGGACATCTGGGGCAGCTTCGGATCGCCCGAGGCCAAGCGCCGGTTCAACGCCGACATGTACGACCCGTGCCGCCACCACCTGGAGGGCATCCTGCGGCGCGGCCAGGACAGCGGCGACTTCCGCGACTTCTCGCCGCGCACGCTGGCCGCCACCGTCCAGGGGGCGATCGACGGCGTCATGCTCCAGTGGGTCTTCGACGAGGAGGCCGTCGACCTGGCCGACTGCGCCGCCGAGCTGGTCATGATGTTCGACATGGCCACCCGGCGGCGGGCGTGACGGCGGCGCCGCCGTCCGGCGGGGGAGCGGCCGGGCGGATCGCGGGCGGGCTCGGCGGCCTGCTCAGGGATCGGGCCGCCGCCCACGGCGACCGGGTGCTGTTCCGCTTCGAGGGCGTCGAGACCACCGTCGCCCAGGTGGAGCGGCGGACCGACCGGCTGGCGGGGGTGCTGGCCGCGCACGGCGTCCGCCGCGGCGACCGGGTCGCGGTGATGCTGGGCAACGGCGTCGGCTTCCCGGTCGCGTGGCTGGCGATCGCCAAGCTGGGCGCGGTGATCGTCCCGCTGAACCCCGGGTATCGCAGCGCCGACCTGGCCCACGTCGTCAAGGACTCCGCGCCGGTGCTGGCCCTGGCCGGCTCGGCCGCCGCGGCCGGGGCGCTGCTGGCGCTGGGCCTGGGCGAGGTCGGGCTGCTCGACCCCGCCGACGCCGGGCCCGCGCCCGGACCCGTCCCCGCGGGCGCCTTCGACGCGGGGGCCGAGACTGCCGCCGCGGCCGGTGCGTCCGGCCTGCCCGACGTCGGCTGGGACGACCTGCTCAACCTCCAGTACACCTCGGGCACCACCGGGTTCCCCAAGGGCTGCATGCTCACCCACCGCTACTGGCTCCACCTGGCCGAGCTGGCGGCCGACGTCGCCGCCGTCACCCCGGACGACGTGGACCTCACCGCCCAGCCGTTCTACTACATGGACCCGCAGTGGAACACGGTGCTGTGCCTGCTGACCGGCATCCCGCTGGTGATCCTGCCGCGCTTCTCCGCCTCCGGCTTCTGGCCGGCGGTGCGCGAGCACGGCGCCACCTTCTTCTACGTCCTCGGCACGATGCCGCTGCTGCTGCTCAAGCAGCCGCCCGACCCCGAACTGGACCGGGCCCACCGCGTCCGGCTCGTCCTGTGCTCGGGCATCGCGCCCGCCCGGCACGCCGCGATCGAGGAGCGCTGGGGCGCGCCCTGGCGGGAGGCGTACGGCAGCACCGAGGCCGGGGTCGTGCTGGCCGTCCGGCCGGAGGACACCGCGTGCGTCGGCACCGGCGCCATGGGACGGCCGGTCCCCGGCAAGGAGGTCAAGATCGTCCGGGAGGACGGATCCGACGCCGCGGACGGCGAGGTCGGCGAGATCATGGTCCGCGGCCGGCCGATGCTGACCGGCTACTGGAACCGGGACGAGCCGCTGCTGCGCGACGGCTGGTACCCCATGGGCGACCTCGGCCACCGGGACGATCGCGGCCACTACCACCTGGTCGGGCGGCTCAAGGAGATGATCCGGCGCGGCAGCGAGAACATCGCCGCCGCCGAGGTGGAGGCGGTGCTGACCGGCCACCCGGCCGTGCGCGCCGCCGCCGTGATCCCGGTGCCCGACGAGCTCTTGGGCGAGGAGGTCAAGGCGTTCGTGCAGCTCGCCGAGCCCGTCGAGCCGCACGAGCTGGTCGCCTACGTCAGGGAGCGGCTGGCCGACTTCAAGACGCCGCGGTTCGTGGAGTTCGTCGAGACGTTCCCGATGACGCCGTCCGAACGCGTCGCCAAGCACCTGCTGCCGCCCGGACGGGACGGCGCCTACGACGCCCGGGAGGGCAACCGATGAGCACCGATCTGCGGGTGCGCCGCACCGGCTCGGCCCTGGTGGTCGCCTTCGACCGGCCCGAGGTGCTGAACGCCTTCCGGCAGCGCACCTACGGCGAGCTGGTCGCCGTCCTGGACGAGGCCGCCCGCGACGACGCGGTGGGCGCGCTGGTGCTCACCGGCACCGGCCGCGCCTTCTCGGCCGGGACCGACCTGAAGGAGGCCGGCGCGCAGCTCGCCGCCGGGTCGGACGCCGACCTGGTCGAACGGACCGCCGCGCTCCAGGACCTCACCCGCCGCTTCACCACCCACCCCAAGGTGATCATCTCGGCGGTCAACGGGATCGCGGTCGGCGTCGGCGTGGAGCTGGCCATCGCCAGCGACCTGCGGCTGGCCGGGCACGCCGCCTCGTTCGCCTTCAAGGAGGTGCACCGCGGCCTGTTCCCGAGCAACGGCGTGCTCTACTCGCTGCCCCGCCTGATCGGCCACGGCCGCGCGGTGGACCTCCTGCTGACGGGCGAGACCGTCGGCGCCGCCGAGGCGTACCGCGCCGGGCTGGTCAGCAGGCTGGTCCCCGACGCCGACCTGCTCGACACGGCGCTGGAGCTGGCCGAACGCATCGCCGCCGCGGCGCCCACCCCGGTACGCCTGATCAAGCAGGCCATGCGGCAGGTCTGGGAGCTGGACCTGGAAGAGGTGCTCGACCTGGAGACCGAAGGGCTGCTGGCCTGCCTGCGCGGCCAGGACGTGCGCGAAGGCGTCCGCTCCTTCGTCGAACGGCGGCCCGCCGTCTACCGCGGCCACTGACGGCGGCCACTGACAGCGGCCACTGACCGCCGCCACCCGTACCGCCCCCGCGATCAACCAGACCCCGGCCCGGCCATGGGCCGGGGTCCGACCTCCCCTATCCGAGAACAGCAGGGAGCCGAACGCCATGACCGGGCACGACAGCGGGGGATCGCTCCACCGCGGACTCAAACGACGTCACATGACCATGATCGGGCTCGGCGGCGTCATCAGCGCCGGCCTGTTCGTCAGCAGCGGCAAGGTGATCGCCGACACCGGCCCGGCGGCGCTGGTCGCCTACGCCTTGGGCGGCCTGATCGTCGTCCTGGTGATGCGGATGCTCGGCGAGATGGCCGCCGCCCGGCCCTCGGCGGGCTCGTTCGCCGACTACGCCCGTACCGCCCTCGGGCCGCGGGCCGGGTTCCTGGTGGGCTGGTGCTACTGGCTGTTCGCGGTCGTCGCGGTCGCGTTCGAGGGCGTGGCGGGGGCCAAGCTGCTGCACTCGCTGTCCGGCGCCGTCCCCGTGCTGCCGACGGCCGTCGCGCTGCTGGTGGCGCTCACCGCTGCCAACCTGGTCTCGGTACGGCTGTTCGGCGAGACCGAGTTCTGGCTGGCCTCGGTCAAGGTCGTGGTGATCGTGGCGTTCCTCGCCGCCGGGGCGCTGTACGTCCTGGGGCTGTGGCCGTCCGGCGGCGGCGCCGGTCTCACCGCGCTGACCGGGCACGGCGGGTTCGCCCCCAAGGGCTGGGGAGCGGTCCTCACCGCGCTCGTCACCGTGCTGTTCTCCTACTTCGGGGCGGAGATCGTCACCATCGCCGCCGCCGAGTCGGCCGAACCGGCCAAGGAGGTCGCGCGGGCCACCCTGCGGGTGGTGTGGCGGGTGCTGATCTTCTACGTCGGCTCGGTGCTGGTCATCCTGGCGGTCGTGCCGTGGGACCGCGTCCCGTCCAACGGCGCGGACAGCCCGTTCGCCGCCGCCATCGCCGAGCTCGGCATACCCGGCGCGGCGACCCTGATGACCTGGGTGATCCTGGTCGCGGTCGTGTCGGTGATGAACGCCGCCCTGTACGCCGCCTCGCGCGTCCTGTGCGCGATGGCCGCCCGCGGCGACGCCCCGGCCGCGGCTGCGCGGGTACGGGCGTCCGGGGTGCCCGCGCCCGCGCTGCTCGGCGGCGGCGCGCTCGCGCTGGCCCTGATGGCCGGCGCGTTCGCGGTCGGCGACGACGCCTTCGACCTGCTGATCAACACCGCCGGGCTGCTGGTGCTGCTGCTCTACGTCTTCGTGGCGCTCAGCCAGCTCCGGCTGCGCCGGCGCATGGAGGCCGAGTCGCCCGAGCTGCTGCGGCTGCGCATGTGGGGGTTCCCGTGGCTGAGCCGGGTGGTGGTGGCGCTGCTGGTGCTGGCGTTCGCCGCCGTGGCCTCGTCCGCCGAGGCGCTGCCGGTGGTGGGGGCGGTCGCCGTGGCCGTCGGCGGCACACTGCTCGCCTACGAGATCAGATCCCGCCGCAAACGCCCCGCAGACGCGCTCGCCTGAGCAGCCGCCCGGCCACTGCCCCGACCGCTGGCTGAGCGGCCGCCCCGCCACTGGCCCGAGCACCGGCCCGGACACCGGCTCGGGCACCGGCCCGAGCGGGTGGGCACATGGCCGGTCGGGGGACCTCAGGGGCGTCGGCGCCGTCAGCCACCGCGGCCCGCGCCTCCTCGCTCGCGCTCGGCGATTCCGTAGGCGCGGGTCGGGCCGCCGCCGGACGGGCCAGCCTCGACAGCCGGATGACAAAGAGACGAGCCTGGTCTCAGGCATATCGCAGTTGCGAATTTTCGCAATTCGTATGACACTTATCCCGTCAGGACAGACGTGCAGACGGGAGACAGTGTGAGCGAGGCGTTCGCTGCGGCGATCCGGCGCCGGGTGGATGAGGCGGCCGGCGCGCTGCGCGCCGCCGAGCAGGACGGCGACGCCGACGCCGCGCTGGCCGCCGCCGGCGGGCTGGACGAGGTGCTGCGGATGGCCCGCGCACACGGCGTGGACACGGACGAAAGCCCCGGCGCAGCCCCCGGCCCGGCCCGCGGGGGAGAGGGGGCGCGCTGATGTCCGTCCCCCTGTACGAGGCCAAGGCCGAGCTGTTCCGGCTGCTCGGACATCCGGTGCGGATCCGCGTGCTGGAGCTGCTCCAGGACGGCCCGATGCCGGTGCGCGACCTGCTGGCCGAGATCCAGGTGGAGCCGACCGGCCTGTCGCAACACCTGGCCGTGCTGCGCCGCTCGGAGCTGGTCACCGCCCGCCGCGACGGATCGACCGTCGTGTACGCGCTGTCCGGCGGCGACGTGGCGGAGCTGCTGCGCGCCGCCCGCCACCTGCTGCAGGCCAAGCTCTCCGGCCGGCACGCGCTGCTGAACGAGCTGCTTGAGTCGGAGGCCGGCGAACGGTGACCTCAGTGCTCCGGGCGGGCTGGGCCCGTCTGCGCCCCGTCCTGCCCGGCCGGGCCGATCTGGCCGCGTTCGGCCGTCATCCGCGCCGCGACCTGCTGGCCGGGCTGACGGTGGCCATCGTGGCGCTGCCGCTGGCGCTCGGCTTCGGCATCTCCAGCGGGCTGGGCGCGCAGGCGGGGCTGGCCACCGCGGTGGTGGCCGGCGCGCTGGCCGCCGTCTTCGGCGGCTCGGCCCTGCAGGTGTCCGGGCCGACCGGGGCGATGACGGTGGTGCTCGTCCCGATCATGCACGCGCACGGCGCCACCGGCGTGCTGACGGTGGGGCTGCTGGCCGGGCTGCTGCTGCTCGGCCTGGCCCTGGCCCGGGCGGGCCGGTTCATGATGCTGGTGCCCGCGCCGGTGGTGGAGGGGTTCACCCTGGGCATCGCCTGCGTGATCGGCATGCAGCAGGTGCCCGCCGCGCTCGGCGTGCCCACTCCTGCGGGTGACAAGGTGCTGGCCGTGGCCTGGCAGGCGGTACGCGACTTCGCCGCCCGTCCGAACTGGGCCGCCCTCGCCATGGCCGCGGCGGTCGCGGCGCTGATCCTGGTCGGCGGACGCCTGCGGCCCGCAGTGCCGTTCTCGCTGCTCGCCGTCGTAGCCGCCACCCTCGTCGCGGAGCTGGCGGGGCTGCCGGTGACGCGCATCGGCGCCCTGCCCGCGGGGCTGCCCGCCCCGTCCCTGGAGTTCCTGGACGTCGCCGCGCTGAGCTCCCTCGTCGCCCCCGCGTTCGCCGTGGCCGCGCTGGCCGCGCTGGAATCGTTGCTGTCGGCCGCCGTCGCCGACGGCATGAGCGTCAACCACCGGCACGACCCCGACCGCGAGCTGTTCGGCCAGGGCATCGCCAACCTGGTGGCCCCGCTGTTCGGCGGCGTCCCGGCCACCGGCGCGATCGCCCGCACCGCCGTCAACGTGCGCGCGGGCGCGTCCTCCCGGCTGGCCGCGCTCGCGCACGCCGCGATCCTCGGCGTCATCGTGTTCACCGCCGCCGGCCTGGTCGCCCGCATCCCGCTGGCGGCCCTGGCCGGGGTGCTGCTGGCCACCGCGGCGCGGATGGTCGAGGTCGGCTCGGTGACGTCGATGGTGCGCTCCACCCGGGCCGACGCCGTCGTCCTGGCCTCGACCGCGGTCGCGACTCTCGTTCTCGACCTGGTCACCGCCGTCATCCTCGGCCTGATCGTGGCCGGGGCGCTCGCGCTGCGCGCCATCGCCAGGAACGTGCGCCTGGACACCGTGCCCCTTCAGGCCGACCTGCCCGGCGACCACGACGCCGAGGAGCACGAGCTGCTGGCCGAGCACATCGTCGCCTACCGGCTGGACGGGCCGCTGTTCTTCGCCGCGGCGCACCGCTTCCTGCTGGAGCTGTCGGAGGTCGCCGACGTCTCGGTGGTGATCCTGCGCATGTCCCGCATCACCACGATCGACGCCAGCGGCGCCCTGGTCCTCGGCGACGCCATCACCCGCCTGGAACGACGCGGCATCACCGTGTACGTCTCCGGCATCCGGGACGGCCACCACCGCCCGCTGCGCGCCCTGGGCGCCATCGCCCGCCTGGACGAGGCCGGCCAGGTGTTCGCCTCGACCCCGGAGGCCATCACGGCGGCCCGCCGCCACCTCCACCGCACCGGCGTCCTCCCCGCCCCCATCGGCTGACCACCGACGACGGCGGGGCGGGCCGGTGTGGTGGCGCGATCAGTAGCAGTACCAGGAGAAGGCGTTGTGCTCGTCGTGGAAGGCGGCGTGGGACAGGCCCGCGCCGTGTTGCCAGCGGCACGCGTCGTGCATGTTGATGCCGTGCATGGTGCCGTCCACGCCGACGCAGCGCCAGCTCCAGACCGATTTCGGATTCTGGGCCACCGAATTGAGGTGGCCCAGGCTCTGGCAGTACGCGTGCAGCCGGTCCAGGCCCGGCTGGCCGGTCGCGGGGCCTGCTGCGGAGCCTGCTGCGGGGCCGGCCGCCTGGGCGGGTGACGCGGTGGTGGCGAGAGCGGCCAGGCCGAGCCCGGCGGCGAGTGCGGTGGCGGCGAGGGCCGCCGTGACCTTCCCGGTCCGGGGGCGCGGCGCGCTGGATGCGTTCACGGGTCTCTCCTTCGCTGCGGGCGGCCCGGTCGGCCGCCTCGCACCCCACGCAAGCGGCCGGGCCGGGGTGTCCAACAGCAGGTCGGACGGACCCGGACGGACTCGTCTGCACCCGCCCGGCCCGGCCCGCGGCCAGGACCGCCGGGCCTGGCCGGCCGTGAGCGAGGCGGCCGGCCGTACGGCGGAGAGGGCCGGCCGCGACGCCGGCGGCGAGCGGAGCACCCGCGCGGGCCCGAACCCCACGCCGAGCCCGGCGCCGACCGTCTCGATCCCCGTCGTGTACGCCGAGCTGCGCGGCGGCAACCACGCCTTCGACCTGTACCACTCGGTCCGCTGGCGGCCGGGCTCACTCTGGAGTCCGGTCCAGCAGACCCTGGGCCAGCCGGCGGACGGCCGTGCGCAGCTCCGGCGGCGACCGGATCGTGAACGGGAAGCCGAGCCCGGCCAGCATGGTGGCCATGCCGTCCAGGGACTCGGCGCGCATCCGCAGCAGCACTCCGTCCGGGGTCTCGGTGAGTTCGGCCACCGACGGCGGGACGCGACGGGCCGCCTCGGCGAGGGGCACGTCCAGGACGACCTCGACGAGGTGCGCGTACGGCACCCGGGCCAGCGACGCGGTGACCTGCCGTACCGGGTCGGACTCCGCGGGGATCTCGTAGGAGGCCGTCCCGGGGACGACGGAGGAGATCCGGTCGAGGCGGAAGGTGCGCAGCTCGCCGGACAGGTGGTCGAGTCCGGTCACGTACCAGCGGCCGGAGTGGAAGACCAGGCCGTGGCCGTCCAGTTCGCGTTCGGTGGTGGAGCCCTTCCAGGAGCGGTAGCCCAGCGTGACCCGGCGGCGGTCGCGGATCGCGGCGGCCAGGGTCAGCACGGCCCGGCTCGCGGGCGTCCGCGCCGCGCGTGCGGCGAGGGTGAAGTCGAGGGTCTCCTCCAGCGCGCCGGCCTGCTGCCGCAGCGTGTCCGGCAGCACCCGCCGGATCTTGGCCAGGGCGGCCTCGGTGGCCTCGGCGGCCAGGCCCAGGCGGCGGCCGGCGAGCAGGCCGAGGACCACGGCGGTGGCCTCGTCGTCGGTGAGCATCAGCGGCGGCAGCTTGTAGCCGGGCATCAGCCGGTAGCCGCCGTACCGGCCGCGCTCGGCGGCGACGGGGATGCCCAGGTCGGCGAGCCGGGCGGCGTAACGGCGGACGGTCCGTTCGTCCACGCCGAGCCGCTGGGCGAGGTCGCGGCCGCCCAGCACGTGGTGGGCCTGGAGCAGTTCGAGCATCGCCAGCATCCGGGTCGCCGGATATGACACAGGTCACCCTCTTAATCCGGGCGGGTTCTGTCCGCTTGCGGCTTTAGCGTAGCGACATCGGCTCACTTGGAAGGACGACGAGATGGCGAACTACGTGCTGGTACCCGGATTCTGGCTGGGCGCCTGGGCCTGGGACGAGGTGGCCGACGAACTGCGCGCCGCCGGGCACCAGGTACGGGCGGTCACCCTGACGGGGGTGGCGGAGCGGGCCGGCGAGCTGTCACCGGAGGTCGGCGTGGAGACGCACGTCGCCGACATCCTGGCGGCGATGGACGGATGGGACGACGTCGTCCTGGTCGGGCACAGCGGGGCGAACGTCCCGGTGACCGCGGTCGCCGACCGGCATCCCGAGCGGCTCAGCCGGGTCGTCTACGTGGACGCCGGGCCGCTGCCGTCCGGGGCGGCGGTGATCGACTTCAACGACGAGGACACCCAGAAGGCCTGGCGCGCCCAGGTCGGGGACGGTCACGCGCTCGACGTCCCCGCCTACGAGGAGGGAAAAGGCAAGTTCGCGGGCCTGACCGAGGAGCGCTGGGAGCAGATCCGCGCCAAGGCGACGCCCCAGCCGTGGGGCGCGGTCGTGCAGCCGGCGCGGCGGCCGGAGCGCATCCCGGCGACGCCGAAGACCATGGTCGCCTCGACCATGCCGGTGGCGGTGATCCGCGAGCTGATCGACTCGGGGAACCCGGCGTTCGCCGCGCTCGGCACGCCTGAGTGGACGTTCGCCGAGCTGCCGACCGGCCACTGGCCGATGTTCTCGCGGCCGGCCGAGCTCGCCGCGCTGCTCTGACGTCCGCGGCCCGCCGGGGAAGGCCGGGTCAGCGCGGCTGCCCGCGGACGGGGGCCTGCTCGGGCGGGCGCGGCGTGCCGTCCAGGTAGGCGAGCACGGCGCGGACGCGGCGGTGGCCGGAGTCGTCCGGCGCCAGGCCGAGCTTGGCGAAGACGTTGCCGATGTGCTTGTGGACGGCATTGTCGGAGATGCGCATGCGCTCGGCGATGGTGGCGTTGTCGTGCCCCTGAGCCATGAGGGCCAGGGACTCCCGCTCGCGGGCGGTGAGGGCGGCGAGGGGGTCGTCGGCGCGGCGGGCGAAGAGCTGGGTGACCACTTCCGGATCCATGGCGGTGCCGCCGGCCGCGACCCGCCGCAGGGCGTCGACGAACTCGGCCACCCGGCCGATGCGGTCCTTGAGCAGGTAGCCGATGCCGCCGCGGCCGTCGGCGAGCAGCTCGCCGGCGTACTCGCGCTCGACGTACTGCGAGAGCACCAGGATCGGCAGCGCGCCGTGCTCGCGGCGGGCCCGCAGCGCGGCGTGGATGCCCTCGTCGCGGAACGACGGCGGCAGCCGCACGTCGACGATGGCGATGTCGGGACGGTGCTCGGCGACGGCGCGCAGGAACGCCTCGCCGTCGCCGACGACCGCGGCGACCTCGCAGCCCCTGGCCGCCAGCAGCAGCTTCAGCCCGCCGGCCAGCAGGACGTTGTCCTCGGCGATCACGACCCGCAAGGGACCTCCTTCGACGATCACGATGCGCACGGCATCCGGACGGCGAGCGTGGTGGGGCCGCCCGGCGGGCTGTCGAGGCGGAGCGTGCCGTCGAGGGCGGCGACCCGCCGGCGGATGCCGGGGATCCCGGTGCCGCGCGCCTCGTCGGCGCCGCCCCGGCCGTCGTCGGTGACCTCGATGGACAGCACGTCGCCGGCGCGCTCGATCCGCAGGGACGCCCGCGTGGCGGCGGCGTGCTTGGTCACGTTCGTCAGCGCCTCGGCGATCACGTAGTAGGCCACCGTCTCCACGGACGGCGGCAGCGCGCCCAGGCCGGCGAGCTCGATGTGGACCGGCACGCTCGACCGGGCGGCCAGCGCCGTCAGCGCGCCGTCGAGCCCGCGGTCGGCGAGGATCGGCGGGTAGATCGTCTGGAGCACCGCGCGCAGCTCGGCCATCGCCTCCTCCGCCGTCTCGTGCGCCTCCTGGAGCAGCAGGGCGACCGTGTCCGGGTCGTCGGCGAGCGACTCGCGGGCCAGGCCCAGGTGCATGGCGATGGTCACCAGGCGGGCCTGCGTCCCGTCGTGCAGGTCGCGTTCGATGCGCTGGAGCTCAGCGCCATGGGCGTCGACCACGCCGACCCGGCTCCTGGTCAGCACGTCGACCCGCGCGGTGAGCCGCTCGCGGGCCGACGGCGCGAGCAGCGCCAGGGACAGCCGGGCGTGCAGCCGGGCCAGCGCGGGCAGCCCCCACCAGGCCGCCGCGCCGAGGACGACGATCTGGGCCGACCCCCCGCCCAGCGCGGTCGCCCAATCGTCGACGGCGACGTCGAAGAACGAGAACAGCGTGGGACGCGCGTCCGCCGGGAACGCCCGCCACGAGACCATCGCCACCGCGGCGACCACGATGTTGCCCAGGCACAGCAGGGCGGCCAGCCCGAACGGGAACCCGGTGACGACGTGCGCGAGCGCCCAGGCGAGATCCCGCCGCCCGCCCGGCACCCCGCCGCCCGGTACCCCGCCCGGCATCCCGTCGGACGGGACGCCGAGCAGCCGGCCGGCCCGCCGGCGGTGCCAGGCCGCCCAGCCCCGCCCCGCCGCCGGCGCGAGCAGCACCGGGAGCACGAGCGCCGTGGCCACGGCGGTGGCCAGCGTGCCCAGCAGGTAGGCCGAGCCGGACGACAGCCGGGAGACCGAGCCGGACGACAGCCGGGACCTCGGACCGGAGAACAGCCGGGAGATCGAGCCGGGGAAGGCGCGGTCACGCATGCGCACCTCCTCCTGACCTGCGTACCGGGGCACCAGTATCCCGTCGCCGTCCGGGGCCGGACACTACAGCGGGCTGTACCAAGGGCGTGCGGCGGGCTGTATCGTGCCGGGCGTCCGGCCGCAATAGCGTCCCCGGCCATGAAACCGACACGTGTGCGGCCGCCCGGTCGCCTGGTCCCCGTCCTGGCCCCCGTCCTGGCCCTGATCGCCCTGTCCGTCGCCGTCGCGCCCCCGGCCGGGGCCGTCACCGGCGCGCCCGCGGCGACCGGCCGGAAACCCCCGGCGCTCGACTGGAACCGCTGCTCGCAGGGCCCGGACGACGCCGTCGGCAGGCAGCTCGACCAGGCGGGCGCGCGCTGCGCGGAGCTCGCCGTCCCGCTCGACCACTCCAGGCCGGACGGCCGCGCCATCAAGCTCGCGCTGTCCCGCATCCCCGCGACCGACCGCGCCCACCGCATCGGCACACTGGTCCTCAACAGCGGCGGCCCCGGCGAGAGCACGCTCGGCATGCCCCTGCGGACGCGCGCGGCCATGAAGGACGTCGCCGCCCGGTACGACATCATCGGCCTGGACCCGCGTTTCGTCGGGCGCAGCACGCCGCTCGACTGCGGCTGGCCCATCGGCCTGTGGCTGCGCTCGGCCGGCTCGACCCGCGCCCGGTTCGACCACCAGGTGGCGGTGCAGCGCGACCTGGCCGAGCGCTGCGCCCGGCGGCACGCCGACGTGCTCCCGTACGTCAACACCCGCGACACGGCCCGCGACATCGACCTGGTGCGCCGCGCCCTGGGGGAGCGCCGGATCTCCTTCCTCGGCTACTCCTACGGCAGCTACCTGGGCGCGGTCTACACGCAGATGTTCCCCGGCCGCACCGACCGGGTGGTCCTGGACAGCGCGGGCGACCCGGACAAGTGGGGCCCCAGGGCGATGCGGGGCACCGAGGACGAGGCGGACCGCGCGCTGCGCGCCTGGGCGTCCTGGGCCGCCGGACGCCACGGCGTCCACGGGCTCGGCGCGACCCCCGCCCGCGTGCTCGCCACGGTGGACGCGATCGTCGCCGCCGCGGAGAAGCGCCCGCTGCGCGTCGGCCGGTACGAGGTGGACGACCAGGCGGTCCCGTACCTGCTCTCCGTCGGCTCCGCGAACGACCGTCCCGAGGCGCGCGCCGAGTTCGCCGCCACCGTCCGGACGCTGAACGAGGCCGCGCACGGCCGCCCGGCCGAACCCGGCCCGGAGCTCGCCGGATTCCTGGCCTTCGTCCTGACCAGCGCCGGTTCGCCGCTGGCCGGCCCGGCCGCCGCGATCACCTGCGGCGACCGGGCCGCGCCGGGCGACCCCGACGTCTACTGGGACGACGTCCAGCGCAGCCGGGCGCGCCACCCGCTCTTCGGCCCGGTCAAGAACAACATCTGGCCCTGCGCCTTCTGGCCGGACGAGCCGCGCGAGCCGCTCACGCACGTCGCCAACCCCACCCCCGCGCTGATCGTGTCCGCCACCGGCGACACCGCCACCACCTACGAGGGCAGCAAGGCCATGCACCGGGCGCTGACCGGCTCCCGCCTGCTCACCCTGCGCGGCGTCATCGCCCACGGGATCTACGGCGAGTACGGCAACGCCTGCGTGGACGCCAAGGTCAACGCCTACCTGGCCACCGGCGCACTCCCCGCCGCCGACCAGACCTGCCGCCCCTGACCGGGAGCGGCGCCTCGTGGTTCCGCCGCCCGTTCTAGCGGCCCCTCACCCGCACCTCCGCCAGGGCGAGCGGGTCGGTGCCGGAGGAGAGCTGGATGCGCACGTGCCGGCCGGTGCTGCCGGCGGGCAGCTTGACCGTGCTGGGCCGGCCGGCCTGTTCCTGCACGTGCACGGCGGTCACGCCCGGCGTCGTGCGGGCCGCCTCCAGGCCGTCGGCGGTGATCGGCTGCTCGGAGGACATCACCCAGTAGTCCCGCAACCGGTCGGCGCAGCAGTCGGTGCGGTTCCAGATCTCCACGCTGTCCAGGGCGGCCGAGGCGCCCAGATCGACCTGCCACCAGGCTTCTCTGGCCGGTTCCTGGGTGTGGGTGACCGAGCCGTTCCAGAAGCCGCCGTCGGTGTTGCCGTCCACGGCCCGCGTGGCCGGGGCGTCGTAGCCGGTGCTCTGCTGGGTGGCCGGCTTGCCCTCGGCCAGGTTCGGCAGCACCACCGAGACGGGGATCCGGTACGCCGCGCGCAGCCGTCCTGACTTGAGCGTCGCCTGGATCCCGAGCGCGGCGGGCTCGGCCCCGGGCGGCACGGTCACGGTGACGGGCACCTCGGTGCTCGCCCCGGCGGCCAGGTGGCCGATCCGGGTGCTCGCCGGGGTGACCGTCCAGCCGTCGGGCGCGGCGAGGGTCAGCGAGGCCGCCCGCAGCGGCGTGGAGCCGGGGTTGGTGACGGTCACCTTGCCGGTGACGCTCTCACCGGCCTGCACGTGCTCGGGCAGGTCGGTGCCGAAGCGCGGCAGGGCCGTCACGCCGGGCGTCTCGATCTTGAACGACCAGGCGTACCGCCCGGTCTCGGCGGGCGTGGTGACGACCACCCGGCCCTGCTCGTCGCGCTGCCACGGCAGCGGGCCGGCGTCGGAGCCGAGCAGCGTGATCCGGGTCCCGGGGCCCGCCGGGACGTCCGCGCCCAGCGTCAGCCGCTCGCCCGGCCACTTCAGCGCGGTCGCGTAGAGGACGCCGTCCTTGACGGTGTACCGGACGTCGTCCGGGCCGCCCTTCTCCTCGGCGCGCGTCCAGTACGTGGTGCCGTACATGGCCTCGCCGTTGACCTTCAGCCAGGAGCCCATGTCCAGCAGGCGTTCCCGCTGCACGTCGGGGATGGTGCCATCGGCCTTCGGGCCCACGTCGAGCAGCAGGTTGCCGTTCTTGCTGACGATGTCCACGAAGGAGTCCACGAGCTGGTCGGAGGTCAGGTAGTCCTCGATGGGCTCGTTCTGGTTGTAGCCGTAGGAGTGCGCGATGCCGCGGCTGGACTCCCACTTGACGGGGTCGATGTCCGGCTTGACGGAGTACTCGGGCGTCTGGAAGTCCAGCTCGTGGCTGTCCAGCGCGCCGCTCTCGATCTTGCACCGGTTGGCGACCGCGACCTCCTTGCCCTTCTTCGCCGCCTTGTTGTAGTAGTCGGCGATCACCCCCGCCGTCTGCCACTGGGCGGCCGATCGGTCCCACTGGCCGTCGCACCACAGGATGTCGGGGTCGTAGCCGTCGATCAGCTCCCGCATCTGCGGGAGCATGTAGTCCTTGACGTAGTCGCCGCTCTGCGGGGCCCCGGTGTAGGGCACCGGCTGCCCGGTGTACGGGTTGGTCGCCGGGTGGCCGGTGAACAGCGGGTTGTACCACTCCATGAGCGAGTAGTAGAAGCCCGCGCGCAGCTTCCCGTCGGCGCGGGCCGCGGTGAACAGCTCCTTGGCCAGGTCCCGCTTCGGGCCCAGCGCCATGGTGTCGCGCTCGCTGACCTTGCTGTCCCACAGGGCGACGCCCTCGTGGTGCTTGGAGGTGAGGACGAAGTACTTGGCCCCGGCGTCGTTGAAGAGCTTGACCCAGTCGGCGGCGTCGAACTTCTCGGCCTTCCACTGCTCGGCGAAGCGGTCGTAGGCGAAGTCAGGCCCGTAGGTGTCCCGGTGGTAGCTGTTGGTCGCGTTGCCGGGGGAGTTCATGTAGTACCAGTACCACTCGGCGTAACTGCCGCGCGGGCCCCAGGCCGGGACGGAGTACGCCCCCCAATGGAGGAAGATGCCGAACTTGTCGTTGTTGAACCACTTAGGGGTCGGGTGACTGTTCAGGGATTCGACGGTCGGCTCGTAGGGGCCGTCCGTGGCGGCCTGAGCAGGAGCGGGAAGACATCCGATGATACCGAGCATGGAGACGGCGAGAAGTCGACGTAAGCGGGCCATGTCCACTCCAAAGCGGTGAAGAGATTGGAGGAAAGGTAGCCCGATCTCCGTTCCCTCGGCAAGAGCCGCACGGAGATTCATCCGATGTCTGTTCGGGAAGGCCCGGCCGTCAGAAGTAGTCCGCCGGCCAGTGGGCCGCGTTCTCCGCGCTCACCACGGGCCCCGGATCGCCCAGGATCGCGCGGGCCATCCCCGTGCGGTCCCGCTCCCGGACGACGCTCGCGAACAGGTGCGGCAGGGCCGGCTCGTCCCAGGTCAGCCTGGCCCTGCCGGTGCGGACGCCCCGGGCCGCCGCCTCGGCGGCCAGCGCGGAGAGCACCCCGGGCAGGTCTCCGGCCACCTCCAGCACGTCGAGGACGCCGCCGTCCCATCGCACGGCGGCGTACCCGGCGTCCCCGGCCAGCAGCTCGACCGGGTCGCCGTACCAGATGGGCAGCCGGTCCCGCCAGTGCGCCTCGTCGCGCACGGCGGTCAGCGGACGCCGCACGTTGTGCCGCTCGTACACCTCCCGCAGGACCGCCGCCTCGGCCACCGGGATCCGGCGCAGCCCGCGCCCGGCCGGGCCGGTGCGGCGCAACGGGCCGGACACCGTCCGCAGCTCGAAGCCGGTCCACTCCTTGTAGACCCCCGGCGTGCCGGTGAACAGCAACGACCAGGCGCAGCCGTCGGCCGCCATCGCCTCGGCCGCCAGCGCCAGCAGCCGCCGGACGTGCCCGCGCCCGCGCACCGACGGGTGGGCGGCGACGTTGGCCACGCCGCCTGCCCGCACCTCGCCGCCCAGGCCGTCGTGGAGCCGGCGCGGCAGGTAGTACACGCAGGCCGACACGTCGCCGGTCACGAACGTCCGGCCGTACCGGCCGGGGTCGGTCTCGTACAGGGGCACCACGTGCGGGGCGTCGAAGCAGGCGGCCCACAGCGCGTAGAGCGCCTCCCGGTCGCCCGGACGGGCGGTGCGCAGGGACGTCATCCCATCCTCCCCAGCAGCTCCGGCGTCACCTCGTGCGCCAGCGGGAGGCCGCCGGCATACCGGGCGATCTCCTCGACCACCACCCGGCCCTGGCGGGCCCGCCCCGAATCGGTGCCGGCCGCCTGGTGCGGGGTGAGCAGCGCGTTCGGCAGCGCGCGGAACGGGTGCCCGACCGGCAGCGGCTCCTCGTCGAAGACGTCGATCGCCGCGTCCAGCCGTCCCGAACGCAGCTCGGCCAGCAGGGCGGCCTCGTCCACCAGCCACGACCTGGCGGTGTTGACCAGCCCGGCGCCGTCGGGCATCAGCGCCAGCTCCCGCGCCCCGAGCAGGTGGCGCGTCTCCGGCAGGGCCGGGGCGTGCACGGCCACGATCCGGCTGGTGGACAGCAGCTCGTCCAGCTCCACGGCGCCCTCGTGGTACGGGTCGGCCACGGTGACCTCGGCCCCGAGCGCGCGGACGAGGTCGAGGTAGGCCCGGCCGGTCCTGGAGGCGCCGATGACGCCGATCGGGCAGCCGAGGATCTCCCGCCTGGCCGGCGCCCGCTCGGCCGCCTCCCACGGCAGGCCGCCGCGCAGGGCGTGGTCGAAGCGGTGCACCTGGTGCAGCAGCGCCAGCGTGAACGTCAGCGCCACCTCCGCCACCGACCGGGCCATCGCCGCGCCCGCCTGCGTCACCCGGACGCCCCGCGCCCACAGCTCGCCGGTGACGAACGGCTTGACCGTCGCCCCGGTGTGCGCGACCAGCCGCAGCCCAGGAGCCCGGTCGAGCAGGTCGGCGGTCAGCGGCGGCACCCCCCACGAGGTCACCAGCACCTCGGTGCCGGGCAGCGCCTCGGGCAGCGCGCGGTGGTCGTCGAGCAGCCGCACGTCACCCAGGGCCAGCAGGGCGGCGGGGTCGGGGAAGAACTGCGCGCGCAGCGCCGGCGGGACGCTGACCAGCACGCGCACGGCGGAGTCAGCCGAGCCAGGCATCGCGGTGCTCGGCCACGAAGTCGTCGTCGGTCAGCCACGGGTAGGCGGCGCTGACCCGGGTCAGCTCCTCGGCCTGGCCGGGGGAGAGGCCCTCGTCCGGGTCGAGGCACCAGGTGCCGGCCAGCAGGCCCTGCCTGCGCAGCACCTCGTGCACGCCGGCGATGCAGCCGGCGAAGGCGTTGGCGCTGTCGAAGACGGCGGCGTTGGCGTCGGTGAGCGCCGTGGCCCGGCCCCACCACCGCGCCGGGTCGTCGCGCAGGCCGTCGACCATCTCCACCGCCGCCCGCGTCCACACCGCCCACTGGCCGAGCAGGCCGCCGGCGAAGCGCAGGCCGCCGGGCAGCTCGGCCAGCAGGTCGCCGATGATGTGGTCGTCGTTGCCCGTGTAGAGGGCGACCTCGCCGGCCCGGTCGGAGGCGGCCACGCCGTGCGCCACGTCCAGCGAGCGGTAGCGGTCGAAGGCCGCCACCTTCACCGCGACAGTGGAGGGCTGGTCGGCCAGGGCCCGCCAGAAGCCGCGCGACAGCACCGGCCCGCCGATCGCCGCCTGGAGGTAGAAGCCGACGACCGGCAGCACCTCGCCCACGGCCCGCGCCCGCGCCAGCAGGTCGTCCTCGGAGGCGCCCGGCACGACCGGCGAGAGCAGCACGGCGTCGTACCCCAGCGAGGCGGCCAGCTCGGCCTCGGCCACCGCCTGCGCGGTCGGCCCGCACGCCCCGGCGACCAGCACCGGCCGCTCCCGGGCGGACTCCCGGGCGGACTCACCGGCCACGTCGGCGGCCAGGCGCAGGACCGGCTCCAGCAGCCCGGCCCCGCGGATCTCGAACTGGGTCGTGTGCACGCCCACGGCCAGGCCGCCGGCCCCCGCCGCCAGGTAGTACCGGGTGAGCGCGGCCTGACGGCGCTCGTCCAGCGTCCGGTCCGCGGTGAGCGCCAGCGGGTGGGCGGGGATGACGGTCCCCGCCCGCAGCCGCGACAGCGCGGGATTCGGCGTGGGCATCAGAATCTCCCGTCTCGTACGGCGAACTTGGTGGGCTTGCCCGACGTCGGCAGCCCGGCGGCCAGCCAGTCGGCCTGCCAGTCGACCAGCGTGCCCAGCGGCACCTGCGGGTAGCCGAACAGGCGGTGGCAGAGCGTGGCGTCGTTCAGCAGCGCCGTCCCGGCCTCGGCACCCTCGAAGGACACCGGCCTGCCGAGGCGGGCGCCGAAGGCGGCGGCCACCCGGCGCACCGAGGCGGTCTCGGGGCCGGTCAGGTTCAGCGTGAACGGCGTGCCCGCCGTCGCATGGCCGAGCGAGCGCAGCACGACCTCGTTGGCGTAGCCCTGCCAGACCACGTTGACGTGCCCGGTCGTCACGTCCACCGCGGCGCCGGACAGCACCCGCTGCCCGATGTCGGCCAGGACGCCGTACCGCAGGTCCACGGCGTAGTTGAGGCGGACGATCGTCACGGCCGTGCCGCGGGCGGCGGCCGCGTGCTCGAAGACGCGCTCGCGGCCGAGGCAGCTCATCGCGTACTCGCCCACCGGCCCGACCGGGTCGCCCTCGACGCTCCCGCCGGACGACAGGGGCACCAGCGGGTAGACGTTGCCCGTGGACAGCGCCGCGACGCGCGCACCGCCGTACCGCTCGGCGACGCGGGCGGGCAGGGCCGCGTTGACCACCCAGGCCAGGTACGGCGCGGCGGACGTGCCGAACTTCGCCCCGACCATGAAGACCACGTCCGCGGCGTCGGGCAGCGTGCCCAGGTCGCCGTCGAGCAGGTCGAAGGGGACGACGTCCACGCCGTGCCCGGCCAGGGCGCCGGCCGCGGTCCGGTCGGACCACCGGGAGACGGCGAAGACGCGGTCGGCGCCGCGCCCGGCGGCGTCCAGGCCGCGCCGGGCCAGGCGGCACAACGTGGGCCCCATCTTGCCCCCGGCGCCCAGCACGACCAGGTCGCCGGAGCCGGCGGCGAGGTCGGCGACGAGCGACTCGGACGGGCGGGTGAGGTGCTCTTCCAGATCGTCGACGGAGGTGAACATCAGCCCTTGATCCCCGACATCGTGACTCCTTCGGTGAAATAACGCTGGCCGACCAGGTAGGCGGCGAAGATCGGTACGAACGCGACCGTGGCCCCGGCCAGCACGACGCTGAGCGGGACGTTCTCCGTCTGCAGGGAGGCGATGCCCACGGTCAGGGTGCGCATGTCGGCGCCGCCGCCGATGATGAGCGGCCAGAGCAGGTCGTTCCAGTGCCACAGGAAGACGAAGACGCCCAGCGTGGCCAGGATCGGCTTGCACAACGGCAGGACGATCCTGATGAAGATCCGCCATTCGGAGGCGCCGTCGAGCCGGGCCGCCTCGAACAGCTCGTCCGGCAGGCCCATGATGAACTGCCGCATGAGGAAGACCGCCTGCGCGTTGGCGAGCGTCGGCAGGATCAGCCCCCAGTACGTGTCCACCCCGCCCAGCTCGGCGATGAGCATGAACGTCGGGATGAGCGTCACGTGGTAGGGCACCATGACCATGGCCAGGAACGACCAGAACATGGGCTCGCGGCCGGGGAACCGCTTCTTGGCGAAGGCGTACCCGGCCAGCGAGGCCAGCAGCAGCACGGCCACCACGCTGACTACGGAGTAGATGAGCGTGTTGACCGTCCAGGTGACCAGGTCGCGGCCGCCCAGCACCTCGCCGTAGGCGCTGAAGTCCACCGGCCAGGGCAGCATGCTCTCCGGGAACGTCACGGCCGTGCCCGGCTTCAGCGACAGCACGACCATCGCGTAGAACGGGAACAGCGTGACCGGCGTGGCGACGGCCAGCAGGACGAACCTGGCCACCTTGCCGGCCCTGGTCGGCTCCAGCGCCTTGTACGGGCGGTATGTCGTCACTTCGACCTCCCGATCATCAGGCGCTGGACCAGCGCGACCACGAGGGTCATGACGAACAGCGCGACGCCGATGGCGCTGGCGTAGCCGAAGTCGAAGTTCTTGAACGCCTGCTCGTACAGGGCCATGACCAGCGTGAAGCTGCCGTGCGCCGGGCCGCCGCCGGTCATCACGTAGACCAGGTCGAACACCTGGAAGGAGTTCGTCGTCTCGATCACGGCGACGAAGAACAGCGCGGGGCGAAGCTGCGGGGCCACGATGTAGCGGAACCGCTGCCAGGTGGAGGCTCCGTCGGTGAGCGCGGCCTCCTCCAGCTCCCGCGGCAGGTCCTGCAGCCGGGCCAGGACGATCAGCATGCCGTACCCGAACCTGGACCAGACCGAGACGATCACCAGCGCCGGGATGACCAGCGTGGTGGAGGCCAGCCACGACTGCCCGGTGAGCTTGGTGATCGGCCCCTCGGAGGAGAACAGCCAGGTGAAGACCGTCCCGGCCAGGACCAGGCTGGTGACGACGGGCAGGAAGAAGACCGAGCGGAAGAAGGCGGCCCCGCGGAAGGCGCGGCGCACCAGCAGCGCCATGCCCACCGAGGCGGCCATCGACGCCGGCACGTACAGGATCGTGTAGATCAGCGTGATGCGCAGCGACTCCCAGAAGACGGGGTCGGCGGCCATCCGCCGGTAGTTGTCCACGCCGGTCCACTCCGGGCTGGCGCCGATGGAGGAGTCGAAGAACCCCAGCAGCACCCCGGCGACGGACGGGCCGAACCGGAACAGCAGGAAGAGCAGGAGGCACGGCAGGACGAACAGCAGTCCGGTCCGCGCCTCCCACCGCCTGACGTCGATCGCCGCCATCAGCCACCCAGCAGCGCGTCCGCGGCCTTGGCCGCGTCGGCGAGCGCCTGCTCGGGCGTCTTCTTGCCGATCAGCGCGGCCTGGATCTCGGGAGCCAGGACGCCCATCACGTCACGCGCCTTCTCGTGCAGCGGCCCGGCCGTGGTCAGGTCGAGCGCCTTCTCCACCTCGGCCTGCACCGGGTCGGCCGCGTACAGCGAGCCGGTGGACTTGCGCGGGGAGAAGTAGCCCGAGGCCAGGTCGTAGGCCTTGCTCGGGGCGGCGCCGGTGGCGAAGCCGATCCACTTGCCCGCCGCCTCCTTGTGGTCGGACGCCTTGAGCAGGGCCAGCGAGCCGACCGTGCCGTAGGCGACCTGCTTGGCGTCGGTCAGCGGCGGCAGGACCTTGATGTTCTCCTTGCCCCAGAACGACTCGACGTCGGCGGGCAGCTGCTGCCAGGTGCAGGCCACCTTGTTCTGCGCGGTCCTGGTCTGCTCGAACTTGGGCAGCCCGGTCAGCAGGTCCTTCTCCACGTAGCCGCCGTCGGCCAGCTTCTTCAGGAAGGTCAGCGCCTTGACGCCCTCGGCGCCGCCGAAGGCCGCCGACTTGCCGTCGGGGCTGAACACGTCGCCGCCGGCCTGCCACAGCAGCGGGTAGAACGACTGGTTGAGGGTGGCGGCGGGGTCGGCCCAGTAGTTGGTGACGTCGACGTCCTTGGCCTTGAACTTCGGGGCCAGGGCGAGCACGTCGTCCCAGGTCTTGGGGAACTCGGTGACGCCGGCGGCGTCGAACGCCTTCTGGTTGCAGACCAGCGGGTTGGCCGACATCAGGATCGGCGCGCCCATGACCTTGCCGTCGATGGTGACCGACTTCAGGGCGTTGTCCCGGTAGTCGGCCTTGTCGGCGAGGTAGGCGTCCACCGGCTCCAGCGTCCTGGCGTACTTGGGGAGCTGGTCGGGGATGAGGTAGACCACGTCGGGCGCCTTGTTGCCGGCGATCGCCGTGGACAGCGCCTCGTCGCGCTTGGCCCACGGGTAGATCTCGACCTTGACGTCGATGTTCGGGTTGGCCGCCTCGAACGCCTTGGTCTGCTCGTCCCAGAACGCCTGGTGCTTGGGCTGGTCGGCGATGTTCGGGTAGATCCACATGGTCACGGTCTGCTTCTCGTCGCCTCCGGAGCCGCCGCCGCAGGCGGTCAGCGTGCCGAGGGCGGCCGCAGCGGCGGCCAGCGCGCGCAGTCGCATGATGGTTCCTTCCTAGAGTGCGGGCACGGTGACGACCGTGCCGCTGTGCCGGGCCTTCTCGGCGGCGAAGACCGCGAGGTGGCTGTGGAGCGACTCGGTGGGGCCCGAGCGCACGTGTGCGGGGTCGCCGGTGGCCAGGGCGGTGACGAAGGCGTCCATCACGCCGTCGTCGCCGCCGCCGTGGCCGTCGCCGGCGTTCGAGCCGGTCTCGGCGACGCTGCGCCGGCTGCTGCGGCCGTCGCGGAAGTCGAGCACCTCGACCGACTCGCCGTCGCCGATCAGCCGGCCGTGGGTGCCGAAGATCCTGGTCTGGCGGTGGGTCTGCTCGGTGAAGGCGGTCATGGTGAAGGTCGCGGTCGCGCCGCCGGTCAGCTGCATGGCGAGCACCTGGTGGTCGACCACGTCGTTGTCGCAGGCGTAGACGCACCTGCCGTACGGGCCGGTGCGCAGGGCGTCCATGACCTGCTCCTCGTTCTCGCCGAGGACGCTGGTCGGCCAGTCGTAGCCGCGGTCCAGGTACAGGCGCGGAGCCGAGTACGGGCACCGGGGCTCCAGGACGCAGTCGAGGCAGCGGTCGGCGGCCTGCTCCGGGCGCCGCTCGGGCCTGAAGTGGCCGAGCGAGCCGAAGCTGGCGACCTGCTCGATCCGAAGCCCGGTGACGTAGGTCAGCCAGTCGAGGTCGTGCGAGGACTTGGCCAGCAGCATCGGGCTGGCCAGGCGCTCGCTGCGCCAGGGGCCGCGCACGTAGGAGTGCGCCTGGTGCCACCAGCCGACCGGCTCCAGGTGCTCGACGCTCATCACCTCGCCGAGCACGCCGCTGTCCACGGTCTCCTTCACCAGCGCGGTGTAGGGCGTGTAGCGCAGCACGTGGCAGACGGCCAGCAGCACGCCGGTCTCGCCGACGGCCGAGACGATCTCGCGGCACTCCTCCTCGGTCGGCGCCATGGGCTTCTCGACGAGCAGCGCGTAGCCCGCCCGCGCCAGGGCGATGGCGGGCTCGACGTGCAGGCGGTCCTGGGTGGCCAGGACGACGGCGTCGGCCACCCGCTCGCGCAGCAGGTCGCGCCAGTCGCCGAACTCGCGCACGCCGGGGCCGGCCAGCTTGGCCCGGCGGGCGGGGTCGGGGTCGGCCACGGCGACCAGCTCCGCGCGATCGGGGTGCGCGGAGATCCAGGAGGCGTAGGTCTGCCCCCGGTTGCCCGCTCCCGCGACCGCCAGCGTTATCTTTCGCACTTAAATCACCAGATTTCCTGATGTGAGGACCTTCGGGCCGTCGGCCGGCAGCTCCCTGGCGACGCCCTCCTCGACGTTGCCCGTGTGCTGGACCACCTCGAAGGCCTTGATCGACAGGCGGCCGCCGCCGAACTGGCAGCCGGTCGCCGCGTAGCGGTTCCGGCCGGAGTCGAGCTGGACGTGGGCCCCGGCGTTCTGGCTGCGGACCCCGGCGAGCTGCCAGGAGACCAGCCCGGCGGCCTCCACCCGCGACAGCCCGGCCTCGGCCAGCTCGGTGCCGCCGTCGAGGCGGATGCGCTGGTCGGCCTTGCCGGCGGCGGCCAGGCCCACGTTCTTCACCGTGCAGCCGGTCAGCGACACCGAACCGGCCAGGACCAGCGGGGCCGCGCCCTCGGCGCCGTTCAGCGTCGAGCCGGACAGGCGCAGGTCGGCGCCGTTGAAGGCGTTGCCGTTCAGGCCGTGGAAGGTGGTGCGGCTGACGTGCAGCGGCGCGGTCACGTTCGCCTGGACGATCTCGCTCTTGGCCGGGACGTTGAAGACGCAGCCCTCGATCAGGTTGGGCCGGCGCGACAACTTCGACTGCTGGGAGACGATCAGCGTGTGGCTGGCCGAGCAGCCGCGCATCTGCACGCCGTCGGCGTTGACCCAGATCATGCCCGAGCCCTCCAGCGACGGCTTGCCGATGACCTGGAGGTCCTCCAGCGTCAGGTCGGTGACCTTCACCCGGGCCACGAACCACGAGCAGACGTGCTTGCGCACGGTGATGCGCTTGGCCGCCGAGCCCCAGGCCGCGCCGGAGTTGGCGAAGGTCATCAGGCCGGAGTTGCCGGTGTAGGTCAGGTCGTGCTCGTACTGGCCGTGGGTGACGAACGGGCCCTGGTCGTCGCCGTCGCCGTGGCAGTTCTCCACGTAGCAGTAGGCGCTGGCGGTGAAGTCGTTCAGGTGGCGGGCGTTGGCCGTGTGGCAGTCGCGGACGTGGCCGTACAGGCAGTAGATCTGCTGGGTCAGGTAGCCCGCCCCGCCCCAGGTCACGCTGGCGGGGTTCTTCAGCGTGCAGCGCTCGGTGCGGAAGTGGGTGGCCCAGCGCCGCATGATCAGCGGCCAGAACGTGCCCGTGCCGTGGACGCCCTCGACGTCGCAGTGGACGGCGTACTCGTAGGCCAGCGGGTGCGAGCCGGTGTACTGGTCGCCGTCCGCGACGCCCTCGAAGCGCAGGTTGCGCACGTGCACGCGCTCGACCGGCTCGACCAGGGTCCAGGTGATCGTGCGGCCGGCGGCCAGCTCCCAGCCGTTCTTGTAGTTGACCCGGATGTGCGTGCCGTCGACGATCTGGGTGACCTCGACCAGCTTCTGCAGCTCCCGCTCCCAGCGGCCGGACAGCGCGTTGACCTCGGCGCTCCACCACTGCCCGACCTTGAAGGCGGCGGAGTCGGCGACCTCGAAGACGTCCGACAGGTCGGGCACCGGGGCGCTCAGCTTGTGGCTGACCGTGGTGGCGGTGACCTTGCCGCGGAAGAACATCACCGCCGCGAACGGGTCGTCCTGGCCGGCCTTCTCGATGCCCACGGTGCGCATCGTGTGGCCGCCGAAGTCCAGCACCAGGTCAGAGCGCTGGAACTTGTGGCGCTTGACGAAGTTGAGGTCGGTGTGGGCCTCGATCCTGGAGACGGCCGGGTCGCCGACCATGGCCTCCAGGGCGGCGTCGGCGGGCGTCTTGTCGTCGAAGACGCCGAAGGCGCGGAAGTCGAGGCAGCCGTCGTGGAGCTGGATCCAGCGGCCCTTGGGCGCGGAGCCGAGCACGGTGCCGCCGTTGGACGGCGTGGTGGAGGCGGCGTCCCAGCGGACGAGCTTGCCGCCGCCGTCGCCCGGCTTGAGGTAGCCCGCGACCTGCGCCAGCGTGCCGTCCGCCAGCTTGGCGGCCTCGAAGGCGAGCAGCTCGGCCACGGTGCCGACCGCGTGCACCTCGTCCTTGGGCTTCTTGTCCGGCTCGGCGAGCGCGGGCTTTGCCATCAGGACGGTGCCGACAGCCGCTAAACCGGTGACGCGCAGGATGTCACGACGTTCCATGGGGGTGGTTCCTTACAGTGCGAGGGTGTCGGCGATGAGGACGCGGGGGCCGGCGGGCGGGAAGGCGCGCTCGACGCCCTCCTCGGTGCAGCCGGTGTGCACCAGGACGGTGGCGGCGGTCAGGTCGAGCCGGCCGCCGGTGAACCGGGAGCCGGCGGCGCGCCAGCGGTTGTCGCCCGCGGCCGGCTCGACGCGGGTGCCGGTGGCCGTGCAGGCGGCCAGTTCCCAGGTCAGGACGCCCGGACCGGCGGCCCGGCCGAGGGCGGAGTTCTCCAGCGTGACGCCCTCCAGGCGGAGCCGCTGGTCGCGCACGGCGCTCAGCTCGACCTGCACGCCGTCGAGCCGGCCGCCGCTGATCACGACGTCGGCCGAGCCCAGCGAGACCTTGCCCGATCCGCTCAGGTCGCAGTCGGTGAAGCGCAAGGGGCCGGAGCCGCGCAGGGTGGCGCCGTCGAGGCCGGTGACGGCGCACTCCTTGAAGTGCAGCGCGTTGCTCACCGGCGTCTGCACCAGCACCTGGTCCTTCGGCAGGTCGAAGGAGCAGCCCTCGATGACGTTGGGCCGGCCGGAGCGGCTGGACCGCTGGCCGATCGCGACGGTCCTGGCCGAGCAGCCGCGCATGTGCAGGCCGTCGGCGTTCACCTGGAGCGTTCCCGCCGGGTCGAACGTCGAGCGCGGGATCACCCGGACGTCCTCAAGCGTCAGGTCGGTGATCTTCGTTCCGGCGACGAACCACGAGCACAGGTGCTTGCGCACGGTGATGCGCTTGGCGCTGGTGCCCCACAGGGCGCCGCTGTTGGCGATGTCCATGAGGCCGGAGTTGCCGGTGAAGACCAGGTCGTGCTCGTACTGGCCGTGGGTGGTGAAGGGGTTGCCGCCCTCGTCGTCGCCGTCGCCGTGGCAGTTCTCGACCGTGCAGTAGGCGCTGGCGGTGAAGTCGTTGAGATGGCGGACGTTGGAGGTGGTGCAGTCGGCGACGTGGCCATACAGGCAGTAGATCTGCTGGGTCAGGTAGCCTGCTCCGCCGTACATGACGGTCGGGGGGTTCTTCAGGCTGCAGCGCTCGGTGCGGAAGTGGGTGCACCAGCGCCGCATGATCACCGGCCAGAAGCTGCCGGTGGCGTGCACGTCCTCGACGTCGCAGTGGACGGCGTACTCGTAGGCGACCGGGTGCGAGCCGGTGTACTCGTCGCCGCCCGGGGCCGCCTCGAAGCGCAGGCCGCGCACGTGCACGCGCTCGACCGGCTCGACCAGGGTCCAGGTGATCGTGCGGCCGGCGGCCAGCTCCCAGCCGTTCTTGTAGTTGACCCGGACGTGCCGGCCGTCGACGACCTGGGTGATCTGGACCAGGCGCTGGAGCTCGCGCTCGTACGTGCCGGCCAGCGCGTTGACCTCCACGGCCCACCACTGGCCGACCCGGAACTGCCGGGAGTCGACCTCGAAGACGTCGGCCAGGTCGGGGAGCGTGGCCGTGAGCGTGCCGGTGACGGTGGTCCCGGTCCGCTCGCCCTGGAAGAACAGGACCGCGCCGAAGGGGTTGTCGTGGGAGTTCTTCTCGATGCCGGCGGTGGTCATGGTGTGGCCGCCGAAGTCGAGCACCAGGTCAGAGCGCCGGAAGGTGTGGCGCTTGACGAAGTTGAGGTCGGTGTGGGCCTCGATCCTGGAGACGGCCGGGTCGCCGGCCATGGCCTCCAGGGCGGCGTCGGCGGGCGTCTTGTCGTCGAAGACGCCGAAGGCGCGGAAGTCGAGGCAGCCGTCGTGGAGCTGGATCCAGCGGCCCTTGGGCGCGGAGCCGAGCACGGTGCCGCCGTTGGCGGGCGCGGTGGAGGCGGCGTCCCAGCGGACGAGCTTGCCGCCGCCGTCACCGGCGCGGTGATAGCCCGCGACACGCAGCAGCGTGCCGTCGGCGAGTCGGGAGGCGTCGAGCGCGAGAAGGCGCGCGACGTCGGCTACTTGGTTCATGGGGGGAGGCCTTCGGGAACGGGGTGATGGGAAGGCCGGGCGACGTGCGAAGGCGGGCAGGCGGCGGTGCTGCGGCCCTGACGTCCGGCGCCGGGGGCCGCGGCGCTCGGAGTCGGATCTTCGCCCGAAACGATTGGCGAGGACGTTAGACAGTGGGTGCGGCATCTGTCAAGCCGTCACGTGGGATGCCCCAGCTCCTGGGAGATCATCGCCGCCGTCTCTCTCACCTCCCGGCCGAGCTCCTGGTAGCGCCAGGCGGGCAGGTCGCGCTTGAGCGAGGTGACGCTGATCGCGCCGACGCAGGCGCCGGTGTGGTCGCGCAGCGCGCTGCCGATGCAGAAGATGCCGTCGGCGTCCTCCTCGTCGTCGACCGCGTAGCCGAGCTCCCTGACCGTCTTCAGGTGGGCCAGCAGCAGCGGCAGCTCGGTGATCGTGTTGCCGGTCCGGCGCGGCAGGCCGACGTGGCCGACGACCCTGGCGACCTCCTCGTCGCTCATCTCGGCCAGCAGCGCCTTGCCCAGCCCGGTGCAGTGGGGCAGCTCCCTGGTGCCCATCCGCAGGTCGACCTGGATGCGCTCGCCGTTGCTCACCTGGTCGACGACGACGGCCTGGCCGGCCTCGGGCACCGCGAGCCGGGAGTTCATCCCGGTGCGTTCGGTGAGCTGGACCAGCGCGGGGCGGGCCACGTCGCGCAGCGAGAGCTGCTCCTGGGCCCTGGCGCCCAGCCTGGCCAGCGCCATGCCCAGCCGGTAGCGGCGGTTCATGCCCTCGCCGTCGTCGGCGACCAGGCTGTGGCCGCGCAGCGTGTAGAGGGTGGCGAAGGCGGCGCTCTTGCTCAGCCCGCAGGCCGCCGCGACCTCGGTCACGCTCATGCCGCCACCCGGCCCCACGCGCGACAGGACCTCCAGCACCTCGGCGGCGCGGGCGACGCTGCGGACCCAATATCGCGATTCCTCAGCAGCAGTGTTCGTCACAGCCGAACAGCTTAGCGGAATTCATCGTTGACCCCCACCCAATCTCGTGTTTCAATCTCCCTCACCTGTTCGGTATTGCCAAACACTGTTCGGAATTTGTGGCGGACGATCAGCGCTTCCAGGCCGGGCCGGGCCGGGAGGCGCGTCGGAGGAGAGAGATTTGAAGCACCTAGCCGAGCGCGCACGCCAGGTCATCCCCGGCGGCGTGAACAGCGGGCAGCGCAGCATCCCCGGGCTCACCGACCTGGTGATCACCCATGCCGCCGGCGCCCGCTTCCGCGACTCGCAAGGACGGGAGTTCGTCGACTACCACGCGGCCTTCGGCCCGCCGCTGCTCGGCCACAACGACCCCGACGTCAGCGCGGCCGTCGCCGAGGCCGGCCGTACGGTGGACCTGTGCGGCGTGGGCGTCACGGCCGGCGAGGTCGAGCTCGCCGAGACGCTGGTGGAGCTCGTGCCGAGCGTGGAGAAGGTGCTCCTGACCAGCACCGGCAGCGAGGCCACCTTCCACGCCCTGCGCGTGGCCAGGGCCGCGACCGGCCGCCGGCTCGTGGTGAAGTTCCAGGGTTGCTACCACGGCTGGCACGACGCGGTCAGCCTCAACGTGATCTCCGCGCCGGAGAAGGTCGGCACGCACGACCCCATCTCGACCGGCATCCTGCCCGAGGTGCTCCAGGCCACGCTGGTCCTGCCGTTCAACGACCCCGAGGCGGTACGCCGGGCCTTCGCCGAGCACGGCGACGACATCGCCGCCGTCATCCTGGAACCGGTGCCGCACAACGTCGGCTGCCTGCTGCCCGAGCAGGAGTTCCTGGAGACGCTGCGCGCCGAGTGCACCAGGGCGGGCAGCGTGCTGATCTTCGACGAGGTCATCACCGGCTTCCGCCACCACCTGGGCGGCTGGCAGGCGATCTGCGGCATCACCCCCGACCTCACCACCATGGGCAAGGCGATCGCGAACGGCTACCCGGTGGGCGCGCTCGGAGGCCGCGCCGATCTCATGGAGCTGTTCAGCTCGCGGCCGGGCGGCCCCGCCTTCTTCGCCGGCACCTACAACGGCCACCCCGCCGTCGTGGCGGCCGCCCTGGCCACGCTGCGCAAGCTGCGCGAGGAGCCGGTGCACGAGCACGTCTTCCGCCTCGGCGAGCGGATCAGGACCGGCCTGGCCGAGGTCTTCGCCTCGCTGGACATCCCGGCGCTGGTCAGCGGGTACGGCTCGGTCTTCGTCGGCTACTTCATGACCGGACCCGCCCGCACCTACGACGACCTGCTGCGCAATGATGCCAACATGTTCATCGGGTACCGCCGCCGGCTGCTGGAGCACGGCGTCTTCGAGCTGCCGCTGAACCTCAAGCGCAGCCACGTCTCCTACGCCCACACCGACGCCGACGCCGACCACCTGCTGGAGGCGGCCGCCACCGCGGGCCGGCTGGCCCGCGGCGACGTGCTCGACCTGACCGACGTCAGCACCATGGGCGGTGCCGATGCTCACCGTTGACACCAGCCGCCCGGCCGGGCCCGCCGGCCGGATCAGCCGCGTCGAGACCCTCTCGCTGGGCACCGCCTGGCGCGACTTCTCCTACGTGCGCATCCACACCGACGAAGGGCTGAGCGGCATCGGCGAGATCACCCACCCCTACCGGGGACGGGAGACCTGCTCGCTGACCGAGGCCATGGCACAGCGCCACCTGATCGGCGCCGATCCCTTCGACGTCGAGGAGATCTGGCTGCGCATGTACCAGGGCGACTTCCTGCGCGGCGGCGACGTCGGCGGCATCGTCGTCTCCGGCGTCGACCAGGCGCTCCACGACATCATGGGCAAGGCGCTCGGCGTGCCCGTCTACCGGCTGACCGGCGGCGCCTGCCGCGACCGGGTGCGGGTCTACGCCAACGGCTGGTACACCGGGGAGCGCGACCCGCAGGTGTTCGCGGCCAAGGCCAAGGAGGTCGCCGCCCGCGGCTACACCGGGCTGAAGTTCGACCCGTTCGGCGCCGGGCTGGGCGAGTTGTCCCGGGCCGAGCTGCGGCTCTCGGTCGACATCGTCGCGGCCGTCCGCGAGGCCGTGCCCGACCTCGACCTGTTCGTCGAGGGCCACGCCCGGTTCGCGATGCCGACCGCCGTCCGGCTCGTGCGCGAGCTGGAGCCGTTCGACCTCGGCTGGTTCGAGGAGCCGTTGCCGTGGACGCACATCGAGCGGTACGCCGAGCTGCGCGCCCGCGCCGCCATGCCCATCTCCGGCGGCGAGCACTTCCACAACCGCTACGAGTACGCCCGGCTGTTCGCCACCGGCGCGGTCGACATCATCCAGCCCGACCTGTCGATGGCCGGCGGGTTCACCGAGATCAGGAAGCTGGCCGCGCAGGCCGACGTGCACGCCATGCTCGTCGCCCCGCACAACTCCAACTCGCCGCTGTGCACCACGGCCTCCGTGCACGCCGTGCTCGGCATGCCGAACCTGCTCGTCCTGGAGACGTTCGACGGCATGCTGGAGCCGTACGTCTTCGACGCGCTGAAGGGCGTGCTGCCGGTGGTCGACGGCCATGTCGGCCTGCCGGAGCGGCCCGGCCTCGGCGTCGAGCTGGCCGACGAGGTCTTCGCCGAGCACCCGCCGTCCCACCGGTTCTGGAACATGTTCAAGGAGGGCTGGGAGAAGCGTGATCGTTGACGTCCACTCCCACCTGTTCACCTGCCCGGACGACGTCGGCGACCCGTTCGCGGCCGAGTCCGCCCGCGCGCACGGCGGTCACGTCGACCTGACCGTGCGCTGGGCGGACTACGCCGCCACCTCGCCCGACGGCACCCGTACCGTGGTGGTGGGCGGCAAGGCCAGGCGGTCGGGCCTGTGGGTGGACGACGCCGCCGTGGCCGCCTACGCCGGCGAGCACCCCGACCGGCTCATCGGCTACCTGTCGCTCGACCCCACCCAGCCCGGCTGGCGCGACGAGCTCGAACACGGCCACCGCGACCTGGGGCTGCGCGGCATCAAGCTCATGCCGATGTACGCCGGTTTCGACCCGGCCGCCCCCGAGCTGGACGACCTGTACGCCTACGCCGCCCGCCACGGCCTGCCGCTGCTCGTGCACACCGGCACCACGTTCGTCTCGGCCGCGCCCCTGCGCTACGCGCTGCCGGTGCACCTGGACGAGGTCGCCATCAGGCATCCCGAGCTGCGCATGGTCCTGGCCCACCTCGGCCACCCGTACGAGGGCGAGTGCATCGCGGTGATCCGCAAGCACCGCCACGTCTACGCCGACGTCTCCGCCCTGCACTACCGTCCCTTCCAGCTCTGGCACAGCCTGCGCCTGGCCCAGGACTACGGGGTGTGGGGCAAGCTGCTGTTCGGCAGCGACTACCCCTTCACCACGGTGGACGCCTCGGTGGCGGGGCTGCGCGCGGTCGGCGCCGTCCCCGGCATCCCCGGGCTGCCGCCCCTGGACCGGGAGGAGATCGAGAAGCTGATCCACCGCCCGTCGCTCGACCTGCTGGGGCTGTCATGACCGAACTGGCCGTGGTCACCGGGGCCGCCAGGGGCCTCGGCCAGGCCATCGCCGCGCGCCTGACGGCCGACGGCTACCGGGTGATCACCGTCGACCGGCCGGGCGCGGGCTGCGCCTACGACTTCGACCTGGCCGACACCGAGGGTCTGGCCGGGCTCGCCGACGCGGTCCGCCGCGACCACGGGCCGATCCACGTCCTGGTCAACAACGCCGGGGTGGCCCGGCTGGAACACTTCAACGAGATCACCGTGGCCGGCTGGCAGGCCGTCATGCGGGTCAACTGCGACGCGCCGTTCTTCCTGGCCCAGCGGGTGGCCGAGCACATGATCGCGGACGGCGTGCGGGGGCGGATCGTCAACGTCTCCTCCAAGAACGGCCTCATGGCCGAGGCCGGGCTGGCCCACTACAACGCCTCCAAGGGCGCCCTGGAGCTGATCACCCGCTCGCTCGCCGCCGAGCTGGGCGCCCATGGCATCACCGTCAACGCCGTGGCGCCCGGCATGATCGCCACCCCGATCGACGGCGACTTCCCCTTCGACCGCGCGGCCTTCGAGGCGGCGTGGGAGGAGCGCATCCCGCTGCGCGGCGGGTACGGCAGGCCGGACGACGTGGCCGGGGCGGTGGCGTACCTGGCCTCGGAGTCGGCCCGCTACGTCACCGGCTCCACCCTGGTCGTGGACGGCGGCGTGCTGGCCGACCAGATGCCGAGGGCGCGGTTCATGCCGCCGTACCGGAACTCGTTGCGCCCCGGTCCCTGACCTGCGGCCGGACTCGGATCAGTCGCCGGGCCCGGGTCAGCCGCCGTCCAGCGGGTTGGCGGCGATCCGCCCGGCGACGTCGTTCCGGACCGACGCGGCGGCGGCGCTGTCCGGCTTGCGCCTGGCCTGGTCCTCGAAGCAGGCCAGGAACTCGGCGCCGAAGCCCAGCCTGGGGTAGCGGGCGAGCAGCTCCGCCCGGGCGTCCGGCGCGAACTCCTCGGGCCGCCGCCCGACCACGTCCCAGCTCGTGGCGACCTGCAGCAGGTGGGACTCGGGGTCGTCGGCGGCGGACACGTCGGCGCGCATGTGCAGCCTGATGATCTCGACAGCCCGCTCGGCCCGCTCCGCCGGCCAGCCGGCCGCCGTGCCGAACACCCAGGCGAGCTGCCCGCCCGCCTCCTCGAACGGCAGCCGGTGGCTGTCGAACGGCTCGGTCAGCCCCATGTCGTGGAGCAGCGCGGAGACGTAGTAGAGCTCGTCGTCGAAGGCGATGCCGTGGGCCGCGCCGTACATCGCCCCCCACAGGTAGGCGCGGACGCAGTGGTTGAGCAGCGCGGGCGAGCAGTAGCGGCCGGCCACCGACAGCGCCGCGGCGGCGGCGGGAGTCTCCGGGAACATGCCTTCAGCCTTTCATCCGGCCGCCGGATCTTGTCGCGGGGGCCGCCACTTGCCTTCTGGATACCATAGGGGGGTATAGTGTCCTCAACGGCAACGAGCCGAGGGAGGGCTGACATGGCTGGACACAGCGGTAGCAAGCAGGATCAAGGGATGCGGTTGCGCCGCATCGAGGGGCAGGTCCGCGGCCTGCAGCGCATGGTCGAGGACGACAAGTACTGCATCGACATCCTGACCCAGGTGTCGGCCGCGACCAGCGCCTTGAAGTCGTTCTCCCTGTCGTTGCTGGAGGACCACCTGGCCCACTGCGTCGCCGAGGCCACCCTGAAGGGCGGCCCGGAGGCCGAGGCCAAGGTCAAGGAAGCCTCCGACGCCATCGCCAGACTTGTTCGTTCCTGACCGGATTGAAGGAGAGACCGATATGAGCACCACCACCTACACCGTCAAGGGCATGACCTGCGGCCACTGCGTCAGTTCGGTCAAGGAGGAGGTCGGCGAGGTGGCCGGGGTGACCGGCGTCGAGGTCGATCTGGCCTCCGGCCTGCTGACCGTCGAGAGTGACAGCCCGATCGACGCGGCGAAGATCGTCGCCGCCGTCGAGGAGGCCGGGTACGAAGTGGCGAACCAGTCGTGAACACCGCAGCCAAGCTCGGCTCCTACGCCCTGGGGCTGGCCGTCGTCTTCGGCGGCGCCCTGGGCGCCGGCAAGGCCGTGGGCCCGGTCGGGGCCGCACCCGCCGCCGACCACAGCGCCATGACGGCCACCCCGGCGACCGCGCGGAGCGCGGGCCACGACGAGCACACAGCCCAGCAGACGACGACGAA
Organism: Nonomuraea sp. NPDC049684; assembly: GCF_044465345.1. Classification (NCBI taxonomy): domain Bacteria; kingdom Bacillati; phylum Actinomycetota; class Actinomycetes; order Streptosporangiales; family Streptosporangiaceae; genus Nonomuraea; species Nonomuraea sp. NPDC049684. Next base: position 107,961 of record NZ_JBITLO010000004.1, on the reverse strand, counting down.
GAAGAACGATACCCCCGGGGGGCTCCAAGTGTCCGAGAACGGCTACACCCTCAACCCGCTCACCACGTCGCTCAAGCCCGGCGAGCCCGCCGACTTCCGCTTCTCCGTGACCGGCCCCGACGGCCGCCCGGTCACCGACTACCAGGTCCAGCACGACAAGAAGCTGCACTTCATCGTGGTCTCCCGCGACCTGGGCAGCTTCCAGCACGTCCATCCGGAGATGTCGGCCGACGGCATCTGGTCGGTCAAGGTCACCTTCCCCGACGCGGGCGCCTACCGCGCCTTCGCCGACTTCGCGCCGACCGGCGGCGAGGCCCTGACGCTGGGCGCCGACCTGGCCGTGGCGGGCGACTACCAGCCCAAGCCGCTGCCGGAGACCGGCCGCACCTCCAAGGTCGACGGCTACGAGGTCACCCTCGACGGCGACCTGACGCCGGGCCAGGCCAGCAAGCTCACCCTCAAGGTCAGCAAGGACGGCAAGCCGGTCACCGACCTGCAGCCCTACCTCGGCGCCTTCGGCCACCTGGTCGCCCTCCGCGGCCGTGACCTGGCCTACCTGCACGTCCACCCCGACGGCGAGCCGGGCGACGGCAAGACGCAGCCGGGCCCCGAGATCGTCTTCTACGCCGAGGTGCCGAGCGGCGGCGAATACCGCCTGTTCCTGGACTTCCAGCACGAGGGCGAGGTCCGTACCGCCGACTTCACGCTCGCGGCCGGACCGCGGCCCGCCACCCCCGACGCTTCGGCGACGCCCGCCGGGCACGGCAACCACAAGCACTGAGAACAGCCACTGGGAAAGGGGAACGGTGATGACCTCTGTCACCGATGACCGGCAGAACGCGGTCGAACTCTCGATCGGCGGCATGACCTGCGCCTCGTGCGCCAACCGCATCGAGCGCAAGCTCAACAAGATGGACGGCGTGACCGCCACGGTCAACTACGCCACCGAGAAGGCGAAGGTCACCTTCCCCGAAGGCGTCGATCCGCAGCAGCTGATCGCCCAGGTGGAGGCGGCCGGCTACACCGCCGCGCTGCCCGCGCCGCCCCGTACCGAGGGCGAGCCGGGCGAGCGGGAGCCGGAGGACGAGCTGCGGCCGCTGCGCAGCCGGCTGATCACTTCGGTGGTGCTGGCGGTGCCGGTGATCGCGATGGCGATGATCCCGCCGTTGCAGTTCACGAACTGGCAGTGGATGTCGCTGGTGCTCACCGCGCCGGTCGTCGTCTACGCCGGCTGGCCGTTCCACAAGGCCGCCTGGACGAACCTGCGCCACGGCGCCGCCACGATGGACACGCTGATCTCGGTCGGCACCATCGCCGCGCTCGGCTGGTCGCTGTGGGCGCTGTTCTTCGGCACGGCCGGCACCCCCGGCATGACCCACCCCTTCGCGTTCACGATCGAGCGCACCGACGGCTCGGGCAACATCTACCTGGAGGCCGCGGCGGGGGTGACCGCGTTCATCCTGGCCGGGCGCTACTTCGAGGCCCGCTCCAAGCGGCGGGCGGGCGCCGCCCTGCGCGCCCTGCTGGAACTGGGCGCCAAGGACGTCGCGGTGCTGCGCGACGGCGTGGAGACCCGCATCCCCAGCGACCGGCTGGCCGTGGGCGACCGGTTCGTCGTGCGTCCCGGCGAGAAGATCGCCACGGACGGCGTGATCGAGGAGGGCACCTCCGCGGTCGACGCCTCGATGCTGACCGGCGAGTCCGTGCCCGTCGAGGTGCGTCCCGGCGACGCCGTCACCGGCGCGACCGTGAACGCCGGCGGCCGGCTGGTCGTCCGCGCCACCCGGGTCGGGGCCGACACGCAGCTCGCCCAGATGGCCAAGCTGGTCGAGGACGCCCAGACGGGCAAGGCGCAGGTGCAGCGGCTGGCCGACCGCGTGTCGGGCATCTTCGTCCCGATCGTGATCGCGCTGGCCCTGGGCACCCTGGGCTTCTGGCTCGGCACCGGCGACGGCGTCGGGGCGGCGTTCACCGCCGCGGTGGCCGTGCTGATCATCGCCTGCCCGTGCGCGCTCGGCCTGGCCACCCCGACGGCGCTGCTGGTCGGCACCGGCCGGGGCGCCCAGCTCGGCATCCTGATCAAGGGCCCCGAAGTGCTGGAGTCCACCCGCCGCATCGACACGGTGGTGCTCGACAAGACGGGCACCGTCACCGAGGGCCGCATGACGCTCACCGGCGTGCACCTGGCCGACGGCGAGGACGAGGCCGAGGTGCTGCGCCTGGCGGGCGCTCTGGAGCACGCCTCCGAGCACCCGATCGCCCAGGCCGTCGCCAAGGGCGCCGCCGCCCGCGTCGGCGACCTGCCCACCCCCGAGGACTTCGCGAACGTCGAGGGCCTCGGCGTCCAGGGCGTCGTCGAGGGGCACGCGGTCCTGGTGGGCCGGCCGAGGCTGCTGGAGGAGTGGTCCCAGCACCTGCCGTCCGACCTGGAACGCGCCCTGCACGCCGCCCAGGCGGGCGGCAGGACCGCCGTGGCGGTCGGCTGGGACGGCAAGGCCCGCGCGGTGCTGGTGGTCGCCGACGTGATCAAGCCCACCAGCAAGGAGGCCATCCAGCAGCTCCGGGCGCTCGGTCTCACCCCGGTCCTGCTGACCGGCGACAACGAGGCCGTGGCCAAGACGGTGGCCGCCGAGGTCGGCATCGACGAGGTGATCGCCGAGGTGCTGCCCGCCGACAAGGTCGACGTCGTCAAGGAGCTCCAGGGCGAGGGCAAGGTCGTGGCGATGGTCGGCGACGGCGTCAACGACGCGGCCGCGCTCGCCCAGGCCGACCTGGGCCTGGCCATGGGCACCGGCACGGACGCCGCGATCGAGGCGTCCGACCTGACCCTGGTGCGCGGTGACCTGAGGGTGGCCGCCGACGCGATCAGGCTCTCCCGCCGGACGCTCGGCACGATCAAGGGCAACCTGTTCTGGGCGTTCGCCTACAACGTGGCCGCCCTGCCGCTGGCCGCGCTCGGCCTGCTCAACCCGATGATCGCGGGGGCCGCGATGGCCTTCTCCAGCGTGTTCGTGGTCAGCAACAGCCTGCGGCTGCGCCGCTTCAAGTGAACAACCGCCTCAACTGAACAACGGCCACACGTGAAGAGGGCTCCGGGCACGACGCTCGGAGCCTTTCTCGCGTCCCCGGCCCGAGCGCCTCCCACGGCCCACCTGGTGCCGGACGTCACGTCCGGCACCGTGGCCGGTCAGGGGCGGATCGCGCCGAGCAGGCGGGTGCGCCAGTAGTCGTCGAGGTCGACCACCTTGACGACGTCACCGGTCTGGGGCGCGTGGACCATCTTCCCGTTGCCGGCGTACATGCCCATGTGGCCGAGCCCCTTGCTGAAGAGCAGGTCGCCGGGTTGCAGCGCGTCGAGCGAGACGCGCCTGCTCGCGCCCCAGGCCCATTGCGTCCAGGTGGTGCGGGGCAGCTCGACGCCCGCCGTGCGCCAGGCGGCCTGGGTGAGGCCGGAGCAGTCGTAGGAGTTCGGGCCCTCGGCGCCGTACTGGTAGGGCTTGCCGACCTGGGCGAAGGCGAACTGCAACGCCAGGCGGGCGCTGCCGGAGGCCGAGCCGGTGTACTTGATGCCGGCGCTGTTCGGATCGCCCGTCCGGAAGGCGCCCAGCCTGCGCAGGAGCTTCGTCTGCGCCTTGACGAGCTTGTCGACCCGCGCCTTCTCCGCCCGAACCTTGTCGCGCGCCGCGTCGGCCTCGGCCAGGACGGTCCGGGCCTCGTCGCGCCGGGCGCGCAGGTCCTTGGTCGTCGCCTGGAACGCCGCCAGTTTCGCCGCCCTGGCCCGCGAGATCTGCTCCAGGGCGGCCATGCCGCCCAGCACCTCGTCGGGGGTGCCGTCGGCGACGAAACGGCCCCAGGTCGTGAGCGGGCCCGACTGGTAGTCGCTGACCACCGCCGAGACGAGGTCCTGGCGTAACCCGTCGGCCTGGGCGTTCTTGCGGGCGACCTCGGCGTTGAGCGCGTCGTACTTCTGCTTGGCCTTCTTGTGCGCCTCGGTCGCCTGGTTGTACTGCTCGACCACCTCGTCGGCGCGCTCGTTCAGCTTCACCAGCTTGGCCCTGGCCCTGGCGGGCGAGGGATCGGCCGAGGCGACGCCCGGGATGGAGACCGCCGCGACCGCCGCAAGTGTCACGGCCACTGCCGCTCGCCCCAGCCTCGTCGCCACGACCACTACGATGCCTCCTCGTACGTCTCCATGCCTGAGGCGGAATAGTACAGAAGTCCGCCCTGTTTGTTGGCATTTCACCGGTACTATCCGGCATAACAGGCCGTCGTTCCGGCTCGTTGGGGGATACGCACGCCGCGTTCGGCGCGTTCACCGGAACGCCGAAACGCCCGGCTCCGAAAGGAGCCGGGCGTCTCTCGGCGGCCTCAGCGGACCGCGCGGTGCTCGGCGGCGCGACGGGCGTCGGCCAGCGGCTTGGACGGGACGATCAGCGTGGGTCGCGCGGTGGCGTGCATGACATGGGTGGACGTGCTGCCCGACAGCAGCGCCCGCAGCCCCTGCCGTCCGCGCGAGCCCAGGACGATCAGCGAGGCGCCGACCTCCTCGGCGGCCTCGACGATGGCGGCGGCCACCACCTCCTCCGGGACCGAGGCGACCCGCGGCTCGGCCCGCAGCCCGAGGGAGCGGGCGAGGTCGGCGCCCTCGGCGGCCAGCCGTTCCGAGGCGTCCAAGGTCCTGGCGTCGATGTCCCGCAGGTCCTCCAGGGCGGGATGCCCTTCGAGGTGGGCGGCGAGGCTCTCCAGAGGCTGACGGGCGTACAGCACCACCGCGGACGCGCCGGGGAACAGCCGGGCGGCCTCCTCGACGGCGTGGCGGGCGTCGGGTGAACCGTCGTAGGCGATGAGGATGGACATGGGGATCTCCTTCGGAGCTGTGAGCGTCGAGGTCAGCCGCGGGTGGCGGCGGTGGTCCCGGCGGTGTCGGCGGCCTCGGCGGGTGCGGCGGCCCGCGAGCGGAGCGTCAGCGCGGCGATCAGGGCGCCGGCGACCGCGATGCCGGCGGCTCCGACGAAGGCCGAGGAGAAGCCGTCGGTCAGCGCGGGCAGGTTCCCGAGCTGGGCGGCGCCGTTGGCGGCGGCGACGGCCGTCATGGCGGCCAGCCCGAGGGCCGAGCCGACCTGGTAGCTGGTGTTGACGATGCCGGAGGCCAGGCCGCCCTCCTCGGGACGGGCGGAGGAGATGGCGGTGCCGAGCGAGGGGATGAAGGCCAGCGACATGCCGAGCGCGGCCACCAGGCTGGCGGGCAGGACGTCGACCGCGAAGCTGCCCTCGGGGCTGATCAGCGACAGCCAGCCCATCCCGACGGCGAGCAGGACGAGACCCGCCACCGTGACGGCCTTGGGGCCGAACCGGTTGATGGCGCGCGGCGCCAGGACGATCATGCCGAGCATGATGAGGACGGTCATCGGCACCAGGGCCGCGCCGCTGGGGAAGGCGCTGTAGCCGAGGACCTGCTGCAGGTACAGGTTCAGGAAGAACCACATCGGGATCCAGGCTCCGCCGAGCAGGAGCTGGGTCAGGTTGGCGGCGGCGAGGTTGGGCGTACGGAAGATCGACAGCCTCATCAGCGGCTCGCGGCGGCGGGCCTGGATCGCCAGGAAGGCGATGAGCAGCGCGATCGCGGCGGCCAGCACGCCCCAGGTCTGCGCGGAGCCCCAGCCGACCTCGGGCGCCCGGACGATCGCGTAGACGGCCGCGCCCAGTCCGGCGGTGACGGTCAGCGCGCCGAGGACGTCGATGGAGCCGCGCTGGGACTGCCCGGCGGGCATCAGCGGACGGGTGGCGAAGAGCGCGACGAGCGCGATCGGGATGTTGATGTAGAAGACCCAGGGCCAGCTCAGGTACTCGGTGATGACGCCGCCGAGGAACACGCCCGCGGTGCCGCCCGCCGGGGCGGCCGCGCCGTACAGGGCGAGGGCCTTGGTGAGCTCCTTGGGGTCGTGGCCGAACAGCATCATCAGCAGGGTCAGCGCGGACGGGGCGATCAGGGCCGCGCCGACGCCCTGGACGGCGCGTCCGGTGAGCTCGACCCACACCTCGGGGGCGATGCCGGCCACGAGCGAGCCGGCGAGCAGGATGAGCCAGCCGGCGCCGAACAGCTTGCGTGCGCCGAACAGGTCCGAGAGCCGGCCGCCGAGCAGCAGGAGCCCGCCGAAGGCGACGACGTAGGCGTTGAAGACCCACGACAGGTTCTCCTGCGAGAAGCCGAGGTCTTCCTGGATGCGGGGGAGGGCCACGCCGATGATCGACGTGTCCATGATGACGATGAACTGGGCCGTGGCGATCAGGGCCAGGGCGGTCCATCGCCGGGGGGATGGTGCGGACATGAGCGTTCTCCAGCACTACGCCGTACCCCGGTGGGGGATGCGGGCGGGTCTTTTGGTTCTTTATTAATACCGGTAGGGGGTATCTGGCGATGAACATACATACACCGGGGGGGTATCTGTCAAGTCCGCGCGACGGAGATCGTCCGGACGGCCCTGCGCGACGACGGGCCCCCACGCCTCGGCGACCCGGCCCGATGGCCGGACGCTGACGGTATTTCCGCAGCTCCGGCCGCCTAGGGCGAGGCGTCAGGAGGCAGGGCGCGCAGGTGACGCGCCACGGGCCGCGGTGTGCGGGAAGTGCCGGAGGGTGGGGTGTGTGAGATGGGTCGCGCTGTATGCAGGGAGGGGGTATGCGGGACAGAGGTATGCGGGCCGGGGGTATGCGGGCCCGGCGTATCGGGCCTGGGGTGTGTGGGTCCGGCATGCGAGGCCCGGGTATGCGAGGGGGGCAGGTGTGTGGACCGAGGTCTGTAGGGGCCGGGGTATGCGGACCCCCAGTACACGAGCCCCGGGTATGTGGGCCGGTGCCTGTAGGGGGCGGGGGTATACGGGTGGCCTTCGGAACGCGGCCCCCGGTATGCCAGGCCGGAGTGGGTGAGCCCCGCGTATGCGAGGCCGGGGGCGAGCCCTGCGTATGCGAGGCATGCGGGCCCCCGGCATGCGGGGCCTGGGTATGCGGGGCGGGGGTATGTGCGGTGCGTGAGAGGCGGGGTGTGCGGGCTATGTGGGGTGGGAGGCGGCCCGCGGGGGCTTCGCCGCGCTCTCTTGGCTTGGCGTCGGTGCGGCCCGTGGTGGCGGCAGGAAGTGTCAGCTCATGGCGGTGAGCCGGGGCCGGAGTTGCCGTGCCTTCCTGGCTCGGGGGTGGATGGGGCCGCGACAGTGCCAGGGAAATGCGCGCTCGTGGCGGCGAGCCGGGTGTCGTGTCGGACCGTCATGCTCTCCGGGCTCGACGTCGAGGGGCCGGCCTGTGCGGTGGTCGGAGGGCCGCTCGTGGCGGGTGTCCGCGAGCGGGCCCGCCTCTCGTCCGGGAATGCGCGGGCGATCACGGACGGCGGGCGGGGCGGCTCATGGTGTACCTGAGGAGGTGTCCTGTCAGTGGCCGTGATGGCCCGCGTGGCCCTGGTGGTCTTCATGGCCCTGGTGGCCGCCGTGGTCACCATGGCCGCCATGGCCGCCGTGGCCCTGGTGGTACTGGTGGATCACGGCGTGACCCTTGCCGCGGGAGATCAGCCACTTGTTCACCGGCGTCGTCAGCAGGAACGCCACCAGCAGCGACCCGGCCAGCGCCACCCAGAACAGCCAGTTGCCCAGCCCGGCGTCCATGGCGCCCGGCACGGTCACCATCACGGTGTTGTCCAGCACCTCCATCACCGCGATCGAGATGGTGTCGGCGGCCAGCGCCACCTTCAGCGCCGACTTGAAGTCCACCCCGGCGCGCAGGACGCCGCGCATGGTCAGCGCGTAGCCGAACACGAAGGCCAGCGCCACCGAGAGGATCACGGTGGCGAGGTTGGACAGGCCGAGCGCGGTGCCGATCACCATGCCGAGCACTTCGCCGATCGCGCACCCGGTCAGGCAGTGCAGGGTCGCCTGGGCGGCCATGGCCCACGTGGCGGCGGGCGGAGCGGCGGGATGGTGCTCCGAGGGGGAGGAGGGAGGGTGATGTCCACTATGGTCCATGGTGATACTCCTTAGGTGGGGTGACCGATTTTAGGGGTATGGGGTATGCCGGTAAAGAGGGAGGTGAGCCCTCTGTCCGCGGCATGAGGGCGAAGAGGGAGGTCGGGGGCCGGTCTGGCCGAGAGGTCAGAATACTATTCTGTATAGTAGATAGCGCGGCCCGACGCCGTCCGTCCGGCTCGGGAACAGCGCGGCTGCCACCCCCGTTCGGGTGGCCATGAACAGGCGGGAACGCGGCGGCGCGGTGTGGCTGCGCCGGACCATGCCCAGCGGCTCCACGGAGCAGCCGTGTTCGGCGACGGGCTGTTCGACGCGCTCGGCGTCTCCTTGCAGGGGGTTGCAGGTGGCCGGCGGCGTGCTGCTCGTGCTCATCGGGCTCGACCTGCTCAAGACCAACTGCGCCCGCAACCGGACTGACCACGGAAGCCGAGCCGTGGCCTTCGTGTACGCCGCTGTCGGCCGGGCCGGGGCCGTCGCGGCGACGAAGCTCTACATGGAGCGGGCGGCCACCGCCACGGCCGTGACGGCGGTCGGCCTGGCGCCGGCCGCGGCGCTGCTCCTGACCTGGCCCACGGTGCGCTTCTCCTCTGTGGTCCTCAAGGACGACCGGCTCAACCCGATCACCCGGGTGATGGGACCGCTGGCCCGTGCAGCCGGTCGCGGGGCGTGCGGCACTGGGCGCGCTGGGGCGTCGCCTGACCCTGTCCGGCCCCTGGCTACTAACGGCAGTAGTAGGTCAGAGCGGCAGCAGCGAGTGGCAGTGGTGGGCCAGGAACGAGCCGACGCCCGGCGCGAGCGCCACCGCCGCGGGCCCGCCGAGCAGCGCGCTGACCGCCAGCAGCCCGGTCAGCCGTTCGCGGCGGCCGAGCGGCTGCTCGGGGCCGAGCAGCCGGCGTACGCGGCTGAGCGCCGTCTCCCCGCCCGCCCCGAGCGTGAACGCGGGCGCGCGCCCGGTGGCCAGGCCCACCAGCGCCGCGGCGATCTGGGCGCGCGGGTGGCGGCGGGCCGCGACGTCGTCGGCGAGCAGCTCGACCAGCCGGGCGATCTCGGTCCTGGCCCGCTCGAACAACGGCACCCTGGGAAACGCCCGGACCAGGGCCTCGGCCCCGGCCAGCACCAGATGATGACGGCCGCGCAGGTGCGCCCGCTCGTGCTCCAGCACGGCGGCGATCTGCTCCGGCGTCAGGGCGCGCAGCGCGCTCGTGGTGATGACCGTCTGCGCGCGCCGGCCCGGCACGCAGTACGCCAGCCGCTCGTCGTAGTCGATCACCACCACGCCCAGCTCTGCGTCGCGCCGCCCGAGCAGCCGCAGCATGGCGGCGTGCCGGCGGCGTTCCAGGGCGGCCCTCACCAGCACCGTCCCGCCGCACCAGAGCACTCTGGCCGGCACCGCGCCGGCCGCCAGCATGGCCGCGAACCCTGCCCGGGACACGCCGGAGCCGTCGCCCAGCATGTCGGCGCACGCCTCGAACAACCCCGCCAGCCCGTGGCCCACGAGCTCGGCCGGCACGGCGAAGGCCAGCGCGGCGAGCACCGCCGAGGCGACCACGGACGCCGCGCCCGCCTGCCACAGCGCGATCGCCAGCCGCGGCGCCCGGTCGGACCACCTTGCGGCCCGCTGCCCCAGCGCGGGCAGCCAGACGGCCGCCACCACCGTGTAACAGGCCAGGACGACGGCGGCGATCATGCGGGACGGCCCCGGTGCGGGTAGACCTGAAGGGCCGCCTCCAGCGCCACGGCCTCCTCGGGGGTGAGCCGTTCGAGGAAGTGCACGAGGGTGGCGGCCTGGTTGCCGCTGCCCGCGAGCGCGCGGCGCATCAGGTCGGCGGTGTACGCCTCCTTGGAGGCGACCGGTTCGTAGACGTAGGCGCGGCCGACGGCCTCGCGCCGGAGCATGCCCTTGGTGTGCAGCTTGTCCATCACGGTCATCACCGTGGTGTAGGCGATGGTCCGCCGCTGCTTGAGGTCTTCGAAGACGTCGCGGACCGAGGCGGGACGCCGCCTGGCCCACATCCAGTCCATGATCGTGGATTCGAGCTCGCCAAGGCCACGCATCATGCCGGTCATGCTACCCGCGGTCGTAGTCAGAGCGCCTCGCCCGCGGCGATGGACCGCTTGAGCCTGATCAGGTCCTTCGGGGCGTTGACGGCGACCGCCCCGACCAGCACGCCGTCGCGGGCGAAGGCCACGGCGAAGCGGTCCTCCTCCGGGTCGCCGGCGACGACGCGCGCCTCGTCGGCCAGGTGGGGCAGCCCGGCCGTCTGGATGCGGGCGCCGTGCACGTGGGTGGCGAAGTTGGGCACGTCCGCGAACGGCTGCGCCTCGTCGGGCCCGGCCAGCAGGTTGCGGGCGGCCACCGCGCCCTGCTCGTTGGCGTTGGACCAGTGCTCGACGCGGATCAGGGCGTCGCCGTACAGGCGATGCGGCCAGCGGGCCACGTCGCCCGCCGCGACGACGTTCACCGAGCCGGTGGCGTACAGCGTCGGCTCGCACAGCACGCCGTCGTCCACGGTCAGGCCGCTGCCCGCCAGCCATTCGGTGTTGGGGGTCACGCCCATGCCGCCCACGACCAGGTCGGCGGACAGCACGCGGCCGTCGTCGAGCCGCACCTGGCCGCCGGTCACGCCGGTGACCCGGACACCGGTGACGAGCTCGACGCCGTTGCGCTCGTGGTGCCCGGCCAGCCAGCGCGCCGCCTGCGCGCCGAGCCCCGCGTGCATGGGATGCGGGCCGGAGTCGACCAGGGTGACCTTGCGGCCGAGCTGCCTGGCCGTGGTCGCCACCTCGCCGCCGATGAACCCGCCGCCGATGACCAGCACGTGCTCGTGGCCGGCGGCCAGCTCGGCGCGCAGGGCCAGGGCGTCCTCCAGGGTGCGCAGGGCGTGCACGCCGTCGAGCCGCCGGGGACGGGCGCCGCTCGCCACGACCAGGCCGTCGTAGCCGAGCTCGGCGCCGTCGTCGAGGACGACCGTGCGGCTCCCGGCGTCCAGGCGCACCGCCTGCCTGCCGCGCAGCCAGTCGTCGCCGAGCTCTTCGGCGCCGGGGAGCGTGACGTCCTCGTCGCCGCGCAGGACGCTCTTGGACAGCGGCGGCCGGTTGTACGGCACGTGCGCCTCGGCGCCGACCAGCGTGAGTTCGCCGTCGAAGCCCTCCCGGCGCAGGGTCTGGACGGCCCGCAGCCCCGCCAGCGAGGCGCCGACCACGACGATCTTGTCAAGGGTTCTCATGCGAGGCGACGATACCGGGTAGGGGTATGGGTGAGGCAATGTGACGCGCGTCTCACATACCCCTCCGCCGTATGAGTTGCCTTTCCGGAGGATCGGGCGTACGTTCTCTTCCGATATACCCGGCAGGGGTATGAACGAGAGGAGCGAGGCGATGAGCACGAAGACCTACACGGTGTCCGGGATGACCTGCGGTGGCTGCGCGGGCACCGTCAAGACCGAGATCGGCAAGGTCGCCGGGGTCTCCTCGGTCGACGTCGAGCTGGCCACGGGGCAGGTGACCGTCACCTCCGCCGACGCCCTCGACGACGCGAAGATCAGGGACGTCGTCGAAGAGGCGGGCTACGAGCTGGTGGCCGGCTGAGCCGGCGAGACCACCGAAGCGGCGCCGGGCCGACCCCGGCGCCGCTTCGGCCTGTCCGGCGCTGATCCCAGCGCCGCTTCGGCCTGTCCAGGGCTGATCACAGCGCCGGATCGGCCTGGCCGGCGGGGTCGGCGCCGGGCCGGTTCAGGGGGCGCGGGTCAGCGCCTGGTGCAGGCCCCGGCAGGCCCGGGTGAGCGAGGTCGAGCCGCGTCTGCCCGCGTGGGCGGCCACCTCCGGGATCCCGCCGCGCGCGCCGGCCCACATGGCGACGTCCGTGGCCAGCACGACGGCGTCGGTGTGCGCCCGCCGGGCCCGCTCGCCCCCGCTCGGGAGGAAGACGGCCAGGAAGTGGCGCAGGATCGTCCACACCTCGGCGTGCGCGCCCTGCCGGGCGGCCAGTTCCAGCGACGGCAGGGCGAGGCCGGCCGCGACGCCCCTGCGACGGCTCAGCAGGCCCAGCAGACGGCCCGTCCCGGCGGCCGGGAGCGCGCCCTTGGCCGCCAGTTCGAGCAGCGGGGGCACCGCGTCGTCGCCCTCCGCGGTGAGCAGGAAGGCCAGGACCAGGGCCGTGGCCGGGCCGGACTCGCCGTCGGCCAGCGCCAGGCCGCGCAGGTCGTCGATGCCGGGCGGGATCGAGTGGTCGAGCAGGCCGAGCGCCAGATGGGCCGCCGCGAGCTCCCGGTGCCAGGGCGTCATGCCGGGCCAGAAGTCACGTGGCCCGCGCCGGAAGGGACGCCTCACGGAGGGCTCGCCCAGCAGGGCGTCGGCGGGGGCGAGGCCGGTGGGCGCGGCGGGCGGCCAGCTCACCGTGGCGATCCCGTGCCGGTCGAGGACCTGCTCGTGGGACGCCGAGCCGGGCTCGGGAGCCCAGGTCACCTCGACCCGAGGGGGCGGGGGCGCGCCGCGCCCGAGCCGGCGGGCCACCGCGGCGGCGGCCTCCGAACCGATGCCCCGCGCCCGTTCGGCCAGGTCGGGGGCCGGATCCGGGGGCAGGCGCAGCAGGGCCTGTGCCAGGTCGAACGGCAGCGGCTCGCGGCCGGAGCGCGCGCACCCGGCCAGGCGGGTGAGCAGGGTCTCGGGGTCGAGGCGGCCGTCGGCGCGGGTGGGCGTGGCCAGCAGGACCGGGGGCAGGGTTCCGGCCTTCGCGGCGCGCAGCAGCTCGTCCAGGCGGGACAGCAGGAAGATGGTGGGACCGGCGCTCAGCTCCGGCCGGGGAACGCGGTCCCAGTCGGCGGGCGCCGGTCGGGCGGCGGGGTCGTAGAGATCGGGCTCGGCGTCGTCCGTCCGCAGCAGCTCCTCCTGCACGTCGTCGGGCAGCCCGTGCAGCGGGAGCATCGTGCGCAGGCCGGGGACCAGGCGGAAGGCCGTGGCCGCGAGGTTGACCATGCCGTCGTACAGGGCCTGCCCGACGTCGCCGGGCGCGCTCCGGTACGGCGGCCACTCCCGCGGCGGACGCGAGCCGGGCGGCCCCGGATCCTCGCCCGGGTTGACGAGCTCCCTGGCCAGCGCGGTGCACCAGTCGCGCGGCGACTCCCACACCGGCATGTCGTACAGCACCGGCCGCAGTTCCTCGCCGAACCGCCGGGCCAGCGTCTCCCGCAGGGACACGGGGTTCGCGTGGGCCTCCCGCACCACCGCCGCCAGCCACGCCTCGACGGCGATCCAGCCCGTCTCCGCCGGCGGGCCGCTCTCCGGGCCGCGGACAGGGAACGGGCCGGGCACGGTGACCTCGGGCAGCAGGCCAGGGGTGAAGTCGCCGGTCCGGCCCGCGCCGAAGCGCTCGTGCAGCCGCCGGGCCGAGGCCGGGGGCAGCAGCTCGGCCCCCTCCAGGATCGCCGTGGGGTCGGTGACGTGACCGGCGTGCTTGAGCGTGAGGGCCACCGCGCGGTCGCGCACCTCGTGGGAGGCGTGCCCGTACGCGTTGGTCAGCGCCGTGACGTGGTCGTTCACCCGTTCCGGGTGGGGGCCGAGCTCGCGGTCGAGCCAGGTCAGGCCCTTCACCGCGAGCCCGGCCTCCGGGCGGAAGGTCATCGACTCGACGGCCTCGGCGACGTCCGCGGGGTCGAGCCGGGCCCCGCGCACCTGCCGCCAGGCCAGCTCGGCCACCGGGCCCGGCGCGGTGGCCAGCAGCCGCAGGTAGTCGCGCAGCCGTCCGGCCGACTCCGCCGGCGCGGGCGCCACAAGCGTGTGCAGCCGGACGAAGAAGCGCAGGTCACGCGTGTCGCCGCCGAGCAGGAACCGGCGCACGCAGCCCGCGACGACCTGCTCGCGCGGCAGCGCGCGACCGGCCAGGGCCAGCCAGTGGGACGGCTCGGGGGCGAGCTTCTCGTCGGCCAGCGCCCGGCCCGCGCCGGCCGCCTCGAAGATCCGCGGAAGCAGGTGGGGCGTCAGCGGGTCGTCGGCCACGACCGCCGCCGACAACCAGGCCGCCACCAGCGGTTCGTGGTCGGGCGGGGTGACCGGGCCGTCGCGCAGCAGCGCCAGGGCTAGCGGCGCGGCCCGGTCGTCGGGACGGCGGACGCGGCGCGCGAGCCGGACCGCCAGATCGGCCCGCCAGGCCGCCGGGCGGCCGGAGACCGCTCTGACCAGCCGGTACGGGCTCGGCGCGGCGGACGTCCCCGGATCGAGATCGCGCTTCATCAGCCAGGTCGCCGCGCCGGCCGGGCCCGGAACGGTCGCCGCGCCCACCATCATCAGCGCCTCGCAGGGGCTGGTGAGCTGGTCGAAGGCGTTCCAGCGGGCGGCGAGCAGCCGCGGGCGCAGCTCGTCGAGCAGGCCCGGCAGCTCGGCGGCGACGGCGGCCCGCTCGGCGCCGGTGAGGCCCGGCAACCGCGAGGCCAGCCGCTCGGTGTCACAGGCGAGCACGAGATGCCTGATCTCGGCGCGGACGTCGCCGGCGGTCATGACGTGGCTCCGGTGAGCTGGGCGTGGAGGCGCCGGCAGGCGTGGGCGAAGCGGGTCGTCCGGCGGCTGCCCGCGCGCTCGGCGACGACCGGGATGTCCCCGCGCGCGCCGGTCCAGAGGGCCACGTCGGTGGCGAAGGCGACGAGCCGGGTGTGGCTCACGGTGACGCGCCGCCCCTCCCCGGGCAACATCACCGGCAGCAGGGCCCGCATGACCCGCCACACCTCGTGGTGGCCGCCGGCCTCGGCCAGCCCGGTCAGGGCCGCGATGGCGCGGGTGGTCTCCAGCCAGGTGCGGCGCAGCGCCAGCGCGAGCTGACGGCCGATCGCCTCGGCGGGCAGCTCGCCCCTGGCGGCCATGCGCAGGGCCAGCGGGATCATCTCGGGCACGCCGGAGGCCAGGAGGAAGGCGAGGATCAGCGCCCCGGACTCGCCCATCGGCCCCTGGGCGAGCTCCAGGCCGGTGATCTCCGCCGGGGCGCGCCAGTCGCCCCAGTGGCCCTGTAGCAGGTAGGGCAGGAAGCTGACGGCCACGACCTCGCGGTGGGAGGGCAGGACCGCGGGCCACGCCCCCATGGTGTGGCGGGACTCGCTGCCCGCCCACTCGGACGGCTCGCGCAGCGCCACCTCGTCGATCAGCCGATTGCCGGTCGGGGCCGTCACCCGCAGCACGGGCCGCAGCCTGACCTCGGCGAAGGGCTCCGGCTCCGCGTCGCCGAACTCGACCATGGACGCGTCGACCATGTGACGCCACCCGTGGCCGCACTCGGGGTCGGCCATGCCGTCACCGGCGAGCCATCGGGCGGCCGACCGCGCCGCCTCCGACTCGACCTTGGCGGCCCGCTCGGCCGCCGCCGGATGGCGGCCCCGCGGCAGCCGCAGCAGCGCCTGCGCCAGGTCGGCGGGGAGCGGTTCCACCCCGGCGGCGGCGCACGTCTCCAGCCGGCCGACCAGCACGTCGGGGTCGAGGTGGCCGCTCGTCCAGGTCGGCATGGCCAGCAGCACCGGCGGCAGGGCGTCCTCGCGGAGGGCCGCGGCGAGCTCAGCGTGGCGGTGCAGCAGGAAGTCGTGGAGCGGGCCGACCCGGCCGAGGCGGGGCAGCCGGTTGCGCCGCCGCCACTCGTCCTGCTCGGACAGCGCGTGGGGCAGGTACGAGCGCAGCCGCGGCGGGACGAACACGATGGTCACCTGGGCGAGCGGCTCGTCCGGGCCCGGCGGGGGCACCGGTCGCCCCAGCCGCATCGCCGCGATCCGGGTGGGGTCCACGCCGAGCGCGGCCATCTCGTCGTAGGCGCGGTCGAGCAGGTGGTACGGCATGACCTCCACGGAGTCGTCGTACCGGACGCCGGGCCGCTTCCGGACCGGGCGGGGATCATCGGGATCGTTCAGCCGGATGCGGCCTTCGGAGAGGGGGATCTCCTGGCCGCCCTCGCGGGCCACCGCACCGGCGGGGCCTTCGTCGCTGGTCCAGGTGATGGAGAAGGCGCGCATCGGGGCGTCGTCGTCGAGGTAGCGGCCCGGCCGGTGGCCGCCGCCCATCATGATCCGCCCGGTCGGCGGCTCCTGGCCGGGCTCCCGCCCGCGGGGGACGGCGCGCAATCGCACGGAGTGGCCGGCGCGCTCCCAGAACCTCTCCGGCTGGATCGGCGGGACCTCCGGCACGCTGCCGGGCGTGACGAGCTCGGCGGCCAGCGCCGACCGCTATTCGCCGGGATCGAGGAACACGTCCTTGAGCCGCCAGTGGCCGCGGGCCTGCTCGACGTGGGCGTGCTCGACGTGGGCCTGCTCGACGTGGGCCTGCTCGATGTGGGCCTGCTCGACGCGCGGCGCGAGCTTGCGGCGCAGTTCCGCCCGGTCATCGGCGACGCCGGTGACGAAGGCCGCCAGCCAGCGCTCCTCGTCGATCCAGGGCTCGTGCCCGCCGGGGAAGATCGACGGCTCGGGGAAGGGCAGTGGCCGCGCGGGCTCGGGCAGCGGCGGGAACTCCTTGGCCTCCAGCAGCTCCTCGACCGGGGTCTCCCCGCCGAACCGCCCGGCCAGCTTCGCGCCCAGGTCCGCGGGCAGATCGCGGACGGCGTCGAGGATCGCCTCGGCGTGGCCGGTGAGCAGGCCGGCGTGTTTGAGCGTCAGCTCGACCGCGCGGTTGCGCACGTCGAAGGACGTGTGCGCGTACGCCGTGGTCAGCGCGGCGACGAAGTCGGGGGCGGTCTCCGGCGTGGCCCTGATCGCCTGGTCGAGCCAGCGCAGCCCGGTGACGGCGAGCTTGGCCTCGGCCCGGAAGGTGAGCGCGTCGACCGCCTCGACCAGGTCGGCGTGGTCGAGCGGCATCGCCGCCCGCACCTGCGCGGCGGCCGACTCGGCGACCGTGCCCGGCGCGGACGGCAGCAACCGCAGGTAGTCGCGCAGGCGGGCGGCCGACTCCGCGGGCGTGGGATCGAGCAGCGTGTGCAGCCGGACGAAGAACCGCAGGTCCTGCTGCTCGCCGCCGCGCAGGAACCGGCTCACGCAACCGTCGAGTGCCTGCTCCCTGGGGATCTTGCGGGCGACGGCGGCCAGCCAGCGGGAGGGCCGGGGCCGCAGCGTCTCCTCCCGCAGGACGCGGCCGGCGCCGTCGGCGTCGAAGATCCGGGGCAGCAGCACGGGGGCCAGCGGGTCGTCGGGCACGGTCGGCAGGGACAGCCAGGCGGCCACCAGCGGGTCGTGGTCGGGCGGCACCGCGCCGGACTGGCGCAGCAGCTCCAGGGCCAGCGGCGCGATGCGGTCGGCGGGACGGCGCACCCGCCGGGCCAGCCGGACCGCGACGTCCCGGCGCCATTCCGGCGGACGGGCGGCCGCCACCCGGCACACCTGGTCGACCCTGACGGCCGGCGCCCAGCGGCGGTTGACGTCG
Source organism: Nonomuraea sp. NPDC049684 (assembly GCF_044465345.1). Lineage (NCBI taxonomy): Bacteria > Bacillati > Actinomycetota > Actinomycetes > Streptosporangiales > Streptosporangiaceae > Nonomuraea > Nonomuraea sp. NPDC049684. The sequence goes on along the minus strand of NZ_JBITLO010000004.1, from coordinate 90,571 downwards.
CGGCCGGTCATCCACGTCACCGCGGCGGCCGGGCCGGTGATGAGCCCGACCCCGGCCACCAGCAGCGCCCTGGCCATGCCGGTGAACAGCTTCTCGACCTCCCAGGAGGCCATCTCCCCGAAGTCGTCGGGGTACTCGGCGCGCACCTGCTCGGTGCGGACCCGGCGCAGCTCCTTGACCAGGCCCGGCAGCTGCCCGGCCAGCTCGGCGCGCTCCCGCTCGGTCAGCGTGACCAGCCGGTCGGCCAGGCGGCCGGCCTCCTTGCGGACGACGAGGTCGCGGATCTCCGTCCAGAGGGTCATCGGGAGACCTCCACGGCGGCGCGGGCGACGATCCGGGCGGCCAGCACGTGCTTGCACGGGCCGCGCGAGCCGCGGTGGTCCCACCACCACTCGCACGTGCAGGAGCCGTCGGCCAGCGAGACCTGGCGCGTGCCGCCCGCGGTGCGGACGGTGGCCGACTCCCCGTCGAGCCGCACGGCGCCCGCCTCGACGAGCCTGCGCGCGCTGGCCAGGCGCGGGTTGAGCACGGTCACGTTGTCCTTGTCGTAGGGCAGCTCGCGGTGGAAGTGGGCGGCCTCGGCCAGGTCGTAGCCGACCCGGCCGGCGACGCCGAGCTGCGTCAGCGCGGCCCGCACCCGGTCGGCGGGGATGCCGGCGCGGTCGGCCAGCAGGCCGATCTCGACCTCGGGCTCGAAGTTGAGCAGCATGCCGACCACGTCGGCGTCGTTCTCGGCCTCGTCGGTGGCCAGGTCGTCGAGCACCGCGCCCTCGCCGGAGAAGCCGCGCCAGCGCTCGGGCGACAGGGTGAGCGTGTAGCGCATGCCCGGCAGCTCCAGCTCCCAGGCGCTGGAGGCGGCGTCGGACGGGCCGTACACCCGCAGGGCCGTGGCGAAGCGGAGCAGCGGCAGCAGGGTGGCGAGCCGGTTGGGGCCGGCGAGCTGGACGGAGCCGGGAACCGGGCGGTCGGAGACCTTCAGGTCGCGCCCCGCCTGCGCCACCCACACCGTGCCCTTCCTGGGCAGCCCGCGCAGGAAGCGCACCGCCGCCATGCCGGCCAGCTCGCCGCGCTGGTCCATGCCCGAGGCGATGACCTGAACCTCGGCGAACCCGCGCAGCCAGCGCTCGGGCAGCGGCACCTTCTTCTCCACCACCGCGCCGTCCGTCGTGGTCACGACCAGCTCGTCGAGGCCCACTCCCAGGTGCAGCGGGTCGCGCGCGCCGATGCGCGCCAGCGCCTCCCGCAGCGGGGCGTTCACGTCGACGTTGGTGGTGCCCCGGTCGAAGACCTCGCCGTCGAGCGCGCCCTGCAGCAGGTCGAGCCGGGCGTACACGCCGCCGCAGGCGGAGAACGACTCGAAGCGCAGGCGGTCGCCGTTGCACGTCACCACCGGGTCGCGCACCCAGCCCCGCTCCTGCGGCTGGTGGTAGCGGGCCAGCGCCACGTCGGCGACGCCGAGCAGGGCCGCCGCGGCGGGGGCGGCCTGGGTCACCACGCCGCTGAAGAAGCGGGGGGCCAGGGCGGGGCCGGACAGGGCACGGCCGCCGGAGGTCGCGAGCCCGAGGCGACCGTCGATGAGGGAGGAGGGCGCGGCGTACGTGTACGCCTGCGTCGCTGAAGTCATGGCCGGGACGATAGATCGCGCCACCGACAAGATCGCCGGGGCGCCTTCCGCCGATCCTGAGGCCGGATCATCTTTGATTCCGGATGCTCTACTTATTTCGGACAAGCCGGTTTATGCTCTGGGCATCCTGAAGTGGATCACACCCCCGGGAGGCGCCCATGAAGAAGATGACCATCCGCCGCAGGAGCACGCAGCGCCTGATGTCCGGGGCCCGCCGGCTCTGGATCGAGTGGTGCTGGTAGGTGCCGAGACGGCGGGCGCTCTCGGGTGCCCGCCCCTGCGGATCCCGGTGCGGCCGTGAACCGCTACGACTGCCATCGCGGCCACGGGCCCTACGCCGGGGTCGCCGAATTCCTCGCCGCGATCGCCGCCGACCGTCCCCGCCTGGCCGCTCGCCATCGGGTCGAGCTGTACGCGATCGCCCCCTGGCTCGACCGCACGGCGCGGCCGGCCGCCGAGGAGGAGCCGATCAGGTTCCACCCCGCCCGCCGCACCGCCTGCCTGGCGTACGGCGCCGCCGAGTTCGCCGCCGCCTGGGCCGGCGCCCTCCGCCGCCCGGTCACCGTCACCTTCGACCACGTCGCGAACGCCGACGAGACCACCGCCGAACTGCTGGACACCCTGGTCTCGCGGACCGCCGCCACCCCGCTGCGCCTGGACCTGCGCGCCGACGGCCCGGACGAGCCGCCGCCGCTGCCCACGGCCCCGGACGCCGTCCGCGCGGCCCTCGGCGACGGCCTGGCCCGCGGCTTCTACCACCACGCGGCCCGCGTCGCCGCCCACGGACGCGCCCTCGTCACCCCGGACGGCGACCTGCGGCAATGGTGGGCCTGCAGCACCGGCCTGGCCACCGCCCTGGCGGCGCTGGAGCGCGCCGAGGAGGCGCTCGACCTCTACGACGAGGCCCGCGCCGCCACCGACGACCCGAAGATCAACATGTCCGCCGCGTACGCCACCGCCATGTTGTACGCCCGCCACCTCCCGGCCGCCCGCCAGGACCCCGCGCAGGCGCGGCACTGGCTGGAGCGGGCGCTCGACCTGGCGCAGGGCCTGGACGACCGGCGCCACCAGGTGATCTCCACCGTCTTCTACGAGCAGGGCCTGGCATTGCTGGACGCCAAGGCGGGCGCGCCCGACCAGGCGCTGCGCCTGGTGGACGACGGGCTGGCCAGGCTGGGCGCGGTGCTGGCGCCGGGCGAGCACCCGCAGCACCTGGCCCGCCTGCGGCACAACCGCGCCCAGGTGCACCTGGCGCTCGGCGACCCGGAGCGGGCCCTGGCCGACCTGGACAGCGTGATCGCCCACGATCCGGACAACAGCGAGTACTACGTGGACCGGGCCGCCCTGCACCGGGCGGCCGGTCGCGTCCAGTCCGCGATCAAGGACTACGGCACCGCCATCAGCCTGGGGCCGCACCTGCCCGAGGCCTACTACAACCGCGCCGTGCTGCACCTGGAACGCGGCCGCGCCGACCGGGCCCGCGAGGACCTGGAGCGCGCGCTCGCCATCGACCCCGGCCACCTGGACGCCCGGATCGCCCTGGTCAACGCCCACCTGGAGCGCGGCGCGCTGGACGCCGCCGAACGGGACGCGCTGGCCGGACTCGACCTGGCCCCCAAGGACCCCGCGCTGCTGTGCACGCTCGGCCTGATCCGCTCCGAGCGCGGCGAACCGGCCGAGGACCTGTTCACCCAGGCGCTGGAGGGCGACGAGACGCTGGTCGAGGCGTGGACCAATCGCGCCGCCGTCCGATTCGAACGCGGTGAGGTGACCGCCGCCGTCGCCGACCTGGACCGGGCGGTGGCCCTGTCGCCGGCGCCCGAGCCGCGCTACAACCGGGGCACCGCGCTGGCCCGGCTCGGCCGCTGGGAGGAGGCGGCCCGCGACTTCACCGACGCGCTCGCCCAGCCGGGCCTGGACCGGGCGCTCCGCCGCGACCTGCGCGCCGAGCTGGCCCGCTGCCGGCGCGCCCGCTCCGGCTGACCCGCGGCCGGGCTCACCCCCGGCCGGTCCTGTCGCAGGCGAGGTCCGCGGTGGGCAGGACGCCGTCCACCAGGTAGCGGTTGACGGCGGCGTCCACGCAGGCGTCGCCCGCGGCGAGGTAGGCGCCGTGGCGGAAGGCGCCGCGCAGGGTGACCATGCGTGAGCCGGTCAGCGTCCGGTGCATGGACCGCTGGCCGGCGAAGGGCGTGACGGGGTCGCCGTCGGCCCCGACGACCAGCAGCGGGACGTCGTTGCCGAGCTCGGTGGGCGCCTCCACCGGCGCGGCCGGCCAGAAGGAGCAGGGGCCGAGGTTGCGGGTCATCGGCCCGAACAGCGGCTCGTCCGCGCGGTGGGCCTGGATGCCGCGGTAGTAGGACTCCAGGTCACGGGAGGCGGCCCGGTCCGCGCAGAGGATCGGCGTGCCCGCCCGGTCCTCGGCCGGCCCCGACCCGGTGAACAGGCCGTCGAGCGTCTCCTTCAGCGACGCCGGGACGGTGACCGCGTGGCCGCGGGCGGCGCCGGCCAGCGTCCGCACCTCCGCGGCGAGGCCCGCGTACGCCTTGGCGCTGTCGTCGTAGAGGCGGACGAACAGCAGGTAGGGGACGTGGAGCGCGTCGATCCGGTACCCCCCGACGCGCAGCGGACGGCGGGACGCGGCCCGGTTCACCCGCTCCACGGTGGCCAGGACGTCGGCCTCGGTGGCGCCCAGGCCGTACTCGGCGTCGCGGGCGGCGGCCCAGGAGGCCCAGTGCCGGAGCGCGGCGTCGATCGCCGGGCCGTTCGCGGACAGCAGGTCGGGGCCGTAGACGTCCGGGCCCACCGCGCTGTCCAGCACGAACCGGTCGGCGCGGGCGCCGAACAGCTGCGTGTAGACGGCGCCCAGGTAGGTGCCGTAGGAGTAGCCGAGGTAGGACAATCTGGGCTCGCCGAGCGCGGCTCGGATGACGTCCATGTCGCGGGCGGTGTTCCGGGTGGAGGCGTGCGGCAGCAGGTCACGGTTGCCCTGGACGCATCCGGCGGCCAGCTCCTTCATGAGCCTGGCGCTCTCGTCGAACGTGCGGCGGGTCGGGCCGGCCGAGCGGGTGGGGGTGTCGGTCGTCCACCGGCAGCGGATCGGCGTGCTGCGGCCGACGAAGCGCGGATCCATCCCGATCAGGTCGTAACGGGCCGCGACGGCGGGCATGAGCCGGCCGAGCAGCGGCCGTTGCAGCCCGCTCCCGCCCGGACCGCCGGGATTGATCAGCAGGACGCCCCGGCGCGCGCCGGGATCGGCCGCCCTGATCCGTGAGATCGCCACCGACACGGTCCGTCCCCGCGGCCTGCGGTAGTCCAGCGGGACGGTCACCTCCGCGCACTGGGCGCCCGCCGCGTCCAGGGCCGCGCCGGCGTCGTCGCCGGGACCGGTCGCGCAGCGGTGCCAGGCTGGCGTCTGCCGGTGGAACCTCGCCAGGTCGTCGGTCCCGTCGTCACGCGTGACGGCCGCCGACGCCGGGCCGGTGACCGCGATCCCCGCCAGTCCCGTCAGCAGGGTCGCGCTCGTGGCGACGGCTGTGACGATCTTTCTCGCACGCACAGAAAGCCCCCTTTTCTGATGATGTCGGCACCGACGCTAGGGGGCCGGGCGGTTGATCTTGATCGGCCGAACGGCCGAGCCGGATCGGCCGTACGGACATTCCGGCGTCCCCGCCGGGCCTTTTCCGCTTGCGGGGCCGGGGGCGAGGGCGGACGCTGGTGCGGTGGACTTGGGCATCGTCAGTCTCGTGGTCTCGATCGCGATCGGCGTTCCGCAGATCTACCTCGCCTGGCAGCAGGTACGCCTCTCCCGCCACCAGACGACACCCCGCCGCGCACACCCGGCCGCGAACGCGCCACGTGCGGGCGGGAACGCGTCGCCTCCGGCCGGGAAAGCGCCGCGTCCGGGCGAGAACGCCCCGCCATCGGCCGGGAATGCGCCGCGTGCGGGCGGGAACCTGTCGCCTCCGGCTGGGAGCGCGCCGCGTTCGCCGTCTTCAGCGCCCTCTTCCGCGCCTGCCGACCGCCCCGAGCCGGTGGGTTCCGCCCAGTCCGCGCCTCCGCCCCGCGACACCACCGTCGAGGCCCCCGCCGTCCCGCTGCCCGACGCCCCGCTCTCCAGCCCCGCCACCGAGCCGCCGCTCGCCGGGAGCGAGCAGCGGCTCGGTGCGCCGGAGGCCGGGGCCGGGGACGCCGTGCGCGACGCCGTCCACACCCTGCGTGCCTACGTCGCGCCGGCGTCCGTGTGGATCGGCGGCTTCGTCGGCCTCGCCGCCCTCGGCTGGATCTTCGGGTACGACGACCTGGCCAAGGACTACCCGTCCCAGGAGGACAAGGTGCAACTGGCCGTCAGCCTCTGGTTCATGGCCGTCGCGCTCCTGGTCACCAGCTTCTCGACCGGGCTCACCGCGTACGCGTGGCACCGCGAGAAGGCGGTCTCCGACGACAACGAGGACCGCTTCAACCTGTACGTCGCCCTGGCACTGCTCGGGCCGCCGCTCGCGCTGTGGCTCGTGATCGCCCGGCGCGACGTGATGTTCTGACCCGCGCCGGGGCGAGCGGGACGGGAGCCCGTTCAGTGGCCGTCGCAGCAGGCGGTGCGGGCTTGGTCGAGGTGGGCGGGGTCGTTCCACCAGTGGCCCGCCGTGCTCGGATGGACGGGGACGCGTGCCTTGACCCGGCCAGGGGCCGCGGAGGCCGCCTGATCGGTGCTGGTGGCGGACGGGTAGGGCGCGAGAAGCTGCTCGACGGTGTGGTGCCTGCCGCCGACGACGACGGCCGTGACGTTGGCCGCGTCCTCGACGCGGGCCAGCGGGTCGCCGTCGACGATGGCCAGGTCGGCGTACATGCCCTTGGCGATCCGGCCCAGCGGGAGGCCCAGGTAGGCCCCGGACGTGCTGGTCGCCGCGGTGAGCGTCTCGCGCGGGGTCAGGCCGTACCGGACCATGGCCCGCAGGTTCATGTGCAGGCTGAGCCCGAGGTGGTCGATCGGCGCGTCGGTGCCGGCGGTGACCACGCCGCCGCCCCGGATCATCGCGGCGAGCTGGGCGACCTGGTTGGCGAGGTTCGTCCGGACCACCTGGACCGTCGCCGGGTCGGCGCTCTGCGCCGCGGTGACGGTCGCCCGGAGCGCGGCCATCCGCCAGTTCGGGTAGAGCCGGCGCACCCGTTCGTCGGTGACCAGCGAGATGTCCTCCCGGTACAGGGTCGAGGAGTTGAACAGGGTGGGGGTCCTGGCCATCTTCGAGGCGTTGAACATGGAGATGACGTCGGAGTAGGCCGACCCGACGTTCGTGACGGTGCGCGAGTAGCCGAACCGGTTGGTGGCGCCGACGTGCTCGGTCTGGTCGCCGCCCATGGCGATGGCCGGGTAGTGGTAGTGCGAGCTGACGGGCTTGCCCTGGCGGTGGGCCCAGTCGATGACCTCCCGGTGCCAGACCACCGGCAGCCGCACGTAGCACTTCAGCAGGTCGTAGTCGAGGGCGGCGGCCCGCCGCAGTTCGAGCCGCAGCTGCTCGTGCGAGTACGTCGGGCGCATGAAGTTGTAGTAGATGCGCGCCCCGTCGATGGCCTCGCCGGTGCCCAGGTAGCGCGGCGCGAGGCGGGCGCCCGACTGCACCGACTCCCGTTCCTCGACCATGTGGTACGCCGGCGAGCCCGGCGAGCGGGTGGTGGTGACGCCCAGGGCCAGCCACAGCGGACCCTGCCGCGACCCGTAGGCGTAGCCCTGCATCTCGCGGTGGTGGTGGATGTCGATCAGGCCGGGCATGACGAACCTGTCGCGGGCGTCGATCAGGTCGCCGGGCCGTCCGTCCCGGTGCGGCTCGATCGCGGCGATGCGCTGGCCCCGTACGACGATGTCGACGTCACGGACGACGCGGCCGGAGACGCCGTCCCACATGCGGCCCGCGTGAATGACGACCTGGTCGGGGCCCGGGTCGTTGCGCCAGGTCAGCCGTACCGGGACCGGCCGGGCGGGTGCCCCGTCGAGGCTCGCCCTCTTGAGACGTCCCTCGTTCAGGTAGAGGAGGGTGGCCGAGTCGCCCGCCCAGACGGGGGCGTCGGAGACCTCGCGGGTGACCTGACGGGCCGCGCCGGTGGGCCGGCCGGCCCGGTCGACGGGCAGGACCCACAGGACCGACTCCATGGCGAAGGCGAGCATCGTGCCGTCGGGCGACCAGACGGGCCCGTCGTCGCCGCGGGTCTGCAGGGACCGGTGGGGCGCGGGATCGACGTACGTGCCGGCGCCGGTGGCCCGGTCCACGAGCAGGATCTTGGACAGCCCCTCCCGGTAGCGCCGCGAGTACGGCACCACCGCGGCCATCGCCAGCGTCCTGCCGTCGGGCGACCAGGTCGGGCGGCCCGGCTCGAAGGTCGCGTCGTAGACCTTCTGGCGGTCGCCGGTGGAGACCTCGACGACCCACAGCGCGCCGTCCTGGTCCAGGTAGGCGATCTCGTTGCCGTCCGGCGACCAGCGGACCGACAGGGCGGCGGAGTCGGCCAGCCGGGTCACCTGCCGGTCGGCGCCGGTGTCCAGGTCGCGGACCCAGACGTTGAGCGTGCCGGTGCGGTCGGTGACGAATGCCAGCCGCCGCCCGTCGGGGGAGAAATCCGGGTCGGCTTTCCACCAGCGGTCCCGGAAAAGCGGTTCAGGGGTGCCGCCGGAGCGCATGAGATAGATGTCGTTGAGCGCGCGGAAGGCGACGGCGGAGCCGTCCGGTGAAACGGCCGGGCTGCCGATTCCGACGACCGGGAATGAGCCCGGCTCGTCGAATACCCGGACCTTTTTCCGGTACTTCGGAGTGGTCGTCGTCAGCGCGGCGGTGAAGCCGACCGTGCCCGCGGAGGGGGAGCCGAGGCGGCGGACTTTGACGGTGCCCGCGGAGGTGTAGAAATAGCGTCCGTCCGGGGCGAACCGGGCGCGGAACGGGAACACCTCCTCGCCCGTGACGAGCGCGCCCGCGGTGCCGGCCAGGTCGTTGGCGCCCGAGTGGAAGTGGTGGTAGGCGAGGTCGGCGCCGTTCGGCAGCCAGGACGGCTGGTGGACGACCTGCCCGGCGGGCACCGTGACCGCGGTGCCGCGCGTGCCGGTGGCGACCTCGACGACGTCGATCCTGGTGTCGGCGACGACGAAGGCGATCTTGCTTCCGTCGGGCGACCAGGCCGGCTCGTACTCCTCGGCGGGGCCGTCGGTCAGGACGCGGCTCGTTCCGGTGGCGACGTCGAGCAGGTGGATGCCGTAGCTGCCGCCGGCGTCGGAGGAGTAGGCGATGGTGCGGCCGTCGGGGCTGTAGCGGGGCTCGCGGTGGTCGTACGGGCCGGTGGTCAGCTTCCTGATCGCGGAGCCGTCGGGCCGGATCGTCCACAGGTCGAAGACGCCGTCGCGGTAGGACTGGAACACGATGGTCCCGCCGTCGGGGGACCAGTCGGGCTGGGCGATGTCGTACAGGTCGCTGGTGAGCCTGCGGGCGGCGCCCCCGGAGGCCGAGCAGACCCACAGGACGCCGAGCAGGTCGAGGGCGAGCAGGCGGCCGTCGGGCGAGGGCGCGACGGCGAAGTCGGTGCCGGAGGTGACGGCCGTCCGGCCGGCTTCGCGCGCCACGCGGGCCCGCGCCGGTGCGGCCGGGGCCAGCGCGGCGGCGAGCGCGGCGCCGCCACCCGCCAGGACGGCCCGCCGGGACGGCCCCGACCTCGATCCGGAAGGGGCGGCGGAGACGTCGGAGGGAACCGGTGCGTGAGACATCGCGAATTTCCATTCCACTGTTCAGATGGTCGGCGAAAGGCTGAACGTGACGACGCGCGATTCATGGTCCCAGACGAATTGCCTAATCGCCTCGGAGTTCATCTGATCGGCCAACGCGGTGTGGCTGGAATATGTCTTCAGGAAAGTAGATATGCCGGTCAAAAGAATAAGTCAAGAGGGACGGCCGGGACGGGATCGCTCCACGGGATTCCGTCCCGGCGGAACGGGCGGCGTGGCAGGCGGGCGCAGAAGTGGGGCCAGCCCCACCCACCCGTACGGCCAACCCCATGTTCGGGCCCCGCGGGTGCTTCCTAAGCTCGCTGCCACAACGACACGGAGGAGACAGATCATGACGAACACCGGCGACACCCCCACCGCGACGACGGCCCTCGGCGACGCCCGTGCCCAGGAGGCGTTGGCCCTGGTGAGGAAGTGCGTCACGCTCTTCGGGGCCGTCGGTGTCATCGTCCTCGGCGTGGTCGCGGTGATGGCGTTCATCGGTGGGGAGGCGTCTTCGTTCATGTGGGTCCGGGGGGTCGTGCTGGTCGCGGTCGCTCCGCTGATGTACCGGATGACCGTCCGCGCCGCGGAGGGGTCGTACAAGGCGTTCGACCGGGTGCGCACCCTTTCCACCGTCGTGCCGGTCGCGATCATCGGCGTGGACCTGATCCCCGGCCTCTGCCCGGCCTGGTACGCCGTGCTCCAGGGCCTGTCGGCGCTGGCCCTGGCCGGCGTCGCCGTCATCACCCGCGGCGCCGCGCTGCGCGCCGCCTTCCCCGGCGGGAAGTGAGGCCGGCGGGCCGGCGCGGCAGGGGGAGTCAGGCGGGCGGCTGGAGCATGGGCACGAGGAAGCGCCTGGCCACCTCGGCGAGTTGCCCGTCGTCGTCGAGGTCGATGACGGCGCTGGGGATCGCCAGGAAGGAGGTGGAGATGCGCACCATCATCTCCGCCACGAGCTCGGCGTCGAGGCCGTCGGACACGTTGCCCGCGCGTTGCTCCCGGCGGAGCTGGCCGGCGACGAACTGCCGCACGGTGGCGAGGGTCTGGCCGCCGTCGGTCATCATGGACGGCACGAGCAGGTCGGGCTCGGTGGCGATGAGACCGCCGATGAGCGGGTTGCCGCGGATGGCCCGCAACGAGCTGACGAAGCCGAGGACCACCCGGTCGGCCGGCGTGCGGGCCTGCTCGATGTCGATGAGGAACTGGTCGAAGTAGCGGCGGAACTCCCGGCGCACCACGTGCTCGACCAGCGTGTCCTTGGAGTCGAAGCGCCGGTAGACGGTGATCCGCGACACCTTGGCCAGGCGTGCGACGTCCTCCATGGTGGAGCGCCTGATGCCCATCCGGCAGAACTGCTCGTAGGCCGCGTCGAGGATGCGCGCCCGCAGCTCGTCGGGGTCGCCGACGCGTTCGACGGCGTCGACGAAGGCGCGCTCCAGCAACGACTCCGAGCCCGACGGCGCCATGAAGCCGGACAGCACGGATTCCACGATCACCTCCTGGATCGATTCTGCCTCAGGGGCGGGTCTTGTGATGTCCATCACAACGTGCTCTCATGATGATACACAGACTCATGGTTTGTTTCTCAGTATCACCCACTTCTCGGCCCCGGACGAGAAGGAGGAAGCGGCGTGGGAGAACTCAGCAGGCGTGATTCCGGCGACGGCGCCGACACGCGCTCCCTGTTCGGTGGATCTCCGGCGAGCCGATCGAGACTGCCCTGAGCGGGACCCCCATCTCGAAGGAGTGCAGAGCATGGCAGAGCTGAGCAGGCGCGAGATACTGATCTCGGGCACCGCCCTGGGCGCCCTCGGCGCGCTGGGGATCACGTCCCCGGCCCAGGCCAAGACCCTCGCCGACGGCTGGGAGTGGCCGGCCTCCGGCTCGGTCGCCGGCTCCGGCACCGGCGCCGACCCTCGCTGGGTATGGGACGACGTCGCCGACCCGCTCCTCGCCTCGCTGTTCGACCGCGGGGTCATCCCCGAGGTCAACCGGCTGCTCTACGACTGGAACCGCAACGACCAGCCCCTGCCCGCCGGGCTGCCGGCCGACCTGCGGGCCTTCATCGAGCAGGCGCGTCAGCTCCCGTCCTGGGCCGACCAGGGCAAGCTGGACGCCGCGTCGCGCTTCCACGCCCTCAAGGGCAACTACATCGTGGTGCTCACCATCGTCGGGGCCGGCATGCTGGCCACCGCCATCCCCAAGGAGGCCCGCGCGGTCTACTACTCCGCGGGCGGCGCCGACCTGAAGGACCGGGTCGCCAAGACGAACGTCCTGGCGTACGCCGTCAGGCCCCAGAACGCCTGGGGGCCCGGCGGGACGGCCGTGGTCGAGGCCGTCAAGACCCGGCTGGTGCACGCGGCGGTGCGGCACCTGCTCAAGTCGTCCCCCCACTGGCCGGGGCCGATCCCGATCAGCCAGGAGGACATGCTCGTCACGTGGCACACCCTGGCGACCTACTCCATGCGCGGGATGCGCGAGTGGAAGGTGCGCATCTCCGCCGCCGAGTCCGCGGCGTACCTGCACTCGTTGCAGCTGCTGGCGCACATGCTCGGCATCAGGGACGAGTTCATCCCCGCCACCTGGGACACCTCCTACGCCCAGTCGGACATCGTCCTGCCCAGGAACATGGGGCCGACGCCGGAGGGCGTGGAGCTCAACGACATCCTGCGCGACATGCTCGCGGAGCTGACCAGCCCGGGCAGCATCGACAAGCCGCTCGTCAACGCGTTCTCCCGGTACCTCACCGGCAACCAGGCGGCCGACTGGAACGGCATCCCGCGCGAGCCGCTGTGGGACCCGGTCGTCAAGACCGCCTGGCCGCTGCTGGTGGCGTTCCGGGAAGGGGTGATCGGGCTGCCGCTGGTGCCCGCCGCGGCCTGGCTGCTCGACGAGATGATCAAGAAGTGGACCACGTTCTACCTGACCAAGGGCGCGCAGACCAAGATCGTGATCCCGACCGGCAACCGCCCCGGCTGACCTGGCGGCTCCGCCCCGGAAACGCGCACCGAACCCGGGCGACCCCCGCGGGGCAGACTCCGCCTGCCCCGCGGGCGCGGCCGGGTTCGGGCAGGTTCGGGCGGTGGCGGCTCATGCGGGCGCGTCGGGTTCGGGCGGTATTTGGGCGGGGGCGCCGGCCGGCCGGGTCGTGCCGGGTGGCGGTCCTTCGATAATCGGGTCGACATGCGGGCTCGCGGTGCACTGTGATGGTCCGGCCGCCCGCCGCACCGAGCGGGCCCGTCGCTGGAGTCGTCCTTGGCAGTCCCGGGAACCGCGCCTGTCCGTCCCACGATCGATGCCGCCCTGGTCAGGAGGCTGGTCGACACGCAGTTCCCGCAGTGGGCCGCGTTGCCGCTGCGGCTGCTCGACCCGGCGGGCTCGGACCACGTGATCTACCGGCTGGGCGAGGAGCTGTCCGTCCGGCTGCCCCGCCACGCCGACGCCGTCGGGCAGGCCGACAAGGAGCGCGAGTGGCTGCCCAGGCTCGCGCCGCGGCTGCCGCTGGCCGTCCCGGTGCCGGTGGAGGTGGGCGAGCCCGGCTTCGGCTACCCGTGGCGGTGGGCGGTGTCCCGGTGGCTGCCGGGCGAGCCGGCCACCGTCGAGGCGCTGGCCAGCTCCACCGCGGCCGCCGAGGAGCTGGCGGAGTTCCTGGTCGCCCTGCAGCGGTTCGCGCCCGGGTCCGTCCCGTCGCTGCGGGCCCGTCCCGACCTCGCCCAGCAGCCGCTGGCGGGCCGGGATCGCGCGACGCGGGCCGCCATCGCGGCGCTCGGCGGCGTGTTCGACCGCGCCGCCATGACCAGGCTGTGGGACGCGGCCATGAGCGCCCCCGGCTGGGACCGCCCGCCGGTCTGGTTCCACGGCGACTTCCACACCGGCAACCTGCTGACCGCCGACGGCCGCGTCAGCGCGGTCATCGACTTCGGCGGGCTCGGCATCGGCGACCCGGCCGCCGACCTGATGATCGCCTTCACCCTGATGTCGGCCGGCAGCCGGGCCGCCTTCCGCGCCGCGCTCGGCGTGGACGACGCCACCTGGACCCGGGGCCGCGGCTGGGCCCTGGCCACCGGCCTGAACGCCTACACCACCTACGCCGCCGTCAACCCGAGGGTCGCCACGCAGACCACCCGCCAGATCACCGAGGCCCTCACCGGCTAGCCCGGCCTGCGCGGGACAGAGAACCGGGATGTAGGAAAGCCGCCCTTCGCGCCACCGCGACCGAAGGTGGGCGGGACGGCGCCCGCGCCGCCGTTCGCCGGCCGGCTCGACGACAGGCGCAACCCGGAGGTGTCCCATCCCAAGGTCGGCGCCGCACGTCACCACGGACCAGGTGACGGGCCTGCCGGCGACGGCGGCCCGGGGGAAGGAGGGCGTCAGCGGTGGGGGCGGAAGGTGCGGCGGAGGTCTGTGACCCATTCGTCGGGGATCTCCCACGGGATGAAGTGCCCGCCGCGATCGTGGCAGGTGATGCCGGCGTGGTTGTACCAGGCGGCCCGGTCGCCGTCGAGGAAGCTGCGGATCCGCTGCTCGCCGGTCGTCACGCCGGGCGGGTTCTCGAAGTCGACGAACGTGATGCCCGTGGGCGCCTCGACGACCGGCCACCGGTCGTGCGACGGCGTCCAGGGGTAGCGGTTGTTGTTGGCGTAGGTGCGGATCGAGCTGTCGATCGTGTTGCCCGCCCAGAAGATCGTCGCGTGGGTGAGCAGGTCGTCCTTGGTGAAGACGGTCTCGACGTCGCCGTGGTTGTCGGACCACTTCGTCCAGCGTTCCAGGATCCAGGCCAGCATGCCGGCGGGGGAGTCGGACAGGCCGTGGCCGAGCGTGGACGGCGCGAGCACGTGCGCCGCCAGATGCACCGCGAACCGCCGGTCCAGCTCGACGAAGCGGGCGTGCACGTCGGCGGGCAGGCCGTCCGGGATGGGCGTGCCGCCGCTCAGGTCCCAGGCGCGGTCGCCGTTGAAGAGGGTGAGCTTCTGCGCCGAGCCGATGTGGATCGCGTACAGCTCGCCGGCGTACTTGTGGCCGAGCTGCCCGGTGACCAGCGCCCCGACGTCGCATCCGGCGGCGGCGTACCGGTCGTGGCCGAGGACGCCGGTCATCAGCTCGTGCCACACGTCGGCGATCTTCCAGAAGTTCATGTCCGGCCGGCCGTCCAGCGGGGCCGAGAACCCGAAACCCGGCAGCGAGGGCACGATGACGTCGAACGCCTCCGCCGGGTCCCCGCCGTGGGCGCCGGGGTCGGCGAGCGGGTCGATGACCTTCGACCAGTGCCAGAACGTCCAGGGCCAGCCGTGGCTGAGGATCAGCGGCACGGGGGCGGGGCCGACGCCGGGCCTGCGCATGAAGTGCACCGGCACGCCGCCGACGTCCACCCGGTAGTGCTCGTAGGCGTTGATCGCCCGCTCGGCCGCCCGCCAGTCGAAGCCGTCGGCCCAGTAGGCCACCAGCTCGCGCAGGTACGCGCCGCGCACGCCGTAGAAGCCGTCGTCGTTCCCGGCGGACGGCGCCCACCGGGTCATGGCGAGCCTGCGGCGCAGGTCGTCGAGCACCTCGTCCGGCACGTGCAGCGGCTCTGGGCGCAGCGGGAAGGGGCGGTTCCGCGGGGGAGTCGGGCGGGTCAAGGGAACTGTCCTCCTAGTCGTCGACACGCGCGGCGATCTCGGTCAGGCGGCCGAGGACGCCCGCGTACCGGGCCAGCTCCGCGCGCTCGTCGTCGCTCAGGTGCGCCACCAGGCGGGCGACGCGCGCCACCCGGTCGGCGCGCCGGGAGCGGACGATGTCCCTGCCCTCCTCGGTGAGGGTCAGCAGGACGGCGCGGCCGTCGCGCGGGTCGGGGCGGCGCGAGACCAGCCCGTCCCGTTCGAGCTTGGCGACCAGGCTGGTGAGCGCGGGCTGCTTGAGCTGTTCCGTCGCCGTCAGGTCGGTGAGCCGCATCGGGCCCTTGCCCGCCAGCGTGTGCAGCACGGACAGGGTCGAGAAGCTGAGCCTCCTGACCGAGGGCAGCCGGATGAAGTACGCGTTGAACTCCTCGATCGCGCCGACCAGCGCGTCGAGGTCGAGATCGGGGCCGGGGGCCGTCTGAGAGGATGCCACGCCCTATTCATATCGAAATTCGATGTAATTCGTCGATACATTCGGTGAGCTACACCATTAATGACGGAGGCGCCGCGGCCGACAGGTCGATCTCGGGGTCGAAGAGCACCTTGGTCAGATGCTCGACGCCGTGGCACACGGCCCCGATGGCCACGCACTCGTCGCCGAGCACGGAGGCCCGCAGCTCGGGCGTGCGCAGGCACATCGTCTCCAGCTCGACGCTCAGCGGCTCCATCAGCACGTCGGCCGAGCGCGAGAACCCCCCGCCGAGCACCACCAGGTCGGGATCGACGGTGAGCGCCATCGCGGTGGTGGCCAGCGCGAGCACCTTGACGTAGCGCAGGACGGCCCGGCGCGCCTCGACGTCGCCCTGCCTGGCGGCCTCGAACACCGCCCCCGCGACCGCCTCCGGCGGCGTCCCTGGCTCGACCGAGGGGACGGCCTGCAGCAGCTCGCCCACATGACCGAGGTTGAACAGCGGATGCACGCCGATCTCCCCGGCCGCGCCGCCGCTGCCGCGCAGGGGGACCCCGTCGAGCACGACCGCGGCGCCGGCCCGGCGTCCGACGTGCAGGAAGATCAGGTTCCGCGCGTCGCGGGCGATGCCCCTGCGGCACTCGGCCAGCGCGGCGAGCCTGCTGTCGTTCTCCACCAGGACGGGGCAGCGCAGCCGGTCGCCGAGGTGGTCGGCCAGCGGCACGTCCGACCAGTCCTGGATGGCCCGCGAGAGCACGACGCGGCCCTGGAGGTCGACATAGCCGGTGCTGCCCGCGACCGCGAGCCAGACGTCGGGCGCGGCGGTGCCCGAGCCGGTCAGGCAGGCGTCGACGGCCCGGTCGACGGCGGCCAGCCGCTCGGCGCGCGGCTGCTCGGGGGTGACCGGCTCGCGGGTGGTGTGCAGGACGTTGCCGTCGAGGTCGGCCACGACCACGAGCACCTTGTGCGCCCCTATGTCGAGCCCGAGCACCCGGCCCGCCTCCGCGTGGAACCGGTAGCGGCGCGCGGGCCTGCCCTTCTCGCCGCCGCTCGGATCCATCTGGACCACCCAGCCCAGCTCCATCAGGTCCTTGACCACCACCTTGATGGTGGCCCTGGCCAGGTCGGCGCGCTCGGCGAGCTGGGTCAGCGTCGCCGGCCCGCCGGCGCGCAGGGCCGAGAGCGCGGCGAGCGCGTTGAACCGCCGGAGCCGCTGAAGGTCGCCGCCGGTCACGGAGAGCGTCACTGATGACCCTTCTTGACGAATCTTAATGGTGAGCTCCATCATAAATCCTGATCGAGGCGCTCACCCAGAAAAAAGAGGCCAGATCACGGGCATGGCCGCGGGCGGCTCGCGGCGACCGGAAGCCGAGCGCCATGCTACGACCCGCCGCCCGCCCTGTCACCGACCGACGATCCCGCCCCCCGACCCCTCCAGGGACCTGTCTTGCTGCTGCCACGACCCGTCCAAGTGACCCCAGACGGCGGGGAACCCTTCGCCCTCACCGCGACCACAGTGATCGCCGCCGCTCCCGGCCTGTCGCGGGTGGAGGGCTGGCTGCGGGCCGCGTTGTCGCCCGTCACCGGCCTGCCGCTGCCCGCCGGAGCGCCGGGGCCGGGGGCGATCGAGTTCGCCCTGACCGCCGGGCCCGGCCCGGAGGGCTACCGCCTGACCGTACGTCCCGACGGGGTGCGCGTCGAGGCGGGCGACGCGGCCGGGGCGTTCTACGCCGCGCAGACCCTGCGCCAGCTCCTGCCGCCCGCGGCCTTCCGCAGGGGCGCGGTCGGCGAGCAGGACTGGCTGCTCGCCCCGGTCACCGTCGCCGACCGGCCGCGCTTCCGGTGGCGCGGCTGCCTGATCGACGTCGCCAGGCACTTCCTGCCGAAGCCCGACCTGCTGCGGTACATCGACCTGCTGGCCGCGCACAAGCTCAACGTGCTGCACCTGCACCTCACCGACGACCAGGGCTGGCGGCTGGAGGTCAAGGGCTACCCGAAGCTCACCGAGGTCGGCGCCTGGCGCAGGGAGAGCCCGCTCGGCGACCGCCGGCACGGCGTGTTCGACGGCCGCCCGCACGGCGGCTTCTACACCCAGGACGACCTGCGCGAGATCGTCTCGTACGCGGCCGACCGGTTCGTCACCGTGGTGCCGGAGATCGAGCTGCCCGGCCACTCGCAGGCGGCCATCGCGGCCTATCCGGAGCTGGGCAACCTGGACGAACCGCTGGAGGTCGCCACCGGGTGGGGCGTCTCCCCCCACGTGCTCAACGTCGAGGACGCCACGCTCGCCTTCTACCGGGACGTGCTCGACCAGGTCATGGAGATCTTCCCCGGCGAGTACGTCTGCGTGGGCGGCGACGAGTGCCCCAAGGAGCAGTGGCGGCAGAGCCCGTCGGCCCAGCGCCGCATCGCCGAGCTCGGCCTGCGCGACGAGGAGGAGCTGCAGAGCTGGTTCATCGGCCAGTTCTCCGACCACCTGGCGGCGCGCGGGCGGCGGCTGCTCGGCTGGGACGAGATCATCGAGGGCGGCCTGCCGCCGGGGGCGACCGTGGCGTCCTGGCGCGGGACGTACGGCGCGGTCGCGGCGGCGCGGGCCGGGCACGACGTGGTCACCTGCCCCTTCACCGAGCTCTACCTGGACTTCCGGCAGTCCGACCGGCCCGACGAGCCGGTCCCGATCGGCAACGTGATCTCGCTGCGCGACGTCCACGGCTACGAGCCGGTGCCGCCGGAGCTGACCGAGGCCGAGGCCGCCCACGTCCTCGGCGCGCAGGCCAACCTCTGGACCGAGCACATCGACTCGCCGCGCGGGCTCGACTACATGGCCTTCCCGCGGCTGTCGGCCTTCGCCGAGGTCGTGTGGAGCCCCGCCGGCGGCGACTTCGACGACTTCCTGGCGCGGCTGCGCCACCACGAGCGCCGGCTGGCCGCGCTGGGCGTGGAGTACCGCAAGGAGACCGGCCCCGAGCCGTGGCAGACCCGGCCGGACGTCCGCGGCCGGCCCCGGGAGCGGGCGGAGACCGAGGCCGAGGTGGCGGCCTGGACCCGCGGCCTGCGGCGGAACCTCAGCGAAGGGAAGCGAGCATGATCAAGCGTCCGTCCTGGCAGGCGAGCGTGGTCAGGCGTCTGTCCGTGGTCGTCGCCGGCCTGTCCTGCCTGTTCGGCCTGGTCGCCCCGGCGCAGGCGGCGGCTCCGGAGCTGTCGGCGTACTTCAGCAGGCCGAGCGTCGACGGCACGCTCGCCGACCCCCTGCCCGCGAAGGTGCTGGAGCTGATCGGGCTGGCCGCCCCGGACTCCACGCTGCGCGTGGCGACCTTCGTGCTGGAGATCAAGGCCGTCAAGGACGCCCTGGTGGCGGCGCACGACCGGCGGGTCGACGTGCGGGTGGTGTCCGAGGGATCGGGGCACAACGCGCTCCTGGACGAGCTGGCCGCGGCCGGCGTGCCCGTCACGCTCTGCGACAGGGGCTGCAACGGGCCGGACACCGACATCAGCCACCACAAGTTCCTCGTGTTCAGCCGGCTCACGGACGGCAGGACCGACGTGGTCGTCCAGAGCTCCCAGAACCTCGCCCCCGACACCGGCCTGCACCAGAACATGCTGATCAGCTCGGGCGACGCCGCGCTGGCCGACGGCTACCGGCAGGTGTTCGACACGCTGGTCTCCCAGGTGCGCACCTCCTGGCGGGCGCCGTTCACCTCGACCGGCGGCAAGGTCACGGTCTGGATGGAGCCCCGCGACACCGCCTACGACCAGAGCACCTACGGCAGCGCCGACCTGGTCGCGGCCATGATCCGGGACGTGGGCTGCCCCGGCGCGATCCGCGTGGTGCAGTCGCAGTTCGCCACGGACCGGCCGCTGGTCATCGCCGAGCTCAAGGCCAAGAAGCAGCAGGGCTGCGACGTCCAGGTGCTCGTGGCCGAGGGCAACCAGACCGTCGCGACCGCCGCCGAGCTGGCCAAGGGCGGGATCGTGGTGCACACCTTCCGGCCCGGCGGCTGCCACTACCCGGCCGGCGACACCTGCGCCCCGGACGGCATCCACTCCAAGATCATCCTGGTGGACGGGCCGTCGGCGGCGGCGGGCGGCGCACGGCGCAGCTACGTCTACACCGGCTCCCACAACCTCAACGGCGGCTCCCTGACCGCCTCGGACGACTCCTTCGTCCGCGTCGACGACCCGGCCGTCTACGCCGCCTACGACGCCGACTTCACCTCCTTGACGGACGAGGTCGTCAAGATCGTCCCCAGGGCCTTCCCCGGGGCCGGGCTCCAGATGACCGCCAACGGCCCCGACGACCAGCGCGCCCCCAGGGCCGCCGCCATGCGGTCCGGCTACACGGCCGTGGCCTGGGAGGACGACCGCGACCGCGCCTCGGCGGAGGGCACAGAGGTCTACGCGCGCATCTACCGCGACGGGCAGCCGGTGACCGGCCCCGTCAAGGTCTCGATGGGCGGCGTCGGCTGCGCCACCGGCTGGAACCACGTGCAGCCGTCGGCCGGCGTGGACGACGCGGGCAACGCCTACGTCGCCTGGGCCGAGGACGGCGACTGCCGCGGCGAGCACAACATCGCGGTGCGCAGGCTCTCTCCGTCGGGCACGCTGAGCGCGACGATCTGGGCCAACGACCCGCAGTGGAGCGGCGACCAGACCCGGCCGAGGATCGCGGTCCGCGGCGCCGGCGGGTTCACGGTGACCTGGGAGGACGGGCCGACCAGGACCGTCCGCGCGGCCGGCTACGCCTCGCTGACCGCCCGTTCCTTCGCGCCGCTCCAGGTGGGCACGGGGGACCGGCCCGACGTGGCGGTGGACGGCGCGGGCACCGCGACCGTGGTCTGGCAGCAGGCGCCCGACGTGTACGGCAGGCGGATCTCGGCGACCGGCGCGACCGTCGCCCCCGCCACCCGGATCAACACCAACGCCGCCACCCAGCACCTGGCCCCCGCCGTGGCGACGACCCCCGGCGGCGACAGCGTCGTGGCCTGGAGCGACAACGTGGCGGTCACCGGCGGCGACGTGACGACCGTCTGGCGGGTGCGCACGCGCGGCCTGACGCCCGCCCTGGGACAGCGGTTCGCCGAGATCCCCGTCGCGTTCGGCAGGTACGCGCCGAACACGCCCTCCGACGGCGGCAAGGAGTACCCGCCGCTCTGCGGAAAGGTGGACCAGACCTACCGGTGCGCCGTCCAGGGGTCGCCGTCCGTGGCCGTCGACGACACCGGGCGGTTCGTGGTCGGCTGGACCGAGTCCGACCTGTGGAACGCCGGCCGCTCCCACGAGGTGTACGCCCGCGGGTTCAACGCCGACGGCACGACGACCGGCCGCTTCCCCTGCGAGCGCATGAACCCGAACACCGCCGGCGACCAGTCGGGCACCGCCGTCGCCGCCGACGGCCGCGGGTTCCACCTGTTCTACGTCGAGGACTTCGACGCCAACGGATACGGCGACGTCGTGGCCAGGACCGGCTTCACCAACACCGGGCTCTGAGCCCGCCGCGATCGAGACCCTGATCATCATCCCCCGACGCCTTCTAGAGAAAAGGAACTGCCCGTGCGCCTGCGTATGGCACTCGCCGCCGCCCTGGCGATGACACTGGCCGGTTGTGGCTCCGGCTCCGACACCACCGCCACCAAGCCAGGAAAAGTCACGATCAGCTACGCGATCTGGGAGAAGAACGACCAGCCCAGCACCCAGAAGATCATCGACGCCTTCCAGAAGCAGCACCCCGACATCACGGTCAAGCTTGAGATCACCCCGTGGGACCAGTACTGGACCAAGCTCCAGACCGCGGCCACCGGCGGCGCGGCCCCCGACGTCTTCTGGATGAACAGCCTCAACGTGCGCATGTACGCCAAGGGCGGCGTCATCGCCCCCTTCGAGAACGCCGACGTCAGCGCCTTCCCGCAGGCCATCGTGGACGGCTACCGCTACGACGGCAAGCTCTACGGCATGCCGCGCGACGTCGGCGTCCCCGTGCTCTGGTACGACAAGGAGCTCTTCGACAAGGGCGGCGTCGCGTACCCGACCGCCGACTGGACCTGGGACGACCTCAAGGCCGCCGCCAAGAAGCTGACCGACCCGGCCAAGAAGCAGTACGGCCTGCTGGCTCCCCTGTGGGACCAGGGCGGCTTCTACCCCACGATGATCCAGGCCGGCGGCCACGTCATCTCCGCCGACGGCAAGAAGTCGGGCTTCGACGAGCCCGGCTCCATCCAGGGCCTGGAGTTCTGGACCGACATGATCAACAAGGACAAGGTGGCCCCGCCCGCCCAGGCGACCACCGACACCAGCCCCGTGCAGCTGTTCATGACCGGCAAGTACGCCATGTACTACGGCGGCTCGTGGCTGGCCAGCACGTTCAAGGCCAACACCGAGCGCGGCGGCAAGGTGGACGTGGCGCCCCTGCCCAAGGGGCCGGCGCAGGAGGCCGTCATCCTGCTCGGCCTGGCCAACTCCGTCTCGGCCAAGAGCGAGCACCCGGCCGAGGCCGCGCAGTTCGCCACGTTCCTGTCCTCCGACGAGGCCGAGAAGATCCTCAGCGACTCCGGCGGCGCCTCGGTCTCCTCGCGGGCCGGCACCCAGGACGGCTGGTTCGCCGCCTTCCCCGATTACCACCTGAAGGAGACCTTCGACGCCTCGATCCCGAACGGCGTGCCCTACCCCGTCTCGCTCAACACCGCCAAGTGGCAGGACGTGCAGAACAAGCTCCTGGCCGAGGCGTGGGCGGGCAAGCGGCCGACCGCGGAGGCGGCCAAGGAGATCGCCGCGCAGATGAACGAGATCCTGGCCAAGGAGTAGCCGATGGTGCTGACCGAGGAACGGGCCGCCGCCGTCAGGGCGGCGGCCCCGCCGGGGCGGCGGTCGCGACGCGACTGGCTGTGGGGGTACGGGCTGATCGCGCCCATGGCCCTCGGACTGGCCGTGTTCTACCTGTGGCCGATCGTCCAGACGCTCTACCTCAGCTTCACCGAGTCGGGCGTGTTCGGCGGGCAGACGTGGGTGGGCCTGGACAACTTCGCCAACCTCTTGGGCGACGAGGAGATGGCCGGCGCGCTG
Source organism: Nonomuraea sp. NPDC049684 (assembly GCF_044465345.1). NCBI lineage: Bacteria > Bacillati > Actinomycetota > Actinomycetes > Streptosporangiales > Streptosporangiaceae > Nonomuraea > Nonomuraea sp. NPDC049684. The sequence continues at coordinate 68,087 of NZ_JBITLO010000004.1, read as the reverse complement.
CGCAACACGCTGCTCTACTCCGTGCTCGTGCTGGTCGGTGTGCCGCTGTCGATCGTGATCGCGGCCCTGCTGAACGTGCCGGGGCTGCGCGGGCTCGGCTTCTACCGCACGCTGTACTTCCTGCCGGTGGTCACCATGCCCGCGGCCGTCGGCCTGACCTGGCGCTACCTGTACAACGGCGACTTCGGGCCGATCAACTACCTGCTCGGCCTGGCCGGGATCGACGGGCCGTACTGGGTGTCCGACCCCGAGTTCGCTATCTACGCGGTCGCGGTGGTCGGGATCTGGACCTCGCTCGGCTACAACGCGGTGCTGTTCCTGGCCGGGTTGCAGGGCATTCCCAAGCACTACTACGAGGCCGCCTCGATCGACGGCGCGGGCCGGGTGCGGCAGTTCTTCCGCATCACGCTGCCGCTGCTCACGCCCACCACGTTCTTCGTCGTGGTGATCACGCTGATCAACACGCTGCAGGTCTTCGACCTGATCTACCTCATGATCGACCCCAAGAGCCCGGCGCTGGCGGGGAGCCGCACGATCGTCTACCTGTTCTACGAGCAGGGCTTCGTGCAGAACAGCCGCGGCTACGCAGCCGCGATCGCGGTCGTGCTGCTGGCCCTGATCCTCATGCTGACCGCCGTCCAGTTCCGGCTGCAGAGGCGGTGGGTCCACTATGAGTAGGCGCTGGATCGTGCACGCGGTCCTGCTCGCCGGCGGCCTGATCATGGTCATGCCGTTCGTCTGGCAGCTCGTGGTCTCGCTGCAGACCATGACCGAGTCGATGCGGGTGCCGCCCACGGCGGTCCCCTCCTGGCAGTGGCACAACTTCGCCGACGTGTTCCGTACCGTGCCGCTCGGGCGGCAGTTCCTCAACACCGTGGTCGTGACGGCCGCGGTGACGGCCGGGCAGCTGCTGCTGTGCTCGCTGGCGGCCTTCGCCTTCGCGCGGCTGGACTTCCCCGGGCGCGGGGCGGTCTTCATGTTGTTCCTGGCCGTGCTGATGGTGCCGGGAGAGCTGTTCCTGCTGCCCCGGTACGAGATCATGCAGGGCCTCGGCTGGCTCAACAGCCTCCAGGCGCTCATCGCCCCCGGCGTCTTCGGCGCCTTCGGCACGTTCCTGCTGCGGCAGTTCTTCAAGACCCTGCCCAGGGAGCTGGACGAGGCGGCGCGGCTGGACGGCGCCAACCCGCTGCAGATCTACTGGTGGATCATGTTGCCGCTGGTCCGGCCCGGCCTGCTGGCGCTCGGGCTGCTGACGGTCATGTGGTCGTGGAGCAGCCTGCTCTGGCCGCTGGTGGTCAACACCGACCCCGAGATGATGACGCTCTCCGCCGGGCTGGCCTCGCTGCGCGGCCAGTACCTGACGAACTACCCCATCCTCTTCGCCGGGTCCGTCGTGGCCTCGCTGCCGGTGATCGTTCTCTTCGTGGTCATGCAACGGCAGCTGATCGCCGGGATCGCGTTCACCGGCTCGAAGGGCTGATCGGCCAGTCTTTTATCCCGCTCTATCCCCTTATTTAGGAGTATGCGTGTCTTCGTTCCGTAAGTGGATCGTTGTCGCCTTAGGCGTCACTCTGGCCTCGTCCGCCTCACCGGCCCTGGCCGCGCCCAAGCCCGTGGACGTGCAACTGCTGTCGCTCACCGACTTCCACGGCTACATCACCCCGCAGAGCAACGCCGCCGACGGCACGATCAAGGATCCGCAGGGGAACACGCTGGTGGTGGGCGGCGCGCCGTACCTGGCGGCGCATCTCGACCGGCTCCGGCAGGGGCATGAGAACACGGTCACCTTCTCCAGCGGCGACAACTTCAGCGGCTGGCCCACCGAGGTGTCCTACCACGCCGACGAGCCCACGATCGAGTTCCTGAACAAGATCAAGGTGGAGTTCACCACGGTCGGGAACCACGAGCTGGACCGGTCGCTGGAGTTCCTGCGCGACCACATGGGCAAGGGGGAGTGCTTCGGCGAGGTCGGGCTCGACAGCTGCTTCACCGACTCCGACGGGCAGCCCTTCCAGGGCGCCGACTTCGACATCTCCACGGCCAACATCACCATGAAGGGCGACACCCGCCCGGTGCTCCCGCCGTACGTGATCAAGCGGTTCCAGGGCATCCCCGTCGGGTTCATCAACCTGACCACGCCCACCACCGTGGACGGCTCCACCTCCTACCAGCCGTCGCTGGACAACCTGCCGCTGGTGGAGACGGCGAACAAGTACGCCGAGATCCTCAAGCGCCGCGGCGTCAAGGCCATCGTCGCCAACGTGCACGAGGGCGGCAAGGCCGGCGAGGACTACAGCGGCTGCGGGGACCAGAAGGCCGGCCCCATCTGGGACTTCGCCAAGAACGCCTCGCCCGACATCGACGCCATCGTGACGGGCCACTGGCACTGGTTCTTCAACTGCTCGATCGCCGACCCGGCGGGCAACCCCCGCCCGGTCGTCGAGGCCGCCAACCACGGCCGCCTCATCAGTGAGATCAACCTCAAGCTCGACCGCCGCACCCGCGACGTCATCAGGACCGCGACCACCGCGGCCAACCACCCGGTGACCCGCGACGTCGCCCCCGACCCCGCCATGGTCAAGCTGGTCGACCACTGGAACGCCATGCAGAAGGAGACCTACGCCAAGCCGTACGGGACCGTCACCGGCGACCTCACCAGGACCCGCGACGCGACCGGGCAGAGCACGCTCGGCAACGCCGTGGCCGACGTGGAGTACTTCGACTCCCAGCAGACCGAGGGCGGCAAGGCCGACCTGGCCATGGTGGCCGTGGCGCCGGCCAAGGGCTCGAACTCGCTGCGCGGCGACCTGAGGTTCGCCAAGGGCGCCAACGCCGCCGACGCCGACGGCAAGGTGCTCATGGGCGAGTCGTGGGCCGCCTGGGGTTACGCCAACCCGGTGGTCACGGTGTCGGTCAAGGGCTCGCAGCTTGAGCAGGCCCTTGAGCAGCAGTGGCAGACGCAGGCCGACGGCACCGTGAAGTTCGCCCCGCTGGCCGTGTCGAAGAACGTCCGCTTCTCCTACTCCCCGAACCGGCCCGTGGGCGACCGGATCAACCCCGCCGACGTGGTCATCAACGGGCAGCCGCTCGACACCGGCAGGACCTACCGGCTCGCGGCGCTGGCGTACACGCTGCTCGGCGCCGACGGCTACACCGCCTTCGCCGGGTACACCGACGCGGTGCGCGGCAGCCGCGACTACGAGGCCATGCGGGCCTACCTGCGACAGGGACCGCTGACCCCGCCCGCCCTGGACCGGGCGGTGGCACTGCCGTAGTGCTCCCGGCGCGGGGGGCCGCGCGGCCCCCCGCGCCCCGGAGTTGCGGCAGGGCTCCGGCAGTTCCTGCGCATCCTCACCTTGTGGGCGGGCTGCCCGGAGCCGGCCACCTGCTGAACGCGGTGTCGCTGGGGGTGCCGGCGGCCGTGGTGCTGGGCGTGACGGCCTGGATGGCCAGGGGCGCCGGAAAAGCCCCGGAGCCGTCTCGCGTGGGACAAACCGGTCAGTGAATGACTGGTAACGTCTGCGCGATGACGATTTCTTATGACGTGGCAGGCGACGGACCGGCGCTGCTCCTCCTGCACGCTGGGGTCTGCGACCGGCGCATGTGGGACCCCCAGTGGGAGCCCCTGATCGCCGCCGGATTCCGGGTGGTCCGGTGCGACCTGCGCGGCTTCGGGCAGAGCCCGCTGCCGACCGAGCCGTACAGCAACTCCGGCGACGTGCTGAGCCTGCTCGACAGCCTGGGCATCGACCGGTTCTTCCTGGCCGGCTCCTCCTACGGCGGGAAGGTGGCGCTGGAGGTCGCCGCGAGCAGCCCCGAGCGGGTGGAGGCGCTGATCCTGCTCTCCGCCGCCCTGCCCTGGCGGGAGCCGAGCGCCGACCTGCGCGCGGTCGGGCAGCGCGAGGACGAGCTGGTCGAGGCGGGCGACCTGGCGGGCGCCGCCCAGCTCATGGTCGACCGCTGGCTGGGCCCCGACGCCGACGAGAAGGCCGGGCGGGCCGTGCACGAGATGCAGCTGCGCGCCTACGAGCTCCAGCTCGCCGAGGGGGTCGTCGGCCCGGTCAAGGTCCAGGTGGACCCGGCGGCCGTGACGATGCCGTGCCTGGCCGTGTCGGGCGCGCGCGACGTCGCCGACTTCCGGCACACCGAGGTCGACCTGCCCGCCGCCCGCAACGTCGAGCTGCCCTGGTCGGCCCACCTGGCGAGCATGGAACGGCCGGAAGAGGTCACCGAGCTGATCGTCGCGTTCCTGCGCGAGCAGACCCGCGCCTGACGCGCCAGGTCACGAGGAGGGGCAGTGAGCCGGCAGGTCGACCACGAACTCGTCCAGGCCGCCGCGGAGGTCGCCCGCACCCGTTGCCGGGGTGACAACCACACCATGGCGGCCGCCGCGCGCGCCCGCGACGGCCGGATCGTCACGGCGGTGAACGCCTACCACTTCACCGGCGGGCCCTGCGCCGAGCTGGTCGTCATCGGCGCGGCGGCCGCCCAGGGCGCGTACGAGCTGGACACGATCGTCGCGGTGGGGGACCGGGAGCGCGGGGTCGTCCCGCCGTGCGGCCGTTGCCGTCAGGTCCTGCTGGACTACTTCCCGGCCCTTCAGGTCATCGTGGGCGACGGCGACCGTCTCCGTACGGTCCCCGTCCTCGACCTGCTGCCCGAGACCTACGTCTGGGCCGACCACCAGTTGCCTCCCGGCACCCCGGCCTGACCTCCCGCGCCCGCAGTCCGGGCGAGGGCGGGCCGGGGCCGGCGCGGTCAGATGAGGCCCAGCGCGAGCATGGCGTCGGCCACCCGGCGGAAGCCGTCGATGTTGGCGCCGGCCACGTAGTTGCCCGGCATGCCGTACTCGTCGGCGGTCTGCAGGCAGCGGCCGTGGATGTCCTGCATGATCTCCTGGAGGCGGCGCTCGGAGAACTCGAACGTCCAGGAGTCGCGGCTGGCGTTCTGCTGCATCTCCAGCGCGCTGGTGGCCACCCCGCCCGCGTTGGCCGCCTTGCCCGGCCCGAACGCGACGCCCGCCTCCAGGAACACCTTGATGCCCTCCGGCGTGGTCGGCATGTTGGCCCCCTCGCCGACCGCGATGCAGCCGTTGTCCACCAGGAAGGCGGCGTCCCGGCCGGTGATCTCGTTCTGCGTGGCGGACGGCATCGCCACCTCGCAGGGCACCTCCCACACGCTGCGGTCCGGGACGAAGACGGACTGCTCGCCCCGGCGCTCGGCGTAGGTCTCCAGGCGGCCCCGCTCGACCTGCTTGACCTGCTTGAGCAGGTCGAGGTCGATGCCCTTCTCGTCGACCACGTAGCCGGAGGAGTCGGAGCAGGCCACCACGACGCCGCCGAGCTGCTCGATCTTCTCGATCGTGTAGACGGCCACGTTGCCGGAGCCCGACACGACGACCCGCTTGCCGTCGAACGACGTGCCGCGGGCCTTGAGCATCTCGTCCACGAAGAACGTGCAGCCGTAGCCGGTGGCCTCGGTGCGCACTTGGGCGCCGCCGTAGACCAGGCCCTTGCCGGTGATCACGCCGGATTCGTAGCGGTTGGTGATGCGCTTGTACTGGCCGAACAGGTAGCCGATCTCGCGCCCGCCGACGCCGATGTCACCGGCAGGGACGTCGGTGTACTCGCCGATGTGCCGGTAGAGCTCGGTCATGAAGCTCTGGCAGAAGCTCATCACCTCGCGGTCGGAGCGGCCCTTGGGGTCGAAGTCCGAGCCGCCCTTGCCGCCGCCGATGGGCAGGCCGGTCAGGCCGTTCTTGAAGATCTGCTCGAACCCGAGGAACTTCACGATGCCCAGGTAGACCGACGGATGGAAGCGCAGCCCGCCCTTGTACGGTCCGAGCGCGCTGTTGAACTCCACCCGGAAGCCGCGGTTGATCTGCACCTCGCCCCGGTCGTCCAGCCACGGCACGCGGAAGATGATCTGCCGCTCGGGCTCGCAGATCCGCTCGATGATTTTCGATTCGGCGTACTCGGGATGCTTGCCGAGAACCGGGCCGATGCTTTCGAGCACCTCGCGCACCGCCTGGTGGAACTCGACCTCGCCGGGGTTCCGGCGCAGGACGTTGTCGTAGGTCGACGACAGTTTCTCGTGCAACAAGGGCTCCCTACATCACTGGTGCGATCCTGCTCACTTTACGATTCGGCCACGCGTGAGCAGCAGCCGCCCCGCCCCGAGGGCACCGTCGCCGCCCCCGGGACGGCGACGGTAAAGGAAGGTTTGCCCGCCCGGCCGAGTGCGGGAGAGGGCTGGGGTAGCGCGCATCCTATGACCGGCAAGCGCAAGGACGATCCGTCCGTGGGTGACGAGGTCTCCTGGAAGAGCCACGGGTCCACGGCCCGCGGCAAGGTGGAGAAGAAGATCACCAAGAGGACGAAGGAGGCCGGCCGCACGGTGGCGGCCTCGCCCGACGACCCGCAGTACGTCGTGCGCAGCGACAAGAGCGGGCGCGAGGCCGTGCACAAGCCGTCCGCCCTGCGCAAGGGCAAGGGCAAGGACGCCAGGTGAGCGGCGAGCGGGACGTGGCGGCCGAGTTCGGCCAGGCCGTCAACATGACCGCGCACGAGCTGGAACGCTGGCTGGACACCGAGGAGTCGAAGGAGGTCGGCCAGAAGCAGGACGGCGGCGGCGAGTCGACCGGCCACGCCTCCGGCCGCGAGATCGTCCGGCTCCTCCGCAAGGGCAGCTCCTCCTGGACCGGCCACGACTACGAGCACATGACCAAGGTGATCGGCTACATCCACCGGCACCTGGCGCAGCGCCCGTCCGGTGACGTCCGGGAGAGCCGGTGGCGCTACTCGCTGATGAACTGGGGACACGACCCGCTCAAGTGAGGCGGCCGCGCGGCACCCGGCGCCCGCGGCTCAGTCGTCGTGGGCGATGAGCATGAGCTGCCGCCACAGCAGCACCACGAACACCGCCGAACCGGCGAAGGCGAACCAGAAGGGCGCCGCGACGCCGAACCGGGTGGCCAGCACGCCGCCGATCAGCGAGCCGACCACCAGGCCGCCGAAGACGCAGACGGTGTTGACGCTGCCCACCCGCCCCTGCAGCTCCTGCGGGACCGCGCGCTGGCGGACGGTGCCCGAGGTGGTGCCCCAGATGAAGGCGTGCGCGCCGAAGACCAGGAAGATGGCTCCGGCCACCCACGGCGAACGGGTCAGGGCCAGGCCCAGGTGGGTGAACGTCTCGATGATGAGCCCGATGCGCATCAGGGCGCCGAGGCTGACCCTGCGGGTGATCGTCCCGTACAGGCCGGTGCCGATCAGGCCGCCGATCCCGCCGATGGTGGTCATCAGGCCGAACCCCATCGAGCCGAGGCCGAGCTGCTCCTGGGTGTAGAGGACGAGCACCGACCAGGCCGCGCCGAAGGTGAAGTTGAAGATCAGGATGGTGAGCGCCAGCGTGCGGACCGCCGGGTGCCGCACCGTCCAGCTGAACCCGGCGACGAGCTCGCGCACGGTGTTCGGGCGCGGCGCGCCGTCCGGCCGGGCCCGCGCCGGCAGCGCGATGCGGGAGACCAGGACCATCCCCGCCAGCACCAGGAGCAGCTGGCTCGCGAACGGCCAGGTCAGGCCCAGCCCGAACAGCGCCGCGCCGATCGGCGGCCCGGCGAGCTGGTTGAGCGTGATGAACCCGGTGCCGAGGCGGGCGTTGGCGACGAGCAGGTCGTCCCTGGAGACCATCATCGGCGTCAGCGTGGACGTCGCGTTGTCGGCGAACACCTCGGCGATGGACCGGAGCGTGAGCGCCGCCAGCGCCGTCGCCACGGTCACGGTGCCGGTCGCCATGAGCACGACGAGCGCCGCCAGCACCACGGCCCGCACGGCGTTCGCGGCCAGCACGATCCTGCGGCGGTCGTGCCGGTCGGACAGGACGCCGGCGTACAGGCTGAACGCCAGCGGCGGCGCCCAGCTCACCAGGGCGGACAGCGAGATCATCAGCGGGTCGCGGGTCAGCGTCGCGATCAGCAGCGGGCCGGCGGCGGCCGCGATCCCGTCACCGAGATTCGTCAGCCAGCTCGACGCCAGCAACCATCGGAACCCTGTCCCCAACCGGGCCGGCAGGACCCGTTCCACGACTGTGACCACGAGCGCAAAACCATACGTTCGGCCGAGCGTCCGGGGCAACGCGTTTTCCACCAGGCACTGAGCGCCTGCCCTCGGCCTGATCTGGGCCGCCCGGGCCTGATCTGAGTCGTGTCTTTCCGGCCCCTTCTGGGCCTTTCCGGGCTTTTCCGAACATTTCCCGGATCGTTCTGGGCCGCCGTGGGCGGTCCGGGGCGGTCACGGGGTTCGGAAGCTCCGGAGGCGTCAGGGGGTGCGGAAGCCGCGGAAGGTCACGGTTCTGCGGGTTCGGAAGCCGAGCCGCTCGTAGAGGGCTATCGCGCCGGTGTTCGCCTCGGCCACGTGCAGGAACGGACGCTCGCCGCGGGCCACGATCCGCGAGACGAGCGCGCCGACCAGGCGGCCCGCGTGCCCCCGGCCGCGCGCCTCGGGCGCGGTGCACACGGCGCTGATCTCGGTCCAGCCCGGTGGCCGCAGCCGCTCGCCCGCCATCGCGACCAGCTTCCCGCCGTCGAAGACGCCGAGGTAGTCGCCCATCTCGCGGGTACGCGCCCAGAACGGCCCCGGTCGCGTCCTGGCCACGAGGTCGAGCATGTGCGGGACGTCGTCCGCGCCCAGCTCGGTGACGTCGCCGGGCCCTGCGGGGACGTGGTCGCCGCCGTCCCACACCAGCTGGCGGCCGTCGAGGGCGAACACCGGCTCCCAGTCGGGCGGCGGGGCCGCCGGGGAGCTGAACAGGTCGGCGAGCTCGCCCGGCCCGAGCAGCCGGGCCAGGTCGGCCCACGCCCGCTCGTCCGGCTCGTCCGGGACCGAGGAGAAGGTCGCCACCTCCGCCCGGTACGTGGCCGCCGCACCGAGCCGCCGGGCGAGGTGCGCGTGACGGCCGCGCAGTGACGCGCCTACCGGGTCGTCGAGCGGGGTGGCGTCGCAGTCCGCCATCGTGGTGTGCGCCTCTCGGGTGGTACGGGGGCTGGCTTGAGGGACGGGGGGCCATCCGGCGCCGGCCATCCTAATGACCTCCCCAAAGTGCCCCTGCCCCGGCCCAGCCCCTGCCGCCCAGGCCCAGCCCCTGCCCCGGCCCGACCCCGGCCCGGCTCCTGCCCCCGGGCCGCTACGTTAGCGAACGTCCCAGTCCTCCCTTCGCGGCGGGTAGGCGAAGGTCTGATGGTGGGCCCAGTCGCCGCGTACGACGCGGTAGTCGTGCGCCGCCTCGCTCGCGGGATGCTCGGGGCCCACGTCGACCCGGTCGGCGACCGACCAGACGCCGTTGATCCGGTGCTCCACGGTGTAGAGGAACTCGTTGAACCCCGAGTCGGACACGCAGGTGTTGACGACGGTGAGCGCGCGCCGGCCCGCCGTCAGACGCGGCGGGAGGTCGACGATCTGGTTCCGCCACTTGTGTACGGCGTCCTCCAGCAGCGGCCGCCACCTCGCCGCGGGCACGCCGTCGACGGTGATGGTCGCGTCCTGCAGGGCGACGCCGGCGTCGAGCCGGCGGATCAGCCGTACGCCGGTGTTGGCCGGGCTGACGCTCACGGTGAACCGGCTCGACCCGCCGCGGGGGAACGCCCGGCCGTCGTCGGTGACGATCTGGCCGGAATCCACGGTCTGGCCGGACTCCACGGTTCGACCGGGGTCCACGGTCTGGCCGGAGGCGACCTCGGGCCGCGGCTCGGGCCGTCCCGTCAGCCGCAGCGCGACGACGACGGCCAGGGCCAGCGCGGCGGCCACCGGCACGGCGATCCCGGCGAGCAGGACGGCCCGCCGCGCCCCACCGCCGCCCACGACCGACGCCGCCTCACCAGGCAGGCCCGGCCCCGCCGGGACCGCCGCCGCCTCACCCGGAAGGGCCGGTCCCGCCGGGCCGGGCGCGGACGGTGGCGGGTCGTCGGACGCCTGCGAACTGCGATCATCCCAGGCCCCGGCGGGCAGCCGACTGATCCGCACCCGGTCCCAGGCCCGCTCCCACGCGGGAAGCCGGTGGTCGGGCACGCGGCACCCCCGCAGGAACGCCACCATGACCGCCTTCTTGGGAAAGCGCCGACCGGCCAGCATGTCCGCGCACGTGCTGCGCGGCAACCGGACGCCGCCCGCCCTGTCGGCCCGCGCCTGCAACTCCCGCAGCGACACGTCGGCGCGGGCGAACTGCTCGGCCAGCAGCCTCACCAGATCCTCGTGACAGGTCACCGACTCCGGCCCGGTGGCCTCCGCGGCGCCCGGCGGCAGCCCGCCGCCCTGGACCTCGCTCATCGCTCCCCACCTGCCCTCTCTTGACCGGGCCGTAAGGCCACGCAGACCAGCGACAGAAAGTGTACGGACGGTCGCGCCGCGTGTCCGGGTTCTCTTGACCCGGCCGTTGCTACGCTCCTGTGCCGTGCGGCAGACGCGGCTCGACACGGCCCGGATCCGGGCGGCACGCCCGTTGATCGACCCCATGTTCCTCGACACGCCGCTGTTCCCCTGTCCGGCGCTGGAGCCCCACCTCGGGTGCGCGGTGAGCGTCAAGCTGGAGACGGCGAACCCGGTCCGCAGCTTCAAGGCCCGCGGCACGGAGCTGGTCGCGAGCTTGCTCGCCGACGGCGGCGCGCGGGCCGTGGTGTGCGCCAGCGCGGGCAACCTCGGCCAGGCCCTGGCCTGGTCCGGCCGCCGGCGGGGGCTCGACGTCACCGTCGTGGCCCCCCGCTCGGCGCCCGCCGCCAAGCTCGACCGCATCCGCGCCCTGGACGCCGTGCTGGAGCTCGTCGACGGCGACTTCGACCTGGCCCGCGAGCGGGCGGCGGCCCTGGCCGGGCGCGACGGCATCCGGCTGGTCGAGGACAGCCTCGACGTCGAGACCTGCGAGGGCGCGGCGACCATCGGCCTGGAACTGGCCGGGGCCGCGCCGCCGTACGACGCGGTGCTGATCGCCCTCGGCGGCGGGGCGCTGGCCACGGGCGTGGGGCACGTGCTGAAGGAGCTCGCGCCCGGCGTCGAGGTGATCTGCGTCCAGCCGCTGGGCGCGCCCGCGATGACCCGCTCGTGGCGGCGGCGGCGCGTCGTCACCACCGGCCCGACCCGCACCATCGCCGACGGCGTCGCGGGCCGGCGTCCGATCCCGGCCGTCCTGGACGACCTCCTGGTGGTCGCCGACGACGCCGTCCTGGTGCGGGAGGAGTCGATCGTGGCCGGCATGCGGCTGCTCCTCGACCACGCCGGCCTGGTCGTGGAGCCGTCGGCCGCGCTGGGCGTCGCGGCGATCCTCGAAGACCGCGACCGCTTCGCCGGCCGGCACGTGGTCACCATCGTCTGCGGCGCCAACGTCGACCTGGACGCCTACCGCCGCTGGATCGCCCCACCCCCTCCGTAGACCGCGACGCTCAGCGTTTCTCCTGGGGTTCGCCGGCCAGCCAGTCCCAGCTGGTGATGGTGGTGCGCATCAGGCGGGCGGCGGTGGACAGGTGGCTGTCGGCGCCCCAGAACAGGGTGAGCGTGCGGCGGCAGCCGGGGTCGTCGACGTCCACCCAGGCCAGCGGGGCGCGGGTGGTGGAGCGGCGGGCCAGGGACGGGACGAGCCCGATGCCGAGCCCCGTGCTGATCAGGTCGGCGATGGCGCTGGACTCGTCGCCCTCGCAGACGATCCGCGGCGTGCGGCCCCTGGCGGCGAAGAGCCGGTCGAGCAGCCGGCGTTGCCAGTGTCCCTTGCGGGCGGTGACGAAGGGCTGGTCGGCAAGTTCGTCGATGGTCACCGACGTGCGGCCGGCCAGCGGGTGGTCGAGCGCGGTGGCCAGCCCGACGGGCTCGTCCAGCAGCTCGGCCGACTCCAGCCCGTCGGCGTGGATCGGCTGGGAGGCGACGCACAGGTCGAACTCCTGGGCGCGCAGGCGGCGGCTCATGTCGTCGGCGGGGGCCCAGTGGAGCTCGATCTCGGCGGAGGGATGGGCGCGCTTGTAGGCCGCGAGCGGCCCGGTGAGGGTCAGGAAGGTCTCCGAGGCCAGGCGTACGGTGCCGAACCCCTCGCCGGCGGCCTCGGCGACGGCTCGCGTCCCGGCGTCGAGCTCGCCGAGCGCCCGTTCGACGAAGCCGCGGAACAGCGTGCCGGCGTCGTTCAGCCGGAGCCGCCCGCCGCGGTCGAACAGCGGCGTGCCGAGCTCGCCCTCCAGGCGGGCGATCGTCCGGCTCAGGGACGGCTGCGCGACGCGCAGCTCCTCCGCGGCGGCGCTGAGGTGTTCGAGCCGGGCCACCACCAGGAACTGGCGGAGTGCGTTCAGATCCATCATGCCTCCCAACGCATAACACCATAGCAATATAGATCTTGGACAAGATAACGCGGGAGCCATAGCGTCGGAGGCGTTTCACCAGGACGGACATGAGGAGGACCCTCGATGCTCAGCGTGGTCGACGGACCGCGAGCCGATGCCACGCGCCGCACGGCACCCGCGGGCTGGACGTTGCGGGCGACGGTCAGCGCCCACATGGCGGCGATCGCCGGGCAGCCGGTGTTCGCCGGCGTCTACCTGACCGGCGACTACGACAGCCTGCGCTGGCACTCCCTCGGCGCCGACGTGGTCACCTCCATCGGATACCTGCAGCTGATCGTGACGATCGTGGTGTGGGCGCGCCTGCGCCGCAACGGGCCGTTCCTGGCCACGGCGGCGGTGGTGGCGGCCGAGACGGCGCAGTACTTCGCCGGGCTCGACGGCGCGTTGTGGCTGCACATCCCGCTGGGGGTGGCGACCGTCGCCGCGCTCACGGTGCAGTTCATCGACGTGTGGCGGCGGCCCTTCCCGCGCCGGGCGGCCCGCGATGCCTGAGCTCGACCGGCCTGCGCACGGCGTGACCAGGCGGCAGGCGCTCGGCATCGGCGGCGCGCTCGGGCTGATGGCGGCCACCGGGCTCGGCGCCTCGGCCGCGATGGCCCGGCGGCCCTCGATCACCGGCGCCGAGCTGCGCAGCGACCTGCCGCTGCCGCCGCCGTTCCAGGTGCCGCTGCCGATCCCCGCCGTGCTGGCGCCGTCCGGCACCGCGGGCGGCGGCGACCGCTACGAGATCGTCCAGCGCGAGACGACCCTGGAGATCCTGCCCGGCGTGCGCACCCGGGCCTGGACGTACGGGGGCACCTTCCCCGGCCCGACCATCGAGGCCCGCCGGGGCCGGCCCATCACCGTGACGCACCGCAACGACCTGCCCGTGCCGACCGTCGTCCACCTGCACGGCGGGCGCACCCCGGCCGCCTCCGACGGCTACCCGACCGACCTCGTGCTGCCCGAGGGCTGGACCGAGCCCACCATGCACATGGGGCACGGCTCCGGCATGGGCGGCATGCGCGACCCCCGGGCCGTGCTGAGCAGGCGGACCAGGGACTACACCTTCCCGCTGGACCAGCGGCCGACGTTGCTCTGGTACCACGACCACCGGATGGACTTCACCGCCCCCGCGATCTGGCGCGGCCTGGCCGGGCTGCAGATCGTCCGCGACGACGCCGAGCAGGCGCTCGGCCTGCCCGCGGGGCCGCGCGAGCTGCCGCTCATGATCGCCGACCGGGCGTTCACCGCCGAGGGCGAGCTCGCCTACCCGGCCCTCGACCCCACCCTGCGTGAGCGGCCGGGCGTGCTCGAACCGTACATCGCCGGGGTGCTCGGCGACGTGATCCTGGTCAACGGCGCCCCCTGGCCGGTCCACGAGGTGGACGCGGCCCGCCACCGGCTGCGCCTGCTGAACGCCTCCAACGCCCGCCACTACGAGCTCGAAGCCGTGCTCGACGACGGGCGGCGGCTCGACCTCGTGCAGATCGGCGCCGACCAGGGGCTGCTGGCGTCCCCCGTCACCCACCGGGTCCTGCCGATCGCGCCGGCCGAGCGCTACGACGTGGTCGTGGACTTCGCCCGCGTCCCGGTCGGCGGGCGCGTCCGGATCGTGAACCGGCTCGGCTCGGGCCGCACCCGGGACGTGATGGCCTTCCGGGTCGCGCGCGCCGCGGCCGACGACAGCCGGGTCCCGCGCGTGTTGTCCACCGACCTGCCGGAGTGGCGGCGGGCGGACGCCGTACGGGTGCGCGAGCTGTCCTTCCGCGCCGGCCGCATGCACGACGGCCGCGGCTGGCTGATCGGCGGGCTGCCGTTCGACCCCGCCCGGTCCGACGTCACGGTGGGCCTCGGCGACGTCGAGGTGTGGCGGATGGTCGCCGACGTCCACCACCCCGTCCACCTGCACCTGGTCGGCTTCCGGGTGCTCTCCCGCAGCGGCCGGCCGCCGTTGCCCCACGACGCGGGGCTGAAGGACACCGTCTCCCTGCGTCCGGGCGAGTCGGTGGAGATCATCACCCGGTTCGACGGCTACCGCGGCCGCTACCTCTTCCACTGCCACAACGCCGAGCACGAGGACATGGCCATGATGGCCAACCTCCAGGTCGTCTGACCCTTCTCGCGCCGGCCCGATCCCGTTCACAAGGAGCGTCCCCATGCCCGCCGATCCCGGCATCGTCATCATCGGCGCCAGCCTCGCAGGCGCCCAGGCCGCGCGGGCCCTGCGGCTCGACCACGGCTACGACGGGCCGCTCACGCTCGTCGGCGCCGAGCACCACCTGCCCTACCAGCGTCCCGCGCTGTCGAAGGGCTACCTGCTGGGCGCCACCGAGGCCGCCGAGCTAGACGTCCTGGACCCGCGGTTCTACGCCGCCCAGGACGTCGCCCTCGCCCTCGGCGCCCCCGCCACCCTGCTCGACCTCGACGGCCGGCGGGTGAAGCTGGGGCGCAATGTGGAGCTGCCGTTCGGGCAGGTGCTGATCGCCACCGGCGCCCGCCCGCGCCGCCTGCGGGTGCCGGGCGCCGACCTCGACGGCGTCCACTACCTGCGCGACCGCGAGGACAGCGAACGCCTCGGCGCGGCCCTGCGCGCGGCCTCCGCCGTCGTCGTGGTCGGCGCCGGCTGGCTCGGCTGCGAGGTCGCCGCCGCCGCCCGCGCGCTCGGCGTGCCCACGACCGTCGTGGACCCGCTGCCCACGCCGCTCTACCACGTGCTCGGCGACCGGATCGGCGGCGCGGTCGCCCGCCGGCACCTCGACCACGGCGTGGAGCTGCTCACCGGCGACGGCGTCGAGGCCGTGCTCGGGACGGGCTCGGTCGAGGCGGTGCGCACGGTCGCCGGGCGGCGCGTCCCGGCCGACCTCGTCGTGGTCGCCGTGGGCGCCGTCCCCGAGACCGGGCTGGCCGAGGCGGCGGGGCTGCGCGTCGACGGCGGCATCGTCACCGACGGGCACTTGCGCACCTCGCACCCGGCCGCGCTGGCCGCCGGCGACGTCGCCCGCCACCGGCACCCGCGCTACCTGAAACCGGTCCGGATCGAGCATTGGGACAACGCCGTCGTCCACGGGACCGCCGCCGCGGCCACGCTGGTGGGCGAGCCGGTCACCATCGACCACGTCCCGTACTTCTTCTCCACGCAGTACGGGTCCACCCTCGAATACGTCGGCCTGCCCACCGCCTCCGACCGCGTCGTCACCAGGGGCGAGCCGGGGGAGCCCGGGTTCACCGCCTTCTGGCTCGACCGCGGCGTCCCGGTGGCCGCGCTGACCATGGACGGCCAGGACGCCGCCGGCCACCTCCGGGCCCTGGTCGCCGCCGGGCACACCGCCGATCCGCGCCGGCTGGCCGACCCCGGCGTCCCGGCGGCGGAGCTCCTGCCGCACGCCCCCACCGGCGCCTCATGACCACCGGCTCATGACCGGCGGCTCAGACGCCCAGGACCGCCGTGCGGGTGTGCCCGCGGCTGCCGCCGACCTCGATCTTGACCGCCCGCTTGGACCGGCGCACCCCCCGGTCGCCCTCCTTGACCGACCTGACCGGCCACGGCAGCTTGATCCGCACCTCGTCGGCGGTCCTGGACGGATCGGAGACGGCCAGCCGGACCCGGTGGCGGTCGTGGCGGAACAGCACGGCGCACGGCCCGTCGGCTGCCAGCGGCCCGTGCGGGGTCTCGACGGTTCCCGCGCGCCAGAACACGGCGGCGATCAGGTCGTCCCGGCTGACGGCCTGGACCGTGCGGGAGTTGGCCAGGATCTCGACCCGCCCGCGGTAGGCCGCGGTCTGCCCGGGGGTGGCGCCGGGCAGCACGGCGTAGGCGTAGCGGGCCCGGCGCGGATCGATGCCGTGGTCGACCAGGATCGTGGTGTAGTGCCTGGTGACGGGGGTCCGGTCGCCGCCGGTGGTGGCGCCGGTGTCGATGTCGCGCCAGCGGCCGGTGCGCCGCTCGCGGATCACCTTCGCCTCGGCGCCGTCGAGCAGCGCGTACCCGGCCACGCCGGACAGGTGGATCCAGCCGTCGCCGCGGGTCAGCGGGGGATGGGCGCCGTGGGTGTTGCGGTTCTCCACGACGGTCTCGACGCGGCGGCCGTCGGAGGCGGTGATGCCGGCGCCGAGGGCGATCACGCCGTCGTCCAGCAGGAACCACGCCTTCCTGGCCCGCAGCGAGGAGCCGTCGGCGATCAGCCTCATCGCCGCCACGCCGTACTCGCCGTCGAGCGCCGCGCCGCCCGCCCACGGGGTGGGCGGCAGGCGGCGCGCGCCGTGCGGGAGGTCGGCGCGCCCGCGGGTGTCGACCGTGGTGCCCGGCAGCCGGTACGGGTCGATCGTCGGCCACAGGTCGTCGTTCCAGTGGGTCAGGTCGGCGGTGTAGAGGTACGTCATGCCGTCGCCGGTGTACCAGCCGTGCAGGTTCTCCTGGTTCATGCCCTCGGCCGCGCCGATGCGCTCCGAGCTCATCGCGATGGCGTACGCCCAGGTGGGACGCCGGTGCACGACCCGGTCCATGTCGGCGAAGACGTACGTGCCGGTCGTGCGGGGGCCGACCGGCACGGACGCGTCAGAAAGCAGCGCCTGCGCCCGCGCGACGCTCGCCAGCGGGGCGACCGCGGCGTACGGGACGGCCTGGTTGCGGGTGAGCCAGCCCTTCACCATCGGCCGCCAGCGCCGGGCGTGGCGCTCGGGCGCCGTCTCCAGCAGCGTCAGGATGGCCTCGACCGCCTTCTGCCCGGAGTGGTGGTCGCGGTGGCCCTGCACCGAGATCTGCCGGCCGCGCACGCAGTCCATCATCAGCCCGTCGAAGATGAACGGCGTGAACGAGCGGTCGACGATGTGGTAGATGTTCCCGATGTCGCGGATCTCCCACGGTGACCTGGCGAGCATGGCGATCAGCTTGGCCACGCTCTCCAGGTAGTCCACGCCGTAGCTGCCGTTGTAGGGGAACACGCCGTGCTGGATGAAGGAGCCGTCGCGGTAGAAGCCGTCGCCCGGCCCGCCGGTGCGGCGCAGCAGGTCGGAGACGGCCTTCCTGGCCCGCTTGAGCAGCCGGGCGTCGTGGGTGAGCAGCCCGCGCATCGCCACCGCCATGGCCTTGCTCGCCCGGTTGGCGCCCGTCTCGACGACGCCGGGGTGGCTG
Source organism: Nonomuraea sp. NPDC049684 (assembly GCF_044465345.1). Classification (NCBI taxonomy): domain Bacteria; kingdom Bacillati; phylum Actinomycetota; class Actinomycetes; order Streptosporangiales; family Streptosporangiaceae; genus Nonomuraea; species Nonomuraea sp. NPDC049684. The sequence continues at coordinate 50,607 of NZ_JBITLO010000004.1, read as the reverse complement.
ACGCGGCGTTCGGGGTCGGGGCACCAGTGGCGCAGCGGGCGCAGCCAGCGGCGCAGGTCGTCCTTGGGCAGGCCGTCGTAGAGCAGGGCGCAGGTGTCGGTCAGCGCGCGCGGGACGCCGATCTCCCACCAGTACCAGTTGCTGCCGCGGCGGTCGAGGCCCTCGCGGTAGGCGTGCTCGTACAGGAAGTCCAGGGCCGTGGCCGCGGCCTCGGCGACCCGCTGGTCGCGGTGCATGTCGGTGCCCGGCGTGGCCCAGCCGAGCGCCAGCGTGCGCATGCGGTTGTAGGAGCGGTTGAAGTTGCCCGTACGGGGGTCGTCGAGCGGCAGGTCGGGCCACAGGCTGGGCCGGCCCGGAGCGGGCGCCATCTTGCGCAGCACCGCGTTGGCCGAGCCCTCGACGGCCTGCGTCTTGTCCAGGTACGCCGGGTCGTACGTGTCGCCGGCCAGCAGGCTCACCCATCGCTCCCGGGCCGCGTCGAACGCGGCGGCGCCGGCTGCCTCGGCCGGCTTCTCCCACAGAGCGATTCCGGCCACGGCCGCGGCCCCCAGCAGGGCGGACCGGCGGCTGAGGGGGTGGGTCATGGAAGCCCTTCGACAATCGGCCATCTACCAGATGAAAAGATCCTATGTCGATGACAGGGGCGATCATTTCGCCTTCGCGATGGGGTACCGGGCATTGTCGGCATTGAAGTGCGATGAACCGTGATGAACCGTATTGAACTGTTCGCTCCGGCGATCGATCATCAGGGGCAGTAGCGCTTCCTCGCGTCAGAGAGGATCTCCATGATTCGTCGCGCATCGCTCGCCGTCCTGCTCGCCCTCGGCACGCTCACCGTCGCCGGCTCGCCCGCCCAGGCCCGCGCCTGCCAGATCGACTACCACTGCGAGACGTACTACTACAGCGACTCCACCCGGACCACGCTGGTCGGCGTCAAGTACGAGAACTGCGTGGGCGACGTGACGTGGGTGGGCACCCGCGGCTCGTACCCGGAGTTCCACGAGACCCCCTGCTAGGACGAAGCCGCGCGCGGCTCCAGCAGGCTCACACCGTGATCACGACCTTGCCGAACGGGCTGCCCGACGCGTAGTGGCGGTAGGCGTCGGGCGCCTGGTCGAAGGGGAAGACGCGGTCGATGACCGGACGCAGCCGGTGGGCCTCGATGAGCCGGTTCATGGCCAGGAACTGCGCGCGGCTGCCGACGGCGATCCCCCGCAGCGTGGCTCCCGCGCTGAAGACCGCCCGCGCGTCGAGGGGCGGCGGGTCGCCGAGGACGAACCCGACGCTGGCGACCTGGCCCCCGATCGCGGTGGCCGCCAGTGACAGCCCGAGGTCGCCGGCGACGTCGATGACGTGGTCCGCGCCCTCGCCCCCGGTCAGCTCGCGCACCCGGGCCGCCCAGTCGGGGGTGGCCCGGTAGTCGACGACCTCGTCGGCGCCCAGCGCGTACAGGCGTTCGGCCTTGGCCGGGCTGCTGGTCGTGGCGATCACCCGGGCGCCCAGCGCCTTGGCGAACTGCAGCGCGAACAGCGACACCCCGCCGGTGCCCTGGGTGACGACGGTCCGGCCGGTCAGCGAGCCGGTGCCGTCGCCGGTCAGGGCGTTCCAGGCGGTGACCGCGGCGCAGGGCAGCGTGGCGGCCTCCTCGTAGGACAGGTGGGCCGGGATCGGCACGAGCGCGTGCTCGTCGAGCAGCGCGTACTCGGTGAGCATGCCGTCCAGCGAGCCGCCGAGCTGCGGCAGGTGCCGCAGGGCGAACGGGCCGTCCTGCCAGCTCGGGAACAGGGTGGCGGTGACCCGGTCGCCGACGCGGGCCGACTCGACGCCGGGGCCGGTCGCGACGACCTCGCCGGCGCCGTCGGAGACCGGCACGACGTCCGGTCTCACCGGGAGCACGTAGTCGCCGCGCAGGATCATCAGCTCGCGGAAGCTGAGTGAGGTGGCCCGTACCGCGACCACCACCTGCCCGGGGCCGGGAGCGGGGACGGGGTGTTCCTTGACCGACAGGCCCTCGATGCCGGCTCCGCTGTCGACGTGGTAGCTGCGCATGACGTTCATCAGGCGGTGGCCAGGGGAACTTCGCCGGCGGTCTTGCTGAAGCCGAGCGCCTCGACGATCTGCCCGTCGCGGACGCGCATGAGGTTCACGCCGCTGACCCAGTCGGAGGGGCCGGGGCCGTAGCGGTAGTGCCAGTGGATGGTGGCGCGGTCACCGGCGACGACGACCTCCTGCGGCTCGAACGCGCTGGTCTGGTCGTCCACGAGCGCGCCCCACCAGTCCAGGCACGCCCGGCGGCCGGTGACGCGTTCGCCGGTGGGGGCCGGCTGCACGGACTCCATCACGCAGTCCTCGGCGACCAGGTCGTCGAGCAGGCCGCGGTCGCGCTCGACGAAGGCCCGGTTGAAGCGCTCCATGACGTCGGCGGTGGTGGGGAAGGACACGGTTACTCCAGAAGGAAGCTGGTAGATCGATCGGTCTATCTATATATATCGACCGGTTGATCTACTCGTCAACCCGTGGCAACCTGGCTTCATGACTGTTCGCACGGGACCGGGCCCCCGGGAGCGCCTGCTGACGGCCGCCGACCAGCTGATCTACAGCCAGGGCGTCAACGTCGGCGTAGACGCCCTGCTCAAGGCCGCCAACGTGGCCCGGCGCTCGCTGTACGAGCACTTCGGCGGCAAGGACGGCCTGATCGTCGAGGTTCTCAGGTCGGCCGCCGACGCCGACGCCGCCGACTACCGCCGCACCATGGACGCCGCCGGCCACGACCCGCGCGAGCGCCTGCTGGCCGTCTTCGACCGGATCGGCGAGATCGTCGCCAGGCCCGGCTTCCACGGCTGCCGCTACCTGGCCGCCGACCTCGGCCTGACCGACCCCGCCCATCCCGCGCACGAGGTCACCCGCGACTACCGCCGCCAGGTGCACGAGCTGCTGGCGCGCGAGCTGACCGCGCTCGGCCACCCGCGCCCCGGCCGCGCCGCCGACCAGCTCCTCATCCTCATCGACGGCACCCTCGCCGTCGGCGCGACCCGCCCCGGCACCGACCCGGGCGCCGCCGCCCGCGAGCTCGCCGAGCACGTCATCGCCGTCTGACGGGCGGCGCCTGCCCGGTCTAACCGGCCGTCACGGCCAGGGTGGTGTGCGGGCCGGTGGCCGCGCCCGCCGGGCCGGCCAGGTCGAGCGCGAAGCCGTCGGCCGTCCTGCGGCCGAGCAGCCGTGCCGGCTGCCCGCAGAACAGCGGCCGGTCGTTGCGGTGGGCGATGCGCGTCACCCGCTCGGGACGCCTCTCCAGCCGCAGCGTCTCGGCCAGGGCGAGCGTCATCAGCGGCCCGTGCACCACCAGGCCGGGATAGCCCTCCACGCGGGTGGCGTACGGCCAGTCGTAGTGGATGCGGTGGGCGTTGGCGGTGGCCGCCGAGAACCGCATGAGCAGGGTCGGATCGGTGTCGAAGTGCCACTCCCAGGCGCCCGCCCTGCGGAACGGGGAACCGGCGGCCCGCGCCGCCACGGCCTCCTCGGCCGCCGCCGCCGGGCCGGTGGTGGCCACGGCCTCCCGGTAGATCAGGTCCTGCCGCTCCTCCAGCCCGGGACTGCCGTCCTGGCCGGTCAGCCGGGTGCGCACGACCACCACGACCAGCCGTCCCGACCGCCCGGACTTCTCGGTGACCGACTCCACCGTGCTCTGCCTGCGTACGGTCTCGCCCACCCGCAGCGGCCCGTGGAAGACGACCTCGCCCCCGGCGAACATCCGCCGCGGCAGGCCGACGGGCGGCAGGAACGAGCCGCGTACCGGATGCCCGTCGCCTCCCAGCACGGACGAGACGGGCCAGCGCGCCAGCGCCGCCCAATGCCACAGCGGCGGCAGCTCCGCGCCCGGCCCCGGGACCGGCACGCCGTCGTCGAACAGGGCCGCGAGCGCGGCGACCGGCGACGGATCGACCAGTTCGTCACTGACGACAGTGGACGGCTCCCACCCCTGCACGCTGCTCCCGCCCTCCGCCATGACCGCCGCGCACCACGGTACGCCCCGGACGGGCCCGCAGGGCAGTGCGCGGTCGCCCCGGGGGGAGGGCGAGCGTCAGCGGGCAGTGATGATGCCGCCGGGCAGCAGAGCGCCGAGGGTGGACGTGTCGTTCACCGCGTTGAGCACGTCCAGCACCGGCTGGAGCAGCGCGCCGACGGGCCCGCCGGCGGCCAGCGAGTCGGCCGCGGCCGGGGCGGTGAGCGCGACGGCCAGCAGCGCGCCACCGGCCACGGCGCAGGTGATACGGCCCATGAGCTTCATGGACACCTCCATGGGAGTTACCGAAAGTGATCGTCCAGCACTCTACGTGACAGGAGGAGGTCGGGCCGGTAAGGCGCACGGTCAGGGCTGGACCGGGAGCATGACCTCGACCGTGGTGCCCGTCCCCGGCGCGCCGCTGACCAGGCAGATGCCGCCCAGCTCGGCCGTGCGCTCGCGCATCGAGGTCAGGCCGACGCCGGAACGGTGCTCCGGCGGCAGGCCCCGGCCGTCGTCGGCGACCAGCAGGCGCAGCGCCCCCGGCTCGCGGCGCAGCTCGACCCGGACGCGGGTGGCCCGCGCGTGCCGCCGCACGTTCGTCAGCGCCTCCTGCGCGATGCGGTAGACGGCCACCTCGACGGCGGCCGGCAGGCCGGTCAGGTCGCCCTCGGCGATCACCTCGGCGGCGGGGCCGTCCGGCGCGGCCAGCGCCCGCACGGCGGCGGCCAGGCCCAGGTCGTCCAGGGCGGGCGGGCGCAGGCCGTGGACGAGCTGCCGCAGGTCGCCCGTGACGGCGTCCATGCCGGCACGCAGCTCGCGCAGCAGCCCGTCGGCCGCCTCCGGCGAGCTCTTCAGGCTGAGCCTGGCCATGTTGACGGTCATCGCCAGCCCGCTGAGCGTCTGGCCCAGGCCGTCGTGCAGGTCCCGGCGCAGCCTGCGGCGCTCCTCCTCGCGGGCGGCCAGCATGCGTTCGCGCGAACGTTGCAGGTCGGCGGCCAGGCGGACCGCGTGGGCCACGTCGGCCGCGTACGGGACCAGCGTGTCCAGCACCCGCTCGTCGTGCGCGGCGGGGAAGCGGCGCGCGGCGGGCGGCCCTACCAGGAGCCGGCCCACCCATTCGCCGTGCCAGATCAGGGGCACCTCGCGCGGTGAGTCGCCGAGCTGCCCGCGGTCCGTGCTGGCCACGCTGACCGGGTTGCCCGGCTCGCCGCTGGTCACCTCGACGGCGACGCCGCGTACCGCCAGGCCCTCGCGCAGCACGCCGATCACCGCCGCCAGCGCCTGCGCCGGATCGCCCCTGCGCACCTCCTGCGCCAGCCGCTCGGCCAGCACCCGCGGATCGCCCACCGGCCCGTAGAGCAGGCGGTCGACCGCGCGTTGCAGCGCCCGCCGCAACGGCTGGAAGAACGCGCCCGTGAGCAGCGCGGAGGCGAGCCCGGCGACCTGGTGGTAGCCCGACACCAGCAGGCTCGACAGCGTGGCCACCCCGAAGTAGACCCCGCCGACCACGGCCAGCAGCCCGGCGGCGACGAACGTCCGGCTGACGACGGTGTCGATGCCGTAGAGCCGGTAGCGGGTCACCGAGATCACCATCGACACGGGGATGACCGTCGCCCACCCGATCGACAACCAGTACAGCTCCGGCACGACCAGGCCGGCGAGCATGAAGACGATGTACCCGCCGAAGGAGAACAGCGGCCAGCCGATCTGCCGCCGCACGTCCGGGCCGGCCCGGCGGAAGCGCAGCAGCATCGACCACGCCGCCAGCGGCAGCGTCGCGAGGATCCCGGTCCAGGCCACCACCGTGACCACCGGCCAGATCGGCGCCAGCTCCGGGACCTGTAACGGATTGGGGATGACCGCGGGCAGCGGATAGCCCTCGGCCGGCGGGTCGGGACGCAGGAACATGTGGGCCAGCTCCACCGCGGTCGACACCGCGCCGAGCAGCACCACCAGACGCCAGCGCCGCGACGGCAGCCTGCCGTCGGGGGAGTACAGCGGCAGCAACATCTCCAGCAGCAGCCCGGACACCGCCCAGCCGACCTGCGCGGGGAACCTCAGCAGCCCCGCCAGCGCCAGATCCCCGCCCGCCGCGGCGGCCAGCATCGCCGACTGGCAGAACGTGTTGACCGCGCCGCCGAGACCGCCCGCGCACATCAGCCAGGCCAGCCTGAGCCGCGGCCGGTGCACGATGAGGAACGCGCTGAAGGCCGGGAAGGTGACCCCGGCCGCGGCCAGCGGGCTGAAGATCTCCGGCAGCCGCCACTGCGGCGGCAGCGCCGCGTACATCAGGAGCGCCGCGAGCACCAGCGCCGGCGAGAGCACGGCCATGACGACGGCGACCACCCGGGCTGCCCACGCCATCCGTCCCCGCCTTCCGGCTGCCGTTCCCGCCCGACCCTAGCGTGCCCGCGGAACGGTCCGCCATGAGCGGGCCCGCCGGCCCGATCGACCGGCGGGTCAGCGCAGCGACCGCAGCAGGGCGCCGCGGTCGAGGGCGTCGAGGGGCCACGTACGGGAGCGCAGGGCGCCCCGGTCGCGGTAGGCGCGCATGATCGCGACGTGCTCGGGCAACCGGACGAACCCCCGCAGATCCTCCTCGCTCCGCCACACCGACAGCGAGCCGACCCGGCGGCCGGCGAGGTCCGCCCAGAGCCACATGCCCACCGCGCCCGGCAGGCCGGGCCAGTGGCGGCTCAGGGACCGGCCGCTCCGGGCGATGCCGGGCAGGTCGAGCAGCCGCCGCATGCGGAAGTCCGTCAGGGCGGCGACCAGCGGCCCCGGCCGGTCGCTCTCGGGGCCGGGGATCCAGCGGGAGGTCAGCACGCGGCGCGCCGGCCGGTCTCGGATGTCATGCCGCCAAACTATATTAACGACCGATCGTTTGTATATCGCGGGGGATGGCGGTCAGGCGCGGCCGGGGGAGAGGGCACCGGCCAGCTCCCGCCAGTGGGGCATCGCCGTCCGGCCCGGCTCGATCCCGATCACCTGCACGGCGACGTGGTCGGCGCCCGCGTCCACGTGGGCGCGCAGCTTGCCGACGACGGTGTCCAGGTCGCCCCAGAAGACGAAGTCGTCCACCAGGCGGTCGCTGCCGCCGCCGGTGATCTCCTCCTCCGCGTACCCGAGCCGCCGGAACTTCGCCACGTTGTACGGCGTGCTCAGGTAGGGGCGCAGGTGCTCGCGGGCGGCGGCGCGGGCCTTGGCGGGGTCGGTCTCGAACAGCACCGGATGCTCGACGGCCAGGAACGCGTCCGGGCCGAGGAGCTGCCGTGACTCGGCGGTGTGCGCGACGTTGACGTGGTAGGTCTGGGCGCCCGCCGCGCGGTCGCGGGCCAGTTCGAGCATCTTGGGGCCGTACGCGGCCAGCAGGCGGCGCATGCCTGACTTCGGGGCCGGGTTGACGGTCTCCAGCTCGTCCAGCTCGTCCAGGTAGGCCCGCATGGCCGTCAGCGGGGTCGTCCCTGGACGGGGGGCGCCGCCGAAGCCGAGTCCGAGGACGTGCCGGTCGGGGTAGGCGTCGGCCAGCAGCAGGGCGGCGCCGTACGTCCACCTGGCCTCGCGGGCCCAGATCTGGGCGATGCCGTTCACGATGTGCATCCGCCGCGTGCACGACAGCAGGAAGCCGGCGTGCGTGAGCGCCTCGCGCCCGAGCAGCTCGGGCATCCAGAACGCCCGCCACCCCTGCTCCTCCAGCTCCTGGATCGACTCGCGCATCTGCGCGGCCGGCACGTGCTCGAAGTCGAACGTGTAGATCCCGAACGTGCCGAGGTCCAGGCCGTCGATGCTGCCCATGGGACGTCCCCTCGTCGTGTGTCGATACCTAGATGGATAGACATATCGCAAAATGTCGATACATGGAAACCGGGTGGCCTCCGGGAGGGAAGGGCGCGGCTTCTGCGGTGCGCGGCTTCTGCGGCGCGCGGCTTCTACAGTGTGCGGCCGAGTGTGGCGACGAGCTGGGCGATGCGCCGCTCGTCGCGCTTGTAGTGCGTCCACTTGCCCACGCGGGTGGCGCGGACCAGCCCCGCGCGCTGCAGCTCGCTCAGGTACGCCGACACCGTCGACTGCGCCAGCCCCACCCTGGCCTGGATGTGCGTCACGCAGACCCCGACCTCCACCGGGTCGGCGATCGCGCCCTCAAGGGAGAAGTGGCGCTCCGGCTCCCGCAACCACGACAGCAGTTGCAGCCGGGTCGGGTTCGCCAGCGCCCGCAACGCGTCGGACAGCTCGGAATCGGTCATAAGTGGAGCCTCCGCCATGGATGCCAGCATAGCGACGTATCGCGGTAATCCGATACGTGCCGGTTCGGTGGCCGGGAGGTCCCCCAAGGGGATGCAACGCGTCGGAAGATTTCCCGCACCCGAAGTAATCCATCCAGTCAAGACGATTGCCTCAAATAAGTCGATCGCCTTATATTCCGAAGTGTCGGGCTTTCAAGCTGGAGGACGCATGACCGCTGACGCGATCCCCGATTTCCCCTTCGACCGCCCCACGGCGCTGGAACCGCCCCCGCAACTCGCCGACCTGCGGGAGAAATGCCCCGTGGCCCACGTACGGCTGCCCAGCGGCGACGTGGCGGCCCTGGTCACCAGGTACGACGACGCCCGCGCCGTCATGGCCGACCCCCGCTTCAGCCGCAACCTCGCCCGCGAGGGCGCCGCCCGGCTGTCCACCACCGAGGACGGCGGCCTGTTCAACCGGCGCAAGGACGGCGCCGGCGACATCGGCGAGGGCGAGGGCCACATGCGGTGGCGACGCCTGCTGAGCCGCTGGTTCACCGCCAGGAAGATGGAGGTCTGGCGCCCCCGGGTCCAGGCCATGGCCGAGGACCTCCTCGACTCCATGCTGGCCAAGGGCTCCCCGGGCAACCTGTCGTCCGGCCTGGCCCTGCCCCTGCCGGTACGGGTCATCTGCGCGCTGGTCGGCGCGCCGAGCTCGGACCAGGACAAGTTCGCGCACTGGTCGCGCACGATGCTGACCCTGACCCGCAACACGCAGGAGGAGGTCGACACGGCCTACCGGGAGTTCAACGCGTACGTCTCGGACCTGATCGACCGCAACCGCGCCCACCCCGGCGACGACCTGCTCAGCGAGCTGACCCAGATCACCGACGCCGAGGACGGCAGGCTCAGCCAGGACGAGCTCATCGCCACCGTGCGCGGGCTGCTGCTGGCCGGCCATGAGACCACGTCCAACATGATCGCCATCATGACGGCGATGCTGCTGTCGGACCGGCGGCGCTACGAGGCCGTGATCGACGACCCCGACCTGATCCCGGGCACCGTGGAGGAGGTCCTGCGGCTGGACAGCACGTTGTCGGCCATCGGCGGCGTGCCCCGGTTCATCACCGAGGACGTCGAGCTGAGCGAGGTCACCGTGCCCGCCGGCAGCACGCTGATCCCCAACATCCCGGCGGCCAACCGCGACCCCGCCAAGTTCGCCGACCCCGACCGGTTCGACCCGCGCCGGGAGAACAGCAGCCAGCACCTCACCTTCGGCGCCGGCCGCCACTACTGCCTCGGCCAGCCGCTGGCCAGGCTGGAGCTGCAGGTCGTCCTGGGCCTGCTGGCACGGCGGCTGCCCGGCCTGCGGCTCCGCGACGACCCCGGCGAGCTGCGGCTGCGCACGGGCGGCCTGTCCGGCGGCCTCCAGGACGTGTGGGTCACCTGGTGACCCGATGACCTCCGCAGGCGGCATGGGATAGCGTTCGGGGACGGTGGTGGAAACGAGATCGAGGACCGGTCATGGACGTCAGTACGGCGGTCGCCGCGCCGTCTCCCCGCTCGATCCGGGCCAAGGACAGGATCATGCAGACCGCGGAGCGGCTCTACGCCGAGCACGGCTTCGCGCACGTGTCGATCAGGATGATCCGCGAGGCCGCGGGCCAGCGGAACAAGTCCGCCGTCCAATACCACTTCAGCACCCGTGACGAGCTGATCCACGCGATCCTGTCCCGTCACGCGGCCGCCGTCGACCGGCACCGCCTGCCGATGGTGGCCGCGCTGGAGGCGGCGGGCGAGGTGTCACTGCGCGACTGGATCACGTGCGCGATCGCGCCGAGCATCGAGCACCACATCGAGCTGGGCACCCCGTCCTGGTACGGGCGGTTCCTCGCCCAGGCCGTCGTGGAGCCGTCCCTGCGCGAGTACGCGGCGCGGGCGACGTTGAGCACGCCCTCGTTCCGCCGGCTGGAGCTGCTGCGCCCGCCCTCGATGCGCGACCTGGAGAGCGAGCTGTCCGAGCGGCAGGCGGCGATGATCCGGCTGCTCGTCGTGCACATGGGCGCCGAGCTGGAGGCCGACCTGGCGGCCGGCCACGTCGCCGCCGGTTCAGTCGAAGAATCCTGGCGCGCTCTGGGCGAACATCTTGTCACCGCCGTCTGCGGGCTCAGCGGCGCCCTGCTGTCGTAGAGCCTCCCTGTCCGGCACCCGCACGATCTCCCCGCCGGTGCCGCGCGGGGAGCCGTAGTGGCGGACCGCCTGGTAGTACAGCTTGGCCAGCGCGTTGCAGCTCGGCTGACGGAAGATCGAGTACTGGGTGCACACCTGCTTGAGGTCGAAGAAGAACGCCTTGTCGATGTGCTCCTTGTTCGCCGGGAAGTCGCCGACGGCCTGGTAGTTGCGGTAGCCGAAGTCGTGCCGCCGGCACGGGATCGAGAAGTCGAAGCCGAGCGGCTGGTCGGGGCTGCTCGTACAGCCGTCGCTCGACCAGTCGAAGTCGAAGTCGGACCACGACCCCTGGTCGGCCCAGGCGTCCCGCCAGGCCGCGGCGCTGGACGCGGTGGGTTGCGTGAATCCCGAGAGCGCGGCGAGCTTCTCCTCCAGCGTCACCGCCTGGGCCGGCGGCGCGACCGCGAGAACGGCGACCAGCGAGAGAGCGAGCGGGACCGGCGCCACGAGAGCCCGTCTGACCATGGGAACCTGCCTGTTTCGACCGGGACGGGAACATGTCATGGTCAGGTTCGCCCGCCGGCCCGCCGCGACCCGGGAATTCCGCGAAAACCAGTGGCAAAGGTCGTGTCCGGTTTCCGGCGGGAGAGGCCGGGCGCGGCCCCGTCCGGCGGTCGGGCGCGGGCGTCAGCCCAGGCCGTCGGCGCGGTTCATCTCCTCGGCCCGGTCCAGCGCCTCGGCCAGGGGCGGGACGTCCCAGACCGTGCGTTCGGCGTCCGTGGTGACGGGGTCGACGCGGTAGAGGGACCAGCGGCCGCCGATGTCGACGTACTGGGTGCCGTACCGCTGGGGCAGGCCCATCTGCAGCAGCCATCGGTCGAGGGCCGAGGCCGCCAGCCTGCGGGCGGGCCGGCAACCGGCGTCGGCCGCCCGCCGCGCCAGCTCGAAGGCCAGGTGGTAGTGCTCGGCCAGCCCGCCGTGCTGCATCACCGCGGCCAGGTGGTAGTAGTCGCCCGGCGAGCGCACCTCTCCGGCCGCGAACTTCTCCATGCACCGCGCCCGCCGGGCCGGGCCGCGCTCGCCGCCGTCGCCCGGCGCGTCGTCGCGCCGGTCGGCCTGGTCGCGTTCGAACAAGTCACGCAGCTCCGGATCGCCGGGCGCCTCGCGGTCGGGGTCGGCGAGCTTGGCGAGGATTTCCGGCAGGCTGAACATTTGGCTGCGCGGCGCGGCCGACCATCTGCGCGCCGCTCGCGCGCGGCCCTTTCCAGTACGGTTATCCGCCACGTCTGCCAGCGTGCCGGGACAACCCGGGGCGCGCAAGACGGCGCCACGCCGCAATATAGGGAAAATGTAGGGCCGTCGCCCGTTGACGCTTTATTGGGCCGGGGCGATGATGGCCGCGAAAGGGGCGCCCGCGCCTCCGCCGGAAATGAGGGAATGCGTGACCCTGCTTAAGGATGCGAATACTCGACGCCCCGGGACGCCCGCCGGCGTGCCCGCCGAGCGCCGGAACGCGGCCGTGAGCTGCGGGTTCTTGACGGGCGGTGGCAGGGGCTGAGCAGATGAAGCCCGCGCCCGGCGCCGCGGCGCTCCTGCGCGCCGCCCGGACCGAGTTCGCCGCCGAATTCCGGGCGCATGAATTCATGCCCTTCGGCCCGGAGGTCCCGTCCATTGACTCGGGGTGGTGCAGAATTCTAGAACGGTCATCGCCGGGAAGCGTTTCCGGTGCGACTGGTGATAACGCGCGGCGGATGCGCGTCGCGATATTACGCACAAGCCGCGCGGGCAAATGCCGCGGCCGCGCGGAGTGGACGTACGAGGAAGCGCGTGACATTCCGGGCCGGCCGCTCACGGGCGGCGCGGCATGAGCGATCTCGTCGCCTCCGCCGCCGACGCCCTGCGCGCGCTCGACGAGGCGCTGCTCGGCCTGCTGAAGGCGCTCCCGCCCGAGGACCCCGGCGCGCGGGCGGAGCTCCGGGCCGAGCTCGGACGGGCGGGCGTCACGGATGAGGTCGCCGGCCGCTGCCTGCGCGTCCTGCGGATGGTGCTGTCCGGCGAGCAGGCCCGCCCGAGCGACTGGATCGGGGTGACGGCGGTGTTCCAGTGCGGCTTCTGCGGCGCGGCGCCCGACCCCGCCGATCTCGTCGTCGGCAAGTCGGTCTCGATCTGCCTGGGATGCGCGCTGCTGGCGACGGCCGGGGCGATGCGGGGCGAGCGGGAGCCGGTGGAGCGGCCGTGCGCGTTCTGCGGCGCGCGGTCCGTGCCCGCCCACCTGGGCGGGGACGGCGACATGACGGTCTGCCGCGCCTGCGGCGAGCTGGTGCTCTACATCATCGCCAGCAAGAAGCGCGCCGACTGACGCCCCGGGACGGCGGGACGGGCGTCAGCCGCCCTGGGTGTAGATCGTCCGCCACCGCGAGCACCGGCCGACGGGCCGCGCGGCGTCGCCCCGGCACACCTGTACCCGGATCTGCAGCGCTCCGCCGACGTTCTTGCGGAAGGAGCCGGTGCCCGGCAGGCAGTTGTAGACGCCGTGCGTGCGCCAGCGGCCGTTGCTCCCGCTCTGGTACCTGATCAGGACCCACGAGCAGTCCTTGCCGCGGTCGTCGTCGAGGGTGCCGGTCACCGCCAGCCCCGACTGGCCGACCACGACCTTGCCCCGGGCGGTCGCCCGTCCGTCGGCCGAGTGCAGGGGGCCCCACCTCCAGCTCGCGGGATCGGCGGCGGTGCGGGCGGCGGTGTGGGCGGCGGTGTGGGCGGCGGTGCCGGCGGCGGCCGCCGTGCTCAGCGCGGTCAGCGTGAGGACGGCGGCGCCCAGGGCGGTCAGGACGCGGGCCGGAAGATGGTTCGTCACCGGTCCAGGACTACCGGCCGGTACTTGTGGCCGACTTGGAAGCGGGCTGGGGCGTCAGAGTGCGGGGCAGCGGGCGGGGGCGGTGCCGTAGGCGTACCGCAGGAAGTCGATCAGGTAGGCCGACCAGGCGTTCCAGTCGTGGCCGCCCCTGCTGTAGCAGTAGCGGTGGCCGACGCCGAGGCCGGTCAGCGTCGCGTCGAACTCGCTCGCGTACGCCCCGAGGATCGGCTCGCTGACGCCCGCGGCGTCGTCGCTCGCCCTGGTGTCGTAGCCGCACGCGGCGGGGGCGGGCTCGGCGCCGTCCGGGACGCGCGGGAGGCTCGCGCAGCCGCCGGCGTACAGGGCCAGCCGTCCGTCATAGGGGGCGTACCTGCCCTGGGTGACCAGGTCGGCGGGGTTGGCGGCGGGCCAGTCCTCGACCGTGCGGCCGTGGAAGACCGTGGTGGTGTGCGGGCCGAACAGGGTGTCCAGGCGGTAGCGGCGCTGGACCTCCTGGTCGAGGACGGGCAGCGGGCTGCCGTTGTCGTACTTGTTGACGCGGAACTCGCCCAGGTCGGTCAGCTCGATCGCCGCGCCCGACTGCCACATGGAGTCGGAGATCGTGCGCTGGGCGGGCCTGGCGCGCAGGTCGATGCCGGGCGAGAAGGCGCCGATCACCGAGAAGACGCCGGGGTGGGCCGCCGCGTACCGCAGCGTGCCGTAGCCGCCCATGGACAGGCCCGCAAGACCGCGTCCTGACCGGTCGGCGACGGTGTTGAAGTTGTCGTCGATCCACGGGATGAGCTGGTCGATGTGGTACGTCTCCCACTTCGGCGCGAAATATCCGTCCGTACGGCCGGCCCAGTCCGCGTACCAGCCGGTCATCCCGCCGGTCGGCATCACCACGATGCCGTCGAAGGAGCCCGCGGTGCGGACGAGGGAGACGAGGTCGGCCTTGGTGGTCCACGAGTCGTAGTTGTCGCCGCCGCCGTTGAGCAGGTAGAGCGCCCGGTAGGGGGTGGCGCGCGAGGGGTCGTAGCCCTTCGGCAGGTAGAGGCGGACGGTGATCGGGCGCGCCGGCGGGTCGATGACCGGGGTGCCGCCGGACGCCTGGAAGATCGCCGTCGAGGTCATCGTGACGTCCCGCAGCTCCGAGCCGTCGCTCTGCGGGCGACGCCGTACGTCGACGCAGGTGATGCCGTGGCCGTCGGGCCGGGGCAGCACCGCCTCGCATCCGGTCGTCCGTGTGGCCGCCTGCGCCACTCCTGGGCCTGCGATCGTGCCTGCGACCATCAGTAATCCGGCAAGGACGGACGTGAACCGCATCGCTCTCCTTCGGTTCGGGCTCCCGACCGCCCCAATGTACGGGGGGACCGGCGGCCGGCGCGTCAACCGCCGGACCGAAGGAGGTCAACTTCTGCCGTACGTCTCAGCGCAGGTGCGCGGCCGTCCAGCAGTCGGGCGCGCCGGGCCTGCCGCACGTCGTCAGCCCGCGCAGGACCCCGGCCAGGTACGCCGTCCGGGCGTTGCCGGGGTCGTTGGACTCCTGGCGGGGGTCGGTGACGGTGTTGTAGTACTCGGGCTTCGGGTCGTTCTCGTACTCGACGTACAGCTCTCCCGCGGTCCGCACGGCGTTGTAGGTGGGCGGCTGCGCGTTGCCCTGCCTCAGCCGGTCGGCGTCGGGGTCGGGCCTGCCGGGCGTCCGCGGGTCGGGCCTGACGTGCTCGACCAGCGCCGCCTGCCGCCAGCCGGCGACCTGCCGGCCCTGGACGAGGGGGAGCAGGCTGCGGCCGTCCCGGCTGTCGCGGATCGCCGGGTCGACGCCGGCCATGTCGAGGAAGGTCGCGAACAGGTCCACGTTCTGGGCGATGGCGCCGGTCACCCGCCGGTCGCGCTCTCCGGTGACCGGCCGCCTGACCAGCAGCGGGACCCGTACGTCGTGGTCGTAGGCGGTGGACTTGCCGCGGACCAGGCGGTGCTGGCCGAGGTGGAAGCCGTTGTCGCTGGCGAACACGACGTAGGTGTTGCGGCGCTCCGGCTCGGTGAGGGTGGACAGCACCCGTCCCACCATGTCGTCCACCGACTGGACCATGCGGATCCGGTCACGGAAGTCCTCGCGCAGCTCCTCGGCGCGCTTCGCCTCGATCGGGGCCCGGCGCACCCAGGAGGGCTTGTCGGCGGTGTCCTCGTCGAAGGAGGGCAGGGTGGTCACGTCGATGCCGTCGCAGTCGGGGCCGCCGCAGTCGCCGTGCGGGAACTCGCCGTCCGGGAAGCGGTCCTTCGGACGGTCGCGCGGCGCGGGCGGGAAACGCGGCTCGGTGTCGCCGGGCCTGACGTCCACCCGGTTGTGCGGGGAGAAGGGCGAGACCTGGAGGAAGAACGGCCGGCCGGGGGCGTGCTCGCGGGAGCGCTCGATGAAGCCGGTCGCCCGCTGGGCCAGCTCGTCCACCAGGTAGTCGCCCTTGGAGGGGGCGATCGGTCGCCGGTCGCCCGACTCCTCCCTGACGTAGCGGGTGAGCTGGTACCTGAACTCGTTGTAGCCGCCGCCCGCGGAGACGTGCCACTCGTCCCAGCCGTCCGGCACCTGGTAGCCGGGGCGGGCGGGGTACTCGTTGATGTATTTGCCCAGGTAGCCCGTGCGGTAGCCGGCCTGGTGGAGGGGGACGGCGTAGGTGCGGCCCTCGTGCCGGGCGAACGCCTCGTAGCCGCCGCGGTCGTAGCCCTGGTTGGTCCGTACGCCGGTGTTGTGGGGGAACTGGCCGGTGAACATCGAGGCGCGGGAGGGGCAGCAGAGGGAGTCGGACACGTAGTAGTCGGTGAACGTGGTGCCGCCCTCGGCGAGCCCGCGGACGGTGTCCATGTAGGGCAGCAGGTCGGCGGACAGGTCGTCCACCAGGAAGAAGATGATGTTCGGCCGGGCCGGGGTGGTGGCGGAGGCCGGGGGCGTGGGGGAGGCGATGAGCAGAGCGAGGATGGCGGCCACCGCCGCAGCCACACTTCTCCTGATATTTCGGGACAACGACATGACTGCCTCGTATGCGGTGGTAGGGGAGCAACGGCGCTGCCCACTAATACCAGACAAACTACCCACACAGCACAAAACCTCCCACACCTCCCCCACCCTCATCACCCAGCCCAACCGCCATCGGGGGTGAATGCCGCGGAAGAGGGGGCCGCGCGATGGCGAGCCGCGCGAGGAGAGGCCGCAGGAGGGGCCGCGCGAGGGGCGCGCGCGGGAGCGCGAAGGGCGCCGGGGGCGCGAAGGGCGCCGGGGGCGCGAAGGGCGCGGGGAGGTGGAAGGCGAGGGGGGGAGGGGGGCGAGGGGATGCTGTCGTCGTGCCGGAAGTGGGGTGGGGGCGGGGGTCAGGGGGTGAGGATGCGGGTCAGGGTTTCGTGGACGGTGGCGCGGACGGTGGCCGGGTCGTCCAGGTCGAAGCCCACCACCAGGCCGTCCCGGACCAGGAGGAGGATGTCGGCGGTGCGCTCGGCGTCGGCGCGGCCGTCGGCCGCCAGCAGGTCGCGGTACAGGTCGCGGTGCCAGCGCCGGTGCTCGGCGATGGCCTTCCGTACGGGATGCGCCGGATCCGGGTACTCGGCCGCCGTGTTGACGAACGGGCACCCGCGGTAACCCGGGCCGGACCCGAACTCGCACATGAACGCGAAGACGGCCGCCAGCGTCTCCCGGGGTGAGTCCGCGCGCAGCGTGTCGACCAGGGCCCGCTGCACCGCTCCCTGCTCGGCGATGTACGCCCGGACCAGCTCGTCCTTGCTCGGGAAGTGGTGGTAGAAGGTCGCCTTCGCGACGCCCGCCGCCGCGATGATCCGGTCGATCCCCACCGAGTGCACGCCCTCGGCGTAGAACAGCCGCGCCGCCGTCTCCAGGACCCGGGTGCGGGCCGGGCTCGGGCGGGGGTCCTTCACCGTCGCTGTGCTCACCCCTTGACGTTACCAGACAGACTTGTCTAGTCTCAGGCTCGACAAACCAGACAGACAGGTCTGTCTGGTGAAGGCCGAACGAAGGGCAACCGGTCATGAGCATGTACACCGCCATCGCCACCTCCGCGGGCCGCGACGGGCGCGCGGTCTCCTCCGACGGCAGGCTGGACGTCAAGCTGGCCCTGCAGAAGGAGCTGGGCGGAGACGGCGAGGGCACCAACCCCGAGCAGCTCTTCGCCGCCGGCTACGCCGCCTGCTTCGCCTCGGCCATGCGGCTGGTGGCCGGGCAGAAGCACATCGACGTCTCCGACGCCTCCGTCACGGCGGAGATCGGCCTGTCGCCCAACGGCGCGGGCGGGTTCCAGCTCGACGCCACGCTCCGCGTCGAGCTGCCCGACGACATCGCCCCCGAGGTCGCCCGCGAGCTGGTCGAGGCCACCCACCAGGTCTGCCCCTACTCCAACGCCACCCGCGGCAACATCCCGGTCGAGCTGATCGTCGAGTGACGGGATCCGCGCCCCGGAAGATCGGCCGGAGGTAGAGACGGGAGGCTTGGAGTGTGACATGTTACATGCCATGCGAATCACTCTCTCCGCGGCGGCCGCCCTCCTGGCGATCGCCGCGCTCGGCGTCCCTTCCGTCTCTGCTGCGGCGGAGACTGCGGCGGAGACCGCGGCGCCGCCCGTGAAGAAGGTGAGCAGGGAGATCTCCCCGCTCAGCCCGCAGCAACGCGAGCAGGCGGCGCTGCGCAGGCAGGCCGTCGAAGGCGTCTTATCCCCGGACGCGGCGGTGGCGGCCAAGGGGCGGCCCGGCCGCTCGGTCAAGGTCGGCCACCGCTACGTCGAGCTCGCCCAGGAACGCAAGGACCAGGTCTTCGTCGTCCTGGCCGAGTTCGGCGACAAGGTGGACAACGAGACGAA
This sequence comes from Nonomuraea sp. NPDC049684, assembly GCF_044465345.1. Lineage (NCBI taxonomy): Bacteria > Bacillati > Actinomycetota > Actinomycetes > Streptosporangiales > Streptosporangiaceae > Nonomuraea > Nonomuraea sp. NPDC049684. The sequence goes on along the minus strand of NZ_JBITLO010000004.1, from coordinate 32,520 downwards.
GATCGACGGCCAGATCAAGTACGGCGGCCAGCCCGGCCCCCGCCACAACGCGATCCCCGACCCGCGCGGCACCGACGACAACCACACCCTCTGGCGTCCCGACTTCGACCGCGCCTCCTACGCGAAGTCCTACTTCGCGACCGGCGGCAACTCCCTGCGCGACTACTACCGCCTCCAGTCCTCCGGCCGCTACGACCTCGACGGCTACGTCAGCGACTGGGTGCGCGTGCCGTACAACGAGGCCCGCTACGGCAGCGACCGGTGCGCCCCCGAGGAGGGCGGCATCTGCTGGAACAACTGGGACCTGGTGCGCGACTCGGCCAACGCCTGGTACGAGGCCGAGAAGGCCAAGGGCAGGACCACGGACCAGATCCGCGCCGAACTGGCCAAGTACGACGTCTGGGACCGCTACGACCACGACAACGACGGCGACTTCGACGAGCCCGACGGCTACCTGGACCACTACCAGGTCGTGCACGCCGGCGTGGACGAGACCTGGGGCGGCGGCGCGCAGGGCGCGGACGCCGTCTGGGCCCACCGCTACTTCGCCTACTGGCCCGAGCGCGGCCAGGCCGGCCCCGAGGGCAACCGCAACGGCGGCACCCAGATCGGCGACACCGGCATCTGGGTCGGCGACTACCTGACGGTCGGCGAGAACAGCGGCGTCGGCCTGACCGCCCACGAGTTCGGCCACGACCTCGGCCTGCCCGACCTGTACGCGGGCGGCGGGGACAACTCGGTCAACTTCTGGTCGCTGATGTCGTCCGGCTCCTACCTGAGCTCGCGGACCGGCCCGCTCGGCGAGTACGCCGGCGACCTGGACGCCTGGAGCAAGCTCCAGCTCGGCTGGCTGGCCTACGACCGGGCCCGCGCGGCCACCCCCTCCACGCACACCCTCGGCGTCGGCTCCTACAACACCCGCGATCCACAGGCGCTCGTGGTGGACCTGCCGGCGCGCGAGATCAGCACCCCGCTGGGCCGTCCGTACCAGGGGGAGTGGCAGTGGTGGAGCGGCAAGGGCGACAACCTTGAGCAGACGCTCACCCGGCAGATCGACCTGTCCCGGGCCACCGAGCCGACGCTCAAGGCGCACGCGGCCTACGCGATCGAGCAGGGCTACGACTTCCTGTACGCCGAGGTCTCCCGCGACGGCGCGGCCTGGACGCCGGTCGGGCAGCCGCTCACCGGAAGCTCCGACTGGCGGGAGATCGCCTACGACCTGAGCCCGTACGCGGGCGGCCGGATCTGGTTCCGCTTCCGCTACTCGACCGACTCCAACACCTCCGAGTCCGGCTTCCGGCTGGACGACGTCCAGGTGCCCGGCGTGTTCGCCGACGACGTCGAGCAGGGCGAGGGCGAGTGGACGGCGGTCGGCTTCGCCCGCAGCGGCGAGGTGGGCGTGCAGCGCTTCTCCCGGGCCTACCTCGCCGAGAACCGGCGCTACACCGGGTACAACGCCTACCTGCGGACCGGGCCGTACAACTTCGGGTGGACCGGCAGCCAGCGGGTCGAGCACTACCCGTACCAGCAGGGCGTGCTCATCTGGCTCTGGGACGCCTGGTACGGCGACAACACCACCCGCGACCACCCCGGCGAGGGCATGATCCTGCCCGTCGACGCCCGGCCCGAGCCGCTGCGCTGGGCCAGCGGGGCGGCGGCGGGGGCGCGGCTCCAGGTGTTCGACGCGCCGTTCGGCAACGCGCGCACGGACCGGCTCCGGCTGCACTCGGCGGGCGTTCCCGCCGTGTTCCCGGCGCGTCCGGGCGTCGCGGTGTTCGACGACCACCGTGGCGTCTACTGGCACCCGGATCTGCCGCAGCTCGGGGTGAAGGTGCCGGACACCGGCACCCGGATCGCCGTCCTGCGTGACGGCGACCGCGCGCTGGTGCGCGTCTCGGCGTCCTAGCGGCCGGTGCGGCCCGCGTGCGGGGACGCGGGCCGCAGGTCGATGGGTGTTTACGACCGTTTTAGGTGGTTCAGGGCAGGGTTGTGGTGTTGTATCCCATAGAGAGGAAAGATCATGACCTCTGGGCCTGACGGATTCGGCAAGGCGGAGACCCTGGAGAACGAACCGCCCAGGCGCCGATTCCCCCGCTCCGTACTGCTCGCCGCGACCACCGCGGTCGTCCTGGCCACCGGCGCCGGCGTGGCCGCCGCCTCGGCGCTCTCGCCGTCGCCGTCGCCGTCGCCTTCGCCCACCGGCCCGCCGCCGGCCGCCGGGAGCCCGTCGGCCGTCCCGTCGGGCTCGCCGTCCGACAAGGGACGCGGCTGGGGACGCGGCTTCGGCGGCCCGCCCGTCCACGGCGAGTTCGTCGTCCCCGACGGGCGGGGCGCGTACGTGACCGTGGCCACCCAGTACGGCGACGTCACCGCCGTCGGCCAGAACTCCGTCACGGTCAAGAGCGCGGACGGCTACACCAAGGAGTACGCCGTCGACGCCGGCACCCGGATCAACCGCGACCAGGGCATCGACGCGATCAAGGCCGGCCAGAAGGTCATGGTCAGCGCCAAGGTCACCGGCGGCACGGCCACCGCCGTCACCGTCCACGACGTGACCGCCCGCGAAGGCCGCGGCCGGCACCCCCACGGCGACGGCCACTGGGGCGACAGGAACGGCGACAGGGACGGCGGCAAGGGCGGCCCCCGGCACGGCGGCGACCACCAGCCGACGCCGGCGCCCAGCGCCACCTCCTGAGGGAAGCGCACCGGCTTCACCGCGATTATGCCCCCCGTATATACCCTCGGTATATAGTGCGGGGGCATGAGCGTCCCTCTTGCGCTGCTCGGACTCCTTGAGCGGGAGCCGAGCCACGGCTACGACCTGAAGCGCGACTACGACACCTACTTCGGCCGCGGCAAGTCACTGCCCTTCGGCCAGGTGTACTCCACCCTCGGCCGGCTGGCCAGGGACGGCAAGGTCACCGCCGGGGAGAGCGAGCCCGGCGACGGCCCCGAGCGCAAGCGCTACGCGATCACCCCCGTCGGCGCGCGCGAGGTCGAGGCGTGGCTGAGCGAGCCGGTCGCGGCCGAGCCGTACCTGCAGACCGTGCTGTTCACCAAGGTCGTGCTGGCGCTGATGCTGGGCCGCGACGCGGCGGCCTACCTCGACCTCCAGCGCGCCACCCACCTGCGGCGCATGCGCGAGTTCGCGCAGATCAAGCGGGGGGACTCGCTGGCCGACGCGCTGCTGGCCGACCACGGCATGTTCCACCTGGAAGCCGACCTGCGCTGGATCGACGTCACCCAGGCGCGGCTGGACGCGCTGGCCGAGCTGGTGCGGGGGGCGTCGTGATCCTGGAGGCCCGCGGGATCAGCCGCTCCTTCGGCCGCACCCCGGCGCTGCGGGAGGCCGGCCTGGAGGTGGCGGCCGGGGAGATCGTGGCGGTCATGGGCCCCAGCGGCTCGGGCAAGTCGACGCTGCTGCACTGCCTGGCCGGGATCTTCACGCCCGACAGCGGCGAGGTGTGGTTCGACGGCCGCCGCCTGGACACCATGAGCGACGACCGGCGCACCCGGCTGCGGCGCACGGCGTTCGGCTTCGTGTTCCAGTTCGGGCAGCTCGTGCCGGAGCTCACCGCGGCCGATAACGTCGCCCTGCCGCTGCTGCTCGCGCGTACCCGGCGCAAGGAGGCGTATCGGCGGGCGGCGGGCTGGCTGGAGCGGCTGGAGCTGGCCGGCCTGGGCGGGCGGCGCATCGGCGAGCTGTCCGGCGGGCAGGCGCAGCGGGTGGCGATCGCCAGGGCGCTGGTGACCGGGCCGCGGGTGCTGTTCGCCGACGAGCCGACCGGCTCGCTCGACTCGCTGACCGGCGAGCACGTCATGGAACTGCTGGTCGGCCTGGCGCGCGAGGAGGGCACGACCGTGCTCGTGGTGACCCACGACGCCCGCGTCGCCTCCTGCGCCGACCGGGAGGTCATCGTCCGCGACGGCCGGCTCACCGACCCCTTCGCCGGTCAGGTCGCACGGTGATCGCCCTCGGCCTGCGGCTGTCGCTGGCCGGAGGCAGGGAGGCGGCCGCCCGGCTCGCGCTGATCGTCGCGGGCGTGGCGGTCGGCGTGGCGGTGCTGCTGGCCACGCTCTCCCTGTTCAACGCCTTCCAGACGGCCGGCGAGCGCACCTGCTGGGAGTGCACCCGCGGCACCGCCCCCAGCGGCTGGGCCCTCGACGCCACCGCCACCGGCGCCCTGTGGAACTACCACGAGGACTACTACGCCGGACGCCCGATCAGGCGGCTCGACGCCGCCGCGCTCGGCGGCCGGGCTCCCGTCGTCCCCGGGCTCTCCCGCATGCCCGCGCCCGGCCAGTACCACGTCTCCCCGGCGCTGGCCGAACTGCTGGACTCGGCGCCGCGCGCGCAGCTCGCCGACCGCTTCCCCGGCACGAGGGCCGGGACGATCGGCCGCGCCGCGCTCACCGGCCCCGACGACCTGACCATCGTGATCGGCCGCACGCCCGAGCAGGTCGCCGCCCTGCTCGGCACCCGGCAGGTCGACACGACGGCCGACGAGCCCGCCGTCGACGGCGACGCCGACATCTACCACTTCGGGTTCGCGATCGCGGCCGTCGGGCTGCTGCTGCCGCTGCTCGTGCTGGTCACCACCGCCACCCGGCTGGCCGCCGCCCGCCGCGAGGCCCGCTTCGCCGCGATCCGGCTGGTGGGCGGGACGTCCCGGCAGGTCAACCTGTTCGCCGCGGTGGACTCCGCGCTCGGCGCGCTGACCGGCACGCTCGCCGGGATCGCGCTCTTCCTCCTGCTGCGTCCGGCGGTCGCCGCCGTCCGCGTCACCGGCTCCCGGTTCTTCCCCGACACGGTGACGCCGGCCGCCTGGCAGTACGCGGCCGTGCTCGCCGGCGTCCCGCTGCTGGCCGGGGTGAGCGCGCTGTGGTCGCTGCGCCGGGTCCGGATCTCGCCGCTGGGCGCGCTCAGGAAGGGCGCCCAACGGCCGCCGCGCGCCTGGCGGGCGATCCCGCTGCTGGCCGGGCTGGCGCTGTTCGCGGTGCCGATGTTCCAGACCGGCGACCGCAAGCCGAACGCCGGGCCGGCCTCGGCGGGCCTGGCGCTGATCATGATCGGGCTGATCCTGGCAGGTCCATGGCTGACGATGCTGGCCGCCCGCCTGGCCGCCCGGCTGACCGGCGGAGCGGCGACGCTGCTGGCCGCCCGGCGGCTGGCCGCCGACCCGAAGGCCGCCTTCAGGTCGGTGAGCGGGCTCGTCCTCGCGGTGTTCATCGGGACGGCCATCGCCGGGATCGTGCCCGCCGTGGTGGACGGCCAGCGGGCGGTCGCCGGCGGCACGCTGTCCGGCATGCTGCGTGCCCCGCTCGGCGACCTCGGCGGCGGCGGGTTGCCGCCGCGGGCCGGGGCCGAGCTGGTGGCCCGGCTCCGCGCCTATCCGGGCGTCGGCGTGCTGCCGATCCACGCCGCGAAGGAGGAGGAGAACCGGGTGATCGACCCCGAGCGGCCGCCGCCGCCCCGGGCGGTCGTCGAGTGCGCCGACCTGGCCCGCTTCCCGGCGCTCGGGCAGTGCCCGCCGGGCGCGCGGGCGGTCGCCGGACGGTTCGACCGGGTGGTGGAGGCCGACAACCCGCTCACCATCGACAAGCTGATCCCCCTGGCCGGGCCCGACAGCGAGCCCGTCTCGGCCGACGGGCTCAACCTGTCCTCCGTGCTGGTCACCATGGCCGACCCGGCGACCCTGGAGGAGATCCGCACCCTGCTGGCCGGGCAGAGCACCGGCCCGCCGATGACGTTCGACGAGGTCGCCCAGGTCCGGGCGGCGCTCTACACGCAGGCCGAGAACATCGCGCTGGCCATGGTCGCGCTGACCCTGCTCGCCGGCGGCTGCAGCCTGCTGGTGGCGGTCGGCGGCGGGCTGGTGGAACGCCGCCAGCCGTTCACGCTGCTGCGGCTGGCCGGCACGCCCGGCCGCACCCTGGGCGCGGTCGTGCTGCTGGAGTCGGCGTTGCCGCTCGTCCTGGCGGCCGTCGTGGCGGCCGGGGCCGGGTTCGGGGTGGCGGCGCCGTTCATCGACGCCCTGGCCATGAAGGGGGCCTCCCTGGCGATGCCGGGGCCCGCCTACTTCGCCGGCGTCGGCGGCGGGCTGGCCGCGTCCCTGCTGGTGATCTCGACCGTCCTGCCGCTGCTGCGGCGCATGACCTCGCCCGACAACGCGCGTTTCGAATAGGAGCCCCATGAAGCTGCGAAAGCCCTGCGCGGCGATCGTGCTCGTCCTGGTCGCCGGCCTGCTCACGGCCCCGCCGGCCGGGGCCGCCGACGGCCGCTACTCGGCCGAGATCCGGCGCACCGAGTACGGCGTCCCGCACGTGTCCGCCAAGGACCACGGCGGCCTGGGCTTCGGCTACGGGTACGCCTTCGCCCAGGACAACCTGTGCGTGCTGGCCTCGTGGGTGGTGACGTTGCGCGGCGAGCGATCCCGCCACTTCGGCCCGCAGGCCCGCTCCGACGACCCGGTGCGCCCGGTCGCCAACCTCACCAGCGACCTCTACCACCGCAGCGTCGCCGACTCCGGCGTCGTCCGGCGGCTGCTGGCCCGGCCCGCCCCCATCGGGCCGAGCGCGGAGCTGCGCGAGCTGGTCGACGGGTACGTGGCCGGCTACAACCGCTACCTCGACGACACCGGCGTGGCCAACCTGCCCGACCCCACCTGCCGCGGCAAGTCCTGGGTCGGCCCGATCACCGCCGAGGACGTCTGGGCCAACCTGCTCGACCTAGGCCGCATGTCGGGCAGCTCGGCGCTCAAGGAGGCCATCGTCGGCGGCGACGGCGGCGACGACGGCCCGCGCCGCGCCCCCGGCAGCAACGGCTGGGCGCTGGGCCGCGAGGCCACCCGCGACGGCCACGGCATGCTGCTGGCCGACCCGCACTTCCCGTGGAACGGCGTCCGCCGCTTCTACCAGGTGCAGCTCACCATCCCCGGCGTGCTGGACGTCGCCGGCGGCAGCCTGTACGGCACCCCCGTCGTGCAGATCGGCCACAACAGGACCGTCGCCTGGACTCACACCGTCTCCCACGCCCAGCGGTTCACCCTCTACCGGCTCGAACTGGCGCAGGGCGACCCCACCACCTACCTGGTGGACGGCCGGCCCGAGCCGATGGGCCGCCAGGAGGTCGTGGTGCCGCTCCAGGACGGCACCTTCGTCTCGCGCACCCTGCTCACCTCCCGCTACGGCCCGGTGCTGGCCGCCGGGCGCGGCGACGGGTACGCCTACGCGCTGGCCGACGTCAACGCCGCCAACCTGCGGGCGGCCGACGAATGGCTGGCGATGGCCAAGGCCGGCGACGTGCGCGGGCTGCGCGCCGCCCAGGACGCCCACCAGGGCCTGCCGTTCGTCTACACGCTGGCCACCGACGTCGGGGGGACGGCGTCCTTCGCCGACGCCTCCGTCGTCCCGCACGTCACCGACGCCCAGGCCCGCCGGTGCGCCAAGCCGTCGCCCGACCCGTCGATCGACGCGTTCGTCCTGGACGGCTCGACCTCGGCGTGCCTGTGGGGCAAGGACGCCGACGCGGTCGTGCCGGGCATCTTCGGCCCCCGCAACCAGCCCGGCCTGACCCGCGCCGACTACGTCGCCAACTCCAACAACAGTCCGTGGATGACGAACCCGGCCGCGCCGCTGACCGGCTACGACCAGGTCTGGGGCGCCGTACGGACCGACGTGGAGCTGCGGCCCCGGGTCAGCCTGGACATGATCGACCGGCGGCTCAAGGGCGCCGACGGGCTCGGCGGCCCCGGCTTCACCCTGGAGACGCTCCAGGCCACCGCGCGCAGCAAGCGCAATCTCGGCTTCGAGCTCATGCGCGCGGACCTGAAGGCGTTGTGCCGGGAGCACCGCGAGCTGCGGGCCTCCTCGGGGGAGCGGGTGGACGTACGGGACGCCTGCCGGACCCTGACCCGCTGGGACGGGCGCGCCACCCTGGACGGCGAGGGGGCGGTGCTCTGGCGGCGGTTCTTCGACGGACTCCAGGCCCCCGTCAAGCCCGGCGAGCCGCCGCGGAGCTGGTGGCGGGTGCCGTTCGACCCCGCCCGGCCGCTCACCACGCCGCGCGGCCTCAGGCGGGACGACCCCGCCGTGCGGCGCGCCCTGGCCGACGCCGTGCTGTTCTTCCTGGACAACCGCCTGCCCCTGACGCTGACCGCCGGCCAGGCCCAGCACTACGCGTCGATCCCCATCCCCGGCTGCACCGAGGGGGAGGGCTGCTTCGACCGCGTCCGCAACTCCGGCCCGCTCGGCAAGGACGGGCGCTACCCCGAGGTGAACACCGGCTCCAGCTTCATGATGGCCGTCGAGCTCACCCCGGACGGTCCGCGCACCCGCACCGTCCTCACCTACTCCCTGTCCGCGAACCCGAACTCCCCCCACCACACCGACCAGACCACCCTGTTCTCCAAGGGAGGCTGGGTCACCGAACGCTTCACCGACGCCGAGATCCACTCAGCCCCGCAACTCACCGTCACCACCGTGAGCGGCTGACCGCCTTGTGGCAGTCGCGTTCTGGCCCTATTGTCACCCTTCGTGAAACCCCTCATGATCTTGACGATGGCGGGCGTGCTCACGGCCTCCCTGGCCGGCACGGCCGCCGCGGAGAGTGCGGCCTACCCGGTCAAGCACCCCAAGCTGGTCGCCAACCCCCTCTACGAGGCGGGCCCGCTGCCCACGACCACCTGCGCCGAGCCGCCGGTGAAGCGCCGCAACCTCAAGCAGGCCCGCGCCTACGTGGACGCGGTCGTCGCCTGCCTGGAGACGACCTGGGAACAGCACCTGACCGCGGCCGGGCTGCCGTACGAGCCGGTGAAGGTGCGGCACATGGACCGCATCCCCAAGAAGTACTGCGGAATCTCCGTGGGCGACGACGACTCGCAGACGTGGTACTGCGAGAAGACGCGCACGCTGGTCTTCCAGATCGGCAAGAGCTGGACCGACGACCCGAGCGACCTGTGGCTGCTCCACACGGCGGCCGGGATGTACGCCTACCACGTGCAGAACCTCGTCGGGATCTACGACGCCTACGACGTGATCCCGTACCCCACCAAGGCGGAAGGACGTGAGCAGGACCGGCGTAAGAATCTCCAGACCGACTGCCTGAGCGGCGCCTTCATCAAGAGCGTGTGGCCCCTGGAGGGCAGGTCGAAGAAGGACTGGGACTATCTCCTCACCCTTCCCGCGGGGGACAAGCTGGGCAAGTACAGCTCGTGGGGCAGGACCGCCACCATCCGCTCCTGGATCAAGCGCGGCTTCGCCACCGGCGACCCGGGCTCCTGCAACACCTGGGCGGCCGCCTCCTCCAAGGTGCTCTGAGGCGCCTTCCGCAGTGCCCTTGAGCAGGTGTCATGCCGGTGACCGGGGGCATGGACCTGGGCAGGGGCATCTCGGGGGGTGGGGTGGGCGGACAGCGGCCGGAGGGCGGCGCGTACGGCGGGGACCTGGGGCCGTTCGGCGCCGAGAAGCTCCGGCGGCTGCAGGCGAGCCTGACGCAGATCGAGGATCTGCACGGCCGGATGGCGCGCCTGCTGGAGGCGGTCCTCGCGATCAGTTCCGAGCTGGAGCTGAACGCCGCCCTCCGCACGATCGTGGAGGTCTCGGCCGACCTGGTGGACGCCCGGTACGGCGCCCTCGGCGTGCTCAACGACGAGGGCGAGTTCGCCGACCTGTTCACCTACGGCGTCACCGAAGAGGTGTACGACGCCGTCGGCCGCCTGCCGACCAGCCACGGCCTGCTCCAGGAGCTGATGGCCCGGCCCAGGCCGCTGCGCGTGGACGACGTGCTCGCCCACCCCGGCTTCCGCGAGTACCCTCCCGGCCATCCGGTGATGCGCACCCTGCTGGGCACGCCGATCCTGGTCCGCGGCACCGTGTACGGCAACCTGTACTTCGCCGACAAGCGGTCGGGCCTGCCGTTCACCGGCGACGACGAGCGGATCGTCGCGGCGCTGGCCAGCGCGGCCGGCGTCGCCATCGAGAACGCCCGCCTCTACGAGCGCATCCGCCGCAACACCGAGGAGTTCCAGCGCAGCCTGCTGCCGTCGCTGCCCGAACTGAACGGCCTGTGGGCCTGCGCCCGCTACCTGCCCTCCAGCACCGTCCCGCGCATCGGCGGCGACTGGTACGACGCGATCGTCCTGCCCGACGGCGTGCCCTGCCTGATGGTCGGCGACGTGATGGGCCACGACCTGCGCTCGGCCACCGTCATGAGCCAGATCAGCAACATGCTGCGGGTGCTGGCCTACGAGCACTGCGAGCCGCCGTCCCACATCCTGCGCCGGCTCGACGAGATCCTGCACGCCCTGCACGGCGGCCCGATGGCGACGGTGCTGCTGGCCCGCCTGGAGGAGTACGGCGGCACCGACTGGCGGCTCAGGTGGGCCACCGCCGGGCACCTGCCCCCGCTGCTGCTCCCCGTCGGCGGTCCCGCCCGCTACCTGCGGGCCGAGGGCGGCCATCCCCTCGGCGTCACCCCCGACCTGGCGCGGCCCGACCACGAGCAGGTCATCCCGGCCGGATCCACGCTGCTGCTCTACACCGACGGGCTCGTCGAGGACCCCGCGCACGGTCTCGACCGGGGCATGGAGAGCCTGATCCACACCGCCTCCAGGCTGCGCCACCTGCCCCTGGAGGACATGTGCGAGCTGCTGCTCGTCCACCGGGGCGACGGCTTCACCGACGACGTCGCCCTGCTGGCCCTGCGGCTCGGCGAACCGGCCGACCTGCACGCCGGCTGACCGGGTCCGTCCCCTGCTCGATGGCCAAATCTGCCAGATAACTGTCGTTGCGGACATTCCGCCGGTTCGGTGAGAATCGGGTCATGCCCGCTGCCCACCGCGTCGTCATCGCGCTCTTCCCGGACGTCGACCTGCTCGACGTCACCGGCCCGGCCGAGGTGTTCGCCCTGGCCAACCGGGTCGCCGGTCGCGCTCTGTACGACGTGCGGCTGGCCGGGCCCCAGGGCGGCCAGGTCACCACGTCCGCCGGGGTGCGGCTGGTCGCCGACCTGACCTTCGACCAGGTCGGTGACCAGGTGGACACCCTGGTGGTGCCCGGCGCGGTGACCGTCACGCCCGACGGGCCGCGCGCCCTGACCGACGCCGAGGTGGTCGCCTGGGTACGGCGGACCGCTCCCGGCGCCCGCCGGGTGGCCTCGGTGTGCGTCGGCGCGCACATCCTGGCCGAGGCCGGCCTCCTGGACGGCCTGACCGCCACCACCCACTGGTCCACCGCCGGGCAACTGGCCGCCGACCACCCCCGGGTCACCGTCGACCCCGACCCGATCTTCCTGCGCTCCAGCGGCCGGATCTGGACGGGCGCGGGCATCAGCGCCTGCCTCGACCTGACCCTCGCGCTGGTGGCCGAGGACCACGGCGAGGAGACGGCCCTCGCGGTGGCCCGCGAACTGGTCGTCTACCTCAAGCGCCAGGGCGGCCAGAGCCAGTTCAGCGTGCCGCTGACCCGGGCCGCCTCGGGCCGCCGCGACATCGACGACCTGCGCCTGTGGATCGCCGAGCACCTGGCCGAGGAGCTGACCACGGTCGAGCTGGCGGCGCGGATGGGGCTGAGCCAGCGCCAGTTCACCCGGGTGTTCCGGCAGCAGACCGGCTTCACCCCGGCCGCGTACGTCGAGTCGGCGCGCGTGGAGGTGGCGCGCCGGCTGCTGGAGACCACCGACCTGTCGCTGCCCCGGGTGGCCGCCGACAGCGGGCTCGGCTCGGTGGAGACCCTGCACCGCGCCTTCCGCCGCCGTCTGGGCACCGGCCCCGGCACCTACCGCCGCCGTTTCCGCACGGTGGCCTGATCCCGTCACTCTTCGCGTACGCCGTCCGGCCGGGCGGCGGCGCGAGCCTGCCAGAAAGGAAACCCCCTGCCATGAGCAGCACCGTCTCGCCCACCCTGCGCCAGGTCGTCGGCCTGCCGGCCGAGCCCGCCCGGCTGGCCGACTCGACCCTCGTGCTCATCGACTACCAGAACACCTACAGCACCGGCGTCATGGCCCTGCCGGACGCCGGGCGGGCCCTCGCCGCCGGCGCCCGCCTGCTGGAGCGCGCCCGCGCCGCCGGGGCCCGCGTCGTGCACGTCGTCAACGACGGCGGCCCCGGCAGCCCCTACGACGTCCGCGCCGGGATCGGGGCGATCAGCGCGCCGGTCGCGCCGCGCGACGGGGAGCCGGTGGTGGTCAAGACGTTCCCCGACGCCTTCCACGAGACCGGGCTCCAGGACGTCCTGGCGGGCATGGAGGCCGGGCCCGACCTGGTGCTGGCGGGGTTCATGACCCACATGTGCGTGACCTTCACCGCCCAGGGGGCCTTCCGGCTGGGCTACCGTCCCACGGTCGTCGCCGACGCCTGCGCCACCCGCACACTGGCCGGCCCCGGCGGCGCGCCGTTGGCTGCCGACGTGCTGCACGAGGCCGCCCTGACGACGATCGGCGACCTGTTCGGCCTGGTGGTCCCCACTGTCGATGCCCTGCCCGCTTGATCCGTCCCGTCCTGTTACGTCCCGGGAGCCAGGTCCGGGCCCGGCTCGGTCGTCAGGTCAGCCGGTGGCCGGGCGGCGGCGGCCGGCGACCAGGCGGTCGGCCGGGGTCCGGTGACGGGCGGCGGGGGCGGAGCCGGGCTGCCGGTCGGCGGTGCGCCCGGTGGCCACCAGACGGTCGGCGGGCTGGTCCGTCGTGCGGCGCTCGTCCCGGTCCGTGGCGGCCTTGTCCGTGGCGGCCTTGTCCGTGGCGGCCCGGTCCGTGGCGCTCTGGTCCGTGACGGTCTGGTCGGTGGCGGCCCGGTCGTCGGCGCGCTCGGCCAGCAGGCGGCGCAGTTCGCGGCGGCGGGCCAGCCTGCGGCCCGTCCCGGCGGCGATCAGGAAGGCGCCGAAGATGAACGCGGCCGCGGTCGCGGCCCCCGCGGCGAACAGCTCCAGGTCGCCCACCCGGAAGGTGACGCCCATCAGCGTCAGGGCGGCGGTTGCGGTGGTCGTCGTCTGGGTGAACAGGACGACCACGGCGGCCGACCCGGCGACCATGAGCAGCAGGCCGAGCAGGACCATGGTTCTCACTCTCCTCGAACGTCGGCGAACACGTTCCATTACCGCTGCCCAGCATTTCTTTACTCATGTACGGGCATGCGTCCGGCGTCGAAGAAATGGCCGCGCATTCGCACCGGGAATTGCCGCGCCGAGCACCGCTAATTACTTCGCGAAAAAATCCGCATTGAGCAGCGGTGCTGCGTCCGGCGGGCGGGTCGCGGGGTTTGTCGGCCGATGAGCAGGGGAGAGCGGACCAAGGAGGGAAGTGATAGCAGTGAAAGTGGACACTTTCCGGCTCCTGGCGAACTCCGCAGGGGAAACGGTCGTTCTGCACCCGGCCGGGGACCTTGACCTGCACACCGCCGGCGCCATCGAGGATTGGGCGACCGGCTATCTCGACGGCACGCCGGCCGCCGTCACTTTGATCGACCTGTCCGACGTCGGCTTCATGGACTCGGCCGGACTCGGCGCGCTGATCGGCGCGTGGAAACGCATCACCGCCACGGGACGGACGGTGATGGTCGCCGCGCCGACCCCGCAACCGGCCAGACTGATGCGCATCACCGGCCTGGAAGGACGTCTCGGCGTACGCTCCACCGTCGCCGAGGCGCTGGAGGAGATCATTCCCAGACGGTCGCACGCGCCCGCCTAGGCGGCGCCCGTCCGCAGCGCGCGCGGCGTCAGCCGTTCCTCGCCTTGGCGTAGCCGGCGGCGCCGCCCGCGAAGTCGTACAGGACGACCTGCTCGTCCCCGACCACCCAGGCGTCGTGTCCGGGCGGGCAGACGAAGACCTCGCCCGGCCCCGCCTCGGCCTCGGTGCCGTCGTCCATGCGCAGGCGCATCCGGCCCGAGACCACGAACCCGTTGTGGTGCACCTGGCAGGACGACGTGCCGGCGATCGGCCGGACGGACTCCGACCAGCGCCATCCCGGCTCGAACGTGGCGACGCCGAAGGTCAGGCCGCTCAGCTCGCAGATCTCCAGGTGGCCCTTCGGGAAGTCGCGCCGTTCGTCGGGCTTGTCGATGCTCTTGACCTCGATCATGGCTCACCCCCTCGTCAGCTACCTTCTTACGCTGAATTGTCCATACCGAGGGGTTGGCCAGGGCAAATATCCCTTTGTGGGGACGGGTACGGCCCGCGAAGGGGCCGTACCCGGGACGTGCGGACTATCCGGCCCAGGGCAGCGAGTCGGACGGCCACGCCCGCTTCGTCTGCTTCTTGAGCGTCTCCTCAGGCGTGCCCACGGCGCAGCGGGTGCCCTGCGGCGGAACCTTCAGGTCGATGAGGTACTGGTCGATGATGTCGGTCTGGCACTTGTCCTTGCCGTAGATGCGGTGACCCCAGCCCTCGTACGTGAGCAGCACGGCCTTCGCGCCGAGCTGGCGGGTGGCGTTGGCGGCCCAGATCCAGGGCGTGGCCGGGTCGTGGATCGAGTTGCCGAGCAGCAGCGGGGCCTGGCCGGTGTACCGCAGCGTGTGCGGCGGGTTGGCGGGGGCGCCCGAGTTGAGGCAGATGGGCAGGTCGTCGGTCGGGTACGGGTGGTACTTCGTGTCCGGCGCCAGCAGGCCGGCGGTACGCATGAGGTCGGCGTACTCGGCGTAGCTGTTCACCTTGAGGTTGTAGTCCTGGCAGAGGATCCGGGTCGGCAGTTCGGCGACGTCCCCCTCCACCGGGCCCCGGCCGGGCAGCGGGGGCACCCACTCGGGGGCCGGGCCGCCGTTCAGCCAGTTGATCACTTCGCTCAGCGTGCGCCAGTCGGGGCCCTCGTTGCCCAGCGCGGCGTTGTAGATGACCTGCAGCTCGGTCATCCGCTGACCGGTGCTCGGGTAGACGAGCTCGCCGCGGCGGGCCTTGTCCAGCAGGCTCTTCCAGATCGCGCGGATGTCGCGGCCGTTCAGCACGCAACTGGGGTCCTGCTCGCACCAGCCGACGAACTGGTCGAAGCCGTCCTCGACGGCCAGGGCCTCGGTGGCGAAGAAGCCCTTCACGCCGAGGCTGTGGTCCATGTTGCTGTCGAGGGCGAGCGCCCGGATGCGGCCGGGGAACAGCTCGGCGTACATCTGGCCGATCAGGGTGCCGTACGAGATGCCGTAGTAGGTGAGCTTCTCCTCGCCGAGGGCGGCGCGGAGGGCGTCCATGTCACGGGCCACGGAGACGGAGTCCACGTGGTCGTAGAGCGGGCCGGTACGGGCCCGGCAGTCCGGGTGCAGCTTCTTGGTGAAGGCGTTCCAGGCGTCGAAGTCGGCCTGGCTGCGCATGACGGTCGGCGGCATCTGGTTGTAGACCGACGCCGAGCAGATGACCGGGTGGCTGCGGCCCACGCCGCGCGGGTCGAAGCCGACGATGTCGAACCGCTGCTGCAGTTCCTCGGTGTAGGACCCGGGAGCGCCGTAGACGGCCTCCACGCCGGACCCGCCCGGACCGCCGGGGTTGATCACCAGCGAGCCGACCCTGGCGGCCGGGTCGGTGGCCTTGCGCCGGGCGACCGCGAGGTCGATCGAGGGCCCGCTCGGCTGGGCCCAGTCGATGGGCACGGTCAGCTTGCCGCACTCGGCGCTGGGCTCCTCCTCGCAGGGCGCCCAGGTGATGGCGTTCGTCGTGGTGGTGGCGGGTTTCGCGGTCGTCGCCGCGTTCGCCGCCGGAACCGGGATCAACGCCGCCAGCGCCACGAAGGCGGTGGCGAACAGTGGGAGTCTTCTCCGCAAAATGGGGCTCCAATCAACGGTCGGTGCGCCCCCCGTGGGCATCCGGCCGACCTTGATCATTGCGGGTTGTGGTCAGAAATGATGGCGAAATCGGAAATTTCCCCAAAGTCGCCCATACCGACGGAGGGCCCCCGGCCCCCGACCGCGCGTTGCCCCGCCCTGCCCCCGCCCTGCCCCGCCCCGACATGAACCGCTGCCCCGCCCGCGACCGGGGGCGGCGGGACGGGCCCGGAAGGGGCGGGTTACCGTGGCAGGCATGAGCGAAGGTGGATTATCAGGCACCGCTGCCACACCCATCCTCGATTGGCGTCACCCCCGCGTCACCGCCCTGGCCGCGCGGCTCCCCGGCGAGGGGACGCCGTCGCGCGCCCTGGTGCGCGCCGCGCACAGCCTGGTCGGCCGGACCATCCGCCCGGTGTACGCGATGAACGACGAGCAGCCGGTCTCCGTGACCGTCGCCCGCGGCCGGGGCTCGTGCAGCCAGCGCATGGCCGTGCTGGAGGCGCTGGCCCGCGGACGGGGGATCGCCACCCGCGTCAGGGGCCGGGTGGTGGACGGCGCGTTCTGGCACTCGCGCTTCCCCCGGATGCGGGCGCTGGTCCCCGACGACGTCATCCTGGCCTGGCCGGAGTTCCTGCTCGACGGGGCCTGGGTGCCGATCTCGGAGCTGTTCGACGGCCTGTGCGCCACCTCCGGCTTCGGCAACGACGGCCCCGAGACCCTCTTCGACGCCGTCACCCGGACGGTCGTGGACTGGGACGGCACGTCCTCGCCCCAGTGCGACCTGTCCGCCCGGGTCCGCGCCGACCTGGGGTACTTCGGCTCCCGGGACGAGCTGTTCCGGGAGCACGGCCAGACGTTGTGCCCGGCGGCCCGGCTGATCGCCGACCCCGTGCTGAGCCGCCGGTCCGCCTGACGGGCGCGCTGGTCTGCCGGAACCCCGGTCGGCGGGTCTGCCGGAACGCCGGTCGGCGGGGCCGCCGGAACGCCGGTCAGCGGGTGCAGAGGGCGGTGTCGAAGGCGGCGATCAGGAGGTCGCGGGCCTTGCCGCCGTTGGCCGAGCCCGTCGTGTACACGGTGACCGTGCGGCCCGCGCGGTCGCGGCCGCTGAAGGTGGACACGCCCGGGACGTCGCCGCCGTGCCCCCACAGCTTCCCGCCGCAGCTCAGCGGGATCTCCATGACGCCGTAGCCGTAGCGGGCGCCCTTGGGCCAGCCGGGCCGGTCGACGTCGACGTACGAACCGGACCTGACGGACTGCGCCCGCCAGAACGTGTTCAGGTCACGCGGCGTCGAGACCAGCCCGCCGCTGGCGCCGAACGCGTGGCCGGGCAGCCGGGTCACGTCGACGACGCCGTCCCCGGGGTGCAGCGGGTGCACGCCGTAGGTGTGCGCGTGCGGGCCGCGGATGCCGGTCTCGCCCTCGGCCGGCCAGTACGTGTCCCGCATGCCCAGCGGCTTCAGCACCAGGTCGCGGCTGACCACGCGGAAGTCGCGCCCGGTCACCGCCTGCGCGACCAGGCCGAGGACCATGTAGTTGGTGTTGGAGTAGGCGAACCGGCCGCGGGGCGTCGGTTCGAGGGAGAGGGCCAGCTTGAGCAGGTCCTGCTTGCCGATCTTCGACCAGTCGGCGGCGGGGGTGAAGTCGGGCAGGCCGCTGGTCTGCTGCAGGAGCATCTTCACGGTGATGTCCCGTCCGTCGACGCCCTTGCCGCGGATGACCCCCGGCAGGTACGTCTCGACCGGCTCGTCCAGGTTCACCTTGCCCTGGTCGGCCAGCTTCAGCACGGTCGCCGCGATGATCGACTTGCTCACGCTGGCGATCCTGAACCGGCCGTCGGCGCCGGGCATGGGCTGCTTCGTGCCGCGCCGCGCGGTGCCGGAGACGACCGTCGCGGTCCGGCCGTCCGGGTGGCGGATGTAGGCCACGGCGCCGGGCACGTCGGGGGAGGCGGTGAGGGCGTCCAGCCGCGACTGCACCGACGGCGCCCGGCCGGCGGCGAACGCCGGGGCCATCGGCGCGAGCGCCAGCGGGACGATCACGAGCAGGGCGAGTGCGCGCCGGGCTGCGGTGGAAGGCATCGGGACTCCTTGTCGCGTCGATCAAGTTATTTCCCGACTGTGGCGAATCGGCGGCTTCGCCACAGTCACGGCACCACCCGCCCTCATGCGGGGGCTGCCCCTACCGACCGGCGGGCGCCGCGTTCTGCCCGCCGGGGCGGGCCAGGGCCAGGACGTGGCGGATGAGCGCGGCGTTGTCCTCGGCCGGGCCGCCGTCCGGGGCGAGCAGGGTGTCCTCCAGGCCGATCCGGGTGGCCAGGCCCCGCCGTACGGCCTCCGCCACGAGCGGCCACGTCGCCGGCCCCTCGCCGTGCAGCAGGCGGGGAGCGGGCGAGCCGTCCAGGCGGTCGAGAACGGCCGCGGCCCGGGGGACGGCCTCCTCGGCCGGCGCGTCGATCACCTCGACGAGGATGCGCGTCATCCGTCCGGCCAGCCCCGAGGCGGTCAGTGTCGCGGCGTCGGCCGGCGTCCACACGCCCGCCTCGACCCCGATCCCCGCCGCCAGCAACACCCGCGCCAGCTCGCCGAACCCCGGCTCCGACAGGTTCACCGAGGCGAAGTCAGGACGGGCGCCGGCGGGCAGCTCCGCCCAGGCGGTCACCGCGTCCAGGCGGGCCGCGGCGTCGCCGCCGGTGATCCACAGGCCGGTGGACACGCCCACGGGCAGCCCCGGCGCCGCCGCCCTGACGGCCGACGCCGCCGCCCCGATGTCGGCGGCGGCCAGGGACTCGCGCCCCGCCGCGTCCCGCGGATGGACGTGCACCGCGGCCGCCCCCGCCCGCCGCACGGCCAGGGCGTCGGCGGCCAGCTCGGCGGGCGTCAGGGGCAGCCGGGGGTGCTCGCCCGCCGTCCGGCTGCCGTTCAGACACGCTTTGATGAACATGAGCCCCATCCTTACCCGGGCGAACCGGGCTCAGGCACGGCGCCCCGGCGGCCTCCCCGAGCCCTTCCGGCGCCGGGGCGGGCGCGGGTCAGTGGGCGGCGTCGAGGCGGGCGCGCTGGTCGGCGGTCAGCTCCAGGTCCACGGCGGCCAGGCTCTCCTCCAGCTGGGCCACCGACGAGGCCCCGACCAGCGGGATCACCGGGAACGCCGAGCCGATCTGCCAGGCCAGCACCACCTGGTTCATGCTGGCCCCGCACTCCTTCGCGACCTCGCGCAGCACCGCCATGCGGGCCGGGGTGCCGGGGTGGTCGTAGTCCGGCGGCAGCGGCTTGTCCTGCCGGGTGTAGGCCCCGCCGAGCAGCGGCGAGTAGGCGACCAGGGTGAGGGCCGGCTCGGCGCGCAGGTAGCTCAGCAGCTCGGCTCCGGCGTGGCCGAGGCTGCCGTCCTGGAAGATCGACTCCGGCATGTCGAAGCGCGGGCGCAGCAGGCTGTGCTGGTACTGCAGCACCTCGTACCCGGCCACCCCCGACGCGGCGGCCAGGGCGCGGGCCCGCTCCACCCGCCAGATCGCGTGGTTGCTCGCCCCGAGCAGGCCGACCGTGCCCTCGGCCACCAGGGCGCCGAAGCCCTCGACGGTCTCGGCCACCTCCACCGTGCGGTCCTCGATGTGGGCGTAGAGCAGGTCGATGCGGTCGACGCCGAGGCGTTCGCGGCTGCGCTCGGCCGACTCCCTGATGACCTTGGCGGACAGGCCCTCGGCGTTGTCGACGTAGCTGGTGCCCGGCGCGAGCGGCCGCGCGCCCAGCTTGGTGGCGATCACGATCTCGTCCCCGGCGCCGCTGGAGCGCCGCCAGCGGCCGAGCAGCTCCTCGCTCTGCCCGCCCTGGCCGCCGTCCACCCAGAAGGCGTAGTTGTCGGACGTGTCGATGAACGTCCCGCCGGCCTCGACGTAGCGGTCGAGGAGGGCGAACGACGTCTTCTCGTCGGTCACCGAGCCGAACAACATCGCCCCGAGGGCGAGCGCGCTCACCTCGCGGCGGGTGTCCGGGTTCGTGCCGATCGTCCGGTACTTCATGCTGTCTCCCCAGTTCGTGGCGTTCTGTACGAGGCCCCGGAAGGGGAGTCTGGGGGCTGGAGCGAACTCCAGGTCAAGCCGGACGGGCCGCCTTCTTGAAATTAGATCATTTCTCTAGAAAAATGCTCTGATGTGTCGATCATGGTGGTGACCGGCGGCAACCGGGGCATCGGGTACGCGGTGTGCGAACGGCTGGCCGCCGACGGGCACAAGGTGCTGCTGGTCGCGCGGGACGCGGAGCGGGGCCGCGAGGCCGCCGCGCGGATGGCGGGGGACGTCGAGGTCGTGGCGGGCGACCTGACCACGGCGGAGTCGGTCCGGCGGCTGGCCGGCGACCTGCTGGATCGCTGCCCGCGCATCGACGTGCTCGTCCACAACGCCGGCCGCTGGCCCGCCCGCCGGGTCCTGACCGACGACGGGCTGGAGGAGTCGTTCGCGGTCAACCACCTGGCGCCGTTCCTGCTCAACCACCTGCTGGAGGACCGGCTCGGCCGCGTGGTGCAGGTCACCGCCGGCCTGTACGCCAAGGGCCGGGCCGAACCCGGACGCACGGCCGTGGGCGCCGACTTCTCGCCGATGCGCACGTACGCCGACACCAAGCTGTGCAACCTGCTGACCGTGCCCCTGTTCGCCGAACGCTGGCGGACGGCCGGGATCACGATCGACGCCGTGCACCCCGGCGTCATCCGCACCGGGCTCGGCGACCGCCGCGGCCCGCTCGGCTGGCTGCTCAAGGCCGCCAAGCGCAGCTGGGCCGCGCCCGAGGAGGGCGCCCGGCACGTCGTCTCCCTGACCGGGGCTCCCGGCACCGGCCGGTACTTCGACCAGGACCGCGAGGTCCCGTTGCAGGGCCCGGCGCTGGACGCCGACCTGGCCCGGCGCGTCTGGGACGAGGCCGAGACGCTGGCCGCGGTGCGATGACCCGGCACCGGCGCAGCGAGGAGACCGTGCGCAGGCTCCTGGACACCGCCCTGGACGTCTACCCCGCCGACTTCACCCTCCGGGCGGTGACCACGCGCAGCGGCGTCAGCATGGGCAGCGTCTACCACCACTTCGGCAGCCTGGAAGGGCTGGCCGCCGCGCTGTACAGCCGGTGCATGGACGAGCTGCTCGACGCGCTGGTCGCCGTCACCGAGGAGACCGCCGACGCCCGTGACGGCGTGCGCCGCGCCGTGACGGCCTACCTCGGCTTCACCGCTTCGCACCCGGACAAGGCCCGCTTCATCCACGCCGCGCCGTACGCGCTGGACCTCGGTCCGTACGCCGAGCGCATCGCCGCGGCCAAGGCGTCCCGGCTGGGCAGGCTGAACGCCTGGATCGGCGCGCGCATGGCAGAGGGGGCGGTGGCCCGGCTGCCGGCGGCGCAGGTGGAGATGCTGCTGATCGGGCCGGTGGCCGAGGTGAGCAGGCGGTGGCTGGCGGGCGCGCCCGACATCGACCTGGACGAGGCGGCCCGCGTCCTGCCCGACCGCGTCTGGCTGTCGCTCAGCGGCTGACGCCCCGGCTGCCTGTGGGGGAAGCTCCTCGGCGGTGGGTTCGGGGTGGTCGCCGGTATGATGGGGGCGGCTTCCCGTGCCGGGAGCCGCGGCGGTGGGGCCCGCCGCCTCCCGCCCGTCCGGGGGTAACCGCGGTGTCGCCGCCAACGGTCCCTGCCAGAGATGTGCCACGCTCATGTGCTGGTAGGAGATGCCTGATGACCCACGCCCGTCCCCCCGAGCCCGCACCCGAGCCTGAACGCGGCCGGGCGCACGCCGCCGCCGAAGGGGCGGCGATCGGCGGCCCGTCCCCGGTCGAAGGCGTCGAGGCCGGTGGCGCGCATGCCGCCGGCGGCATCCGGGGTGCGCAGGTCGATCCGCGGGCCGCGGTCGACCCCGACGTCGATCTCCACGTGCCCGCCCAGCGCGGCGAGCTGGCCCGCGCCCCGGTCGCCACGCTGTCCGTCATCGCGGCCGGCGGCGTGCTGGGCGCGCTCGCCCGCTACGCCGTCCTGACCGCCTTCCCGGTGCCGCGCGGCGGGTTCGCCTGGCCGACGCTGGCCGTCAACGTCACCGGCTGCCTGCTGATCGGGCTGCTGATGGTGGCCATCACCGAGGTCTGGCAGGCCCATCCGCTGACCCGGCCGTTCCTGGGGGTGGGGGTTCTGGGCGGGTTCACCACGTTCTCCACCTCCATCGCCGACGCCCAGGGGGCGCTGGCCGCGGGGGAGCCGCGCACGGCGCTCGCCTACCTGGCGGTCACGCTGGTCACCGCCCTGGCCGCGGTCTTCCTGGGCCAGGTGCTCGGCCGCGGGCTGCTCGGCCGGTTCGCCACCGCCCCCGACCAAGCCGTCCCCGATGAGGCCGCTCCCGAGCAGGCCGCGCGGGGTCCGCGCGGTGGGAGGCGTCCGTGACGACGTTGCTGCTGGTGGTGCTGGGCGCCGCCGTGGGCGCGCCCGCCCGCTACCTGATCGACCGGGCCGTCCAGGCCCGGCACGACAGCCTGTTCCCGTGGGGCACCTTCACCGTGAACGTGACGGGGTCGGCGCTGCTCGGCTTCCTGCTGGCGCTGCCCGCCACCGGCGGGGCGCAGGCCCTCCTGGGCACCGGCCTGTGCGGGGCGCTGACCACGTACTCCACCTTCGGTTACGAGACCCTGCGGCTGCTGCAGAACGGCGCCCGCACCTACGCCGCGCTCAACGCCGTGGCCGGCATCGCGGCCGGCCTGGGAGCGGCCTGGTGCGGCATCGCCCTCGCCCAAGCGGTCATGCCCTGAGCCGTCCGCGAGCCGGGCCGAGCGGTCGGCCGCGTTTGACGATCACTCGGCGGGAAAGCTGAGAGGGGCCGGCGTACCCCTTCCCGACGCCCGATAGACGAGACGATCATGCTTGTGGAGTTCGAGCTGCGCTGTCCCATCAGCGCCGATCTGGCGTTCATCCGTGACCTGGTGCGCATCCACGGCCACCACAGCGGACTGTCCGGCGAGCGGCTGGAGGACCTGGTGCTCGCGGTGAACGAGGCCGTCACCAACGTCCTCGACCATGGCGGCTCGGCCGGCCTGGTCACCGCGACCCGGGACCCGATCGGCGTCTGCGTGGAGATCCTGGACACCGCGGGCCGCCTGACCCCCGACCACCTCGACGCCGCCGACGTCGACCCGACCGCGTCCCACGGGTTCGGCCTGTGGGTGATCCAGCAGCTGTGCGACTCGGTCGCGCTGGAGCAGACCGGCCTCGGCTCGCGGCTGCGGCTGCGCATGCTGGTGCCCTCGGAGACCCCCGGCGCCGCCGATCGCCGCCTCATCAGCATGGCCGGCGGCGCCTTCCCCTGGTCCTAGCCCGGCCGGCGCCGGCCCGGCACGTTCCCGGGTACACGAAGTCGGCATGTCAGTAATCATCCGATAACGTAGTGTGATGATGGCTGATCGGGGCGACGTCGGACACCGGCCGGACGGCTCCGGTTCCGGCGCCCAGCCGGCGGAGTGGCTGCTGCGGGCGGCCTTCGACGGCACGGGCATGGGCATCTACCTCACCGATCTCGCCGGCCGCATCACGTGGGTCAACCCGGGGGCGGCGGCCCTGCTCGGCTTCACCGCCGACGAACTGCGCGGCGCCGACGCGCACCAGACGCTGCACCGCCGCCTCGACGGCAGCCTCCCGCCCCGCTCCGGCTGCGAGCTGGTGACGGTGTGCCGGCAGGACCGGTCCGCGCGCAGCGAGTTCGCCACCTTCGCCACCGCCGGCGGCCGGCTGCTCCCGGTCGCCTGGCTGGCCTCGCCCCTCCACCACGACGGCGAGCCGGCCGGCGTCGTCGTGGTCTTCATCGACGTCGTCGAACGCCTCGACGCGGCCGGCCGGCAGGCCGAAGAGCTCGCCCGCGCCCAGAAGCTGACCGAGCAGTTCCGCCTGCTGACCGAGATCAGCACCGTCCTCACCCAGACGCTGGACGTGCGCGAGGCGATGACGCGGCTCGGCCGGCTGCTGGTGCCGCGCCTGGCCGACTGGGCGGCGGTGGACATGTTCCTCGGGCCGCGCGAGCTGCGCCGCCTGGCCATGGCCTGCGCCGGGGCCGCGCCGGTGGACCCGTCCTGGTTCGCCGAGCTGCCGTCGTTGCCGAAGGGCCCCTCCCGGTCGGCGCTGGTCCGGGTGCTGCGCGGGGAGCAGGCCCTGCTGCTGGGGCCCGAGCAGATCGCCGCGCCGCCCGACGGGCCGCTGGCCGCCGCCCACGACGCCCTGTTCAACGTGCTGGGCGGCTCGTCGGCGATCGTGGCGCCGCTGCGCACGCCGCGCCGCGTGCTGGGCGCCCTGACGGTGGCGCGCACCGACCCGGCGCGGCCGTACACGGAGGCCGACGTGGAGCTGGTGGCCGACATCGCCCGCACCGCGGCGCTGGCCGCCGACAACGCCTGCCTGTTCGGCCAGCAGCGCGACATCGTCGACACCATGCAGCGCCACCTGCTGACCGCGCTGCCCCAGGTCGATCACCTGCAGCTCGCCGCACGCTACCTGGCGGCCCCGGCCGGCTCCCAGGTGGGCGGCGACTGGTACGACGCGTTCGTGCTCCCCGACGGCGTCACCGCGCTGGCCATCGGCGACGTCGCCGGCCACGACCTGGAGGCCGCCGGGCAGATGGCCCAGCTCCGCAACATGCTGCGCGCCCTGGCCTGCGACCACAAGGAGTCGCCCAGCCTGATCCTCGACCGGCTCAACAAGGTCATGGCCGTGGCCAGCGACGCCCTCACGGCCTCGGCCATCCTGGCCCGGATCGAGCCGCCGCAGCCGGGGAGCGATCCCGACACGCGGATCCTGCGCTGGACCAGCGCCGGCCACCTGCCGCCGCTGCTGGTCACCGCGCACGGGCAGGCCCGCTACCTGGAGGAGGGCCAGTCGCTGCTGCTGGGCGTGCATCTCGACGACGTGACCCGCCACGACGCCCTGGCGCCGCTGCCGCCCGGCAGCACGCTGCTGCTCTACACCGACGGGCTGGTCGAGGTGCCCGGCGTCAACCTGGACAACAGCCTGGCCCGGCTGCGCCGGCACGCCGCGACGCTGGCCCGCCGTCCGCTCCAGGACTTCTGCGAGCAGGTGCTCGCGCTGGCGCCGTCGCCGCGTACCGACGACATCGCGCTGCTCGCCCTGCGCCTGCCGCCGCCCGGCCAGTAGGGCGGACGCCGCTCCGGGGGAGGGGCGGTCAGGGGGCGGTGAGCGCGGCCTCGATCGCCGGGCCGTGGCGCTCCAGCCACGCCTCGCGCCGCTTGATCAGGTCGCCGACGCCCTCCTGCCACATCCGGGCCCAGCCGCCGCCCCGCTCCTCGGCGATCTGCCGCATCGAGAACCACGACCGCCGGGTGCGCAGCACGGCCACCTCGACCAGGCGCGAACGGTCGACGCCGGACATCCCGTACGCGTCGGCGAGCAGGCGGCAGCGGCGCGGCACGTCCAGCCCGCGCAGGGGCGGGTCGGCGTCGGCGGGGTCGCCCAGCGGCGCCCAGTACATCATCGCGCTCATCAGCTCCTCCGCCCGGGTGGCCGGCCTGGCGATGTCGAAGTCGATCAGCCCGGCCGCCACGCCGTCGCGGAAGACGATGTTGTCCGGCGTGTAGTCCAGGTGCCCGACCAGCTCCGGCGGGTACGGCGGCGCGGGCGGCATGCCCGGCGGCTCGGTGAACCCGAAGTCCGCCCGCACGCCGTCGGGCGGGACGAACCCCGCCACCGCCTCGTGGTAGGCCCGGATCAGCCGGCCCACGGAGGCCAGCCGCTCCTCGTCGGCCAGCCACGCGGGCCGCGGCCGCCCGGCGACCTCGCCGGGCACGAAGGTCAGCACCTCGCGGCCGGCGGCGTCGATGCCGAGGAACCGCGGCGCGCCCGCGAACCCGGCCTCCGCCAGGTGCCCCAGCAGGGCGTGGACCAGCGGGGCGTTGGGCCCCACGGTGCGGCGCACGGTGTCGCCGACGCGTACGACGCCTTCGGTGACGTCGCCGCCGGCGAGCGGGATCTCGGGTTGGGGCTCGGCGGGCTCGGTGTAGGTGACGGAGCTCATGATTCCCTGAGGTGGTGAGGGAGTGGGCCGGTCATGATGTCAGGCATGGACGGCGGAGGGCAATCGTCCACGGCGGGCCGGAGGAGGACCTGACGCACGATCTCCGCGACGGCGGCCGGGTGGGTGAGGTGCGGGTGGTGCCCGGCCCCCGGGACGACCGTCACCGGGACGGGGCTGCCGGTCAGCGGGTCCAGCTCACCGGCCACGAGGTGCACGGGGACCGGGCCGCCGAGCAGCGTGCGGAGCGCGGCGCGCTCGGCGGGGCGGTGCGCGGCGCGCAGCACGCGGGCGGTGCGCCTGGCGGCCCCGGGACGGCGGAGCCCGGCCGCGGCGCTCGCGACCGCCCGCCGCGCGTCCTCGGGCGGGGACGCCGGGCCGAGGAGGGCGGACGCGAGCCGGTCGGGGCCCATCCTCCCGAGGAGCGGGGCCGCGAGCAGCAGCGTGAGCGCGGACGGCCGGCGCTGGAGGAAGTACGGCGACACCAGGATCAGGGCGGCGATCCGGCCGGGATGGGCGGCGGCGTACCGGAGCGCCGGGGCGGCGGCGGCCGAGTGCGCGACGATCACCGGACGGGTGCGCACGGGCTCCAGCAACCCGGCCAGCCAGTCCGAGGCCGCGCCTTCGGCGGGCGAGGAACGCCCCAGCCCCGGCAGGTCGGCGACGAGCGCGGGAAACCGGTCCGCGCCAGCTCCTGGGCGACCCGCAGGAATCCGGTCCGCGGCAGCGTCGGGGCGGGCCGCGGGCGGGGTGCCGTCCAGTTCGCCGAGCACGCCGTTCCAGGAGTCGCCGTCGAGCGGAAGCCCGTGCAGCAGGACCAGCCGCGGCGACGTGCGCTCGCCCGCCACGTACGTACGCGACCCCGCCACGCTGTGGAAACCGCCGGGACGCGCGGCCGGAGCGGCCCCGAAGCGGTCGGCGACCAGCCGGTCGGCCCAGCGGCGCAACGCGTGCTCGACGGGTGGCCGCCGCAGCCCCGCGGACGCGGCGACCCGGTCGGCCGAGCCCGTGTCATACCGGTCCTCGGTCAGGAAGCCCAGCGTCTCGGGCTCGGCGCCGGTCAGCGCGGACGGCAGGCGGCGGATCACGCCCACCGGCACGCGCATGCGGGGCGCGCGTACGCCGAGGTGGCCGGCGAGCAGCCGGATCAGGTCGGGCAGGTCGGGCGTGGCGGGATCGAGCACCCAGTGCAGGCCGCCGGGCTCGGGGTCGTGCTCGGGCACGGCAGCCATGAACCGGGCGAAATGGTCCACCGTCACCACCGGGACGAACGTACGGGCGCTGCCCGGCAGCGCGGGCAGCCGTCCCGCCCACAGGTCGCGGACCAGCGAGGCCAGCCCGAGGTACTGGCCGGCCTCGCCGGTCAGCGAATGGCCGATGACGCTGCTCGGGTTCACCACGGTCAGCGGCACGCCGAGCCGCGCCGCGGCGACCCGTACGGCGGCGTCCCCCTCGACCTTGGAGCCCTCGTACGCCCCTTTGTCCCGGTACAGGGCCGCCAGTTCGGCCTCCGGGAGCGGATGGCGCGGCCGCGGGTCCAGCCCCACGCGGTAGCCCGACACGTGCACCAGCCGGCGCAGCGCGGGACGGGCGGCGGCCCAGTTCAGCACGTTGAGCGCGCCTTCGACGTTGACCGTCCTGGCCTCCTCGCGTCCCATGCCGAAGCGGTAGACGCCGGCGGCGTTGAACACGTCCCGCACGCCCGCCGTCTCTTCGGCGGACCCGCTCAGCCCCAGGCCGGGCCCGGCCGTGACGTCGCCCTCGACGACCGTGAGCCGCGTGCCGGGCACGCCCTGCTCGCGCAGCCAGCGGCCCAGCCCGCCGTCCGCGCGGCGGACGACGGCCGTCACGGCGCGGCCCTGTTCCAGCAGGTGCAGGACCGTCCATCTGCCGATGAGGCCGGTCGCGCCGAACACCACGGCGTCTTCCATGACGATTCCTCTCTAGACCGATCTGCATATTTTGGAGGTACGAAAAACCGCCGGTTCAGGCCAGCAGCCTGACGACCTGGCGGCGGACCCGTTCGACGGGCGTCCGGGACCGGCTCGCACGGGCCAGCACCAGCGCGCCCTCGATCAGCGCGAGCACGGTCGCCGCCAGCTCGTCGGCCGCGTCGTCAGCAGTGTCACCGGCCGTGTCACCGGCCGTGTCGCCGGCCGTGTTGTCAGCCGTGACGTGCCCGTCGGCGCGCAGGGCGTCGGCCAGTCTGCGCTGCCAGCCTTCGTAGATGCCGGCGCAGACGCGCCGCAGCTGCTCGTTGGAGGAGGCGACCTCCAGGGCCACGGTCGCCACCGGGCAGCCCTTGGCGTACCCGGCCGCCACCATCCTGTCGGCCAGCGCGTCGAGGACGGCCGGCACGAGCTCCCTGGCGCCCGGCAGCGTGCCGGCCAGGTCGTCGATCATGGCGTCGACCTCGCGCCCGGCGGCGGCGAGCGCCTCGCCCACCAGCTGGTCCTTGCCGCCGGGGAAGTGGTGGTAGAGCGACCCGCGAGGCGCGCCGGCCACCGCCAGCACCTCGTTGAGGCCGGTGCCGTGACTGCCCTGGGCCTCCACCAGCGTCCGGGCCGCCGCGATGATGCGCGCCCGCGTCTCGTCCCCCTTGGCCGCCATGCGGCACACACTAGACCGGTCTGCATATTCCTGTCCATTCGGCCGCCGTCGGTGGACCGGCCGCCCGACGTCGCGAAGGGCGGCCGGTCCCGGGGTCAGGCGGCTTCGTGCTGGCGCTGGCAGTTGATGCAGAACCGGGCCAGCGGGCGGATCTTGAGCCGTTCGAACGGGATCCCCGCCTCGCAGTGCGAGCAGCGGCCGTACGAGCCGGCCGTCAGCCGGTCGCGGGCCTGGGTGAGCTCGGCGATGGCCCGGTCGGCGGTGGCGAGGGAGACCAGCAGCTCCTGCCAGGTGTCGTCGGCGCCGTTGCCGTCCTGGGCCGCGGCCTGCAGGCCCAGCAGGTGGCGGCTGCGCCGCTCAAGCTGCTCGTCGATGTCCTGGCGCAGGGACTGGAGCTGCACGGTGCTGAGGTGGTCGGTCATGGTGGTTTCCTTTCCGCGCTGTGAATTGCGGGGGTTCAGAGGGCGATGACGGGCGCCGCGGGGCGCAGGCACAGGCGCAGCAAGCCGCGGACGGTGGCGTGCTGCGGCTCCGGCGCGGCGTTGATCCGCGTGCGAAGGGCGGTGTGCAGGCGGTCCAGCAGCCGCGTCTGGAGCGCGCCCCCGCCGGTGACGGTCAGGCCGTGGTCGCGGACGGCCGGGCGGAGGTGGGCGGGCTGGCGGCGCAGCAGGCCGGCGGTCATCTCCACGACGCCGTCCAGCGCGTCCGGCAGCAGGCCCGCGCTCGTCGTGGCGCTGAGCTGGAGCGCCGCCGCGTCACTGACCGCGCCGCCGCTGACGACGACGGCCTCGACGATGCCCGCCCCGACGTCCAGCAGCAGGTACGGTCCCGGCCCCGCGACGTCCAGACCGGCGCCCGCGGCTGCGGCCAGCGGCGCCTCGACCAGCGTCACCTGGCAGCCGGCCGCCTCGGCGACGGCCGCGCGCACCGCCTGACGATCGCTGCCCGTCGCGGCCCTCGGCACCGCGGCCATCACGTGCTCCAGCGGCCGGCCGCCGGCCAGCCAGGCGTCCTGCAGCACGAGATGGACCAGCCGCAGGCAGGCGCCCGGGTCGACGACCATGCCGCGGCGGATCGGGCGGACCGGGATCCCGGCCGCGCTCTCCGGCGACGGGACCACGACCGCCGAGGGACGGTCGGCGATGGCGAACCCGTCCAGGGACAGCGAACGGGTGCGTGAGGTGCCCAGGTCGAGCACCACGTGAGCGCGGTGCACCGCGGATGTTCGCGGTGAGTGTTCGTGGACTGATCCGGCGTCGGACATGACGATGATCGGCTCCTTGCTCTGGCGCGGAGAACTCGTACGCGGACAACTCGTACGCGGACAACTCGTACGCGGAGAACTCGTATGCGGAGAACTCGTATGCGAAGGACGAGAGAAAAGGGCGCATCCCGGCACGCGGGGACGCCACGACGGCGACCTCCGGCCGTACGGGAACGCGCGGAACCCGCGGGCGGCCGGGCGACGCGTGGACCCGGCCGTGCGTGGGCCGGGCGCGACGACCGGCCCCGCGGCGCGCTCGGCGGGCCGGGAGGCGGCGACTCGTGAAGAGGGAGGGAGCTAGATCAGCGGCGGGCTGCGCGAGCCCGCGGTGCGGTGCCCGACCTGCTGCGGGTCGCGGATCGCGGCCGCGTCGGAACCGGGCGCCGGGAGCAGCGCGAGGTGGGCGGCCTCGGCGTGCCGCGCGCCGCGCAGCGGCGGCCACAGCGACAGCACGTGGTGCTCACGGCCGCTGGACGCCTGGGGCGGCAGGCTCGGCATCCGGTCGCCGCTCTGGTCCGGGGTCCATGCGTGACCGGCGGACAGGGGGCGCGGGATCGTCTGGTCGTCGGCGTAGGAAGGGCCGGCGACCAGCAGGGACAGCAGAACCAGGCCCACCACGCAACACAGCGCGATGGGGCCTCGTGGCGTTCTGCACGGTCCCGTCATAAGGCCGACCATAGCCCAGCCGATGAGAAAAGGCATTACCGTCCGGTTCCCGGTCCGGCGGCGCGGCGCCCGGTCGGCGGGGAGGTGGGGCGGGGGCGTCCGGAGGGGCTTCCGGTGCTGGTGGGGGCGGGGGCCTGCGGGGCGGGGCATGCAGCGGCGAGGGCGTGCGGGGTGGAGGCATGCAGGGGTGAGGTGTGCGGGACAGGGGCGTGCGCGGTGGGGGCATGCAGGGGTGAGGTGTGCGGGACAGGGGCGTGCGCGGTGGGGGCGGCAGGGCGGGGACTGCAGGGCGGGGTTCGCCGGGACATGGGCGCGTGGCCGGTCGCCGGACCGGGAGCCGGTCTTCGTCCGGACGGCCGGTGTGCTCATGTCGCCGGGAACCCCGCCGTTCAGCGTGCTGGTGTGTCAGCGGGAACTTCGCCGCGGTTCATTTAGAACCCGTCGAAGTTCTCGCCCCACTCGCCCCAGTCGTCGTCCTCGTTGTGGTCGTCGTCGCGGCCATGGTCGTCGCGGCCGTGGTCGTCGTTGTCGTGGTCCGGCTTGTGGACGGAACGGCCGGGAGGGCCTTCCGGACCACGCGGGCCCTGGGGACCACGCGGGCCTACGCGGTGGTGGTGGTCGTGGTCGTGGTCGTGGTGGTGACCGCCGCCCCACCAGCCGCCCCAGCGCGGGCCCCACCAGCGAGGACCGCAGTGTCGCCAGCCGCAGCCGCCCCGGAGGACCGGCTTCTCATCGGCTGGGCTCTGATACGACGCCGTGCCGGCCGTGCTGGCCTGAGCGGCCGGCATCTGGCCGCCACCCAGCAGCAGGCACGCGCTCGTGGCGAGCACGGCCGCCGGCTTCTTCATCATTGATTTCATCGCGCTTTCCGTTCAGAAGTTTCCAGAACCGCCGCGGGACTTCTCGACTGCCGTCGGTCTCCGGCATGAGCAGTCTTACCCGCGCATTGAGTTCGGAGTTCTGACAAGACAGGCATGAGCTCCTAAAGCTTGACCAGATTTACCAGGCCCTTACAGCCGACTTGTCCAGTTTTATTGCGACAAAGAGCGGTGGTGTCGCTTTACTGTGACTCGATCATTCCCTAGCACTGTCGCCCCGAAAATGCGGCGCTGCCGGGAACATGCGCTCCGGGCGTCCGGCGCCGCGGACCTGGGGGTGCCGGTTTGGCCGGACGTCCGCTATCGTCACTGTCGTACCGCTACTAGACAGTGAGGTGGAGTGTGACGGAACGTACGGACGTACGGCTTGAACTGCTGACCGGCGAGCAGGCGCTCGCGCGCCGGGCGGAGCTGATCGACCTCTACCGCGAGGTGTTCACCGGGCCGCCGTGGAACGAGGGGGAGGGCGAGGTCGCCGAGTTCGGCGTCCGGTTCGCCGCCGACGCGGCCCGTCCCGGTTTCCGTGCGGTGCTGGCCGTCGACGACGCGGGCCCGTGCGGGTTCGGGACGGCCTGGCCGACGGCGACCCCCCTGCCGCAGAGCCGCAGCTACGGCAAGGTGCTCGCGGCGCTCGGCCCGGACGGGGTGTCCCGGATGCTGGCCGGCGCCCTCCAGGTGGACGAGCTGGCCGTCGCTCCGCGCGCCCGCGGCCGGGGCCTGGCGGGACGCATTCTGCACCTTTTGTGCGGCCAAAGTCGGGGCTGGCTCCTGACCTCCGTGAACGCCCCCGACGCCATTCGCCTGTATGAGCGCCTGGGGTGGCAGCGTGCGGGCGAGAACGACGGAATTGTGGTATTCATCAAGCCCGAGTAACCGCGAACTTTCCCGCAATCTCTGGACTAGTACCGATATCAAGAACAAAACCACACGAATATCGAATAAGCCAGACATCCCCACCCCGCAAAAGCCAAACACCCCCGAAGCAACCCCATAACCCCCAATCACCCCCACCCCGCCTCCGGTCGCACCGCCCGAGGCGCAGCATCTCCGGTCGCACCGCCTCTGATGTGCCGTCCCGGGTCGTGCCGTCCCGGGTCGTGCCGTCCCGGGTCGTGCCGCCCCGGGTGGTGCCGCCCCGGGGGGTGCCGCCCCGGGTCGTGCTCCGTCGCACCCGCACCCCGCGCTGTGCCCCGGACGCCACGCCCACGCCGCTTCCAGCGGGCTGCGCCCCAGCGGGCTGCGCCCCGGTCACGTCCCGCGGAGTGGTGTAGCTCGGTTCTCGCGTGAGGCTCTGCTGGTTCGACTATGCCGTCATGAGTTCGGTGTGCGCCACCTCCTGCT